>CAIOZU010000035.1 GCA_903862885.1 uncultured Pseudomonadota bacterium
AGGCCGCATAGCGCACTGGGCTATAGGCCACCCGCACCTGAGACGACGGTGGTGCGTTTGACGACAGTGAAGAAAATAAGCGAGACTCAGATCGCTGCGTAACAGACATCAGAGCTGGACCAGTTAAAGCAGGTCGGTCAACGATACCCTGCGAGTGCTGACGGAATGGACTGATCGTGTGCGGCATCAGTATGCCGCCGTCGAATTCGATGCAACTCCCGCACCCGTCGCTGTAGAGATCTATCCTGCCACGGATTGGAATGCAACCCGCTTCGCGGTCTTGGGAGAGATACGCAACCGTAGCCTGCAAAAGACACTAGAAAACCACTGCGACTATTACTTCGTGGCGGATGTCGATAACTTCATAGCCCCGCATACCCTGCGCGAGTTGGTTACGTTAAGCCTGCCCATTGTGGCGCCCCTACTTCGACATGTAGACATAAATCATCCCTACTCGAACTATCATGCTGATATAGATGATAATGGCTACTATCAGAGTTGCGATACATACACTGAACTTCTACACCAAAAACTCTGTGGCGTCGTTGAAGCGCCTGTTGTGCATTGCACCTACTTAGTCCGCGCTGATGTGATTCCTACACTCAACTATTTAGATACCACCGAAAGACACGAGTATGTAATATTTTCACACTGTGCACGGACACATAAAATTCCACAGTATTTAGATAATCGCCGCGCATACGGCTACATTGCATTTAGCTCAAATGACACAGAAGAGGAAATTCGTCAGGTTAATTTGGCACGCGACCAATTACAGAAAAAGAACCTTGTCCCGCCAGCACTTTTAAGTGCATTCGTTTCGCCACATCAGCAATACCCAAATTTAATTACCTAAACGACAACCAGCCCTCACGTACCGCACACATCAGACCAGAAAGTCGCACGCGTTTCCTCGAAAACGCTTGTGGTATCACCACAGGGAGGCCTCGGCAACCGCCTACGCGCCATCGCTGGTGCCATGGTTCTTGCGCAACAAACGGGACGGACCTGCTATCACGCATGGCGCCGTATAGTTCCAAACGATAGCCGGTCGTACGTCAGAGAGCTTCAGGTCCTTGGCTACGATGTTTTCTTTGAGGACAGCGAACACTTATCGGCCGCCACGGCTGACTCAGTACCCGTCATCGACGTGTGCTTCAGCGAATGGCTGCCTGGTGACGGGTGGTACGCTGTGCAGAGCGATGCTCAGCGTGATTGGGGCGTGGTCCCGTTTGCCATGCGCTACAACAACCCGGCAGACGCAGTGGCTCAATCCCGAGCTGAGGTCGTGGCAATTGAGTCAAGCCATGCAGCACGCCTAAGCGCTGCGAATCGCGGATACGACACGGATTCTATGTGGGATACGGCGATCAGTGCGGCGTATGCTCAGCTTTTACCCCGCCGCCTGTATTGCCGAGTAAGCGACTCAGTTCCCGAGTGTGATATCTGCTTTCATGTTCGTCGCGGCGATATCCTTGAGTATTTTCCAGAGAGCCGACAGTCGATCGAGGCTATTAGCAGTTGAGCAATCGAGGTTGGCGCGGGTTACACAGTCTGCGTTTTGAGTGATGACGCCGCTACTCGCACGAGCCTTGCTGAAGCACTGGCAAAAGCGGGCATCAGCGTTGTTAATTGCCACGCATTAGGCTTGGGTAACTTTGGCACACAAGAGCGAGCATTCATCGAGTTTCTTGATATGGCGCGGCGCTGCCGCCTGATCACGGGCACGCCCGCATCAAGCTTTGCTTTTGAGGCCTCTCGTTTCGGCCAACGACCCTATTTCCGTAACCTTGACTCGCCAACCAAAATCAGGGCTGCGTTACAAATGGTCTCATTTTGATAATCTATGCTCATGGGCTTTACAAGCAAAGACTCAGTTAAGAAAGAGTCTGCATAAACCGGTAGCCGCCTAAACCCCACGCACATGATCGTGAACACCGTGCCGCCGATACCCACACAGTGTTCATGTTTCAGTGGAATCTTGCTGATCTTGCCGTGGAATTGCTGTTCACGTTCCCATGGAATCCCTGTTCACCACCACGTGGCATCCGCACGAGTGCGTTAATCGGGTTGTGACTGAAGCGATTAAGGCTCACAAACTCATTGATATCAAGACAAAGCCCACACATCCGGCGTCCAGTGGCATCGTTGAGCGTTTCAAATGAACTCGCACGAGCACGCGCTACGTATCCAACGGAGGGGCACATGATTGCCGACGAATCTATGCGCTTGCCAAGGCCAAGATTAAGTAACGAGCCTAGCCTTAAAACAACACGAGTGCTTGATTGGATGGTGGGCCGTGATGGGTTCGAACCATCGACCAATTGGTTAAAAGCCAACTGCTCTACCACTGAGCTAACGGCCCGATCGGGGACGCGAATTCTATCAGGGGTGAGCGCTCTATGCTGCACTCCGGCTGAATAAATCAGCCCGGCGTGCCCACCGCCGCTTCCTCACACAAGCGATCGATAGCGGGTGGGATCGGCAACACCTGCCGCCACAAACCCCGCCTGGCGCAGCCGGCAGGAGTCACACACGCCGCACGCAGCGCCTTGCTCATCGGCTTGGTAGCAGGACACGGTTAGCCCGTAATCGAGCCCAAGAGCGAGCCCGCAGCGGATGATCTCAGCCTTAGACAGGGTCATCAGGGGTGATTGGATGGTCAGCCGCCCCCCCTCCACACCCGCCCGGGTGGCAAGCCGTGCCACCCGCTCAAAGGCGGCAATGAACTCAGGTCGACAATCCGGGTAGCCTGAGTAGTCGACTGCATTCACCCCAACGTGAATCTCCGTGGCACCCAGCACCTCCGCCCAACCTAAGGCAAAGGCCAAAAAGATCGTGTTGCGGGCCGGCACATAAGTGATCGGAATACCCGCCGTCGGCGCAGTCGGCACATCGATGGAATGGTCCGTGAGCGCTGAACCGCCGATTCCGCCTAAATCAATCCGCAGGGTGCGATGTTCAATCGCCCCGAGCTGATGCGCTAGGGTCGCTGCCGCTAAAAGCTCCACTCGATGGCGTTGGCCGTAGTCGAAGCTCAAGGCATAACAATCTCGTCCCGCGGCTTTCGCCATGGCCAGCACGGTGCTGGAATCGAGCCCCCCCGATACCAACACCACAGCCTTCACTGGCGCACGTCGTGGCTCATTCGATGGCTTAGTCATCGCCCAGGGACCTCACCCCATAAGAGTTTATGCAACTGCATCTGAAAGCGAATCGTGAGCCGATCGTTTAGCATCCACTCAGCCAAGTCTTTGGGCGGCAGATCCTGAAAGCTCGGACTAAATAGCACCTGTGATTTTTCCTCTAGGCCGTGTGCCCGCACAAAAGCCTTACTCCACTCGTAGTCATCCCGACCCATGATCACAAACTTAACCAAATCAGTGGCACGCAGACTGGTCAGATTCGGTAGGAAATTGCGGGATTCTTCTTTGGAACCTGGGGTTTTGACATCGATCACACGCACCACCCGCGCATCGATGTCACGCGCATCGAGTGCCCCGCTGGTCTCAATGGAGACCCGGTAGCGCGCATCGCACAAACGCGACAGCAAGGTGTGCACATTCGGTTGCGCTAAGGGCTCACCGCCGGTCACACAGACGGTCGGAATCCCAAAGGCGCGCACCTGCGACATTGTCTCGTCCATGGAATGCCACGTGCCACCATGAAAGGCATAAGCCGTATCGCAATAGACGCAGCGCAGGGGGCAGCCGGTGAGCCGAATGAACACGGTGGGCACACCGACCGTGTCGGCCTCACCTTGTAGGGAATGAAAGATCTCAGTGAGGCGGAGTCGTTCGGAAACCGGGATGTCATCCCGCGGTCGCGGGATGGACTCAGTGATGGTCGGCATCCAGTTTCTTCAGGCGCGTGCGCGCTTCAGCGGCGACCGACGAATCACTATAGGTCTTCACAATCCGCGCAAAGGCCGCTCGCGCCTCTTTGAATCGTTTTTGCTCTGTCTGTGACTTGCCAATCATTAACAGCGCATCCGGAACTTTCTTAGAGTCTGGATGATCAGCAATCAGGCGCGCAAAGGCGGCGACCGCCTCTGGCAATTTACCCTCTGAGTAGTAACTTTCACCCAGCCAGTACTTGGCATTATCCAAAAGGGCACTTTGCGGATAGGCACTGATAAAGGCCTTTAATGCACCCTCTGCCCCGGCAAAGTCATGTTTCTTTAACAGATCAAGCGCTGCCTGATAGACATCGTGATCGCCCACCACCGGGCTTTGTGGGGCCGTTGGGGCGACCGCCTCCGGTCTGGCCTCGAGGGCTTTTAGGCGGCTCTCTAAATCACTGTAGAGGTTGCGGGTCTCAGCGGCCTTGGTCTGAGTACCGTGCTGCCCCTCTTCCACCTCGCCCTGCAGGCGTCGCACGCTCGCTTGGGTCGCATCCAACTGTCGCTGCATCGCCAAGAGCGCTTCGTTTTGATGCTCTAGACGCTCGACACGCGCCTCCACCGCCACCGCTTTCACATAGGCGGGTTCGTCCTCGGGCCGCGTGGTGCTGCAAGCTGCCAGCACCGACGCCCCCAAGAGCACTACGCAGAGGCGATGCATCCTAGACTCAGCGACCGCCGTCAACGATCTCAACGCGCCGATTCTGTGACCACGCGGCTTCGTTATGACCCTCGGCCATCGGCCGCTCGGAACCAAAGCTCACGGTCGCCAACTGCGCTTCGGTGGCGCCTTCCAACAACAGGGCCCGCTTCACGGCCTGCGCACGACGCTCACCCAATCCAATGTTGTACTCGGCCGAACCGCGTTCATCGGTATGCCCTTCCAAGCGCAGCTTCAAGCCACGATCGGCCGCCAAGCGGCGCGCCTGCGCACCGATCACGGAGGTATATTCGGGTTTGATCAACGAGCTGTCGTAATCAAAATGGATGATCGCTTGAATTTTGACGCTATCCCCGGTGGTGGCATTTGCCTCCGCCACACCCTTACCCACGCCACTGTAGCCGCGACCCGCCGTGTCGGTGGTGGCAGCGACGCTGTCGCCCTGCGTTGCATTAGGCACTGTGGTGGGCTTTTTTGGGCACCCCGCCAAAGCCGCACTGAGGGACACCAGCAAGAGAATTTTAAGAGCACGGGTCATAAGGACACTCCACAGCCAAGAAATAAAGAGAACCGATCAGTCATAGGCACAGTGTGCCATAGACACCCAACGCTCGCCTATCCGCTAGAGGCGGCGTCGACTTATAAAATGGGCGACCATGCGGGTTCGCGGACATCCCCGGCGCGGGCGTTGATGCGAGTCGCCACACTGCCATCAATACTCACCGTGGCCAACACCGCCCGCCCCGCCTCGCGTGCGGAATAGATGACATTCTGGCCATTGGGAGCGAAGGACGGCGACACATCGAGCGACCCTTGCGACAGAATGCGCGATTGACCACTGGCCAGATCGACTAGGGCAATCCGATAGCCGCCCCCGTCCTGGGTCACCACCGCCATAGACTTACCATCCACTGACAGCCGGGGTCTTGCGTTGTATGCGCCCTCAAAGGTGACCCGTTGCGCTTTCCCGCCCGCCAAGGGGATCCGATAGATCTGCGGGCGGCCGGAACGATCCGAGGTGAAATACAGGCTCTGCGCATCCGCTGAGAAGCACGGTTCGGTATCGATCGCCGGGTCATCGGTGATACGCAATAAGGCGCGTGTGGCGAGATCCAGTACAAAGACGTCAAGGTTGCCATCGGCTTGTGACAAGGTCAGTGCCAGCCGAGTGCCATCCGGTGACCATGCCGGGGCGCCATTGATCCCAGCGCGCCCTGACACCCGCTCCCGCTGACCACTGGCCACGGTCTGCACATAGATAGCCGAATTTCGTCCTTCAAAGGACACGTAGGCTAAGCGTCCGCCATCCGGTGACCAGGTCGGTGACATGATCGGCTCCACTGAATCTAATATCACCTTGGCATTCTCTCCATCGGAGTCAGCCACCACCAACTTCCAATGCCGCGCGCTGAACGCGCCCTCCACGCTGACATAGGCAATGCGGGTCGAAAAAGCGCCGGGGACCCCGACGATTTTTTCATAAATGAGATCCGCGGCGCGATGACCGGCGAGCCGCAAGCTACTGGCATTGGTCGGCAGTGAGTAACCCAACAAACGGCTACCGGTCATGCTGTTCACCACATCAAATTGCAACTCCAGCGCATCACCCTTCGCCACCAGACGACCCACCACCACATAATCGGTCTTCAGCAGCCGCCACTGAGCCGCATCGACCGAGCCCACGCTGGTTGGCGTTTGCGGCTGCTCATCGCGGGAGAGCACCTGAAAGCGGCCACTACGGGCAAGGTCTGCATCAATGACTGACGCCACATCGACCGGCAAGGGGCCTTGACCGGCAAAAGGCACGACCGCGATGGGAATGGTGCTGGTCATGCCACGGGTGATTTGGATGGTGAGTGACGAATCGGCCGACGCCGTGGCGCTCGATAGACCGAGCCAAAGCACCGCCGTCATCCAACAAATACAGTGATTACGCATCAGGTGCAAATACCAGTTTTAAGTTCCGTTCAAACAAACTCGGGTCCGGCGGTGCGGGCAAGGGCGAGGCTTTAAACACCGCGACCGATATCGACTGCTGTACCGCCTCATCGGCGTTGCAGGGCCCAAACTTGACGGCCGTGACCGTCCCGCCGGGCACCTGAGTGACCCAGACCTCACACTTTAACCCAGCCTTGGCCGTCGGGGGGCGTGTCCAGGCCCGTTCTACCCGCGACTGAATCTCTGCCACATAGCGCGCCAACAAGCCCGCGTGCTCAACGCCCGCGCGCTTCTGCTCACCGGCCAACTCGTTTGCCATCTGCGCCTCACGCGCTGCGCGACGCTCCGCCTCGGCGGCTTGATTCAGTTTTTGGGCAATCTCCTGCTCACGGCGCTTAGCATCGGCCGCGGCCGCTTGTTTCTTCGCCGCCTCCTCCGCTTGCTTTTTGGAAGCCGCCACCTGTTGAGCGTCCGCGCTTACTTTGGCGGCTTGCTCGCGTTTCACGACACGGGGATCAGGCAGAGGCTTCGGCGGAGGTATCGGCTTCGGTGTCGGCTTCGGTGTCGGCGCGGCTTTAGGCTGCGCCTGCGTCGGCGCTACCGGTGTAGCGGGTGCAGCCGGCGTGGGTGCGGGCGCTGCCTCCGGCGCGGGCGCACTGACCGGTGCCGCGCGGGCGGCAGCGGCTGGCACCAGATAGCCCTCCATGGTCGCCGGCATCACCACGGTGGGTGGGCGACTGAAGCGGCCGATCCCCCACAGCAAAGCCACGACGACGCCGTGTAAAAGGACCGATGCCAACACGACTCGGCCATGTTCCCGCCAAAAGCCCTGCATCGGACGGCTCAGGACGGGGGCGCTTGTGTGGCGGGCAACGGATCGGTCACAAAGCCCACGCGCACCGCACCGGCCTGCTGCAACAGCACCATCACATGCATCACTCGACCATAGGCAATACGTGCGTCGGCTTTCAGTAGCACCGGAGTCTCCGGGGTGCGCCCCAACACGCTGTGGATGCGACCCGATAGAGCCGCCTCGTCAATCGGTGCGCTCTTATGATCGCCTAAGTTTAAAAACAGTCGCCCTTGACTGTCGAGGGCGACGATCAACGGCTCTTGCTTCGGATCCGGCAAGGGAGCCGCCCCCGCCTTCGGCAAGTCCACCTGCACGCCTTGCGTCAACAAGGGCGCGGTGACCATAAAAATAATCAACAGCACCAACATCACGTCAATGTATGGCACGACGTTAATCTCGCCCATCAACCGCCGCTGACGCTTGCCTTCTGCAGCCATTTAAACGACCCGTGTCGCCGCGTGGCGCTGCAAGATGGTGGAGAACTCCTCCATGAAGGTATCAAAACGCAGCTCCAAACGGCTCACCTGATCAGAGAAGCGATTAAACGCCACCACCGCAGGGATCGCCGCAAAAAGACCAATCGCCGTGGCAATGAGTGCCTCGGAGATCCCCGGCGCCACCATCTGCAAGGTCGCCTGCTGCACCGTGGCTAAACCATGGAAGGCATGCATGATGCCCCACACCGTCCCAAACAATCCCACATAGGGACTGATCGACCCAATCGTCGCCAACATCTCCAGATGCTGTTCAAGGCGATCGATCTCACGCAGCTGGGCCACTTTCATTGCCCGTCGACAGCCCTCCATCAACTGCGTGCCATCAATGCCCGCTTGCTTGTGTAAGCGGGTGAATTCACGAAAACCAAACTCAAAAATACTTTCGATGCCAGTCGTTTGTTTTTTCTCGGTCTCAATGCGTCGGTACAAACTGCTGAGATCACCCCCCGACCAGAAGGCCCCTTCGAAGTCGTGGGCAGCCGCGCGCGTAGCGCGCAGTGCACCGCGCTTTTTTAGGATAATGGCCCATGAGGTGACACTCGCAGCCGCCAACACCAGCATGACCGCTTGCACCACCACACTCGCGTCTAGCAAGACTTTAAGAAACGACAGATCCATAGTCAGCGCATCCCTATCCAGTTAAAGCACTCAATGCCCGAAGGCTCGCCGGCAAGCGACGAGGTTTAAGGCTTTCGGTATCGATGGCGGCCACCCCTACCGTCGCCTCCACCAACAACGCCGTCTCCCGCCACACCTGTTGCCTGAAACGAAAGCGGGCGCCGGTCACCGGCCCAAGCAGCGTAGTGACCTGCAGTAAATCATCATAATGGGCAGGTCGCACCCAGCGAATCTGCATATCAACCACGGTGAACTGCAGGCCCTCCTGGACGCGAAGCGCCGCCTGATCGACCCCATGATGCCGCAACCACTCACTGCGCGAGCGTTCCATGAAGCGCACGTAATTTGCGTGATACACCACCCCACCCGCATCCGTATCCTCCCAGTACACGCGTACCGGCCAGGCGAAGGGTGTCGCCACTCAGGGCTCATCCCTGAAAACACCTAAGGGCTGAGGCGGGACCGCCGGTGGGGTGAGACCAAAATGGGTATAGGCCATCGCAGTCGCCATGCGACCCCGGGCGGTGCGCATCAAATAACCCTGCTGAATCAAAAACGGCTCGACCACATCTTCAATCGTACCGCGCTCCTCACCGATCGCTGCCGCCAGACTGTCTACCCCCACGGGGCCGCCGGCGAACTTCTCAATCACGGTCTGTAGGAGGCGCCGGTCCATGACATCAAAGCCATGGCTATCGACGTCCAGCATATCGAGGGCGGCCATCGCCACCGACTCGCGGATACGACCATCCGATTTGACCTCAGCGTAGTCACGCACGCGCCGAAGCAAACGATTGGCGATACGCGGTGTGCCGCGCGATCGCCGTGCGATCTGTGAGGCACCTTCGGCATCCACCGCTAGGCCCAAGATCTGCCCCGAGCGCGCCACAATGCGGGTGAGATCCTCCACCGAGTAAAATTCCAGGCGCTGCACGATGCCGAAGCGATCGCGTAAAGGCGAGGTCAAAAGCCCCGCCCGGGTGGTGGCGCCAATCAAAGTGAACTGCGGCAGATCAATTTTGATGGAACGTGCCGCCGGCCCCTCGCCAATCATGATGTCGAGCTGAAAATCCTCCATCGCTGGATACAGGATTTCTTCCACGATCGGTGACAAGCGATGGATCTCATCAACAAATAACACATCGCGTGGCTGTAGGTTGGTGAGTAACGCCGCCAGATCACCCGGTCGCTCCAGCACCGGTCCTGAGGTCTGCTTTAAGCCGACCCCTAATTCATTGGCGACAATATTGGCGAGCGTGGTCTTACCTAAACCCGGGGGTCCAAAGATCAACAAGTGATCAAGCGCCTCCGACCGACGCCGCGCCGCCTCAATGAAGATTTCCATTTGGTTCTTCACGATCGGCTGACCGACGTAGTCGGCCAATACCTTCGGACGCACCGCCCGATCGAGAGAATCTTCCTCGCCGGCGCCTGCCCCGCTGACCAAACGATCGGAATCAATCATTGCACTGCCTTTATAAACCTAGATCGCCGCTGCTTTAAGCGCATACCGGATCATCTCCTCCGTGCTGAGCGTGTCCTCCCGCACCGTGGCAAGTAAACGGGTGATTTCCGCGGGCTTATAGCCAAGCGCCAGTAGCGCACTGGAGGCCTCTTGCTTGGCCGATCGCGGCGCATCCGGCGCGCGCGCAAGCCCCCCCTGTGGACTGCCAAAGTCTTTCACCCGATCACGCATCTCGATGATTAAGCGCTCTGCGGTCTTTCGTCCAATACCCGGCACGCGCACCAGTTGATCCGTGTCTTCAGCCTCAATCAGGCTTAAGAAATCGGACACCGAGGTCCCCGATAAAATCGCTAAGGCGATTTTAGGACCAATGCCGCTGACCTTAAGAAGACTGCGAAATAAGCGCCGCTCATCCTCGGTCGCAAACGCAAACAACAAGTGCGCATCCTCGCGCACCACTACATGGGTACGAAGGGTCACCTCACTGCCGATGGCTGGCAGGTGATAAAACGTCGACATCGGGGCTTCGCATTCATAGCCCACGCCCCCCACCTCAATCAACAGCCCCGGTGGGTGTTTGGCGGCGAGGCGGCCGCGCAGTTGGCCGATCATGCGCTCACTCCGGCGCGTGCGAGGGCATGGCGCGTGGCACGCCCGTGCGCGTGACACAAGGCGACGGCCAGCGCATCGGCGGCATCCGCCCCGAGCTTCCCCTCAACCTTTAGCAAAATACGAATCATTTTCTGTACCTGCGGTTTTAAGGCCGCGCCACTGCCGACCACCCCTTGTTTGACCTCACGCGCACTGTACTCAAATACCGGGGCGTGGCTGGCAAAGGTCGCACAAATAGCCGCGCCGCGGGCTTGACCTAACTTGAGGGCACTGTCCGGGTTGGCACTGACAAACACGCGCTCGATGGCCACTTCGGTGGGTTGATAGCTGGCAATCACACTCGCCACACCGGCGTAGATCTGATGAAGTCTCGCCGCAAAATCAGTGCCCTCCGCGCGTACCGCGCCACTGGCCACATAGACACTGCCGCTGGCGTCAACGTCAATGATGCCAAAGCCGGTGGCCCGCGAACCCGGATCGAGTCCGAGGATACGTGCCTTGATGGGCGCACGGGTGGGCGCACTGTTTAGGTGACCCCCCGCTTTGACGCCCGCCGCGAGGCCCGTCGCGACGCCGGTCGCGCTCGGCCGATACTGACGCCAACCGCTAGCGCGCGGCATCGGTCAGGACATGAATGAAGAGGCTCATGGGAAGATCATGATACCGGTATCCTCTCTCACTCACACCGGTCACGCACTTTAAGGAGGCGGCAGAGCGCACCGTTTGCCTTGGGCGCCGTTGCGCCGCCCATCGATTATCGATTGGGGTAATCAATCGCTCGTTTATCCGCCGCCAAGGCGGCCTCATGGAGCCCCTCAGAGAGGGTCGGATGGGCGTGCATGATGCGCTGTAGATCCTCGGTACTGGCGGAGTAGGACATGGCCATGACCGCCTCTGCGATCAACTCACCGGCCATCGGGCCGATCACATGCACACCCAGCAGTGCATCGTCATCAACCGCCGCAATCACCTTACTGAAGCCGCTCCCCGCCTCCATGGCGCGCGCCCGGCCACTGGCCATGAACGGAAACACGCCGACCTTGTAGGCGCGCCCTGACGCTTTTACCTGTTCCTCGGTGAGTCCGACCCAGGCGATCTCGGGGGTGGTGTAGATCACGGAGGGCACGTTCGCGTAGTCCACCGCGCCGTAGTGACCGGCAATCAGCTCCGCCACCATCACGCCCTCTTCCTTGGCCTTGTGCGCCAGCATCGGCCCGCGCACGCAATCACCGACCGCATACACCGTGGGTACCGCGGTACGACACTGCGCATCGACTTCGATGACACCGCGCGCATTCACCACGACGCCTGTGTTGTCCGCGAGTAGACCCTCGGTGCGAGCCCGTCGACCGATCGCCACGACCACCCGATCAACCGACAGGGTGTGACTGCCGGTGGCGTCGGTGTACGCCAGATTCACACCCGCTGAAGACACCTCCGCACCCGTGACCTTCGCGCTCAAACGAATGTCGAGACCTTGTTTGCTGAGCTGTTTACGTGCCTCTTGGGCCACCTGCTGATCAGCCATCGGCAAAAATCCATCGAGCGCTTCTAGCACCACGACCTCAGATCCCAGTCGGCGCCACACCGAGCCCAACTCAAGTCCAATGACGCCCGCACCGATGACGCCCAAGCGCTTCGGTACCTCCGTCATATCCAAGGCACCCCAACTGTCCAACACCCGCCCCCCATCAAAGGGCACGCTGGGTAAGGCCATCGGCACCGATCCACTCGCCAACACAATCGCTTTACCGGTGAGCAGGCGCTTTGCCCCATCGGCTGGCGTGTACTCCACACGGTGCGCTGCCAGCAAACGACCATGCCCAGGGAGCGGTGTGACCTTGGCGGCCTTGAACAGACCCAAAATGCCTTGGGTCGATGTCTTTACAATCGTGTTTTTGCGCTTTTGCATCTGCGCCAAATCAAAGCTCGCACCCGTCAGGGTAATCCCATGCGCCGCGAACTCATGCTGCGCGCGGTGGTACCACTCGGACGACTCCAGCAAGGCTTTGGAGGGGATACAGCCGGCGTTTAAGCACGTGCCACCAAAGCTTTGTGAGCCGTCGGTGTTCTTCCAATCATCGATGCAGGCGACCGACAGCCCGAGCTGCGCCGCGCGAAGCGCCGCCGGATAACCCGCAGGACCTCCGCCGATCACAATCACGTCAAACTCATCGCTCATCCCAGCTCTCCAAAACAACTCAGGCGCCGATCACTTCCGCGCCGATCAGCGCACCGGTGACCCTCGGACACTCATCAAATATGTAGCAACAAACGCGTCGGATCTTCGATGCAATCCTTAATGGCTACCAAAAACTGCACGGCTTCTCGACCATCGACTAAGCGATGATCATAGGTGAGCGCAAGATACATCATCGGCCGGATCACAATGGCGCCATCCACCACCACCGGCCGATCCTGCACCTTATGCATGCCTAAAATCGCACTTTGCGGCGCATTCACAATGGGTGTGGACAACAGAGAACCGAACACGCCGCCATTGGTGATCGAGAACGTCCCACCCGACAGATCCTCAATGGTGATTCCACCCTCACGCGCCTTCTTGGCGAACTCTCCAATGCCGCGTTCAATATCCGCAAAACTCATCTCATCAGGGTTTTTAAGTACCGGCACGACCAAGCCGCGTTCGGTGGACACCGCGACGCCGATATCGAAGTAATCGTGATAAACGATATCACCGCCATCCACATAGGCATTGATCGCCGGAAACTTTTTTAAGGCCTCAATGGCTGCCTTCACAAAGAAGGACATAAAGCCCAACTTGACCCCATGGGTCTTCTCAAAGCGATCTTTGTAACGCGCTCGCGCTTGATTGAGCGCGTGCATATCGACCTCATTAAAGGTAGTGAGCAAGGCCTGTGTCGCCTGCGCCTCCACCAAACGGGCCGCTATGCGGGCACGCAGACGCGTCATAGGCACGCGCTGCTCAGTGCGCCCGGCCGACGCGACGGTCGGCGCCTGAACCGGCGTGGGCGCCAACGACACGGCTGCGGCGGGTCGGTCTTGTAAGGCGTGCACCACATCTTGCTTACTAATACGGCCATCACGACCCGATCCCACGAGACTCTCCGTACCGAGGTGCTTCTCCTCCACCAAGCGTCGGGCGGCAGGGGCTAATTTTGCCTCAGACTTCGCCGCTCGCGGGCCCGCGCTCACGGGCGGCGCACTCGCCGCCACCGGCGCGGTGGCGGGACTGGCAGCACTCGCCTGGCTTACTTCAATGACGGCCAATAAGACGCCGCTGGTCACGGTCACCCCGGAGGCAACATGCACCTCGCGAAGGATGCCGGTCACCGGTGAGGGCACCTCCAGCACGACCTTGTCTGTTTCCAAATCCGCTAAGTTCTCATCACGGCGCACCAGGTCGCCGACCTTCTTGTGCCACGTCACCAGCGTGGCATCCGCCACGGATTCTGGTAATTGCGGTACACGTACTTCAGTGGTCATACAGATTTCCTAGCGGATTTAGTTTTCACCGGCGCGCTGGGCTTGGTGGTTAAGCGCGCGGTGGTTGAGCTGTCGCCTGTGATCATCGTGGCGTTTAAAGCCGCATACACCAAGGCGCGTTGCTGTTCGACATGTAACTCATGAATGCCCGTGGCAGGCGCGGCCGCTCCTGCCCGACCGGCGTAGAGCAAGGTGCGTCCACTGAGAGCCTCTTGCAAACGATGTCTGATCTGATACCACGCACCCTGATTTTGCGGCTCTTCCTGACACCAGACGATGTCCTTCGCATTCGGGTAGCGGTTAATCACCGCTTGATATTCGTGTATCGGGAAAGGATAAAGCTGTTCCAGACGCACCACCGCCACATGATTTAATTGATCCGCACGCCGCTGCTCTAACAAATCAAAGTACACCTTGCCACTGCAGCACACGACGCGAGTCACCGACTCAGGCGGCAAGGGATCTACCTCACCGATCAGCAACTGGAAGCGGCCGCTGGCCAACTCACTGATTGGCGACACCGCCAATTTATGCCGCAATAAACTCTTCGGAGTCATCACCACCAAAGGCTTACGTAGCGGCCGCACCATCTGGCGACGCAGCATATGGAACATCTGTGCTGGGGTGGAGGGTACGCACACTTGCATGTTCATTTCCGCACACAGCTGCAGGAAGCGCTCGAGACGCGCAGAGCTGTGCTCTGGGCCTTGCCCTTCATAACCATGCGGCAGTAGCAAGGTAAGACCCGACAGACGACCCCATTTGGCCTCACCCGAACTGATGAACTGATCAATGATCACTTGCGCACCATTGACGAAGTCACCGAATTGACCCTCCCACACCACCAGTGTCTGCGGCTCGGTGGTCGAGTAGCCATATTCAAAACCGAGCACCGCCTCTTCCGACAGCACCGAGTCAGTGATCCTAAGCCGCGGCTCGCGCGTGAGACGCTCCAGCGGAATATCGAGGCGCATACTGCCTTGATCATGCAACACCGCGTGACGATGAAAAAAGGTGCCACGCCCGCTGTCTTGACCGGTGATGCGCACCCCATAGCCCTGATCGACTAGGGTGGCATAAGCGAGCACTTCCGCCGCACCCCAATCGAGCGCTAACTCACCGCGATACATGCGAGCGCGATCCTCGTAGATCTTAGCGACCCGCGGATGCAAGGCAAAATCTTTCGGGAAATCGACGATCCGAGCGCCCAACTCAGCAAGGTGTTGCCGCTCCACCCCGGTATCGGTCACTTCATCCGGATCGGCGTCGAGGTGCACACTCCAATCGACCGTGTACTTATTACCCAGCATGCCGAGCGCGGCACGTGCTTGCGGCTTGCCCTGATCGAGCCCTGTTTGGTAGTCATTGACCAAGCGCTCCACGTCCGCGAGTGCACACACCTGGTCAGCCACCAGCCGATCAGCATACAGCGCGCGCGTGGTCGCATGACTTCGGATGACCTGATACATCTGCGGTTGGGTTGCTGCCGGCTCATCCGCCTCGTTGTGTCCATGACGGCGATAGCACACCATGTCGACCACCACATCCTTATGAAATTTCATGCGGTAATCGAGCGCCAAACGGGTGACGAACACGCAGGCCTCAGGGTCATCTCCATTGACGTGGAAAATAGGCGCTTCCACCATCTTAGCCACATCCGAGCAGTACAAGGTGGAGCGCGCATCACGTGGATCGGAGGTGGTGAAACCCACTTGGTTATTAATCACTAAATGGAACGTGCCACCGGTATAAAATCCGCGGGCCAACGACAACTGTAGGGTCTCCATCACGACCCCTTGGCCGGCCATCGCGGCATCGCCGTGGATCAACACCGGCAGTACCCGATCACCGATCTGATCATTGCGCCGTTCCTGACGCGCGCGTGCTGAACCCTCAACCACTGGATTCACGACCTCGAGGTGCGAGGGATTAAACGCCAGCACCACGTGCACATTGCCATGTGGTGTACGCAGATCCGCCGAGAAGCCCTTGTGGTACTTCACATCGCCCGAGCCCTTAAGCTTCGATAGGTCGTAGTGGCCTTCAAACTCGTGGAATAAATCCTCCGGCGATTTACCCAACAGATTCACCAAGACATTGAGGCGACCGCGATGGGCCATCCCCAAGATGCATTCTTCTATGCCGAGTGACCCGCCGTATTGCACCAGATCATCGAGCATCGGAATTAAGGTGTCACCGCCCTCTAAAGAAAAGCGCTTTTGACCGACGTACTTCGTATGCAGATAGCGCTCAAGTCCTTCGGCCGCGGTCAGCTGACGCAAAAACCCAAGGCGCTCCTCCGTGCTAAATCGCTGGCGGATGCGTCGACTCTGAAACTCATCTTGCAACCACAGACGCTCTGCACTGGAGGAGACATGAGCAAACTCAGCACCAATCGGACCGCAGTAGACGTGTTCGAGCTGAGCAATGATTTTGCGCAAAGACATCCGTGTGGGTACGGCATCACTGCGCGAGCCGGTAAAAAATTCGTGATCGAGATCGGCCGCTGACAAGCCAAAGTAGGCCAACGACAGCACGTGCGGCCGATCGCGCGTCATCATCTGCAGTGGATCAATGTCAGCCACCAAGTGTCCGCGATTGGCGTACACCTGAATCATGCGGGAGACAGCACCCTGTTTAGCGGCCTGCGCGGTACTGACCTCAGTCACCGAACTCATCGAGCGGCGTGCACCCAGCGCCTGTTGCAGTAACGCCGAGCGGATCGGCGCGTGCGCGACATCGCGCGATGAGGCACCGGCTGCTTTGATCAAATCCCCAAAATAGCGCTGCCATTCAGGCGACACAGTGCTTGCATCATCAAGATACTGCTCGTACAAGGATTCGATGAACGCGGCATTCGCTCCCGACAGAGGAGTGACTGTGCACCAGTCGTCTGTTTTAGAACTCATAGAAGGCTACAGACCCTTCGCGACATCCAGTGAAGGCGTCAGAGTTTACCCGATCTACCGGCAGCACACACCGCGCTGATACGCACGACCACACGAGGTCACACCTAAAGCGAGTGGATAGTGATAAGGCGTGCACGCCGCGTTTATGCCTTGACCACACCGCACGCCAAAAGTGAGGTCGTGCGACCGATGGCTGAGGCCTGTGGACAGGCGGCGTCGGCCGTGGAGTCTTCCCGCGGCGTCAGGTACCCCGCCCCTTCGATCAGACGCATTATCTCGAATTCACTGTGGAATTAAATTATAAGGCATTAAATGTTAAGGGTTTTTCTTTATATAATCGGCAGGCTGGCCGCGACCGACACCCCCCGTCACCCCACCCACCGACACTCGGCCGTGCGTCACCCCTCGGTGACGCACCGTCCGAGCATCAGACGCTTAGGCCTTCAGCACGCCTTTTGCCTTCGCCACATGCGTCGCGATGGCATCCATCAGCACCGGCGACAAGCAGTCATAGGGCTCCATCTTTAGCTCCTTAAAGCGCGCGCGAGCAGCGTCCATCTGATCAGGTCGCAGACCGCCGGCTTCGATGGCAGAGGACACAAACGCCGCAAACTCAGGGGCGGCCCAGCCTTTTTCCTTGGATAACTCAACGTGCACAAAGTCCAAGCCGTAGAAAGGATGCGCGGTGTTCTCAATGCGACCTATGAGGTGCACACCACACACGCTGCACGCGTGGCGCTGAATGGCCGCGGTGGCATCAATGACTTTGAGCTTGTCGCCATTGGCGGTGATCGTCACCTTATCTCTTGGCACCACCCCCACCACCGCAACGGCAGCCCCTTTGGGCTTCCAGCACTTAGAACAGCCGCAGGCGTGGTTGTGCGCCACATTGCTGTCGATGCGTACGCTCACCGGATCTTTTGTGCAGTGACAGGTCAAGGTACCCCCCGCAAAACCTGCGGTGCCTGGGGTAATGCCGTTATCCAAGGCGGGATGCAAAGCAATCGTAGCCATTGAGGTTGTCCTTTTTAATCATTGTAAAAACAGCGGAACGTCAGCCGATGCGCTGTGTGGGCCTGAGTCTACGCGCTCCGGCCGGTGAAGATAGAAAAACCCTCACCCGGGCCGCGACCGCGCTCTCGCCCACGGCCCGTCACGAGCGCAGCGACGTGTCCATTCGCTAAAGCCGCCATCGGCAGGTCGCGACCGAGCACATCGAAAGCGCCACCCCGCGGCCACCGCGGCCATCACGGGCGGGAAAGTCCCATCGGCCCGCACCAGAAGAAGCGCGATCAGCCGGCGCGTCCTGCCCACACATCACATCGCGCTACCGATAGCCGGGACGCTCCGCGAAGCGCCCCACCTCCTGCAGCAGGCGAGACCGCACACCCACAAAAAAACGAGCCCCCCCCTACGCTCGATCAACTGACCACCGACATCATCCACGATCCGATCCTTTGTGCTAAGCCTTGCTGAAGCGAGCGGCGCTCAATGGATTCGATCGATCAGTCGCCTAGCGCGCGTCGCCATTGCAAGTGCCAGAACTGCACCACCGGCTCATTGCGACCGATTAACAGGCGAGTACGGCCTGCTGACAGTCCCCGCTGGCTGTCCTCCGCCGCCGGCAGATCCTCCCCCTCAAAGGCCTGGATGCCAAGGGCCCACCCGGCGCGTGATTGTTCCAGTTGCGCGGGATCGCGATAACCACCGGTCATGTAGACCACCGAGGTGTCAGGCGTCGGTCCCGGTTCGCCGCGAAGCAGTTGTGCGTCGGTTGGCGTGCCGATCAGGATCGTCCCTGGAAACAACGCGTGGCTCACGGCACCGGGTATGGTATCCGGCCACTTCGACCGATCCAAGTCACGCAACTGATCGGTACCAAGACGTGCGAAAGCCCAGCGGCTGTGCGCACCGAAAAAATCATGCACCGCATGGGGCGCAAACCATTTCGCGACCGTGTCGCGGTGCAAAGTTGCAAAGTGATAGCTCTCATAACTGAGCGCCGCCACCAACTTCCAATTAGCACGCACCTCGAAACGTCGTGTCTCTAAGGTGTGCATCTCACGAAAGCCAAAGCCTGAGAACTGCGACTCGATATCCACCAAGTGTTGATCGACTCGGCTCTGTGGCATATCAGGATTCAATCCCACCACCACCAACCCTGAGCGATCAGAGACCGGCAGTCGGATGAGAGAGAGACCGCCATCGGGCGCATCAAAACACTCCGCTTTTGGCCGTGCCAGTAACTCACCCCGGGCGTTGTAGGTCCAACCATGTGACCGGCAGGTAAAACGTCGCCCTACCCCCTCGCCATAGGCCACGCGCGCGCCCCGGTGGGCGCACGCGTTGACCATGGCGTGCAGCACATGCTGCTCATCGCGCGTGACGAGGATCGGGCGATCCATCACCGTGGCGGTCATGAAGCTGCCCGGCCTCGCCACCTGTCCCGCAAAACCAATCACCTGGGGCGTGTCCAAAAAGAACTGCTGGCGTTCGCGGGCGGCGCGCTCGGTCGACAAAAAATCCGGTACATCCTCGGTCATCATGGCGTCCGCTTGATCGCTGCTTTGGGTGGCGATTCGATCAATGAGGCGAGCCAGCAACTGGTGGGTTTGTGCTTTATTCATCACCCCAATCTAGCAGCAAGGCGACGCGGCAGCCAGTGCCTAGGGCGGCCTCATCAGGCGTCCATCCGCGGATTCCGATGAGCGCGTTTTGATCCGCGAGCTCACACCACCGAGCGTCGTTCTCGAGGCGCGGGGTGGCAAAAGTCTGGATCGTTGGCTACGTACGCTGCTGACTGAACACCTCGTCATGGCGTATGCTCAGTTAATGAATGGGCCCGCCATGACACACTCCCCCTTCGGTCCCTGGGCACTGATTGTCGGTGGCTCCGAGGGCGTTGGTGCTTGCTTTGCACGTCGGCTGGCGAGTGATGGTGTTCATCTGGTGCTCGTCGCACGAAAGCCAGCGCCCTTGGCAGAGACCGCCGCCGCGGCGCGTGCACTGGGCGTGCAGGTTCGTACACTCTCACTCGATGTCACCACACCCGACGCGATCGAGCGCATCCGCGCCTTGTGCGATGGATGCGAGATAGCTACCTTAATTTGCAATGCAGGCGCCAGTCACGGCGTGGGCGGCGTACTCGATCAGCCCGTGGAGTCTGCCTTACATCTGATGCGACTTAACTGCGAGACACCGCTGCGACTGATCCATCACTTCGCCGGTGAAATGAAAGCCCGTGGCAAAGGTGGCAACATCATTCTCTTAGGCTCAGGCGCCGGCAGTGGTGGAGCGGCCGGCATTGCCGCCTATTCGGCGTCTAAGGCGTTCTTACACACCCTAAGCGAAGCCCTATGGTACGAATTAAAACCGAGCCACATCCGCGTGCTCTGCCTGATCCTAGGCCTAACCGACACCCCTTCGATGGCCCGTGCGGGCATGCGTGCAGCCGGTAGCTTTACCGCCGAGGACCCTGATCGAGTGGCACAGACGGGCCTCGCACAGATCGCGAACGGTCCCGTGTATGTGATGCCCGGCATCCAAGCTTTTCTAGACGCAATGCGTCAACTCCCACGCGCCGAAGTCGTCGAACTCATGAGTCACGCGACCGCCTCGCTCGGAAAAAAAGACTGACGCGCATTCCCGTCTCGAGGTGGGATCGCTCTCTCCAGCGTGTTTTTTTGTGGCGCCCCGAACAGGAGTCGAACCTGTGACCTCGCCCTTAGGAGGGGCGCGCTCTATCCAGCTGAGCTACCGGGGCATCAAGCGAGCCGTAGGATCCGAAGCACCTTAGCGGTGCGCTCTGCCGCGCTGAGCAGAAAAATGGTGGAGCGGAAGGGGATCGAACCCTCGACCTTCGCATTGCGAACGCGACGCTCTCCCAACTGAGCTACCGCCCCACGCGCGGTCGCGAATCATAGCATCCAACGACCGGTAGGCAAGGATAACAGGTGATCAGCACCCCGTTCAGCACGCTTAACAGTCGCCGGTGCGTGCAACGGCCACCACCCGTACCACCGCCCCCACCACCGCCAAACTGACCGCCGACCCGACCGCCATGGGCATGCCACTCGCGTATTCTGTGCGCATGGGCAGTCTCCCCTTCCATTCAACGCCTCGAGCCCCGTCAGGGCGCGAACAGACCACCGCCGTGCTGGTCTTGGCCGCCGGCGCAAGCCGCCGCCTGGGCCGGCCTAAGGCCTTAGTGCGACTGTGCGGTCAAAGTCTGCTCCGCCGAGCCGCCTACCAAGCCCTAGCGCTTCACTCGGCGTGGGTGGGTGTGGTGGTGGGTTCACAGGCCAAGGCGCTGGTTGGCGAACTGCGGGGCTTACCGCTTGAGGTCATACACGCACCCCAATGGCGGCTGGGTCTATCGGCTTCGCTTCGCGTGGGCGTGCGTGCAGTCCCCTGGCACACCAAACGTTTCGTCGTGCTCAGTGTGGACCAGTGGGCGATCACACCCGCCGATCTAAAAAGATTACTGCGGGCCCGATCGCGCGGCCCAGTGGGCGCTCGCTACCAACACACGATCGGCATTCCAGCCCTCTTCCCCACGCGCCTGCGAGGCGCCCTCTTAGGTCTAAGCCAAGACGGCGGCGCCAAACGGCTGCTATCGATCGATCACAGCGTGCCGATGGCGCATGCGGCCACCGACCTAGATACACCCGCCGCGCTCAGGACACTGCGGGCACAGGCACATCGACACCGCAGGCGCCTAAAGCCCGCACCATAAAAAACGGGGGCCTAAGGCCCCCGTCCGTTCATCTTTTAAGCCTGCCCGTGCTAAATCTGCGCGAGCACATACTCCGCGGCGCTGACCTTAAACTCACCGCCACTTTCCACCAACAACTGCGTCACCACACCGTCCGTCGCGACCAATGCAAAACGCTGTCCGCGCGTGCCCATGCCAAAGCCACTGGCGTCCAACTCAAGACCCAAGGCCTTGGAGAATTCAGCATTGCCATCGGCGAGCATCAAAATCTCCTCTTCCACACCGCAGGACTTACCCCACGCGCTCATCACGAACACATCATTCACCGCCAAACAGGCAATCGTGTCGACACCCTTGGCTTTGAAAGCGGCCGCTTGACTGACGAATCCCGGCAGATGTTTCACATGGCAGGTGGGCGTGAACGCCCCTGGCACGGAGAACAACACCACGGTCTTGCCCTTAAAAAGGTCTTCCGTCTGGATGTTGGCAGGACCTTCCTTGCTCATGTGCTTTAAGGTCACACTCGGAATCCGCTCGCCGACTTTAATCGTCATGATAATCCCCTTATCCACCGTACCGTCGGGGCGCGACTGGCGCCCATCCCTGTATTAATCAAACGGTCTGTAACAACCAAAGCGCCGCGGCTTTGGACATCGGACCGATTGCCTGCGCACTGTTAAACGCCTTAGCGGCTTCTTCTTTCTTACCGAGTTTCAAGTAGCTGATGCCGAGCGTCATATACGCATCATCCAGACGCTTCACATCTTTCATCCGCTCAGGCGCCAGGCCGCGCTGCAAGGCTTCCACCGCCTTATCGGCATCGCCGAGACTGAGGTAGGCGAGACCCAACTTGACGTCGGCGTCACCATTCCTTCGGTTCTGCACTTCTTTATCTTGCTTGGCAATATCCCGACGATCTTCGGCAGCGCCCGCCTTGGCCTGCGCCAATAACTTACTGTTGCGATCGGTGGCACTGATGAGCTTCACAATGCCTTTATCGACACCGGTCTGCACCACCCGATAGGACTCGGCGGGAGCGCCGATATTAAAAGCAATATCCGCATAGTCCACAAACTCGCTTTCACGCGCCAAGTAGTCGCGCTCTAAACCAAAGCGATAGATATTCAGCATCACCCGTTCGTTGTAGTTCTGCTCTTGGTAGATACCAACGAGATCCGTGTAGTACTCACGCTTTGGGTACTTAGCCACCAGCAACTCCATTACCGCCATCCGCTTCGGCTTATCGCCTAGGGTGTAATAGCAGTAATTCTCTTGCTTCAGTTCTGCCTCAGTCGCCTCCCGACCTTCGGTTGCTTTTTCTAGAGAAAGGATGCCGTTCTTAAAGTCTTTTTGGATGAGGTAAAGCGTCGACAACAGACCATAGGCCTCACTGCCCCCGCCGCCTTCCGCCCACTTCACGGCGTTGACCACCGCCTTGTCATATACCTTGAGGTTTGCGTAAATCTGCGCCAACGGCTTATAGCTCTTTTTGCGCTCGTCCTCGCCGACCGTCTCTACCGTATTCAACTGCTCAAGCACATCCGCGTAGGCCGCGTAATCCTGCTTCTTACCCACCGCATAGCCTAAGAGCCGCAGCGAGGTCTCTTTGTCATAGGGTTTTTTGGAGATCGCCAAACCTTCTTTCGCCTTCGCGATGGCTAGGTCGTAGTCCCCCTTCTGAACCGCGTCTTGCGATGGCTTTAACAGCTTCGCCACATCCTCACTGACCGATTGCTTTTTCTCAGCCGCACTCGCCGCAGGGCTTACGCACAGGGCCATCACCGAACCCCACATCACCACCGACAGCGCCGCAGTCGACACCCACTTGAATCGCGTCTGCCCGTTACTCATGACCCACCTCGGTAGTAATTTAAAAGGGACGATTGGCTAGTCAGTTACGCGCCTAGCCACAAGCGCGCAGCCGCTGTCATGCGAGGATCACTCTTAGCATCAGTAAACGCTTTGTCCGCTTCCGCTTTCTTCTTAAGGCGCGCATAGGCCATGCCCAGCACCATCTTGGCATCGTCCGGACGCTTAACGCGGGCCACGCGATCTGCAGCGAGCCCGCGACTCAACGCCTCGACCGCCTTGTCATATTGGCCGACATTAAAATAACGAAGGCCTAAGTGCGCATCCGACTCGCCGTTCTTACCTGCACGGGCCTCGGCGTCCGCCTGAGCCAAGGACTTGGCATCCTCCGCCGCGCGATCCTTGGCTTGCTTCAGCAGCCGATCGGATTTGTCGCCGGCCTTCACCGCTTTCTTAGCCAAACCCTTCTCGATGACTTTCTGCGCTTCTGCGGTGGCACCCACATCGAGCGCGTAGTCGGCATATTTTAAGTAATCTGCCTCATCATCCAAGTAGTCATGCTCGAACCCATAGCGCAACACCGCCAACAGAGCGAGCTCGTCCATCTTTTTATCTTGATACCCGCGCAAAACCTGGGTAAACGCCAGCTTGCTTGGGAAACGGTGCACGATTTCTTCGGTGACCGCCAAGTACTTATCATTGTCTTTCTTGTAATAGCAGCTCTGCTCGATCTTCAGCTGCGACTCGTTGCCTGCCTTACCGCCCTTCGCCTTATCGAGGGCTTGCAGTGCATTAGGGCAGTCCTTGCTGGCGCCATAGAGATTCGCCAAGTTGTCCCAGTCCGCAGGGCTGCCACCGGTGGCCTTGATGTACTCTTTCCATTCCGCAATCGACTTGTCCACACGCTTCAGCTGTCCATACACCTGCGCGAGTGTTTTATGGAAGCTCACCTTCTCAGCAGCGGACACACCGTCCGTCGCCAACAGACCCTCAAGCGCCTCCGCCTCGTCGTCGTACTTACCGCTCGCGCCACTGACCGCCATCATGAGCTTAAGCGCCGCTTGCTTCTCTAACGGGCTCTTGGCGAGCGCCCTCGCTTCTCTCGCCTCTTTAGCCGCGTCACTCAGGTTATGCGCCTTATAGGCCGTCGCACCGGCGTTGTACTTCTCCGAGAACTCGGCGGAGGTTTGTTGCGCAAGGGCGCGTCCTGGGATCGTGGCCAAGCCAAACCCAGTAACTGCTAATACCGCGCCTAAGGTCAGGCCGCGGGCAACGCGTGGCATGGAAACAGCAAGGGTGCTCATCGTATACCTCAGTGAGTTCACTTAATTAAAACAACCAAATTAATCTGCTATCTGACTTACTAAAAAAAATGGGCCGACCCAGGTCAGCCCATTTAGATTCCACTCGCTTCATCCGACCGCAAGAAACGCGCTCTTTCGTTAGAGCGAGCCACTCGCGTCTGCGACGAAACCAAGCTTTTTCAGCCCACCGCGCTGGACGGCGAACAACACCGCGGCCGCATAATCGTATTTTGCACGACGATCGATCGACAGATGAATCTCTGGCTGTGGATCCTTACCGGCCGCATCCTTAATGTAGGAACGCATATCCGCGGGGCTCACGTTAGATCCATTCCAACGCACTGACCCATCATATTGCACGTCAATATTGATCGTCTCAGGGATCACAGTCGGTGGTGGTTCATTGGTCGCGCGCGGTAAATCGATTTTCACCGCATGCGTCATCACCGGCAAGGTGATGATAAAAATGATCAGCAGCACCAACATGATGTCAACGAGCGGCACCACATTAATTGAGGTGTTGAACTCGTCTTCTGACCTGTTAGTAGATATTCCCATTTAAAAGAGACTCCCGTCAGCTCGATCAGTTATTACGCGGCGGCTCAGCAACGAAGGCAACCTTCAACAGGAAGTTCCGCTGGAGCGTGGTCAGCACATCGGCGACATACGAGTAACGCACCCGCTTATCGGCCCGAATATGCACCTCAGGCTGAGGGTCTTTAGTCGCCTCGTTGCGCGCTTGGTCCGCCAATTGATCGAGACTGATCGCGTTGTCGTTCCAATACACCTGACCGTTAAAATCCACCGACAAACTGATGTCCTGCGGTTTCGTCTCCGTCGGCTCATTGAAGTTCGTCGGCAGGGTCAGCTTGACCGCCTTCGTCGCCACGGGGACCGTGATGATGAAGATAATCAGGAGCACGAGCATGATGTCCACGAGCGGCACAATATTAATCTCGTTATTAAACTCGCCGTCTTTTACAGGACCGCTACCGCCGGCCATACATCGTGCTCCTATTCTTCCGGGTCAAAGACTTGAACTTACTTCTTAGCCGCTGACGGCGCGCCAACCGCTGCCTTGACAGCCGCCGACACGCGGGCGCCAGAGATCAGTGCTTGATGCAAGTCATGAGCAAAGTAGTTGACGCGGTCCAAAATGAACTTATTGCGACGAGTCAACCAGTTGAAGCAGATCACCGCAGGGATCGCGACGCCCAAGCCGATCGCAGTCATCCACAAGGCTTCACCGACGGGACCGGCGACCATCTCAATGGACGCGTTGCCGGACATCGCGATGGAAGTCAGCGCGTTCAAAATACCGAGCACGGTGCCCAGCAGACCCACGAACGGCGCCGTGGCACCGACCGAGGCCAACACGGCCATACCGCCGGTCAAGTCACTGCCGATCAAATCCACGCGACGCTGCATGTGGCTGGTGATCCAGTCGTGCAGATCGACGTTCTCGGTCACACGGCCCTTGTTGCGCTCGTGGTGCTCCAGAGACTCCAAGCCATCCGCCGCGAGGCCGCGGAAGGCATTGTCATCGCCGCCTTTTAAGCGCGCGAGACCGTCCTTGAAGCTTGAAGCGTTCCAGAAGTCCTTCTCGGCATCCAGCGCATACTTACGCATGGCGTTCTGGTCGAGAAGTTTCGTGGCAATGACATACCACGAGTAAAGGGACATGATCCCGAGGATGATCAACAGGGTCTTGCTGATCGGGCCCGAGTCCCAGAGATCCTGGATGCCAAATTGGCGATTCATTCCTGCTGCGTCAGCCATGATCAAATCCTCTAACGTGATGTATCAGTTGCAGATGATAAACAATTTAAAAATCAGAACCTAAACTCAACTCAAGGTGACCCGCAAAGCCCGTCGCTTTACGAACGGAGTCGCCACGTATACTTCAACCGCTGCCAAGACTCGTGCACTTCCGTACCGACCTTCTCAGGTTCAAAGCGACCCTGCGACGTCAGACACTTAGAAGTGGCCTCATCCAACCGCGGATACCCACTCGACGTTTCAATCTTGGTCTCGCCCACGTGGCCATTCGTTAAGACCTTAAACAAAATAACCACCGACCCTTCTTCACTCAAGCGTCGCGACGCTGATGGATAGTAAGGCTCGCATACTTCGCCCAGGTTCACACCCTTTGCAACCCGCGCCGGGCTGATCGCTGGTGGCGCCTTGACCACAGGCGCTGGCTTCTCAACCGGCTTCTGGACAATCGCGTTCACAGGCGGCGGACCCGCAATGACTGGCAAATCGACCACGGTCTGAACCGGTGGTGGTTTAAAATCAGGTGGTGGCGGAGGTGGCTCTTTAGGCTTGTCCTCTTCCTCGTGCTTGACGAGCTTCATGTCGAGTACGTCGCGCAACTGCGGGATGTACTTAACCGCGGTCGCTATAACGAGCCCGATGATGAGCAGCACGTGGACACCGATCACAACGATGCCAACGATAGTTTTTCGTGAGAGTGCCTGAGCCATGAAGCCGGGAGCCCCTATCTCCAGAAACCAAAACCGCACCAGCTACCGCTCGGGATGACTCAGTCATCGCAGCAGCAGCTCGCTCGGGTGAGAAATTCTAAACCTTAGTCACCCGTCTTTCAGAAGTCTCGCGAGGCAAAACAAGCCCGCACGCCCACCCCCAATCAACGTGAGTCCGACGATAACGCCTGTCGCGTACGTTCGCAAGTCTTGCCGTCGTAACAATTTTCTGCGTAGGCAGCGCCGGCGACGGTCTCATAGCGATCCACTGTCGAGAAAGCGCGGCAAAACTAGGCTTTAGCCCGCTGACGGGGCTTTTTGGCCGGCGCGGCCGGCGCGTCTGTCACCGCGCCTAGGGACGCACTAGTGACTGAGGCCGCATATTTAGCCAGTACACCGCGCACCGCATAGGGCGTCGGCGCACGCCACAAAGCCGCTCGCCGCTTCAATTCGGAAGCGGCCACCAGCAAATTCAGTTCGCGCTTTTTGGCATCAATGCGGATGCGATCGCCGTCTTTGACCCAGGCGAGCGGGCCACCGACCGCCGCTTCCGGCGACACGTGCCCCACCACAAAGCCATGACTTCCGCCAGAAAACCGCCCATCGGTAATCAAAGCCACCTGATCGCCTAGGCCTTTACCAATGATCGCACCGGTGGGACTGAGCATCTCTCGCATACCCGGCCCCCCCTTCGGCCCCTCATAGCGAATAACCACCACGTCGCCCGCCTTCACCCCACCGTCTAAGATCGCCTGCAAACTGGATTCTTCAGAATCAAATACGCGTGCAACTCCTTCAAATGTCGTCCCTTCTTTGCCTGTGATTTTGGCCACCGCCCCCTCAGGGGCTAAATTGCCGTACATCACCACCAGATGACTGTCTTTTTTGATCGGTGACGAAAAAGAACGCACCACATCCTGACGGGCCGGATAGCGCGGGGCTTTTTTCAAGCTCGCGGCCATGGTCTCGCCACTCACCGTCAAACACTCCCCATGCAGCAGCCCCTCGGCGAGCAGCGCCTTCATCAACGGCCGAATGCCGCCAATGGCGATTAACTCCGACATCATGTATTTGCCACTGGGCTTGAGATCCGCCAGCACCGGCACGTGTTTGCCAATGCGCGTGAAGTCATCTAGCGACAAGGGCACACCGGCTGAGTGCGCGATCGCCAATAAGTGCAGCACCGCATTGGTGGAGCCGCCTAAGGCAATCACCACAGTGATCGCATTCTCAAAGGCTTTGCGGGTCAGAATATGGGAGGGCCGTATGCCTGCCTTCACTAAGTGCACCACCGCCTCACCCGCCCGCCGGCAATCCTCTTGCTTGGTCCGCGAAACCGCTTCTTGCGCAGAGCTGTTGGGTAAGCTCATGCCAAGCGCTTCAATCGCAGAGGCCATGGTGTTGGCGGTGTACATGCCACCGCAACTGCCCGCACCGGGAATCGCTGTTTTCTCAACATCCCGTAACTGCGCCGCACTCGTGGCCCCACTGGCAAAGCTACCCACCGCCTCAAATACCGAGACGATGTCACGGTGATGAGCCCCGGGTTTAATGGTGCCGCCATAGACAAACACCGCAGGACGATCGAGCCGGGCAATCGCCATCAAGCAACCCGGCATATTTTTATCGCAGCCACCGATGGCCACTAAGCCATCAAAGCCTTGTGCCCCAGCCACCGTCTCAATCGAATCGGCAATCACCTCTCGCGACACAAGCGAGAAACGCATGCCGGGGGTGCCCATGGAGATGCCATCCGACACGGTGATCGTATTAAAAATACGACTCTTAGCGCCGGCTCGATCCGCCCCCTCCGCCGCCACCGTCGCCAAGCCGTCTAAGTGCATGTTGCACGGCGTGATGTTAGACCACGTGGTGGCGATACCGATGGAGAGCTTTTCAAAATCTTGATCCTTGTAGCCCACCGCACGCAGCATGGCGCGCGAAGGGGCCTGCTTCGTGCCTTCCATCACGAGACGGGAATAGGCTCGGGGATCATTCAATTTTTTACGGGTCATGACATCACTTATGTAAATTAAAGGTCAAAAAAAAGCGTCTCGATCAGCGTCAACGGATGCGCAGTGTGCCGTTCGCCGGGCTTTGAATCCAGTACCCGCTGATCGCCATCCGTCAACGCGCTCGGTGGTCGCCTCGACTCAGCGTTGCCCTCGCTGCAACTGGGAGAAGAAACCATAAGACGGATCCGCGCTCCCCGGCTTACCAATGTAAGCACCGGCAATAATCGAGTTATCTAGGTTGACGATCGAGGGGTTATGCAAGTTTGCCCAGTCGGCCACGACCGCGCGGTGGGAGAACTTCCAGACACCCTCGCGCTTTTCGTACTTATCGAAATAGCGACCACCAATCAGCAAATCGATGGCTCCGTTGTCGGTGCGGATCTTGTGGAAAGCAATGATGTACACCTCCCCTTCTGCGTGGTCGCCGTTCAATTTTAAATTCACGGTGGTGACGTTGTGGTGCAGAATTTCCATCGGCGCCTGAATTTCTGGCAGCTTGTCGATGAAGTCCATGGCCAGCCCTTTAAAGAAGGAGGCATGATCATCCAAGGCGTCGGGATGATAGAGCGAGCGCATTTTTTCATTGTCGTGCCGATCCGCGGCATTGCAGTAGGCAAACAGCAATTCATAGATCGCCTGCTTGTCGAGAAGCCCCTGTAATTGCGCTTCGAGATCAGGAGTCATACTCCATCCTTTAATTGAGTTAAAGCGTCCCACCCACCTCGACGATCGACCCACGGCGACTCACCCGGGCGGGTAGCGCGACGCGAGCAAAGCATACAACGCACGCAGGGTTTGCGCCTCACCACCTACCGGTCGCCCCGGGCGTTCGCGGCCATTCCAGGCGTACAAATCAATGTGCACCCATGCCACAGACTCTGGCACGAAACGACGCAGAAATAGCGCGGCCACAATCGAGCCCGCAAAACTCTGCGCTGACGCATTGGTGAGGTCAGCCACTTTGGACGACAGATCATCGGCATAAGGTGCCCACAGCGGCATGGGCCACATCGGGTCAGCGCTCGCCCGCGAAGCGGCCATGACCTCAGCCGTCAACGCGTCGCTACTCGTATACAGTGCCGGCAACTCCTGTCCTAAGGCCACGCGCGCGGCCCCGGTGAGGGTCGCTAAATCAATGAGCAAATCGGGTGACTCTTCAGCGGCAAGGGTCAACGCATCGGCCAACACCAGCCGCCCCTCGGCATCCGTGTTGGTGACTTCAACGGTCAGTCCCTGACGCGTCGCCAACACATCGCCCGGTCGATACGCGTTCGCCGCCACACTGTTTTCAACCGCGGGAATCAGCAATCGCAGGCGAACGGGTAAGGCCGCTGCCATCACAGCCTGCGCCAAGCCCAACGCACAGGCGGCACCGCCCATGTCCTTTTTCATCAGCCCCATCGCCTGAGAGGGCTTTAAATCAAGCCCTCCCGTATCAAAACACACGCCTTTACCCACGATCGTGACCAAAGGCCCTGCACGCCCAAAGCGCAGATCCACCAAGCGAGGTGCGGCCGGTGCCGCACGACCCACGGCGTGAATCAGCGGAAAACCTTGGGCGAGCAACGCATCACCCACCACCTGCGTCACGCGCGCACCGAAGCGCTCCCCCACGGCCTCAACCGCCGCGGCCAGCTCCGCAGGACCTAAGTCACAGGCGGGGGTATTGATCAGATCCCGCGCCAGGGTATCCGCGGCGACTAGGCGGCGAACGTAGGCGAGGTCTGCGCCTGGCGGTGGCACCAATTGCGCGCTCGGCAGCGGTCGTGGGGACGTCCGGTACCGATCAAAGCGGTATTGACCCATGGCCCAACCCAAGGCCACTTCGGTCGCGGCCGCGGCCGGGAGGGCCTGCGCACACTGGTAAATCCCAGGCAGGAGCCGCTCCACCCACCCGGCCACCTCCGCCGCCTGGATCGTCCCGAGTGCGCGGGTGCCACCCAAGCCCCACACCACGCCGGACACCGCGCCCGTGGCATCCGGCAGCGTGAGCATTCGCCCGCTTTGGCCGCTAAAGCCGTGACCTTGGGCCCATGCCCGGGCGATCCCGGCGCGATCGGGCGACAGCGCGGCCAACCAGGGCTCCCATTGGCTCTCCGAGACCCACCATAGGGGCCGGCGCTCGCCTAAAACGTCCTCACTGAATGAATCCATTACCCCGTTTTCCTGTCAAGTGCCTACCCCATCCGGTGGATCAGAATAACTTAAGCGAACCAAAGCGTTGACAAGGCTTATGCGCGTATGATGACATCGCACCGTTATTTGAAGTAAGACCTTATGGTTACCCGCAACAATCTGGCCTTTCTCGTCGATCCGACGTCAGCCGCACGCCCTAAGGCGCTGCTGCTGGGCCTCCTTACATCCCCTCACAGGTGCGGGCTCCACGGCTGACCATAGGTCGACCAGAAAGATCAGGAACCCCGCACCGGCCATGCCGAGGCGGGGTTTTTTTTCGGCCATTTCACTATTTTTTTAATTGAACTCGGAGACAGCTCATGCGGATTTATTCAGCGAAAGATGTTGATCAAAAAGCCCTTCGTGGCGCCACCATCGCCATTGTCGGTTATGGCAGCCAAGGCCGAGCGCACGCGCTCAACCTGAAAGACAGCGGCTACAACGTCGTGGTCGGCGTGCGCCGTAGCGGACCGAGCTGGAAGAAAGCACAGAAAGATGGCCTGAAGGTCGCAGAGCCTGCCAAGGCGGTGATCGGTGCCAAGTTAGTGGCGCTGTTAACGCCTGACCTCACGCAAGCCGCGGTCTATAAGGAAATCGAGAAGACCCTCGAGCAAGGTGCGGCCCTGCTATTCGCCCATGGTTTCAACATCCACTTCAACCAGATTAAGCCGCGCAAGGATTTGGATGTCGTGCTGATCGCACCCAAAGGCCCGGGCGATCTGGTGCGTCGTCAGTATCAGCAAGGCCGCGGCGTCCCCTGCCTAATTGCCGTGGCACAAAATGCCACGCGTCGCGCTAAGCAAGTGGCCTTGGCGTATGCGCATGGCATCGGTGGCACCCGTGGTGGCGTGCTGGAAACGACCTTTGAGGAAGAGACCGTCACCGATCTGTTCGGCGAGCAGGTCGTGCTGTGCGGTGGCACGACCGAGTTGGTGTTGCGCGCCTATGAGACCTTAGTGGAAGCAGGCTACAAGCCAGAAGCCGCTTACTACGAGTGTCTACATGAGCTGAAACTCATAGTGGATCTGCTCCACGAAGGGGGCATCACCAAGATGCACCAGTTCATTTCGGAAACCGCCAAGTATGGCGATCTGACGCGCGGTCCGCGCATCGTCACCAAGGCGACCAAAGCCGAGATGAAGAAAATCCTTACGGAAATTCAGTCAGGCAAGTTTGCACGTCAGTGGATCAAGGAAACCAAGACGGGCAAGAAGCAGTACAACAAGTTGATGGCCAAGGACTTGAAGCACCCCATCGAGAAGGTCGGCCGCCAGTTGCGCGATCGCATGCCTTGGCTCGAGCAGGGCGTTAAGTAAGGAGTAGAGACGATGTCGATCCAAGATCCCAAGCGCGTCATTATTTTCGACACGACCCTTCGTGATGGCGAGCAGTCACCAGGCTGCAGCATGAGCCTTCCGGAGAAACTTCGTATCGCAAAGGCGCTGGCGGATCTTGGCGTTGATGTCATTGAAGCCGGCTTCCCCGCTGCCTCGAAAGGTGACTGGGAAGCCGTGCAGGCGATCGCCCGTGAGATCCAAGGGCCGATCATCTGCGCACTGGCGCGCTGCAACCGGGGCGACATCGATAAGGCGTTCAGCGCAATCAAAGACGCGCCCCGCCGCCGTATCCATGTCTTTTTGGCGACCAGCGCGATCCATCGCGAGCACAAGCTCAACATGGCGAAAGACGAGATTATTCGCGCTGCCGTCGAAGGCGTGCGCTACGCCAAAAGTCTCACTGACGATGTGGAGTTCTCGCCCGAGGACGCCTCACGAACCGAGTTGGATTTTCTCACCGAGGTCGTGACTGCGGCGATTGAGGCAGGTGCCACCACGATTAATGTCCCGGATACGGTGGGCTACACTACCCCACACGAGTTTTCGGAAGTATTCAGTCACCTAAAAAAACATGTCAAAAATATCGATCAGGCGGTGCTGTCGGTGCATTGTCACAATGACTTAGGCATGGCAGTCGCTAACAGCTTGGCGGCGGCCAGTGCCGGCGCAAGACAAATCGAGTGCACCATTAATGGCATCGGTGAGCGAGCCGGCAACTGCTCACTCGAAGAAGTGGTCATGGCCATCAAGACCCGAGAGAGCTTCTACCAGCTGCACACCGGCATTCAGACCACCCGACTCTATCCGACCTCGCGACTGGTCTCGACCATCACCGGCATGCTGATCCCGCGCAATAAAGCCATCGTCGGTGAAAATGCGTTTGCGCATGAAGCCGGCATTCATCAGCACGGCATGCTGAAGCACCACTCGACCTATGAAATCATGCGACCGACCGATGTCGGCTTAAGCCGCACCAGCTTAGTCTTAGGCAAACACAGCGGCCGGCACGCCTTTCGAGAGCGTATCGAAGCGTTAGGTTTTCATCTCGGTGACAGCGAGCTGGAACGGGCCTTCGTTGACTTCAAGACGCTTGCTGACAAGAAAAAAGAGCTGTTCGATGGCGATATCGAAGCCTTGGTGCTGCGCACCGACGGCGCCACCGCTGGCCCTTGGTTCTTTGAATCACTCACCACACAGGCGAGCAGCGGGCAGGCGGCGATCGCCTCGATCCGCTTACGCCATGCCGATGGTCACATCGCTGAGCAGTCTGCAACCGGTGAAGGACCCGTCGATGCCACCTTTAAAGCCATTGAATTGGCCACCGGTTTGGTCGTCAAACTGCGCAGCTTCGAAGTGCGCGGCGTGACCCAAGGCGAGGATGCGCAGGGCGAGGCGATCGTCAATGTCGTGCATAACGAGCGTCATTATCGCGGCTCTAGTGTCACCACCAATATCGTTGAATCCAGTGCCCATGCGTTGATTGAAGTGGTCAATCGAATCCTAACGACACGTCAAAGTAGCCCATCCACCCACCCGCAGCTGTCGAATGACCGCGCGGTTGTTGAGACCATTATCTAATGCCAAGTACATTGTTTGAAAAAATATGGGCGGCACATCAAGTGGTGCCTGAGACCCTCGACACACCGGCCGTGCTGTATGTGGATCTCCACCTCACCCATGAGGTGACCACCCCGCAGGCGTTCACCATGCTGCGCGAGCGCGGGCTTCAGGTGCGACGACCCGATCTCACTTTTGCGACCATGGATCACTCGACCCCGACAGACGCGGATCAGTTATTTGGTCGCGTGCCGATCAAGTTAGTCAGCGCCGCCAAACAAATCGAGCAGTTCGATAAAAACTGCAAGGAATTTGGCATTGAGTTGCTAGACGTCATGCATGCGGATCGTGGCATCGTGCACATCATCGGGCCTGAACTGGGCCTTACGCAGCCGGGCAAAACGATCGTTTGCGGCGACAGCCACACGAGCACCCACGGTGCCTTTGGCGCACTGGCCTTTGGCATTGGCACCACGGAAGTCGGTCAAGTGCTTGCCACCCAATGCCTATTACAGCGCAAAGCAAAAAGTCTCGCGGTCAATGTGGAGGGCGCACTGCCCGCCGGTGTGGCCGCCAAAGATTTAATCTTAGCGATCATTCGCACGCTCGGCGTATCAGGAGGCACGGGTTCCGTCATTGAATACCGTGGCTCCACCATTCGGGCACTGTCCATGGATGAGCGCATGACGGTGTGCAATATGTCAATTGAAGCCGGTGCGCGCGCAGGTCTTGTGGCACCGGATGAGACCACCTTCGCGTATCTAAAAGGTCGGGCGCACGCCCCGGCCGGTGCCGCCTGGGATCAAGCCATCGCCCGCTGGCGCACACTCGTCAGTGATCCAGGCGCGGTCTTTGATCGCGAGATTCACATCGATGCCACCCAGCTAAAACCAATGATCACCTATGGCACCCATCCGGGCATGTCGGTGGCCATTGATGAACCGATCCCGAATCTGCTTAATGATCCCGTGTTTCAAAAGTCCATTGACTATATGGGTCTCACACCCGGTCAGCAGATGCTTGGCCAAAAAATCGACGTGGTATTTGTGGGTAGCTGCACCAACGCCCGCTTATCGGACCTGCGAGCGGCGGCTCAGGTCATGCAAGGCCGTCACGTCGCCCCAGGCGTCACCTGCTTGATCGTGCCGGGCTCACAAGCGATCAAACGCGAGGCGGAGCGTGAAGGACTCGACAAAATCTTTATTGCGGCAGGTGCCGAGTGGCGCGAATCCGGCTGTTCGATGTGCCTTGGTATGAACGGCGATTTGGTTCCGCGTGGGGCTTACTGCGTCAGCACCAGCAACCGCAATTTTGAAGGACGCCAAGGGATCGGCTCGCGCACCCTGTTGGCGAGTCCCGCGCTAGCGGCTGCCTCTGCCATCGCCGGTTGCGTAGCAGATCCACGCGCCCTCAACGCTTAAGCATTGGAATCACTGTCTATGGAACCCATTACTCGTATTCAATCACGCACCGTGGTGATGCCCAGCACCAACATCGATACCGACCAGATCATGCCCGCGCGGTTTCTAACCACCACCACCCGCGCAGGCATCGCCAAGCATTTGTTTGCCGATTGGCGTTATGACCGTGATGGCAACCCCATCGCAGACTTTGTGCTGAATCAACCTGAAGCCATTGGCTGTCAAGTATTGGTCGCTGGGCGCAACATCGGTTGCGGCTCCTCGCGCGAACATGCGCCTTGGGGCTTATACGATTTTGGATTTCGCGCAGTGATCAGCAGTGAGATTGCTGATATTTTCAAAAATAACAGTCTAAAAAATGGCCTGCTACCGATCGTGGTCGATGAGACGACGCTGGAGTGGTTGCTCGCCAATCCAGGGGCTCTGGTCACCATTGATCTCGAGCGCTGCACACTGACTTTGCCCACCGGCGCCGTGGTGCAATTTCCCATCGAATCCTTCGCACGCGTCTGCCTCTTAAATGGGGTCGATGAGACGGGGTACTTGTTGTCACAAAATGATGCGATCTCTCAGTTTGAGAAGCACCGCGCATGAAAGCACTCATCGCTGTTCTACCCGGAGATGGCATCGGCCCCGAAGTCACGATCGAAGCGGTCGCCTGCCTTAAAGCCATTGCCACTCGCTTCGGCCATGACTTCACTTTTGAAGAAGCCCCGGTCGGGGCTGTCGCCATCGAGACGCTCGGTGATCCTTTACCGGCAGCCACTCTCGCTCTGGCTCGACGTGCGCACGCGGTCTTATTTGGCGCCATCGGCAGCCCCCGCTACGCCGACCCCACCCTCAAAGTGCGGCCCGAGCAAGCGATCCTCGGTCTTCGCCGTGAACTCGATCTGTATGCCAATTTGCGACCCGTCACTTGCTTTGATGCGGTCATTGATGCGTCACCTCTCAAGCCTGAACTCCTCAAGGGCGTTGACATCATGGTGGTGCGTGAACTCACCGGTGGCATTTACTTCGGAGAAAAAACCCGCACCGAGACCCGCGCGACCGACTTGTGTGTCTACACCGTGACCGAAGTGGAGCGCATCGCGCGACTCGGCGGCAAACTTGCTCAGTCACGTGGCAACAAACTCACCTCGGTCGACAAGGCCAATGTCCTTGAGACCTCACGCCTATGGCGCTCGGTCGTGACTCGCATCATGCAAACGGAATTCCCCTCAGTCGCCTTGGACCACATGTACATCGATGCGGCCAGCATGCATCTGTTGCGACGGCCGGCCGATTTTGACGTAGTGATCACCGAGAATATGTTCGGCGACATCCTGACTGATGAGGCATCGATGCTGCCAGGGTCTTTGGGATTGTGTCCATCCGCCTCGCTAGGCGCCGGCACATCGGGCATCTATGAGCCGATTCATGGATCGGCACCCGATATCGCAGGACAAGGCATTGCTAACCCCTATGCGACGATCCTCTCCGCCGCACTGCTATTACGCTATTCGCTTGGTCTTGAAACCGAGGCCAAGACACTCGAAGCGGCGGTGGTCAGTGCGCTGACCGCAGGCGTTCGCACGGCTGATCTGAAGCCCCGTGGACCCGCTGCCACGACGCAACACGCCGGTCGCGCAGTCATTGAAAGACTGTAAACCGCACGGCGCCCGTCCGTCTGTCGAGCCCAGCAGTGGGCCGGGCACCTGCATTCGGCTACACCGGGTAGTCCGATGAAAGCCATGCACCGTTCACGTTACTCGGCCCTCTCCCTCGTTCGCCATGCACTCAAAGAAATGCCCTGGCGTCGCGCCTGGCGGGCAGCGACACCCCAACCTCACTATGACGTGATCATTGTCGGCGGCGGCGGTCACGGCCTGGCCACTGCCTACTACCTAGCCGCGAACCATGGCATCCGCCGAGTTGCGGTCCTTGAAAAATCCTACATTGGCTCTGGCAACGTAGGTCGCAACACCACGTTAGTGCGATCTAATTATCAGCTGCCTGGCAACACCCAGTTTTTTGAGCACTCCTTAAAATTATGGGAGTCTCTCTCACACACCCTTAATTACAACGTCATGCTCTCGCAGCGCGGTCAAGTGGTGTTAGCACACGGCCCGGCCCAATTGGATGTACTGGCGCGCAAGGGCAACACCATGCTGCTTAATGGCATTGACGCGGAACTGCTCGATCGTGGCGAGGTGATGCGTCTGCTCCCTTATCTGGATTACTCCAGCGAGTGTCGTTTTCCAATTTATGGCGGTCTCTTGCAGCGCCGCGCGGGCACCGTCCGCCATGACGCCGTGGCGTGGGGCTATGCACGCGCGGCGAGTGATCTTGGGGTCGATATCATCGAACACTGCGAAGTCACTGGCTTCATTGAAAACCAAGGCCGTATCACGGGTGTGGACACCACCCAAGGCCGCATCCACGCCGGTCGCACGGCGATCGCGGTAGCAGGGCACTCCTCTCACTTAGCGGCGATGGCGGGTCTTCGACTACCGATTGAGAGTCACCTCTTACAAGCCTTTGTGACCGAGGCCATCAAGCCCTTTGTCGACCACGTGATCTCTTTTGGTGCGGAGCTGTTTTATATTTCACAATCCGACAAAGGCGGTCTGGTATTTGGCGGTCACATCGATGGCTTTAACTCCTACACGCAGCGCGGCCAGTTCCCTAAAGCGCAAGACGTCGCTGAGTGCGCGGTGGCTTTAATTCCTTCCATCTCGCGTCTTCGCCTGCTACGCCACTGGGGCGGCATACAGGACATGACTCCCGATGGCAGCCCCTTTATCGGCCGCACGCCACTGCGTGATTTATATTTTAATGGCGGTTGGTGCTATCAAGGATTCAAAGCAACGCCGGCCTCCGGCTGGTGCTTTGCGCATACCCTAGCGCATGAAGAAGAGCATCCGTTGATCCGACACCTCGCGCTGGATCGGTTTGAACGGCACAACGGCTTTGACGAATACGGACTGGGGCTTTGGCCCTATCGGCAATAACGCATGCTCAGAATTCCCTGTCCCCACTGTGGCCTCCGCGATTACACCGAGTTTCAATACGGCGGTGATGCCAGCAAGATTCGCCCTGTGCACACTGAGGAGTGCCTTGCGCCTTGGCATGACCACGTCTTTTTATTCGATAACCCCAAAGGGGTACATCGCGAGTACTGGCAGCACCGCTTAGGGTGCAGGCAGTGGTTAATCATTGACCGTCACACGGCCACCAATGTGATTGAGCCTACGACCCGTGATCCCACGAACAGTGACCTCATGAACAGTGATCTCATGAATACTGGGCGTCAGCCATGAACGCCCACACCCGCCGTCCACAGGGCGGTCACATGGATCGTAGCCAAGTCCTCCATTTCTCACTCGAGGGCAAGCCGCTCGTGGGCTTCAAAGGGGATACGCTCGCCTCCGCTTTATTGGCCAATGGCATTCGGCTCATCGGTCGAAGCTTCAAATACCATCGACCCCGCGGATTTCTGGCCGCCGGCGTGGAAGAGCCGAATGGCTTATTTACGCTGGGTTCAGGCGGGCGCACCACACCCAATGTGGTCGGCACCACGGTGGCACTGTATGACGGTCTGATCGCGCACCGACAGAACGCCTGGCCATCGGTCGAATGGGACTGGATGGCGATTAATTCTCTGCTGGCCCCGCTGTTGAGCGCGGGCTTTTACTATAAAACCTTCATGGGTCCCTGCAAGGGCTCGTGGATGTTCTATGAACCCTTTATCCGCCGCGCCGCTGGCCTCGGGCGCGCCCGCCATATAAAGGATCCGGATCGCTACGACACCCGTCACGCGCACACCGATGTCGCCGTGATTGGTGCAGGCCCCGCCGGCCTCGCCGCCGCGCTGCAAGCAGGGCGCCGCGGTGCCCGGGTGACACTCATTGAGCAAGACAGTCTGCTCGGCGGCTGTCTCCTGTCAGAGTCCTCGCCCGCACTCACCGAGTGGCGACAGCAGGTGATGGCTGAATTAGCCAGCCTACCTCGGGTCAAGATCCTAACCCACACCACCGCACTCGGCCTCTACGATGGTCACACACTAGCCCTCGTTGAGCGACGCGACGCCAGCGCAGCAGATCCCACGCGAGGTCAAGCGCGCGAGGTGGTTATCACCTTGCGCACCCGAGCGCTGATTTTGGCGACCGGTGCGATTGAGCGGCCCTTGGTATTTGGTAACAACGACCTACCCGGTGTGATGCTGCACTCCGCCGTCCACACCTATAGCGAGCGCTTTGCCCTTAACCTAGGAAGTCGCATTCTATGTGCGACCAACAACAATAGTGTCTACGCCAGTGCCTGTGCACTCGCCCAACACGGTGCCGAGGTAATCATTGCAGACAGCCGTCCGCACATTGATCAGGCGCTTATGGAATCCGCGCGCGCCGTCCAGATCCGTGTGTTAACGGACGCGCAACTGATCAGCGCACAGGGTCGCCGCCACGTGCGTGCCGCGACGCTTGCGGTGGCAGGACAGTCGAGGCCTACGACACTCCCCTGCGATCTATTAACCCTATCCGGGGGCTGGAACCCAACGGTGCACTTGAGTTCACACACGGGCATTGCGCCGGTGTATCGCGCCGCGGTCGATGCGTTTGTACCGGGACGCTATGCGAGCGGTCATTATGGTGCCGGCGCCATCCATGGCTGCTATGCACTGCCTGAAGTGATCCGCGAAGGAGCCACCGCCGGCCAAGATGCCGCGATGCAGGCGGGTTACCCACAGCCTGTGGATGTCATCGCGATCCCCGCCGTCAGCACAGTACCCTATGCATTCGAGCTGCCACGTACCGCCTACCCGCGCACCCGACAGAAAGCCTTTGTGGATTTTCAAACCGATGTGACCACACAGGATCTGACCATAGCCCATGAGGAGGGCTTTGTGTCGGTGGAGCATCTGAAGCGTTACACCACACTCGGCATGGGCACCGATCAGGGCAAGACCAGCAACGTCAATGGTATCCAACACATGGCGGCCTTGCGCGACGTACCCATCCCCAGCGCAGGCACCACCACCTTTCGACCACCGTACACCCCCGTCTCCATCGGCGCACTCGCCGGGCGACGGGTGGGCCAGCACTTTCGACCGATCCGTCGCTCGCCACTACACGACTGGCATGCGACACATGGTGGCGTGTTCACCGAAGCAGGCCCGTGGCTTCGTGTCTGGTATTACCAATGGGCGGGGTCCTCGGTTGAAAGCGCCTACCTCGAAGAGATGCGCGTGGTGAGACAGGGCGTTGGGCTTTCGGATGTGTCGAGCTTAGGAAAGATCGACATTCAAGGCCCGGATGCCGCTGAGTTTTTAAATCGTGTCTACGTCAATGGCTTCGCCAAATTACCGATTGGCAAAGCCCGCTATGGCGTAATGCTCAATGACGATGGCACCGTGTTAGACGATGGCACGACCGCACGCTTTAGTGACACCCAGTATTTCATGACAACGACCACCGCACAGGCCGTCGAGGTCATGTCCCGCTTAGAGTTTTTAACGCAGCAGGTGTGGCCGGAGTTAGCTGTCAATGTCACCTCATTGAGTGATCAGTGGGCAGGGCTTTGTATCGCGGGTCCCAAGGCGCGGGCCGTTTTACAAAATGCCTTCCCGACGCTCGACAGTTCGGATGCTGCGATCCCCTACATGGGTGCACGCGAGGCCTCGCTTGGCGAGGTGCCCCTGCGTCTGCTGAGATTGAGTTTTTCAGGGGAGCTCGCCTATGAACTTTATGTGCCATCCGAGTACGGCCAGGCGCTGTGGGAGCATTTGTTAGTCGCCGGTGCCCACTTGGGTATTCAGCCCTATGGCTTGGAGGCGCTGGCGTCGCTTCGCATCGAGAAAGGTCATGTGGCGGGACTTGAGCTAGATCATCGCAATACCCTGGACGACTTAGGCCTTGGCAAAATGGCGAGTCGTGACAAAGCCTATATCGGACGCGCGCTCAGCCAACGCCCGGGCCTGAAAGCCATGGATCGCTGGAGTTTGGTGGGCCTACGCCTGACGACCACTGGCTCCCCGTTGCGCGGGGGAGCCGTGTTGTTTGCCAAAGACGAGCCCCTGACGGGTCATGGCCGCGGCTACATTACCTCAGTGACCTGGTCCACCGAACTGAATCAATACATCGCCCTTGCCCTCTATCAAGGCGGCTTACGTCACGAGGGTGAGGAGATTGTCTGCGCTTATCCGCTGAAGAACGAATACACGCGCGCCACCATTGTCTCACCGGTATTCATTGATCCAAGTGGCGCGCGCTTACATGTTTAAGCGTCACTCCCCACTCGCCACAGAACCACTGATCGGGCGCGATGGTGCCAACGGACTGCGTCGCTACCGGTTCACCCTCGCCCCGTTCGGTGAGTGTGTGCTCCTGGCAAGCTACCGAGGACAGCAGGCCGCTTTCACTCGCGAGCTCGCCACTTTACTAGGCATTGAGCCTCGTCACTCACCCTCAAGCGAGCAGCGTTTTCCACAGTGCACCCTGCTGCAAGTGGCACCGACCCAGTTTTGGTACCTGACCAGCGATCAGACCCTCGCGCGACATCTCACTGACCATCATTTCACGAGCGGCAGCGCCACACCCTTGTCGCACAGCCGGGTGCGCGTGGTGATCACAGGCACTGGCATTCATGAGCTACTGGCCAAAGGCATCTCCGTCGACCTCGATCCGACGATCTTCCGCGTGGGTCAGTTCATGCAGACCGCACTCGAGCACATCGGTATCCTGCTGCACCGCCGCGCTGATCAGCAGTATGAGCTGTATCTACCCGCCACCTTTGCGCGTACGCTGTGGACGTGGCTATTAGATGCCGCCCTTGAAGAGGGGTATCAACTGGAGGCTGAATGACCGCCATGCGGAATGACACCCAAAGCCCACTGACCGCCACGGCCCGCGCGCCTCGTCAAGGCTGGATTGACACCGCCAAAGCCACCGCCATTGCGTTGGTGGTCTTAGGTCATCTCAACCAGTCAGATTTTGTGTCCTCCTTTCTCTGGACCTTTCATGTTCCCCTATTCTTCTTTGTGTCGGGCTTTCTGAGTAAACCCGTCACCACCCGACAATTCGGGGAACGCTTATTGACCCGCCTCGCACTGCCTTACGTGTATCTGTATGTGGCCAACGTGGTCATCACGGCGCTGATTAACAATGCCTACCAGCCGAGCGCGATCGGCGGCGAGTTATTGGGTATCGTGTATGGCACACACGCTTATCCTGGATTTATCAATGCGGCGCTGTGGTTCTTGCCGGCACTGATGACAGTCGAGGTGCTCTATCACTTGGTGCTGCGGCGCTATCCGCTCGCTTACTTGCCGATCATTGCCCTGTCGTATGCCATCTATCGAAGCGGCCACATCGATCTATTCTTTAGCGTCGATCTGGCACTGCTCGGCCTTAACTACTTCGTGGCCGGCGCCATGCTGCATCGTTTTAATGTCATGGACCGCTTACGTGGTCGATATGGGTTAGCCATTGCGATCACCGTAGGTGCGAGCGTCGCGACCCTCGCTGCGGCCTCCATCGAAAATGTCTGGTACACCGGCCCCCACTACGCGCTCTCGCTGCTCGCGGGCTGCGTCGGCATCAGCATGATATTAGCCGGCGCTTGGCTCATCGATCCGTGGTTACAGCGCACCCGATACGTGGCTCGCGCGATTCGCTTTGTCTCCGCGAATACCTTATTCGTGCTGTGCTTTCACGAATACAGCGCCTCGCTGGTCACACACGTGTTACCGCCCGGCTGGCTCGGTTCTTGGTTAGCAGAATCTACTGTGATCACCATTCTGGCGATTGCCGTACTGGCGCCTTTTAACCTGTTGGTACTGCGCTTTTTACCGAGCATGATCGGCGTCAGACCCAAGCCGTCAACCGTCTCGTCAAAAAACTAAGCGATTACAGCGCAGCAACCTGCAAGGCGCGATCAAGGCCCGCCGTCAAATCAGCGACTAAGTCGCTGGCCGACTCGATGCCCACCGATACGCGCAGCAAGCGTTCTGAGATGCCCGCCGCCGCCCTTGCCTCATCGTCCATCGCCGCATGGGTCATGGTCGCCGGATGCGCAATTAAACTCTCCACACCCCCCAATGACTCCGCCAGCGAGAAATACTCAAGGCCATCGACGCACGCCTTCACCGCCGCGAGTCCGCCTTTTATCTCAAAACTCACCATCGCGCCAAAACCGCGTTGCTGACGCGCCGCAATCTCGTGTCCCGTATGCGAGGACAGACCCGGGTAGTACACCTTGGCAACTGCCGGATGCTGACCGAGTGCCTCGGCCAGGCGTTGCGCATTGACCTCATGAATTGCCAATCGGGCATGCAGGGTGCGTATACCCCGCAAGGTCAGATAACTGTCAAAAGGCGCACCCGTTGAGCCTAAGCAATTGGCCCACCACGCCAACTCCGTGGCTAAGGCCTCGGTGGAGGCGACCACCGCCCCACCGACCACATCGCTGTGACCATTCAGATACTTGGTGGTTGAATGCACGACCAAGTCAGCGCCTAAGGCGAGCGGTTGCTGCCATAGGGGTGAGAGGAACGTATTATCCACCACCACCCACGCGCCAACCGACTTCGCGAGGGCGCTCACCGCCGCCACGTCGGTGATTCGAAGCAGGGGATTAGACGGTGTTTCAATCCACACTATCTTGGGTTTTTTAGCGAGTTGTTTTTGCAGGGAAACCACATCCGTGGTGTCGACAAACCCGACTCGAAGCCACCCTTGCCGAGCGAGTGCTGAGAACAAGCGAAAGGTGCCGCCGTAACAATCGAGCGGAACACACACCAAATCACCCGCCACACATAACTGCGCAACCAATGCGATCGCGGACATGCCGGAGTTGGTGATCACCGCACCCGCGCCGCCTTCCAGCTCCGCGATGGCGTCGGCGAGTGCTGAGCGCGTCGGGTTACCGGAGCGCGAGTAATCATATTGTCGTTTGACACCAAAGGATTCAAAACTAAAGGTCGATGTCAAATGAATGGGTGCAACCACTGCCCCGTACTGGCTGTCGGTTTCAAGCCCGGCGCGCACCGCACGCGTCTGCGACTGACTTTTTCGAGTCATGCCGGTGTTCCTTCTGAAAGCATTAAAAACCTAGAAAATACGGGCTTCAACAACTGCCCCTCCTTCAGAAACGCATCGTGCCCGAAGAGAGAATTCAAGCGCTCAAAATGTGCCTTTGGCAGTAACCGCACGAGCGCCTCCGAGTCATTGAACGGCACTAACTCGTCCTCTGGCACCGCGACCACCGTCACCGGGATCGTGATCGTGGTCGGATCAATCGAAAACAAATCAATCGACTCGGATAACGCCAAAAAGGATTCCGGTCGGTAGCGGGAGACGTACGCATCACCGCGCGCAAAGAGATACTCCTCAACCGGCAAGGTTAAACGATCATCCACCAGTCGCGCCGCCCCTGAAAAGCGTTCACTGAACTCACGACGGGTGCGATAGGTACACATGGCCAGCGCACGCGCTAATTTCAAACCACCGGCCGCGTCTTGATGACGCTGACCGAAGCGAACAATCTCCCGCTCCACACTGCGAAGTGCCTGCGCCATCGGGTGGCTGCGATGGGCGACGGATAACACCATGGCACGGGCGACGCGAGTGGGTGAGCGCTGCGCAAGCGCGAGCGCCACTTGTCCACCATAGGAGGCACCGATGACTGCATGCAACGCATCAATACCCAATGCATCTAGCACGTAGGTAATCGCGTGCGCTTGATCGTACGCACTGAGCGTTGGCAGGGCGTATTCACTCGAAGGCGCGGTCGAGTCGCCACTGCCCCCGAGATAATCAATCCCTAAGACCTGGAACTGATCCGGATCTAAGGCAGCACCTGCACCGACCACCGGCGCCCACCAACCGCGATCTTCCGCCGCGACATGGCGATGTCCCGAGATGCCGCCGATGGCGAGTACCACCGGCTGACCGGCACGCCCCACCAATCGATAGCTAAGGCGTGCGTCACTTAACACGCCACCGTGGTGTAGCGTCCAGGGGCTGGGCAATGACACCGCGCCCTCACGACGCACGAAGTCCGGCAGTAAGTCTTTTTTATTCAATTGATTAGAAGCCATTTCCGACCCTCAGACACACCACTGGCGATATGTCCTGAGCCACCCCCCACGCGGGGGAGCGGAACCTCCACGAAACGCGCGCAGCGCGTGGACGGCGATCCATCTATCAGACCCGTGAGGGGCTGCAGGAGTTGGCACCTGAACGCTGTGCGCAGGTTGCCCCGGCTTCAAAGGGCCAGTCCCTCAGCCGGTCTAGATGGGCGCGCGAAGTCTACGAAGCCCCTGCCCGCGCGTCAAGATCACTTGCCAGCGACACCGCCCTGCGTTATTGTACTAATGTACTAGTACGTTAATACACCGCTATGAAACACCACCGCCCCGACAATCCGACCCAAGCGGCTGCCGCTGAGGAGGCCCTCTACAGCGCCATCCTCACCTTAACCACGGCCGCCGAAGCCGAATCGTTCTTTCACGATCTGTGCACGCCGGCTGAACGACAAGCGCTCGCTGACCGCTGGGCAGTGGTCGCGCTGCTTCGTGAGAAACACAGCTATCGAGAAATTCATCGTCGCACCGGCGTGAGCCTCACCACCATCGGTCGGGTGGCGCGTTTTGTGATGACCGGTCATGGCGGCTATGCGCTCGCGGCGGTGCGCACCGGGGACAGTGCGCGTGGATAAGCAACGGCTCAAAGTCGCCATCCAAAAATCAGGCCGGCTCACCGATCACTCGCTGGACCTTCTGGTCCGCTGCGGACTCAAGTACAGCCGCGGCAAGGACCAACTGCTGTGCTTTGGCGAGAACATGCCACTCGATATTCTACTGGTACGCGATGACGACATCCCAGACCTCGTGCGCGAGGACGTCTGTGATCTAGGCATTGTCGGACGCAATGTGCTTGAGGAAAAAAGACTGGCTTTGCGGGCCCAAGGTCTTGCCGCGCCATTCATTGAGCTCCAATCACTGGATTACGGCCGTTGCCGAATGGTGATTGCCGTGCCCGAGGATACGTCCTATCAAACGGCGGCTGATCTTAACGGCTTACGCATTGCCACCACCTATCCTCAGATCCTCAGCCAGTGGCTGATCACTCAGCGCATCAGCGCCCAAGTAGTCATCCTCTCCGGTGCAGTGGAAATCGCCCCGCGCCTAGGGCGAGCGGAGGCGATTTGCGATCTAGTGGCCACCGGCAATACGCTGAGCGCCAATCGACTGCGCGAACTGGAGACTGTCCTTCACAGCGAAGCCGTTCTGATCCAAACCCCCGCGCCACTACTCGCCGACAAACTCGCCTGGCTGAATCGCATTCGGCTGCGAATCGATGGGGTGCAGCAAGTCAAAGAAAGCAAGTACATCATGCTGCACGCGCCACGCTCTGCACTGGCCGACATTCGTCGCTTATTACCGGGCTCTGAGTCACCGACCATCATTCCGCTGGAAGGGCATCCGGAACGCGTCGCAGTGCACGCCGTGTGTCGCGAAAATGTCTTCTGGGAAACCTTAGAAAGTCTAAAGGCAGCGGGTGCCAGCGCGGTATTGGTGCTCCCCGTTGAGAAGATGTTGGCCTAATGATCGCGATTCACACATGGGCTGATCTGTCGATGGAGCAACAGCGCGCGCTACTCACACGACCAAGCGAACCTGCAAGTCAGATGATTAATGCCCAGGTGGCTGCCATCATTGAGAGAGTTCGCTTAGGTGGCGATGCGGCGCTACGTGCGTGCACCTTAGAGTTCGATCAGGTCGATCTACCACACCCACAAGTAACGACAGCCGAGTTCGCGCAAGCGCAGGCCTCGCTTTCTAAAGACGCGCAGGCGGCACTGCAACGCGCGATTGATCAGGTGCGTTGCTTCCACGAGGCCCAGGTGACGCCACCGATTTGCGTCGAGACATCGCCCGGTATTACCTGTGAATTACTCACTCGCCCACTGAACGCCGTGGGTCTTTATGTGCCAGCCGGACGCGCGCCCCTACCCTCGGCCGCCATCATGCTCGCCGTCCCCGCGGCCATCGCCGGCTGCCCCACCCGAATCCTGTGTACGCCACCAAGACCTGATGGCCGTGCTGATCCCGCCGTGTTAGTCGCCGCCCGCTTAGCTGGCATCACAGAAATCTTTAAAGCCGGCGGCGCACAAGCGATTGCCGCGATGGCCTATGGCACCGCACAACTCCCCAAAGTCGATAAGGTATTTGGTCCAGGCAATGCCTTTGTAACCGCGGCCAAACTGCAGGTCGCCGCTGATCCTAGAGGCGCCGCGCTCGATCTGCCTGCGGGCCCGTCGGAAGTGCTGGTGATCGCCGATGATCGCGCCCACCCAGAGTTCGTGGCAGCTGATCTGCTCGCCCAAGCGGAACACGACCCTGCCTCTCAGGTGATTCTATTGACTCCCTCACGTCCGCTCGCCGAGGCGGTGGCTGCTGCCATCGAACGCCAGCAGCCGCTTCTCAGTCGGCGCACGATCATTGCGGCGGCACTCGCCGCGAGCCGCTTGATTGTGGTGCCTGATCTGGCCACCGCCATCCAGGTGAGCAATGCCTACGCACCCGAGCATTTGATCTTGCAGATCGCCAACGCGCGTGCAACCGTGCCTGCGATTAGCTCAGCAGGCTCTGTGTTCGTCGGTCCCTGGTCGCCGGAGTCGGTCGGTGATTACTGCAGCGGAACCAATCACGTGCTACCTACCTATGGCTACGCGCGCGCTTATTCGGGCTTATCATTGAGCGATTTCGTGCGGCGCATGTCTGTTCAAGAACTGACGCCGCAGGGCCTTCAAGACATCGCGCCGACCGCCCTGACGCTGGCGACACTGGAAGGCTTAGATGCACACGCACAGGCCATCCGCGTACGCCTTGAACACGGCCTCGCTCCATGAGCCTCGCCCACAAACTCGCCCGACCGGCCCTGCTCACGCTCACGCCCTATCGCCATGCCGCGTGGGAACCGAGTCTTGAGCGGCTGAATGCCAATGAAAATCCGTGGCGACCGACGAATGATGTCAGTGCGGCCGGCCTTAATCGCTATCCGGAACCAGAACCCCAAGCACTCGAGCGCCGTTTGGCGGCCCTGTATGGCGTACCGAGCCATCAATTACTCGTCGGACGTGGCCTCGATGAAGGCATTGATCTATTGATGCGCGCCTTTTTGGTCCCAGGCCAAGATGCCGTTTTGCAATGCCCACCGACTTTTGGCATGTATGCCGTGGCGGCGCAGATCCAAGGGGCTGATCTCATCGAAGTGCCCTTAATGAGATCAGCGGATTTCACCATCGATTGGGTTGGCCTGCAATCGGCTCTATCAGCGCGCGTCAAGTTAGTGATGCTGTGCTCACCCAACAACCCCACCGGCCACTGCATCCCTCGCGATCAGCTGCAAGCGCTCGCTCGCCAATTGGCTGACCATGCGCTTCTGGTGGTCGATGAAGCCTATATCGAATTTTCAGACACAGACAGTGTACTTGCGTGCCTCGATGACCACCCCAACTTGGTCATTCTCAGAACGCTGTCTAAGGCTTATGGACTGGCCGGGGCGCGCTGTGGTGTTGTGATCGCTGCCAGCGACATCATTGATCTCCTGCGCCGCATTCGCCCGCCCTACTCGATGGCCACACCCACTCAAGAGGCCATTCTCACCGCACTCACGGAAGAGGCACTGCGTGAAGCGAGCGTCCGCATCGAGCAATTGAAGGGCGAGCGCAGTCGATTAGCGCAGGCACTTAAGACGCTGCCACAAGTGACGCAGGTATACCCAAGCGAGGCCAACTTTCTGTTAGTGGCGTGTGCATCTGCCGCGACGATGATGACGCGCGCGCGCCGCGCTGGATTTTTGATTCGTGATGTAAGCCATCACCCACAGACTCGCGAGTGCGTGCGCATCAGCATCGGCACCCGCAATCAAAACGATCGCCTTGTAGAGGGGCTTCGACTTTCATGACCCCCACTTTATTCATTGACCGTGATGGTACGTTGCTTGAGGAGCCCAGTGACTATCAAGTAGATCGGCTAGATAAGATTCGCTTGATGCCCGGAGTCATCCCCGCCCTTCTAAAACTCCAGCACGCTGGCTTTCGCTTGGTGATAATCACCAATCAAGATGGCTTAGGAACAAGCCGCTTCCCACAGACGGCGTTTCAAGAAAGTCACGACTTTCTAATGCGTCTATTCAATTCACAGGGTATTCATTTCTTTGAGACGCTGATTTGCCCACACGCAGCACAACAAGGCTGTGATTGTCGCAAGCCCAACACCCGCTTGGCGGATGAGTACTTAAAGAATCACCCCATGGATGCTGCGCGCTCCGCGGTGATCGGCGATCGCGAGACCGATCTCTTGTTAGCGGAGCGTCTATGTATTACCGGCTACCGTATCGCACCGCCATCGAGTGAAGGAACCGACTGGGCGCACATCGTAGCGCAACTGATCGAACCGCACCGAGTGGCGCACGTGCAACGCAAAACCAAAGAAACGGATGTCAGCGTCACAGTCGACTTAGACAAAGATACCGACAGCCATATCCGCACGGGCCTCGGCTTCTTCGACCATATGCTGGAACAGGTGGCAAAGCACAGTGGCATTCATCTCACGCTGCACTGCCAAGGTGACTTGCATATTGACGAACATCACACGGTTGAAGACTGCGCGCTGGCCTTAGGTCAGGCCTTGCGTCAAGCACTCGGCGATAAGAGGGGCATCGCTCGCTATGGTTTTTTGCTGGCGATGGATGAAGCCTCAGCGCAAGTGGCGCTCGATTTGTCGGGGCGTTCATATTTCTTATTTGAAGGTCACTTTCCCCGCGAGGCGGTGGGCGGTCTGCCGACCGAGTTGGTGCCGCACTTCTTTCGTAGCCTCGCAGAGTCACTCGGTGCTGCCCTGCACCTATCGGTTCGTGGCGAGAATACCCATCACATGGTGGAGAGCTGTTTCAAGGGCGTCGGACGAACCCTGCGCCAAGCCATCCGTCTCGAGGGCCGCAGCGTGCCCTCGAGCAAAGGCGTGCTGTGAACACCGAGGTACTGATCGTCGACAATGGCGGCGCGAACATCGCCTCCATTGCTTTTGCCCTCGCGCGCCTCAAGCGCTGTGTGCGCGTCTCCTCAGATGCCCAAGACGTGATGGACGCGAGCCATGTGATCTTGCCCGGCGTCGGGTCCGCGGGTCCTGCCATGGCGCGACTGCAACGGAGGGGCCTAGATATCGCCTTGCGTGCCCGCACTCGACCGGTGCTCGGTATTTGTCTTGGTATGCAATTGCTCTTTGAGCACTCCGCTGAGTCGGATAGCGCGTGCTTAGGCACGCTGCAGGGTCGTGTCGAGCGATTACCCACGGCGCCTGGCATCTATGTCCCGCACATGGGATGGAATCAGCTCCACTGGCTTTCTCCGCATCCGCTCTTTGAGGGTATCCCACTGGGTAGCCATGCGTATTTCGTCCACAGTTACGCCGCTGGCATCGGCCCCTACACCACCGCCCGTTGTGAGCACGGCATGGCGTTCTCAGCGGCGGTCAGCCGACAGCAGTGGCATGGGGTGCAGTTTCACCCGGAACGCTCCGGCGCACTGGGCGCGCGGATTCTCCAAAACTTTTTAGCGATGGCGGCGTAGGCATGCAACTGATTCCCTCAATGGATCTCACCCACGGTCGCTGCGTACGCTTATTACACGGCGACTTTGCTAAAGAAACCCACTACCGCATCGCCCCGCCCGCCCTGTATGCGCGCTATGCCGCGCTGGGCGCCACTTGGTGCCATGTCGTCGACCTAGACGGTGCTCGAGTGGGCACACCGGCGCATCTTGAACTGATTCACACGCTCAAAGGCCTAGGCGCTCTGAAGCTACAGGTGGGTGGCGGCCTGCGTGATGCGACCGCTGTGCACAACACGCTCAAGGTAGGTGTCGATCGGGTGGTTATCGGCAGCCTCGCAATCAGTGCTCCCGACACCGTCACCGAATGGCTGACGACACTCGGTCCTGAGCGTGTGGTTTTAGCACTTGATGTGCGCCTAGACGCCGAGGCACACCCGCGCATTGCCACCCACGGCTGGCAGCAACAGACGCCGCATAGCCTGTGGGACATCGTCGCGTTCTTTAGCGCCGTCGGACTGCGCCATGTGCTTTGCACCGACGTCGGCCGTGATGGGGCTTTAAGCGGACCCAATGAGACCCTTTACCGTGACGCTGTTCACCGCTTCCCGCACATCGCTTGGCAAGCCTCGGGTGGCATCCGCGATGGGCGCGATCTCGCCGCATTAGCCGGCACCGGGGTGAGTGCGGCCATCAGCGGTCGAGCGCTCATTGAGAATCGATTGACTGCCACGGAGTTAGCGCCATTCTTGCCCGTCGCATAATTCCGTGTCTCGATGTACGCGATGGCATCGTCGTCAAGGGCGTGCGTTTTCGTGATCATCAGCGTGTCGGCGATATCCTTAAACTCGCGGCCCGCTACCGCGAGGCAGGCGCCGATGAATTGGTTTTTTATGACATCACGGCGAGCCCCAATGGACGTACGGTTGACCGCGGTTGGATTCATCAGGTCGGCGCTTTATTGGATATTCCTTTTTGTGTCGCTGGTGGCATTCGCTGTATCGCAGATGCCGAAGCGGTGTTAAGTGCGGGCGCTGAGAAAATTTCGATTAATTCACCGGCGCTGGCTCACCCGGATTTGATTGACCAATTGGCTGCGCGCTTTGGTTCCCAATGCGTCGTGGTCGGTATCGACAGCGACACAACGCAGGTCAATGGCCTGCCGCATTATCGCGTCCACCAGTACACAGGCGACCCCACCCGAAGCCGTCCCAGCGGACGGGACACCTTGTCATGGATACAAGAGGCGATTGCCCGCGGCGCTGGTGAGATCGTACTTAACTGCATGCGCCATGACGGGGTTCGAGAGGGATTCGATCTGCCTCAACTGCAGGCGGCACGCGCGCTCTGCACCGTGCCACTGGTCGCCTCCGGTGGCGCCGGCAGCGTCAGGCATTTTGAGGATGTATTTTGCAACGCCCATGTCGATGGCGCCCTCGCTGCGAGCGTATTTCATTCGGGAGAGATCGATATCCCTTCTCTCAAACAGCATTTAATTCACGCAGGCGTAGAGATCAGACCATGAGCGATGAGTCACGACCAACACCCCACTGGGATAAGGGGCAAGGACTGGTGCCCGCCATTATCCAAGATGCCCACAGCCTTCGCGTCCTCATGCTCGGCTACATGAACGCCGAAGCCCTCACACAGACCCAAGACAGCGGGCGCGTGACCTTCTTCAGCCGCTCACGAAAGACCCTATGGACCAAGGGGGAGACCTCTGGTCATTACCTGAAAGTCAAAGACATCCGTCTCGACTGCGATCAGGACACCTTGCTGATCAGCGTGCAGCCCGAAGGCCCCGTGTGCCACACCGGCGATGCGGATTGCTTCCAAGGCCACGCGCCAAGCGCCGCCCACGCTTTTTTAAGCCAACTCGAATCCCTCATCAGCGTGCGCATAAAGGACGCACCGGAGACCAGTTACACGGCACAACTCGCCCAAGCAGGAATACGTCGGCTCGCCCAAAAAGTGGGCGAAGAAGGGCTGGAAGTGGCACTCGCGGCCGTCACGTCCGATGATGACGCGCTCCTTGGCGAGAGCGCCGATCTGATCTTTCACCTGCTGGTGTTACTGAGCGTGCGCGGACTCACCTTCGCACAGGTAGTGGACACGCTGGCCGCGCGCCATGCCCGCCTAAAGCCGGTTAATACGGAAGAGACCGGCCGTCAATGACGCGCGTGCACCAAGCGCAACACGCGGCGCAGTGGCTCGGCGGCACCCCACAGCAACTGATCGCCGACCGTAAAGGCTGTTAAGTAGTCATTGCCCATCGACAAAGCACGTACGCGCCCGATGGGTACCGACAGCGTACCGGACACCGCCACCGGCGAGAGCTCGCGAATAGAGGCCTCGCGCTCATTAGGTACCCAGCGTACCCAAGGATGCGCGTCGCGAATCAACGCCTCGACCTCAGGAAGTGGTAGCGGCGTTTTTAATTTAATGGTCAAAGCTTGACTGTGACAGCGCATCGCCCCAATTCGAATGCATAGACCCTCCACCGGAATGGTGTGGGGTGCGAGCCCTAAAATCTTATTGGTCTCTGCCGCACCCTTCCACTCCTCACGGCTTTGTCCATCACCCAAATCCTTATCAATCCAAGGAATCAGGTTACCGGCTAAGGCCGTCCCGAAGGCTTGAGTCGGCAGCTGATCGCCACGTAAGTACGCACTCACCGCCTGATCGATCTCCAAAATGGAGCGAGAGGGATCGCTCAGATCTGCCGCCACACTCGCGTGCAGCCCACCCATCTGCGCAAGCAGTTCTCGCATATGCGCAGCGCCTGCCCCGGACGCCGCCTGATAGGTCATGGCCGTGACCCACTCCACTAAGTCGTTGGCAAATAACCCGGCTAGGCCCATCAGCATCAACGACACCGTGCAATTCCCCCCGACGAGATCCCGCACACCCCGATCCAGGGCCTGCTGAATCGCCGGCTGATTGACCGGATCTAAGACAATGACCGCACTGTCTTGCATGCGAAGCGTGGATGCCGCATCAATCCAATAACCAGACCAACCCGCGGCGCGCAACTGAGGGTGCATGAGTGAGGTGTAATCCCCGCCTTGCGCCGACAGAATCACATCCATCGCAGCCAACTGCGACACATCGTGCGCATCCGCTAGCACGGCTTCCCCCGCCTGCACCGTCGGCGCCGCGCGACCCACCTGACTGGTACTAAAAAAGGTCGTCCGAAACAGCTCAAAGTCTCGCTCCGCACGCATCCGATCCATCAACACGGAACCCACCATGCCGCGATAGCCCACGATGCCTAATTTCATCACGCCGATGCACTCCGCAAGGCATTCACAGCGAGGCACAGCTCAGGTGCGGGCTCACGCAGGTTATAGCGTGAGCTCATGCTGTACCCATAGGCACCCGCGGTCGCAATCAACATCACATCCCCTTCCTGGGACCTGGGCAGTAAACGCTCGTGCGCCAATACATCCGCCGACTCGCAGATCGGTCCAACCACGTCATACACCGTATCGGCGGGTGCCTCCAGCCGCGTGAGATTAACGACCTCATGGTGCGCCCCATAGAGCGCCGGCCGGATGAGCGAATTCATGCCAGTCGCTAGTCCTAAGTACTGTTTTTCTCCTTTGCCTTTGAGCTGCGTCACCCGCGCGACCAACACTCCCGCCTGGGCCACTAGGTAACGACCCGGCTCAAGCCACAGCACATAGCCCGGGTGGTCCACTTTAAAAGCCGACAAGACCCGATCGAGCGCCTGCAAATCAATCGGCGCGCGCCTCACCTGATCCGGTACGCCAAAGCCGCCTCCCAAATCTAAACAGCGCACGCTAGGAAAGCGCTGCGCCACGGCGTGCAGTTGCAAAGCGACCTCAGCCCACGTCTCGATCTGAAAAATGCCACTGCCCGTATGCGCATGTAGACCGACCACGGTGGCACCGGCCGCCTCGATCAGACGTTGTAACTCCTCCATTTCAAACAAGGGGACACCAAACTTCGAGTGAATACCCGCCGTGCGCACGTGACGGTGGTGGCCATAGCCGCGACCGGTATCGATGCGCACAAACACCGAGACGCCTTTAAAGAGCGTCGGCCACTCACGCAACGGATGCAAATTATCAAGTGTCACCGTGACGCCTAACTTGAGCGCCCAGGCATACTCATGCCGCGGCGCGAAATTCGGGGTGAACAAGATCCGCGAGCGCTCGATATCAGGTAGCAACTCAAGGACCCGCTCAATCTCTCCCTGCGACACGCAATCAAAGCCCACCCCCGCCGCTGCGAGGGTCGTCAGTATCGTGGGATTCGAGTTTGCCTTCATCGCAAAATGCACTTCATCCACTGCCGACAACGCGATCAGTTCGCAAGCCGCTGATTCAACCGTCTCTAAGTCATAGATATACGCCGCATCGCGCTCACCGAGCGCACGAAGCACGTCACTGCGTTTGCTGTGCCACCACGGCTGTACGGCTACGGGGGTTCGAACCGGTGCCTGTAAGGCTTCCCACGTCGGTCCTAGCACCACATCATTATCGGCCGCCCGAATGAGCAGCTCGTGTAGCTGCTCCACTAAGCGATCCCCCTGATCCTCGTTGATCACCAGCGTGAAGTTCAGATCATTTGCAGCTTGACTGAGTAGATAGATGCGCTCCTCTTCAAACAAGGCGAGCGCCTCACCCAACTCATGCAAGATGCCACGGATATTGCGACCCACCAAAGACAAGGCGGCGCATGGACCGATGACCTCGGCACGACACAAGGGCATGAGCGCCAACACCAACGCATCGACCGCACCCGCATCAAGCGCATTCGCGGCGGGATCTAGTGTGACCGTCACATTGGTCTCAGACGTAGACACGAGGTCGACTGACAGACCTTGCTCTTTAAAGACTTGGAATACGTCGGCCAAGAAACCCACCTGATGCCACATGCCTGGGCTTTCCATGGAGATCAGGGTGATGCCTTTCTTGAGCGCAATCGCTTTTACTTGCGCCGCCTGACCACCGGCAGGCTCGGCACTGATGTGGGTGCCTTCAAGCCAGGGTGTCTGGGTCGCATACACATACAGCGGAATACCGTATTGCTTCACCGGCAGCAGACAGCGCGGGTGTAGCACCTTAGCGCCACTGGAGGCGATCTCTTGCGCTTCATCATAGTGCAACTGACGCAGCAAGCGTGCCTGTGGAACCGCCTTCGGATTGGCACTGAACATGCCCGGCACATCAGTCCAGATTTCAAGGCGCACCGCCGCGAGTTTCGCGGCGAAGTAACTGCCAGATGTATCCGAGCCGCCGCGACCCAACAGCACCGTGCGACCCAAGTGATCGGCGGCGATAAAACCCTGGCTTAAAATGATATGACCCGGCCGCGCACAACGCGCCTGCAGGACCGGATCCGGTGCGAAATCACACGTGGCAGATAGCAGGCTAGCACGCGCTTTTACACTGGGACGGTCCTCAGCAATCAGCACATCGCGCGCATCGAGCCAATCGACCTTAAGCCCCTGTGCACAAAGCCACGCAGCACCCAACCGGGTCGCCATTAACTCCCCCGTGGCCATCACCTGCGCCCGAATCAGATCATCGACCAGGCCACTGGCAGCGATACCGAGCGCGGCATGGGATAATTCATCGAGAAGGATTTGAACGGGCGCTGGTAAGGGAATACCCAACTCAGCTGACAGACGGCTGTGACGCTCGCTCAAGGCGCGCATCACCGAACTGTGCTCTCCCGTGACTGCGCGTGCGAGTAAGCGCTCGAGTAGATCCGTGACACCACTTAAAGCGGAATGCACCACCACTGGCTGAAAGCCATCGGCGAGGCGACGCAGCAAGACATCGCGAATATGCCCCCAGTTCTCCACCGAAGACACACTCGTGCCACCAAACTTAAGAACCACAAAGGGAGCGCGAAGATTAGACATGCATGAGCTAAAAAAACGGTAGGCCAACACCCGAACTTGGAATCATCGCCATGAATGGCGCAATGCTTACAAGTCGCTTTCGAAGTCTTCGAGCTCGCGTTTAAGCCGTCGCTCCGCTAGCACGTCCTCGAGCTTGCTCCAGGCGGCTTTGCCTTTTTTGCCGGGCGGCGGCTTCTTTCGGTCCACCCGCTCAATGATCCGGTCATAGTCCGGCTCTTCCGCCTCCGCATCGGAGAGGAACTCTTCATCGAGCTCAAAGTGCTCTTCGTCGCGTTCGCTCATGCACCGGTTCGCCTAAAAATTGCCAATCAGATCAATAAGATCTGAGATCTTTCGTGGTTACGAAGTGACCGAACTATACAGAAAAAGGGGCGGACTGCAACTGCATTTTAACGTGGCGCGCCGCAAGGAACCGGCGAACCGCACCCGACCCCCACGGACGCCGCCGGCTGCCGTCGCCGATCTCAGCCGCACTGCCTCAGGCACATCTCATAGGCGGTGTCACAATCGCGCTGTTTACTGGCGTCTTTGCCGGCATGTTGCGTGCACTTATCCGCCTCCTCATCGCATTTTGCAGCACATTTATCGTCGGTATTGGGCTTTGCGTCCACGGCATACGCCGTCAGGGACACACTCAGGCTCAACAGCAGGACGGCCAGTAATCCGGCCAAACGACTCACAGATAGACGCATAAAAACCCCCTTTTCCTATGTGCCGCCTCTCGGGGCGATGGTCACACCCCGATCATGAAACGAGCGCCGACCAGATGCAATGCCCCTTAGGCGCTCCACTGTTCCGCGCTGAGCCTCGGCAAAGTGGCCCCACCGGCTCGAATCCCGGCCGCCAGGGCCAGGCGCTTAGGCCACAGGCGCTCAAAGTAAAACGCACCCGCCGCCAGTTTGGCTTGGTAATAAGGTGCCTCTGACTCACCGGCCGCGAGATGGCGCGCCGCTACCGAGCCCATCCGGATCCAACACCAGCCCAACAACAGACAACTGGCGTACTTCAGATAATCAACCGCCACCGCCCCCAATTCCTCCGGATCCTGCCGTACCCGCCCACCGACCAGCGCCGTCAGTTCCGCCCACTCCGCCAAGGCCTTCGCCAAAGACGCCACCCACGGTTGCACCACAGCCGGTACGTCAGTGGCCACACTGTGTTGAATCGTCTGAATCATCAACTGAACGGCGGCACCGCCGTTCATCAACACCTTACGACCGAGCAGATCCAGCGCCTGAATACCGTTGGTCCCCTCATAGATCATGGTGATACGCGCATCGCGCACATACTGCTCCACCCCCGTGTCACGAATGAACCCGGACCCGCCATGCACTTGCAAGGCGAGACTCGCGTGTTCAAAGGCTGCATCGGTGAGCTCCGCTTTTACAATCGGCACCAACAAGGTAGCTAAGAGCGCCGCCCCCTCTCGGGCGGCCGCATCGGTCGACAAGGTAAGCGTGTCCTCTAGCAGATAGGTGTAGTACACCAACAGACGCTGCGCTTCGGTCTGCGCCTTGATGGTCATCAGCATGCGCCTGACATCCGCATGCACCATGATGGGATCTGCGTTTTTATCCGGCTGCAACGCGCCCTTTGATGCTCTCCCCTGCAAGCGCTCAAAGGCGTACTGCGTGGCTGCTTGCAGCGCACGCTCGCTGAGCCCTAACCCTTGCAAGCCCACACCGAGGCGCGCTTGATTCATCATGGTGAACATGCAGGCTAAGCCGCCACCGGGCTTATCGATCAAAAATCCGGTGGCCTGTTCAAACTGCATCACGCAAGTGGGTGAACCGTGGATACCCATCTTGTGCTCGATCGACCGGCAATGGACGCCGTTCGGTTGGCCATCGAGGCGCTTTGGCACTAAAAACAAACTGATGCCCTTCACGCCGGCCGGTGCATCCGGCAGTCGCGCCAACACCAGGTGGATGATGTTCTCAGTGAGGTCGTGCTCGCCCCAACTGATATAGATCTTCGTGCCCGTGACCCGAAAGCGGCCATCAGCGGCAGGCTCCGCGCGCGTCTTTAAGATCGCCAGATCCGTACCCGCCTGCGGCTCCGTCAGGCACATGGTGCTCGCCCACTCACCAGAGACCAGCTTCGGCAAATACGCGTTCTTTAACTCGTCACTGCCATGGCGCGCCAAGGCAAGCACGGCGCCTTCTGACAAGCCACTGGCCATACGCCAAGCCATCGCCGCGCTACACAGGAGTTCGCCCACCGGCACGTGGGCCAACGAGGGCAAGGCTTGTCCGCCGTAAGCGGCGGGTCCACCCATGGTCGGCCAGCCATCGCGACAGTACTGCGTATAGGCGGACTTAAAAGCCGCAGGCACCGTGACCACCCCGTCGACACAGCGCGGCGGCTCGCGATCCCCTTGCCAGTTGAGGGGCGAGAGCACCGTCTCAGAAAATTTTGCGCTCTCCTCAATGATCTCGTCGATCAAGGCGCGATTGACCTCCGATCGTCCAAGGTTTGCCAGCACCCGCTCGACCTCTAACACCTCGTGCAGCACAAAGCTCAGTTCACGTCGAGGCGCACGGTATTCATACATGACAAAGACTCCAGAGGGTCGACCGAGACCGCTGATTTAAATCCATCAGATCACTCGTTCAAGCGGGCGTCAATGCGCATTTTCCCGAAATGTGAAGACCACGGATGGGCTGCTAAGCCCTCACCAATAGCGGCCTACCACTTACCCACGCACCGCCTGACGAGTCACTGAGCCACTGAGCGAGGTATCGCCAATGCTGACAAACAACACCCCTTCGCTCACCGTGAGATCAAAGCGCATGCGACGGTCGAGGTGCTCTGCAAAAGCGGCAAGGAAGTCTCGATCGATAGCGAAGATCTCGATGTGCTCCAAGCGATGGATGGTCGCTTGGCTTAAGCGCGTGAGCCAGGCACCCATCTCTTTATGGGCGTACACGACCACCCGCGGCGTGGCTTTGGCGGCCTGATGGAGCCGGCTAGGCTCCGGTAGGCCGATCTCGATCCACACACGCGTTAGGCCCGTGAGATCCACCACCCACAGCGCCGGCACATCCGGCACCGATAAGCCCTTCGTAAAAGCCAATCCTTCGGTGTACTCCAAGCAGTAGGCGAGCACTCGCGTGAGCAGGTATTCCTCGGATTCGGAGGGATGACGGGCGACGCGGAACTCGAGCGCTTCATAGACGCCTCGATCGGCGTCATTCAGGCTGATCTCAAAGGTATAAACCGTCGCGCCTTGGGCCACAGCACTCTCGATCGGGGGAAGGGGGTGGCGCGACAATACCCGACTCCCCTACGCTTCGCTTCGATTCTTTACCTCACCCATTGGCTTCGCTGATAGGTGGCGCGACTGAGCCACTCCGGGTTGATCTCCACCCCCCAGCCGGGCAGATCAGGCACCGTCACCTGCCCATCGGTCACCGCATAAGGATCCCCCAGGAATAAATCTACCTGCCATGGGTAGTAGTCGGCGCCCTCAATCGACAGTTCAAGGTACTTGCCCGCATTGGGAATCGCCCGCAACAAGTGCATGGTGCACAGGGTCACCAACGACAAATTAGCGCTGTGCGGTGTGCACGGCAGCCCGGCGTCAGCGGCCATGCGGGCAACCTCCAAGGTGCGGCACATGCCGCCCATGTACATCACATCCGGTTGCACAATATCCACCACTCGTTGATCGATCATCCGCCGCCACGTCGCCAAGTCCCAATCTTGTTCGCCTCCGGTCACATCCAATGACAGCGCCTCAGTCACCGTCTTAGTCTGCTCGAATTCCCAGTACGGACATGGCTCCTCAAAGTGGCTGATGCCCGCATCCTGCAACTGTTGGCCGACGGCGATGGCACGATCGGGTGAAAATCCACTGTTGGCATCCACAAGCTTCGCCACCCCATCGCCCAAAGCGCGCGACACGGTCGGAATGATCTCCTCGGTGCGTCCCGGCCATTCATCCACATCGCGACCACACTCCGCACCCACCCGCCATTTAAAGGCATCGAAGCCATACTGGTCACGAAGCGCAACCAAGCGCGTCGCCTCCGCCTGCGGCGTGATGTCGCGCTTCATGGAAGACGCATAGGCGCGCAATCTGCCCGGTCGACCGCCGAGCAAGCTCACGACCGGCTGACCCTCGATGCGCCCGCGAAGATCCCACAGCGCCGTGTCTAAACCGGCCAGCGCCCGACACCGGTAGCTGCCTGGAAACTTATGCTCGCGCTCTTGGATACGCGCCAACAGCGCAGGGATATTCGATGCATCCGCCCCCAACGCCCAAGGCGCCACCTGCCGATGAAAAATGGTCGCGGTGATGTCGGCATGGTAAGTCGAGGTCTGACCAAAACCGATATGACCCGTGTCGGTGGTGACCTTTACAAAACACACGAACTCATTGCTATAGGTCTCAAGAACCGCAATCTTCATAGCCGAGACACACTCCATTCAACGGTCACTGTAGACCAACGCGCAGGCTAACCGCTTAAGCGGCATTCACATCCACGACCACCCGACCGCGCACCTGACCCTTTAAAATGTCTGCCGCCAGCGCAGGCACATCCACCAAGCGCGCAGGCACTACCATTGATTCTAAGCGCTCCATCGGCAAGTCTTTTTGTAAGCGAGCCCAAGCGGCCATGCGCTTTGCATACGGACACATGACCGAATCAATGCCCAATAAATTCACACCGCGTAGCAAAAATGGAATCACCGAGTGCGTCAGCTGACTGCCACCCGCCAAGCCCACAGCCGCCACGGAGCCTGCGTATTTCATTTGCGTTAATACGCGCGCTAAGGTGTTGCCACCCACCGAATCAATACAACCGGCAAAGCGCTCCGCTTCCAAAGGGCGTTTATGTGGATCGGCAAAAGGCGAGCGATCGATCACGCTCGTTGCACCGAGCGCCATCAAATAGTCCTGCAGCTCAGCGCGACCGGTGGAGGCCACGACTTGATAACCTAGATGGGATAACAAAGCAGTCGCCACCGAACCCACGCCACCACCCGCGCCGGTGACCAACACCTCACCGTGCGACGGCTGCAGCCCTTGCGCCTCTAGGGCAATCACGGCGAGCATCGCGGTTAAGCCGGCCGTGCCAATCGCCATCGCCTGACGCGAGCTTAATCCTTTCGGTAAAGGCACCAACCAATCGGCTTTCACCGACGCCCGCTGCGCATAACCACCCCAATGTCGCTCACCAACCTGCCACCCGGTCAGCACCACGGCATCACCCGGCTGGTAGCGGGCATCGCGGCTCGCGGTGACCGTACCCGCGAAGTCGATACCCGGCACATGGGGATAGGTCTTCACCAAGCCACCGAGCCCTTGGACCACTAAGCCGTCTTTGTAATTGATGGTGGAGTACTCGACCGCCACCTGCACCTCACCCGCCGGGAGGGCCGAGTCATCCAGTGAAGTGACCGCGGCGGTGACCGCGCCCGCCTCGTTTGTCAGTTGCAGTGCATTAAACATCCAAGCTCTCCTTGAGGGGCGATGACCAGACCGCTACCTTAAGCTATTTCCTATTTGTCTGACAAATGTTACTTTCAAGGTGCCTTCCCTGCAGCGGTCGCACCATGAGCATTCAATATCAAGGCCTAGTCACCCACGGACTCGCCAGTCAGATTGCTGACAAGATCAAGCAAGCGATCTTAGACGGCGCGCTCAAGGTCGATGAACGCCTACCCACCGAGGAAGAACTCGCGCAACGCTTTGCGGTCTCCCGGCCCACCATCCGCGAGGCCTTAAAGCGCTTGGCCGCTCAACACCTGATTCGCTCACGACGCGGACCCACCGGTGGCACTTTCGTCAATCAACCCACGCAGGCAGAGACGCGCCTGATGATGGCGAATGCGACCGCCTTACTGGTGTCCATGGGCGAACTCTCCCTCGGAGACATCGCCGAGACGCGTCAGGAAATCGAAAGTCTGTGCTGTCGCTTAGCAGCCACCCGTCGAACCGATGCGCAATTGGCGGTGATGGCGGAGGAAATCAAACGACAGCGCGATCCGACCCTGTCCGATCAGGATTTTTGCGCATCCGATGTGCGCTTCCATTGCACCTTGATCGCGTCGGCACATAACCCCGCACTCGAGCTCGCGGCGGCGGGTGTCATTGAGTCACTGCAGCCGGCGGTGAATCTGATGATATTCCGCTTCAGAGATCGCGCCCAAGTCGCCAATCAACACGACACCCTCTATCAGGCCTTAGTGGCCCGCGATGCACAGGGCGCTATGAGCGCGTTAACTCACTATATGGATGTATTGACCACGCAATACCAAGCGGCTCAAGAGGCCAGCGAAACACCGAAAAAGCCGCGCAAAATAAAGCCAGTCACAGCGCAAGCACCCCGCCATGAGTAATCCCCGAGGCGCTTCGCGATTGGTTCTGCTGGTGACCTCGGCGGTGTTTATCAACTACATCGATCGGGGTAATTTAGCAACTGCAGCCCCGTTGATTCAAGATGAATTACATCTGCGTGCCACGGAATTAGGCATCTTAATGTCGGCGTTTTACTACGGCTACGTGCCTTGTATGCCACTGATGGGATGGCTCGCCGAGCGCTTTGGTACCCACAAAATATTAGCCGGTGCCGTGGCTGTCTGGTCGCTCGCCACCTTACTCACCGGCTTCGCCGGCAGCTTCATCGCACTACTGGGACTACGCGTCTTATTAGGCATCGGCGAGAGCGCTGCTTTCCCGTGCGCCTCTAAAGTGATTGCCAACGCCGTGGATGTGACCCGCTTAGGCGTTGCCAACGGCATCATGAGTTTTGGTTATCTCTTAGGCCCCGCCGTCGGTACCCTGATCGGCGGTTATCTGATGACGGTGATCGGTTGGCGCGCCGTTTTCATCATCTTCGGTAGCGCCTCCTTGCTGTGGTTAGTGCCATGGAGCCGTGCCGCCTCGGCACTCAAAGAGAGCACGGCCGCCCAGGAAGGCACTCAACCCGCCTTCCGTGACATCTTAAAACAGCGCGCCTTATGGGGCGCCTCCATCGGTCACTTCGCCTCGAACTATGGCTACTACTTTATTATTTCGTGGTTGCCTTTTTATCTGGTCAAGTCACGCGGATTTTCGATTGCCTCCATGGCGGAGATCGCGTCGTGGGCCTATCTGCTGAACGCCCTCAGTGCCTTTGGCATGGGTTGGCTGACGGATCGCTGGATCCGCCACGGCCAAAACCCCACGGTCATCTATAAAAGCATCATGGGCATCACCCACTTGATTGGCATCGGCTGCATGGCTGGCATGGTGCTGCTGCCTGAGAAGCAATCGATCGCCTCTTTATTTATTTTTGAACTGGTCAGCGGTTGCTCCTACACCGGTTTATTCGCCATCCCACAAATCCTTGCTGGACCGCAGGCGACTGGGCGTTGGGTCGGTGTACAAAATGCCGCAGGTAACGTGGCGGGTATCATTGCCCCCTTAATCACCGGTATCTTGGTAGACCAAACCGGTCACTTTGAGCTCGCCTTCGCGCTCGCGGCCGGTATCAACCTCTTGGGCTTTATCGGTTGGGTGTTTATCCTACCGGCGATACGACCGGTGCAGTGGCCAGCGCGATCATTGGGTGAGCGCGCATCTGGCGTAGGAGCCTGAGATGAACCCCTCTGATCTCATCGACTTTAAGCTCACCGGAAAGCGCGCGCTGGTGACCGGCAGCGCATCCGGCATTGGGCTTGCCACGGCGGAGCGTCTTGCACGCAGCGGCGCGCGCGTGGCCATGAATGATTTGTCCATCGACGCCTTGGATCGTGCCGTGACACGCCTGTTAGCCGAAGGACTTCAGGTCTATGCGGTGCCGGGTGATCTCAGCGTGGCCACCCAAGCACGCGCCGTCGCAAACGATGCCCTGACACAGCTCTCGGGCCTTGACTATCTCATCAACAACGCCGGCGCACCGCTCACCAAAGACCCGATGCCCGCGCACGACTTAGACGCCCTCACTGACGACTTTTGGGATCGCATCCTGCGGGTTAATCTCATGAGCGCTTTTTGGATGACCCAAGCGCTGGCGCCTGCCTTAAGACAATCAAAGGGGGCGGTGGTGAACACCGCCTCTATCGCGGCGATGACCGGTGGCGGCAGCAGTGCGGCTTATGTGACCGCCAAATCGGGTCTCGTGGGTCTCACCCGAGAACTGGCGCGTGGCTTGGCTCCACAGGTTCGAGTCAATGGCATCGCACCGGGTTTGGTCAACTCGCCCTGGGAATGCTCTTTCGGTGATCTGCAAGCGGCCGCTGACTCTACCGTCCCACTGCGTCGCGTGGGAGAACCCGCCGACTATGCGGAGGTCATCGTCTATCTATGTGCGGGGGGTCGCTACATCACCGGTGAGATCATCGCGGTCACCGGCGGCGTATTCATCTAGACACGCTTCGCCTACCCTAGCCGCCCTCGATGCTCTTCATCAGTCGAGCACGAATTAAACGCTCAGCATCGCGCACAATGCGTTCCACCAATTCTTTGACCGTGGGCACATCATGGATCAGCCCCTGCACCATGCCCGCCGACCAGATGCCATGATCTAGCTCGCCGCTGAGCAAGCCTTCCCGACCACGCACGCCGCGAACCAACTCAGCCACCTCCTCAAAGGGGCGGCCCGCTCGCTCGATTGCTAACACCTGTTGGCTAATGGCATTACGCGCTACCCGCGCGGTATTTTTGTAGTGTCTAAAGATCAAATCGGTCGCGCGCTCATCGTTCGCCACCATCGCCTGTTTGAAATGCTCATGGATCGGTGCTTCTTTGGTCGCACAAAACCGCGTGCCCATATTGATCCCATCCGCCCCTAAGGCCAGAGCCGCGACCAAGCCTCGACCATCAGCAAATCCACCAGAGGCGATAATCGGGATCGACAACTGATCAGCAGCCGCTGGGATCAAGATCAAGCCAGGGATGTCATCTTCACCCGGATGCCCTGCACACTCAAAGCCATCAATGGAGATCGCATCGACTCCCATGCGCTGCGCAGACAGCGCATGACGCACGGCGGTGCATTTATGAATCACCTTGACGCCATGCGCTTTAAATTCAACGACGTGCTCTTGCGGCTTATACCCGGCGGTCTCCACCACTCGGATACCAGACTCTATGATGGCTCGTCGATACTCTGGATAAGGCGGCGGCTTAATCGATGGCAAGATCGTCAGGTTGACGCCAAAAGGTTGATCGGTCATCTGCCGACAGCGGGCGATTTCTTTTACCAAGGCCTCGGGGGTTGGTTGAGTGAGTGCCGTTAAAAAGCCGAGCGCCCCGGCGTTTGCCACCGCCGACACGAGCTCCGCCGTGCCGACCCACTGCATACCGCCTTGCACGATCGGGTGGGTGACACCAAATAATTCAGTGAATCGGGTTTTTAACATGACCACACCTGTCCATACGCTCTAAAAATCTACTCAGGCCAGACAACCCGCCGCTCAAGCGACTAGCGACGCTTGATTGACCGTGACGCCTCGCGCTCAACGACCAGCGATGACGCCGACATCGCATCCAATCGCAATAAATTATGTTTCATAATCGTCAGCAGAGCCGCCAGTTGGCTTTGCTGGCTCACCGAGATACCCTCGAGCGTCTGTGCCTTCATATCAGCGGCGATATCGTCCATGCGACGGGTGAGCGCTTTACCTTTGGGGGACACCGACACGCGCTTGGAGCGGCGATCCATTGGGTCGGCGGTGCGAACCACAAAGCCCTTCTCTTCCAAGCGATCGACTAAACCGCCCACACTCACCTTACCCACATCCAACAGCAAGGCCAGTTCCGTCTGTGTCATGGAGCGGCCTTCATGGCGCGAAAGACCGGCGAGCACCCACCACTGTGAGCGGGTAATCCCCAATGGCTTAACGCGCTGATCGAATACCGTTCGTCGCAGCCGGGATACGTCATGCACCAAGCCACCAATGCGAAGCGGTTGAATTTTTTTGGCCATAGGGCGATCGCGTCCTTCATTCCAGCCAGCCACTTCGGTCGGTGTGCGTGTTGGGCTCGATGCCTGCACACACGGTCTGACCTTGGGTGCTCTCAGCGCTTCAGCAGCACCGACGAGCCGTGACCAAAAAGACCCTGATTGGCGGTGATACCCACCTTGGCTTTTTTCACCTGCCGAGCGCCGGCGGCGCCACGCAATTGCCACACCACTTCGCACACCTGCGCCAGTGCTTGGGCGGGGACTGCTTCCCCAAAAGACGCCAAGCCGCCGCTGGGATTCACCGGGATACGACCCCCTATGGCGGTCGCCCCACTGCGCAGCAAGCCCTCGGCTTCACCGGTTTTACACAGGTGCAGATACTCATACCAATCAAGCTCCATGGAGGAGGCCAAGTCATAAACCTCGGCCAACGACACATCTTCTGGCCCGATACCTGCCTCTGCATAGGCTTTTAAAGCGATCGATGCGCGAAACGAATGCGCCTCAGCAGCCACCGCGGAATCGGTGGCGATATCCGGCATCTCCACTTCGCCACTGGCAAAGCGCGGCGTCACAGTAGAGATAGCGGCAATGCGAACGGGACGTTTCACACCGAGTCGCTTGGCGTACGCCGCACTGGCGATCACAACCGCCGCACCGCCGTCTGAGGTCGCGCAGATCTGCAACAAGCGAAGCGGATCAGCCACCATCGCCGAGGACATCACTTCATCGGCACTGAAGGCCTTGCGGTAGCGCGCATTGACATTGTGTACCCCGGCTGCGGCGTTTTTTACCTTGATCGCGGTAAAGTCCTGTTCGGTGGCACCATACAGCGCCATGCGACGACGCGCATACAACGCAAAATACGTCGGGTTGGTGATACCGACATAAAAGCGCACCCAATCCGGATCATCCGGCCGATAGCCTTTGGCAGGCGCAAGAAAACCTTTCGGTGTGGTGTCAGCACCCACCACCAAAGCCACCTCGCAATCCCCCGCCAAAATTTTTGCGCGCGCCGCGGCCAGGGCTTGTGAGCCGGATGCGCAGGCGGCATAGGAGGTATTGACCTCAGCACCCTGCCAACCGAGCGCTTGGGCGAACGTCGCCCCGGCGACATAGCCCGGATAGCCGCAACGCATGGTCGCCGCCCCTGAAATAAAGCCCACCTCACGCCACTCGACACCCGCATCCGCTAACGCGGCGCGCGCGGCATGCACGCCGTATTCAACAAAGTGGCGACCCCACTTACCCCAAGGATGCATCCCTACACCTAACACGACGACATCCCGACTCATGACGCGCTCCCAGTCAACGCGCCCAGTGGCCGCCATTTCCACACCACCACATCCAAAGCCTCTGTCTGATGGAGCGTCTCCACCACCAATTCCATTTGCATGCCGACCTGCAATTGATCAACTCCACACCCTTCCACCACTTGACCAAGCACCGTCATCTTTTCGTGCTCAAGGGTGACGGCAGCAATCGCAAACGGTACAAAAGGCACCGCAGCCACATAGGGTTCAGGGGGTTGATAGGACGCACTGGTGTAAGACCACAGCCGTCCGGTGCGACTCAGTGGCACCGACTCAAACGCCGTACTATCACACACCGGGTTGCGACAAAACGTCGACAGCTTAGGAAAGAAAAAGGTCCCGCAGGCGACACAGCGTGACCCCAACAAGTGCGGCTGATCTTTCTCCAGCGTATACCAGCCCTCAATGGCCGCTCGTCGTTGTCGATCCGTCATCGTGGGTCTCGCTCTTGATCTAAAGGTCTATCATGCGGCACCGCGCGCGCGCTGTCATCTGCGACACGTGGCGTGCGCACGACGCGTCGCACCACCGAACGACGGGTTGTCGGTGGCGATTAAAGTCGCCGACAGGACCGGTGAATGCGAGGCTTAAAGCGACGACTCGCGATGAGCACACGCCGGCTCGAGGCGATCGCAGCACACAGGCGGCGCTCACCGGCGACGTTTAAGATAACGCGACGCCCACCGGTGGGGGCAACCGGGCCACCCGGCGCGGCGCGCGCGACGGCTCGAGCAGCTGACCGCCACGCGCTTCGATATAACCTTATAATTTCCACATAACCTATTGATCTAAATACCGTAACCGCCTGCTACTGCGATGCGCTGTCCGGTCACGTAGGCGGCGCGATTGGAGGCCAAGAACACGGCCGCCTGGCCCACCTCTTCGGGCTTACCCCAACGCTTCAGGGCGAGTGATTTCTGTACTTCTTGAACCCACTGCGCATCGAACACGCCTTGACGGGTCAATTCTAAAAACATCCCCGCTTCGATCACGCCGAGTAACACGGTATTGGCGCGCACCAGATGCTTGCCTTCTTCGCGCGCAATGCCAGTGATCAATGCTTCGATGGCGGCTTTAGGCGCCACCGACATCACATCCCCTTCGGGCCATCGCAGATGACCGGCCGAGCCGAGATGCACGTAGGAGCCGCCACCCCACGCCCTCAGCTTCGACAGCGTTGCCTGCAGCACGTTGTAAAAGCCATTGAGATCCTGATTGACCACGGTCTGCCACTGCTCACGACTCATGTCACCGACACTCACTTGTGTGGCGAGCGTACCCGCACCCACGACAACGGTGTGCAAACGGCCATGGGCAGTGGCAGCGGCTGACACCGCCGCATCCACGCCACTCGCATCACCGATTGTCATCTGATGCACACTCGCCTCGCGGCCAAGCGCGCGCACGCGTTCTGCGACCGACTCTGCCACCTCACGTTTTTTGTTATAGGTGATCGCCACATCGCTACCGGCACGCGCGAATTCAGTACACACCGCCTGACCCACGCCTCCACTGCCACCAATCACCAGCACCGCGCCCTTCGGAAATAGATCATTACTCATCGTATTGCTCCTAGCAGGTATCCGTTAAATCCCAACGCAGCCATCAGCCAGCAACCGATCGGGCAGCAAGCAAAGCCGTCAAGGGGCCATCGGCGTAACTGCAGTGCAAGGCGGTTTTAAACTCCGAGCGACTCTTGGTGATCTTCCAAACACCCTCGATGCGCTGATACTCATCGTGATACAGCACACTGAGAAAAGTGACTGTTTTACCCTGCGTATTGATATTCCGATAATCCAAGGACCACAAGCCGGTGGCGTGCGTATCATCGGTGAAATCAATCTCCGAATTGGCCGCATGGTGCATATCGAGCACGTGTGGGTGACAGCCCAAGGTGCGGTACAACTCAGCAAAGGCATCCCGATCGCGAAAGACACCGAGGTGTCCCATATCGATCTCAATTTGCCCGCTCGCAAAGCAATCGCGAGCGCTGTCTGGGTCTTGTTGGTCACAGGCGTTTAAGTAGCGCGCCTTAACGCGCCGAATCGCTTCTAGGGCTTCGAGACGCTCAATGCGACGCTGCCATTCGATCGGTACCGATACGGACATGGAACTCACCTTTTTGATTGATTAAAAAAAGACAGCACCTGATACGACGGATCTTGGTCATCCGCTCGACCCAGTGGAGCAGCGGCTGCAAACGGCGCAAAGGCGGCGAGATCCGCAACCCCACTCCGACACCAATCGAGCGCTAAGGAGCGCCGATAGAAACGCCACACCCCGGCACGGCGCTCATAGCGATCCAGAAACCGCCCAGCGATCACCAGCTCACGTGACTGCGGCGGATGCGTGCGATGATACGCCTGCGTGTAAATCTCACCTTCGGCCAGATCACCGGTCACGACGAAAAGTGCATTGCTGATGCTATGCACCGTGCACTCAAAGCCGCTCAGAACAGAGGGCAGCCACGCCACATAGTCATCCGCAGAGCCTTTAAATAGGGCGCCGTGATCGTCTATGGCATCCTCATGATAAAGCGCGCGCAGCGCCTGATATTCGCGCCGATCAATGGCCCGACAATAGCGCAGCACCAACTCATGCAAGGCCTGCTGATCGAGCAGTGAATCGAGGTCAGCCATCGTGACAGGCTACAGCCGCGGTGGACTGTAGATACCGGCCGTTAAGCCGCCATCGGCGGTGAACACACTGCCGGTGGTATAACTGGCCTCATCTGAGGCCAGAAATAACACCGTGCCGGCAATTTCATCCGGCGTGCCCATGCGACGCATCGGCGCGGTGGGCATATCCATGCCGACTAAGGATTCGAGCGGCACCTGATAAGACTCCGCGATCAAGGGCGTCAACATGCCGCCTGGACAGAGCGCATTGATACGAATGCCGTAGGCGGCAATCTCCAAGGCGGCCGCTCGGGTCATCCCAATGACCGCGTGCTTACTTGCCGTGTACGGCAACGCATGACTCACGCCTTCAAGGCCCGCAGTCGATGCGATATTAACGATCGATCCGCCACCCGCCGCCCGCATGGCTGGCACGCTGTGGCGAATGCCTAAGAAGGTACCGGTCTGATTAATCCCAATGGTCAGCTGATAGTCTTGCAGCGACGTCTCAAGTAACGGCTTGGTGCGAAACACCCCGGCGTTGTTCACCAGGATGCGAAGCCCCCCAAAGGCCGCCTCGGTCGCCGCGACCACACGAATCCAGTCGGCTTCGCAGGTCACGTCCAATCGTTGGTAGCTCGCCCGCGCGCCTAAGGAAGCCGCCAAGGCCTGCCCCTCCTCGTCGCGAACATCGGCGATCACAACGGACGCGCCCTCACGATGGAACAGTCGGACGATACTCGCCCCAAAGCCGCGTGATCCACCGGTCACCAAAGCCACTTTGTCTTTTAAGCGCATATGAACTCTCTCTAGTGATCTATCTGCCCATTGCCAGTGGCTCAGGCGACGGGGCAGCCCCGGTACGCCCGATCCATCATAGACAGGGCAGCGAGCAAACGATAGCCACCGCCCCACCCCGCTTCGCAGAAAGTTCGCTATGATCTAGGTCGGCCGATGCGCTGACACCGAGCGTCGTGAGGCCCGCGTGAACTAACCGAGTGAATCACTGAGGTATCCGTGAGCAACCCGTCCCCCGACCGCCCCACCCGAACACGGCACGGGCTCATCGCCTGCGCCCGACTGGTACTTTGTTTTGCACCGGCCCTACTGCCGGGCGCCGTCATCGCCGCGGCCCCCGATGGGGCGGCGCTGTTCGCCGAGCGCTGCGCCGCCTGTCACGATCATGCGTCGGACCGCATTCCCTCGACGGTGTATTTAGCGACCACTCGCTCACCGGAAGATGTGATCGATGCGCTCACCCGCGGCGCCATGCAAGCGCAGGGCACCGGCCTCACCGCAGAGGAGCGTGTCGCGCTCGCGACCCATCTGACCGGTCGCCCACCAAGTGCGGGCGGTCGCGCCGATCCGATGGCCAATAGATGCTCCCAGCCATTGGAACCTACCCACGTGCAAAGTGGCGACTCCAACGGCTGGGGTATGGATCGGCAGAACACGCGCTTTCAGTCGCAGCCGGGGCTGACGGCGGCGGATCTGCCGCGACTAAAACTCAAGTGGGTCTTCGCTTTTCCAGGGGCGGTGGTCTACGGACAGCCCGCTCTGGTCGGCAAGCAGATACTGACCAGTGGCTCGGGCGGTTACTTGTTTTCACTGGATCCGAACAGTGGCTGCACTCACTGGGTCTATAACGCCGGCGCCACCCTTCGCACCCCCTCCTTAGTGGGATCCGTCAAGCTCCCCCACGCTAAGCACCACACCACACAGCCCACGACGCGCCAACTGGTGTGGATCGGTGATGACAAAGGCACGCTACACGCGGTCGATACCCAGACCGGCACCCTCGTGTGGAAGCGACGCCTCGATGAGCACTTGGCGGCCCGCTTACTGGGTGCACCGACGCTGTATCACGGCGTCTTGTACCAGCCGGTCAGCTCGCTCGAGGAAGTCTATGCGGCCAACCCTCAGTATCCTTGCTGCAGCTTCCGCGGCAGCATCGTGGCGTTAGACCCCGCCACGGGTCGTGTCTTGTGGAAAAAAACCACCATTCAAGAACCCTGGAGCGACTTGCCGAAAAATGAGAGCGGCAAGGTGATTCGCGGCCCGGCGGGCGGCTCGGTGTTTTCATCACCTACCGTCGATCCAGAGCGCAACCTGTTGTACGTGGGCTCAGGCGACTCCTATACGAACGTTAAAACCGCCTCAACCGATGCCATCATCGCGATGAACGCCACCACCGGTGCGCGCGTGTGGACGCATCAGGTAGATCCCAACGACGCATGGATCATGTTGTGCAATGGCCGCTCCGTTGATAACTGCCCCAGTGAGTTGGGACCTGATTTTGATTTCTCCGCATCACCGATCTTAGTGAAGCCAACACACGGTCCGCAGATGCTGATCGCAGCCTCCAAGTCAGGGGCGGTCTATGGACTCGATCCCGCCCATGGCGGCAAAGCGTTGTGGATGCGATCCATTGTGAAAGGCAGCAGCAATGGTGGCATCTTGTGGGGTGGCGCCGTTGATGGCACCACCGCCTACATCGGCACGTCCGAATACGATCTCGCCTCGGGTACCGGCGGCGGCGCCTTGGTGGCTTTGGATCTGGTGACCGGCGCGATTCGCTGGCAGACCCCAACACCGGCCTCGCCATGCGGCTGGGGACCGGCGCGCTGCGGTCACTCGGTACTCGCCGCGGTGACCGCGACCGCGGATATTATTTTTGCCGGCGCCATGGACGGTCACATTCGCGCCTACGCCCCCACCGATGGCCATATCCTCTGGGAATTCGATGTCAGCCAACGCTTTGATGCCGTCAACGGCGTCACCGCGACCGGGGGCGGCATCGACTATGGTGGACAGGTGCTGGTGCAGGGGCTGTTGCTGGTACAGTCGGGCTCTCCCCGCCAGCGCGGCAACGCGTTACTTGCCTTCAGCGTCGACGGCCAATAGCGACAAAAAACGGGCAACGTCGGCACTCGCCACCCGAGTGCCGAGCGTTTAAGCCGCGGGGACCGCGATCTCCGTCACCGGGAAGCTCTCTGGCATGCCACTTAAGCTCACCGCCGCGCGTGACAGGGCATTGAAGGTCGCAATCGCAATGGCCATGTGAGCGAGCTGATCGGCTGGCAGCGCGTGCAGGCGAGTGGCCAGTGTCGCCTCTAAACGTTCCGGATGCAGCAGGTAGGTGTCCGCGAATTCAACCAACAGCGTCTCTTCAGCCGAGAGCGCATCCAGACCGGTCACCGCTGCAATGGAACTGACTTTCTGCTCGGTCAGGCCGTCGTTTTTTGCGACGTCATAGCGCACCGCTTTACAGATGACGCAGTTCACCGCATTGGCATTGCGAAGGCGCAACAACTCCACCCGCGCAGGGCGTAACGGATGCCCCTGAAACAACATCGCCGCCAGTGACACGATCGGCTCCAACGTCTCTTTGACGAGTCCCAAGCTCGAGTCACGAATCACATGTCCCGTCGTCACAGCGGGCACCCCCGCACGCGGTAGCGCGCTCATGAGGCACTCCCAGACGGCATTTGACTGAAGATTTGACCGAGCCTGATCCGTCCATCGATCACGCCCAGCGCCTCAATCAGCGCCACCAGACCCGGTTCACCAAAGTGGGTTTTGACGTCATCCGCCAGTTCATCAGAGATCAGGCTCGCATCCATCGCATGCATCTCGGCAAAGTCGAGCGCCACGCGCTCCGCCGGGGTAAAGCCGCGTGCCGCGGTGATCTGACCCCCAATGACGGCCTGCACCTTGTCCTCTGAGAGTCCCGCCTGTTGGGCGCTCGGATGGCGCACCTTGAGTTCCGCGTCAGCGCCGCGCAGCCGGGCGACGCGTAGGCGACACAGTTCGAGCAGCTGCGCTGAAAGATAAGGCTGAGTCCAGATAGATGTCCACAAGCGCTCATAGGCCATAGCCAAGGGCCCAGCCGCCACCAACGCCTCCTGTAAGCCCAACGAGTGCGTTTCCCTATTCACAGACGCCATAGCAAAGTCCTCTCAGTACAGTGGCCTAAAGCATACCTCTTCCGTCCGCCGTCCGACAATGTGACACTAGGGCTCACATCAGGCCTGACACGACACCTTCACTCACCCTCTCTCAACATAGGTCGCGCATCATGGATCCATCGCATCCGCTCTGGGCATCTGCCGTCGAAGCTCCTCAGGTCATTGACCACGCCGATGCGATCGCCTGGACCGATCACACCGATCTTTTGGTCGTCGGCTATGGCGGTGCGGGGGTGGCGGCGGCACTGGAAGCGGCGAGTCGCGGCCGGCAGGTATTGGCGGTCGATCGCTACGAAGGCGGTGGCTCCTCAGCCGCCAATGGCGGGGTGTTCTACGCCGGGGGCGGAACGGCCATTCAGCGCCAGGCGGGTGTCGAGGACACCGTCGAGGACATGTTCCGCTATCTCCAATTAGAAACCCAAGGCATTGTCTCTGACAAAACGCTGCGTCACTTCTGCGACACCAGTGTGGAGACCGTCGACTGGCTCTTAGGCCATGGCGCGAAACTCTCTGCGGACGGCGTGTTCTCTGAAAAAGTCTCCTATCCACCCCTTCGCTATCATCTCTATCACCCGGATAACTCGCTGTTACCGGCCTCCATTGCCACAGCGAAGCCCGCCGCCCGCGGTCATCGCACCGCCGTCTACAACCAAGGCAAGGCCTGGGGCTTAGGCATCGGCATCTGGGGTCCACTCGATGTGGCCGCGCGCGCTGCCGGCGTGCGCTTTAATCGGCACACCGAGGTGCGCCAACTGATCACCGATCGCTCAGGCGCGGTGCTCGGTGCGAAGGCTTTGACGATTCCTGAGGGCAGCCGAGCGGCAGCGCGATTCGTTCGCTACATCCAGCGCGCGAATTTCTTACTGGAACTCATTCCGCCGGTCATCCCCTTGGCCGCGATCACCATCGCACTGGCTCGACGCTATCTAACGGCCGCGGCGCGCATCGAAGCCAAGCATCGAGTGACGCGCTTTATTCGTGCGCGCTCCGGTGTACTCCTCAGCGCCGGTGGCTTTATTTTGAACCGCACCATGATCGATCACTACGCGCCCCTCTATAGCCGGGGCCTGCCGAACGGCACCTTAGGCGATACCGGCAGCGGCCTGAGACTGGGCGAGAGTGTCGGTGGCGCCTTAGGTTCGATGGACCGAATCACCGGTTGGTGCAACATCAACCCACCGGGTGCGTGGGTAAAAGGCATGGTGGTTAATCAACAAGGTGCGCGCATCTGTCACGAAGGCGCCTATGGATCTACCTTAGGCGATGCCGTCGCTCACAGCCCAGGGGGCGTGGCTTTTCTTATTTTTGATGAACGCGTGCATCGCGAAGCCTTAACTCAGCTGCGACCCGGCGATCATTTGGTGAAATACCAACGACAAGTAGCCCGCTTAAATCTCTTGATGAATCATCACAAAGCCACCACCTTAGAGGCACTTGCCACCCGCTGTGGCATTGACGCCCAAGGCCTGACCGCCACCGTGCGTCAGTACAACGAAGTCGCCAGTGGCCGGCAGACCGACCCCTTTGGCAAGCAAGCACCCGACGTCACGCATCTCGATCAAGCGCCCTTTCATGCCATCGATGTGTCGGTACATAGCCGTTTCTTCCCTATGCCGGTGCTAACGCTTGGCGGCCTTCGCGTCGATGAAGACACCGGTCAGGTGCTCAATGCAAGCAGCCAACCCATCACCGGTCTGTATGCGGCCGGTCGCACGGCGGTGGGTATCTGCTCTGCGATCTACATGAGTGGGCTCGCCTACGCCGACTGCGTCTACTCAGGTCGACGCGTGGGCCGCGCCATTTAAGTGGGTCGCGTGATTGAATGGACCGTGGTGCGTTCACTGACGCCAAGCCAAGCGATGGGGTGACACGCGTGAGTCAAAACACCCGTCAGCCGTCCGAGCGCTGACGACTCAGTTTACCTCAACCTTGATGGGATAGCGCTGCAGGTAAAAGCCAAATCGAGCACGCAGCGCTGCGGCCGTCACGCCAAAATCCCGCGTGAGATGGTAGCGGACTTGACCATCCTTACCGCGCGGATGGGATGCCAAGTAAGCCTGCAGTCTTGCCTGCGCTGCCTGATCGAGTGGCATGTCCACGCGCGCATAGACGCGCTCCAGTGTGGCCATCGGATCCGTCATCAACTCGTGAAACATCACATCCAAACGGGCGGCTTCATCAAACTGCGTCCGATCACGCACCGAACCCTGCAGCAAGTGCTCGATGCGCGCCGGCCAATAGTCGAGCAGCGCAGCGAGATCGACGCGCTTGCGTCCGATGCGCTGGTTATAACCTAACATCGTCATCGTCGACTGCAGCACGGCCACCGGATCTCGGTGAGTGACGATCAGGGTGGCGTCGGGAAACGTATGCTTCAGCGCAGGCAGTTGTTCTAAATGCTGGGGACATTTCAGAATCCAACGCTTGGGCACACCGCCCCTACGCCATTGCAATATTCGCAACACATCTTTCATGTACTCGTAGTGTGGCTGCTGATCCGTTGCGTAGTAATGATCGCGCCAGCGCGGCGAGTGCGCCAACCACTCAAAGCTGTAGGACGCAAAGTCCGGCCCCATTAGCTCAAGTTCCTCATGGATGTGATCCGGATCGAGTGGATGCATCGCCGCCAATAGCGGTACAGTCTGCTGCATCTGCGCCCAAGCATCCGCCGCGCGTTGATAGCGGGGATCCACCCCATTCGCAAGCAGCGCCTCACCGATGCGCGGCACAGGCTCATAGGACTCCCACAGTGGCATCGACTGAAAGCGCGGGTCTGCACCCAACAGATTCACCAAGTGCGTGGTGCCACTGCGAGGCAAGCCGACCACGATGACCGGCGCTAGAATCTGCTGCTCTAGGATCTCAGGATGCCGAGTCAGCAGATCATGGATGAGCAGTCGATTGCACGCATAGCGGATCAAATAGCCCTGTAACACAAAGCGGTGTAGGCCAGTGAGTGCGTCGCACCCTCCCCACTCCTCCCTAAGCACCTTCAAGCGCACCCGAAAATCGTCGGCCCCAAAGTCTTCAAGCCCCGTGGTCGCACGCGCAGCCGCCAAAATAGCGTCTTCACTAAAATCAACCGCCAAGGTCTCACCCCACGCCAGGGCCTGACGCTGCGCCTCGTTGAGCTGTGGCTCGGCCAAATCATCAATATCGATCGCGCTACTCATGACACTCCCTATCGTTCGTGAGCACGCCCCGCCGCATTGCTCGCGACTGCGATGACTTAAGTCGACCAACCATTCGCCAGCTGCACCGGATCAACCCAGTCAACCGCGTGTCGGTTGTCCTCGCCGAAATAGGCATGAAAGCGCTCGATCAATCCCTCGTCATTAAACTCAAAGGTATCGAGAGTGGCCATGCAAAAAGGCTCCGCCAGGCGTGGCATACGCGCAATGAATGCACAGGCCGCGTGCCGACGCGCCACCCGAACCTCGCCCGAAGGCTGCATTAAAATGAGCCCGCCGGTGTACTCAAACATCCCTCTAAAGTACTGAGCAATCGCCGCCCGACCCTTGATCGGGCCGCTGTGCGTTTCGGGGTTGCCCCCAATCGGATCCTCAAAGCTGGCATCCTCAGAAAATAGCGATACGATCGCCTGCACGTCACCCGCCGTCAGCGCACGCGCATAGTTCTCGATTGCGTTTCGCATCTGCTCTTTACTCAGCATATTGTTCTCCTTTTATCGCCACACATGAACACGCTGCCATTCAATCGTATTGGCTCGAGCGCGCCAAGACGTCTACGGCGCGTCATGTAGCAATCCCTCGAGGCGGGTGATTTCAGATCGGAGCCAGCCAGTCTCCCAAAAGTTTTTAGCACCCGAGCGCGCCAGTAGACCCTGATTGGCATCTCGTGCCAATCGCAGTGACGCCCCATCGCGCGCATCATAGGCAAGCGCTGCCTCGGCGAACAACATGGCACCCTCAAGATCACCCGCCGCCAGCCTTGCTCGACCGCTGGAGACGGTTGCAGCAAGCCCAGCCAAAGCGACTAACTCGGGATGAATATCGCGCTCACGGGTGGCATACAGCTCGCTGGTCGCTTGCGCTTTAAACCAACCCATATAGCTCTCCCAAATCGTGCGCACCGCCCAACTCACCTTGCCATAGCCTTCGCCGACGGACAACGCGTCCGGCAAACTCAGCGTGCGCATGAGCGTCCAGATGTCCTCACCGGCATTGATGCGCCGTAAGGTCTCGGTGTGCACATACTCCACTGCCGCCTCGAGCCGATCGAGGCAGGCACGTATCAGCCGATGCCCCACAATCGGATCAAAGTGGCCGGTAATCAACATCTCTGGATCCAGTGCACGAATGCGCCGCAGAGAGGCAAGATACGGCTCAACGAACCGGTACTTGTCGCCACGCACCGTATTAAAATTCGGAAAATGCGGGAACAGTGGACCGAACATATTACCGGTGAATACGATGCGCTCCTTCGGCAGCCACAGCACGCAGCTGTCGATCGTCTCTCCACCGGGCGTCGCGTACAGCTCAAGCGCTAAGTCACCCACCGTCAGATGGTGAGCGTCCTCAAAGGTGACATCCGGTACCGGCACATCCTGAACAGGCGGTCGCCCGCTCGCCGTGGCCGCAGCCACCATCGCATCAATCCATGCTTTCAGCCAGATCGAGGCCTGACTTAAGCGCACACCGCGAATGCGCGCATCATCCGCTTGGCAGATTGCATTATTACGCTGCGCGATCAGTTGCGTACCAGGCTCCCTAAAAAGCTGTACGCCACCGACGTGATCCACATGCCCTTGCGTTAGGATGATGTAGGGAGTGGGGCCCTCCTGCACCGCATCAAACACACGCTTGTGGGTGGGCGCCTCAAAGCCCATGCCGGTATTTACGATCACACGCCCCACCTTCGTGCACAGCATGTAAGCGTTCGATAGCCCGTAGGACATGTAGATGAAGTCGTTGATCGGCACGGCCCGCTCAAGCCACGCGGGGCGATTCGCAAAAAAGTCAGGCCTCTCCTCCACCAACTGTTTAACGAGATCCATGAAAGGCTCCGGCAGACCATCGAGCAGACCGATAGCGCCACCCTATCAGCATCTTGACGTGCCATTATTCACCTTCGACTCGCATTTTCATCGCGAGATCCAGAGCCTACTTGAGATAAGCCATACTCGATTCCGCAAGCGGCACCCCGTTAAACGAGGGTGCCGCAAAAGGGATTCATCAGGAGCGAACCATGCCTTCCTCACTGGGTTGCCGATTTGACTACACCGGTCGTCACGTATTAATCACCGGCGGCACCGCCGGTATCGGCCTAGCGATCGCACACGCGTACCGAGACGCCGGCGCCATCGTGTCGGTGACCGGCCGTAAGTCTCGACTCGCGGACTATAGTGGCAACTTCGATCGCCTAGGTTACTTCCAGATGGAAGCCAATGACCCAGGCCACATTGCGGCTATCGCCCGTGGCCTGCCGACACTCGATATCTTGGTAAACAATGCCGGCGAACCGGCACCGGGTGGTTTCGAGGTTCGCTTTGAACCCGACACCTTTGAACTGACCGTACAGATCATCTTGTTTGGACCCTATCGCTTAGCGCACGCGCTAAAGCCTGTGCTCGCAAAAAGCGATATGCCAGGGGGCGCGAGTGTTGTGAACTTGGCCTCACTCTCGTCCTACTTTGGTATGGATGCAGTCCCAGGCTACGGTGCAGCCAAAGCGGCCATCGTGCAGTTAACCAAAACCTTAGCTATTTCGTGGCAGAGCGATGGCATTCGTGTCAACGCCATCGCACCCGGACACACCCGCACTCGGCTCTTTGATCAGGTCATCGACCTACCTGAATTCGTGAATCCGATTCTCGCGCGCACACCCATGGGACGATTTGCGGAGGCGGACGAGATGGCAGGACCCGTGCTATTTCTCACCAGTCCGCAGGCGAGCTTTATCACCGGTCAAACCGTGCCCATCTGTGGTGGTTATTCGATTTTCTAACTTTCATAGCCTGCGACTGCGCTCACCCACTGCGACGGACTCACCCACATGAACACAACCCGACTGGAGCAAGTCGCCGGCACCGGCGTCATGGTCGACGCACCCCGCGTCGTGCCGGATGCGAGTGCGGTCCAGTGGGATGACACCGCCGATGTCCTCGTCATTGGCTTAGGCGGTGCCGGAGCGGCCGCCGCGCTCCAGGCGAAAGAAGACGGCGCGGACGTGTTGGTGATTGAGCGCTTCGCGGGGGGTGGCAGCACCGCCATGTCAGGCGGCGTATTTTATGCCGGCAACACGCGCTTCCAAAAAGAAGCCGGCATTCATGACTCGCCGCAGGATATGTTTGACTATCTGCAGCAAGAGCGCAAAGACGCGGTCAGTGAGCATACCCTTCGTCGCTTTTGTGAGCAAAGCGCTGACACGATGGATTGGCTGGTCAAGCACGGCGTTCCGTTCCAAGGCTCGGTATACCACGCGAAGACTAACTATCCACCCGATGGCAAGTACCTGTACTTTTCTGGCAATGAGAATACGCCCTCATTCGCTCAACAAGCGAAACCCGCACCGCGGGGTCATCGCACCGTAGGCAAAGGACTCACCGGACATATTTATTTTAAAGCACTGAAAACGGCAGTCGAGCAAAGTCAGATCCGCTGCCGCACCCACAGTCGTGCGATGCGCCTGATCATCGATGCCTCAGCCGCCGTCATCGGCATTGAAACCTTAGAAATCCGCGATGCGGCAGGCCAAAAAGCCCATCAAGCGCTGTACGCGAAGCTTGATCCTCGAATGCCTTTTATTAGTAAAAAAGCCGAGCGCGCGATCACCGACGCGGCGGCACTAGAGGCGACCCGTGGAGTGCGCCAGTGCATCCGTGCACGCCAGGGCGTCATCTTATCAACGGGGGGCTTCAGCTATAACGCCGGCATGCTGCATCAACAGATGCCTTTTTTGGCACGTCATAAAGACGCCTTCATGCGTCTTGGCTCAGTTGCCTGCAGTGGGGCGGGCATTCAGTTAGGCGTCTCGGTGGGTGGCGCGACCCGCAAGCTTGATCGCGTGTGCTTAGGCCGACTGATCTCGCCACCCGATGCGTTGGTGCGTGGACTCATCATCAACCAAAGTGGCGATCGCTTCATTAATGAGGATGCCTACAATGCACTGCTCGGCGATGCGATTAGCCAGCAGCCCAAGGGCCAAGCGTGGATCATTCTGGATCAACAGTTACACCGTCTGTTACTGCGTCAGCTGATCCCATCCAAGGCGGGTAACTTTCAGACGAACCAATTACCTGCGCTCCTCAATCGACTATTCGGCGGCACAAAAAAACACCGCACACTAGCAGGCCTCGCTGGAAAAATAGGAGTCGATCCCACTGCACTTGAGCGCACGGTGACCCGCTTACGCACCGCGATGAGTCAAGGGCTGCCTGATCCCCTCGGCAAAAACCCAGATTACTGTCAGCCTTTGGGCGACGGGCCCTACTGGGCACTGAATACGTCGCTGGATAATAAATTCGCGTTCTTTATTTTCTTTACGCTCGGCGGTCTGCAAATTGATGAGCAACGCGGTCTGGTGGTACGTCACGATGGATCGATCATTGAGGGCTTGTATGCGGCTGGCCGTGCAGCGGTCGGGATTGCCTCGGATGGTTACATCAGTGGTATCTCCTTAGCGGATTGTGTGTTTTCGGGACGGCGAGCGGGCCGGGATGCGGCTACCCGCAGTCCAGCCACCGGGCCGTGCACAGCACAATAGGAAAAGAAACTTTAAGTAAGTCTTATAAACATTTGATTAATATATTATTATATCTGAATACCTGCGTGACTCATCGGCCCACGTGTCGGGCAGCGACCCGACCCACGCCTCATAAAAAAACCGACTCGGCTCTCGGCAGACTTCGCATCCGACCGCGTCGGACGCTATGCTTAACCGACCGGCCTTGTTGCGCCCACCCTCACCACAGAGTCCCGCATGAAATTTTGGCAAATGCTCACCTGGATGGAACCCGACCAGATTCTAGAGGTTGGACGCTTTGCGGAGGAGCTTGGCTTTGAAGGCGTGATGATGGGCGATCACGGCGTCTATCCCAAAGACATCGAAGCGAGCTATCCCTATTCGGCCGATGGCAAGCCACCGATGGCGCCCGATTCTGATTATCCCGATTGCTGGGTCACCTTAGGCGCACTGGGTGCGGTGACCACGCGCCTGAAGACCTCGGTCTCTATCTACGTGCTGCCACTTCGCAACGTCTTTGAAGTCGCACGCGCCACCGGCACACTCGCCTTGTTGAGCAACAATCGTTTTGTTTTGGGTGCAGGTCTTGGCTGGATGAAAGAAGAGTTTGACATCTACGGTGTAGATTTCAAAACCCGCGGCCGACGCTGCGATGAAATGATCGATGCGCTGCATAAGCTCTGGGCGGGCGGCATGGTGGAACACCATGGAACGTTAGTCGATTTCCCGCCACTACAGATTGCACCCCACCCGACACAACCCGTGCCGATCTACATGGGCGGCGCCTCCCCGGCTGCGTTAAAACGCGCAGCCACACGTGCCGATGGCTGGATCGGCGCAGGTAACACGCCAGAGCAGGTACCTGGCATCGTGAGAGAGCTCGATCGACTGCGTGCGGAGGCGGGTCGCAGCGATCGGCCCTTTGAAACGGTGATTGGTCTTTCCACACCACCTGATCTGGCAACCTTCCAACGCCTGTATGCAGAAGGCATGACGGCCGGTGTCAGTTATCCTTTTTTCTACACCTGTGGCCCCCGCTCAAGCTTGGACGTAAAAAAACGCGCCATGGAAGATTTCGCTAAACGCTTTATTCACCGCGTCCACTGATCGACTGCTCGACATCACCGCCCACGTAAGACCACGTAAGGATTCCGCTATGAATATGCCCTCTACCAGTCTACCCACCGCACTCGCCACCGTCGGCTTGCCGGCATTGGTTCAAGTGGGCTTCGTGGTCAAAAACCTAAAGCAAGCCATCGCCCAGTACGAACCCCTATTTGGTCCGTTCACGACGATGGACGGCAGCGTGCAGGGCGCCACCTATCGCGGGCGAACGGAAGATGCCAATTTGGACATCGCATTCGGTCATAGCGGCAAGCTTGAGATTGAACTCATTGAGTGGAAAGGCGGCCATAGCCCGCACCGTGAGTTCATCGAAAAGGGTCGTGAGGGTATGCATCATGTGCAGTTTCGCGTCAAAAACTGTGATGCATGGATCAAGAAATTAGAGCCCATTGGCTACCAGACCATTTGGTACAAGCGATGGTCCGCAGACACTACATTCGCCTACATGGAGCGCGAAGGCGATCCACTCATCGTTGAATTTCTACAGATGCCTGCTGGCGGCCCCGGCGCTTGAGCGCATCTTAGCTAACCACCCCTAGGGAGAATCGATCATGCTCAGTCTTCAAGAGATTTCCGACCGTATGGAAATCCAGATCCTAATGAACACCTATAGCAATGCCATTGACGCTCGTGAGTTTGATCGCCTGGATGAGGTGTTCACCCCCGATGCGTACATTGATTATCGAGCCATGGGTGGCATTTTTGGCCACTTCCCGGAGATCAAAGCGTGGCTTAAATCAGTGCTGGTCAATTTCCCGAATTACTTCCATATGGTCACCAATACCGAACTGACCTTTGAAGGTGACACGGCGCGCGCCAAAACGATTTGCTTCAATCCCATGGAAGTCCCTCTTCCGGGGGGCAGTACACAGGTGATGTTCTTAGGTCTTTGGTATGTCGATCAGTTGGTGCGCACGCCCAAGGGCTGGCGCTTAAGCCGACGCGTAGAGCAAGGCTGCTTCCAACACCACGTGCCCGAGCACGTGCAAATTCCAAACGCCTGAGGCCTTGACGGTGCGGGCGAGTGCCCGCACCGCGCCCACACAGCCTAGAGCGACGCTACCGCTTAACCTCAACCCAGCGCTGCGAGGCCGCCGACTGACGCGCGGCATCTAACACCGCCTGCCCGGCCACCGCATCGTGAAAGTCAGCCCCGCGCTCAACGGTGGGCGGCGCCTCACCCAAGATCTGGGCCCGCATATCTTTAAAGACACGCGCGTACGGCGCCACATCAAAGCCCTGCGTATGCCAGCGATCCTGCTCGGTCTGAATCAGTTGCGTGATAGGGAACGGCGTGGGCGGCGGATTAACAAGCTCTGCGGGCATCGCGATGGAACGAGCCCCCGCGGCATCTTGCACCCAGACCTCCTCTGGGTCGCCATACACCGCACCACTTTGGATCCACGCCGCACCGCGTGTGCCAACCAGCTTCGTCGCCATGACCAACGGACCGGGTGCCGCCAGCGCTGCCATCAGGAGCCCTTTAGCGCCTCGCTCGGTCACAAACTGCACGCTGTAGCAATCATCCGCCGTCATGTGTGGACGACCCGGTGCAAGGGTTTGCAAGACCGCACTGACCGCCACGATCTCACCCATCAGATAGCGCACCTGATCGATCATGTGCGCGCCAAACGCCCCTAGAAAGCCACCCCCCTGGCTCGCGTCTTCCCACCACGGCGACAAGGCCTCCGTCGGGTCTTGCAGGCCCGACTGATGATAAATACGTAAAAAATGCAAAGGCTCACCGATCAGACCACCGCTCACCACGCGCCGCAGCAGCGCCTGCGCACTATCAAAGCGAAACTCGGCACCGAGTCGGTGCACCACGCCGGCGGCCGTTGCCGCCGCAAGCATCGCGCGCGCCTCTGTGAGGTCTTTGGCAAATGGCTTCTCACACATCACATGCCGACCCGCATGGATCGCCTGCATCACCGGATCATAGTGCGCATGCGGTGGCGTCGCGATTGTCACTAATTGGATCTTGGGGTCGGCAAGTGCCTCGGACAGCTCATCGGTCGCCAAGGGAATACCTAAAGGCGCTGCCCGCTCCACGGTCCGCGCGCGGCTTCGACCCACGATGGCGCGTACCTCAAAGCCTGCCTCACGTAATGCGCGTACATGGGTGAATAACCCAAAGCCCGTCCCTACCACCACCGCGCCCATTGGGGCGTCTTTATTGTCCATTACGACACTCCTTGCGTGTTGCCATCGCACTGAAGTGTATACGCTGGCTGTCCCCGCGCGCACTGGTGTAGTCTTATCTGCTCAATCACCGCCTGAGACCATACGCTATGGATGGCAACGCGCTCCCCCCATCAGACCAACTCGCCATCCACGCTCTCATGGGGCTCTATGGGCATGTGATCGATGAGCGCCAATGGGATCAAATGAGCGCCCTGTTCACCACCGATGTGGTCTACGACATGAGCGATTTTGGACTGGGCCGCCTTCACGGGATGGATGCCATCCGAGGACTGTGGATTGAACAAATCCCTCACCACCCGCTGGCGCACCACGCCACCAACATCGTCATCACCGCCGACTCACCGGACAAGGCGCGGGTCCTCTCTAAAGGCTTAGGCGTGGGTCATGGCGGTCGAGTGGGCAGCGTCGTGTATCGGGATGTGGTGCGTCGCGAATCCCAAGGATGGCGAATTGCAGAACGCGTCGGTCAATTAAGACGCACGACACCGGCTAGCCCGTCATAGCGCGCTCGAGCGTACTGCAGCGCTTCTCTACTAAAGCGACCGTGCGATCGCCGCCCACTGTGTCTTAAGCTCGCTCCTAAACGCGGGCGCCGCAATCTCGATCAGCGCCTCGGCCCGTGCGTACACACCGCGATCACGGAGATCAGCCGCCCCGTATTCTGTAACGATCACATCCACGTCCGTGCGGCTTAAGGTACTTACCGCCGGCGGGGTTAATGTCGCCACTATGCGTGACACGGACCCGCGAAGCGCGGTGGCTGGCAGAGCCACGACACACAGACCGGTCGGGTTCAGCCGTGCCGCGCGCGCAAAATCAGGCGCACCCCCCGCGCCACTGACGGCTGCCTGTGAGGCGTGCTCCAGTGCGCACTGACCAAATAAGTCGACTTCAATGGCACTATTGATGGCGACAAAGCCCGACACGGCGCTCAACTGAGCAGGATCGTGGGTCTGCTCACAACCTCGCAGATGAAAGCTCGATCGCTCGCGCGCCCATTCATACAGCAGCCCTTCCCCCACCAGAGCACACGCCAGATGCGTCTCATCGAGACTGAGCGCACCCGCAGCCTCCAAGGTCATGGCCCCATCGCCAAACATGCCACCGGACAATACCAAACGCCGCCGATCACGCAACAGATGCACCAGGGCACCTGGCACCTTGCCAATCCCCGCCTGCAGCCTCGCCCCATCGCCAATCCACGGTGCCACCTGCGCAGCAATCCGTTTGGATACCTCATCAATGGGTCCGGTCGCATAGGTGGGTAAGGGCGTGTCGGTCTCAGCGGTTGCTGCGAAATCTTTGATCGCCACCGACGGCGCACCGGCCACCCGCGGCGTCTGTGCGTTCATCACTAAGAACGCGCGCTTGCATCGACTGAGTGCCAAGGGCAAAAACTCCACCGTGGGACCCAAGGAACAGCGACCCGCCGCATCGGGCGCGGAGGCTTGCACGATGACCGTATCGAAGGCATGGGTGTGCGCGTTGATGGAGCGGCTAAAGCCTGCGTAACTGGTGGGCAGATGCTCATAGCGACCCGTTCGCTGTAATTCTGCAAAGGCGGCGGGCATGAACAGGCCGCGCACCCGCGCGGATGGATCGAGACGCGAAAAATCAAAACGATTCATACCCGGGATGGCGCTGCTGGTGATCACCAGCCCCCGACTGCGCGCGGGCTCAGACGCCCATGCCTCTAATAAGGCCGTGGGCTCGCCCGCACCGCCAGAGACGAATACCCGCTCGCCCGGGGAAAGCGCGGCCACTATGTGCTTGAGATCACTCCCCACCGACTTCCCCTCGAGACACCCAGAGTGCGCGCTCAGCGCGCGGCTAGGCTATTTTTAAAATCACCCAGCGGCACCGTCTGATCACGCGCGCGCCGCGGCCGATTAGCCTCCACCACCGCCAGCGGTGCGCACTCCGTGAAGGACTGCAGACAGCGCGCAGCCAAGCGCTGGTAAATGACCGTGCCCTCTGCCTTCCAGGTCACCTCAGCATCGGTCAATACCCGCACCACCCGGGCCGGTGAGCCTAAAGCGAGTGAGCGCGGTGGAATCACCATCCCCTCTCTCACAAAAGACGCCGCACCCACGAAGCTGTACTCACCGACTCGCACGCTGTCCATGACGATGGCTCCAATGCCGATCAGCGCCCCGCGCTCGATATGACAGCCATGCAAGATTGCGGCGTGACCGATGTGCGCGTCTTGATCCAACTGCGCATCCTGACCCGGGAAGGAATGCAGCACACAGTTGTCCTGCACGTTGACCCCCTCACTCAGTACGATTCGACCAAAATCTCCGCGCAAGGAGGCACCGGGCCCGATATAGCAGTGCGCCGCGATCTGCACATCGCCGATGAGGCTGGCCGTCGGATGCACGAAACTCGTGGCATCCACCACCGGCACCAAGCCTTCAAAGGCGTAACAGGGCACGGTTTATCTCCTCACCGACGATCGATCACTCATCAAGTGGGCATCCACTCGCCGCCGTTCGCATCGAGTGCCGCGCCGGTGACGGCAGAGGAATAATCCGACACCATAAACAGCGCCGCCCGCGCGCACTCATCATCCGTCACCATGCGCTTTAGAGCGATGTTGGTCGAGATCGAATCAATCAGTGTCTTCTCAGGCACATTGTTCTGCTTGGACGCATAGCTCACATAGCCTTGCACAGGGATACCCCACATCCAGCCCATGCGCACCACGTTCACGCGAATATTATCGGCGCCTAATTCAAAGGCGAGATACTTAGACGCCGCATTGAGCGCACCTTTGGATGCGGCATAGCCGCCCTCACCGGTCCCGTTAGGTTTAACCGTCGCTTGCGTGCTGATATTGACAATGGCACCGCCCTTTTGCGCTTTCATGACCGGCGTCACCGCTTGGATCATCTGCATGGTTCCGATGAGGTTGGTATCAATCACATCCTTCCAGGTTTTAAGATCAGCAACGTCAGCGCGCGATGGCGTACCCCAGTTAAACGCACTGTTCACTAGCCCATCAATCCGTCCAAAGGCTTTATGCGCGGCCGCGACAAACGCTTTGCAATCGGCTTCTTGGCGAATATCCCCAACACACTTCAGCACTTTACACGCGGGGTTGACTTCCAGAATGCGTTTCTCCGCATCATCGAGTTTTGCCTGGGTGCGCGCCCCAATAGCGAGCGCCTTGGCGCCCTCACGAGCGGCCTCGACCGCCAACTTCACACCAAGTCCCGGACCGATACCGGAAATGATCAATACTTTGTCTTTTAATAACACCGTCGTCTCCTCATGAATGCTGGGTAGTTAAAATATGTTTTTCACGATAATTCTTAAACCGCTGTTCGAGCTCCGCTTGGGTAAAGCCCGCCTCTTCCAACGTGTACTCATGCTTGGGGCGCCCTTCACGGGGATGTGAGTCCATATAGGCGGCAATCGCCGCGTGCGCGGTCGGGGTCATCGGCAAGCCAATGCGCTCAAAGATTCGCTCCACCACACCTAAGGGCTTTGACACCGTGTCCCTGAAATCGACATCGACGAACTTCGTGGGCGACCAGCCTTTACGCATCTCCAAACAATGGTTGAGATGCTCCTGCAGCGTTTCGCACCATTGACGACCGGCCTCTCGTGCGTCCGCCGTATCGGAGCCGAGCGCCCACAGACCCTGCACCATGCTGGCGTAGGAAGGAATCGAGGTGACCGGGTCACGGTGCGTCTGCACAAAGGTCACCTCTGGCAACAGATCATTGAGCACTTCCACATAGCCTAAATGCATGGGTGTTTTTAATACCCAACGCTCGGCGTGCTGGCCGCGCTTATGCTTCTGCCACTGCAAGAATTTCATGAGCTTCACCAAATACACATAAGCGGGTCTAAGATCCTGCGCGTGCACCCACTCGCGATAACTAGGGACACAGGCCAAAGATTCTGATGTGGTGGTCAAAAGCGTCTGATCCAACAACATGATGTCCTCGTCCGCACCCATCGCATCCCAAGGGTGAATGGCCGCTAACGCCGGAGCCGCCTGCAAGATAGCCTCCACCTCAAGCTTTGCCGCCGCGATACGGCTCGCACCCGATAGATCATCCGCGCCCGGCACCGGAAAGCGACACTCCCACCACGCTGCTGCATAAAAGCGCTTATCTGCTGCAATGAGCCGATGCAATAAGGTCGTGCCGGTGCGTGACAATCCCACAATGACGACGGTGGGTGGCAGACGCTCCTCTAGAATCTCTGGGTGGCGTTTAAACCAGTCACAGGCCCGAAGGCGCGTCACCAAAATTCCCAGCAAGCGGGTGTGCCACAGATACACCCCCGTGCCATTGAGCTTAGCCTCAGTCCGAAGCGCTGCCGTTAATCGGGTGAGCGGCTCCTCGATCGCTGGCTCACCAAAGTCGGAAAGACCCGCCTCCGTCTGCGCCAGCGCCATTAACTCTTTAGGATCCAAGGTCATGGGATTACTCATGGAATTGCTCTTCGTATTGGTCTTTGGATAACGATTGAGAGATCTTTTAGGATTGACCGCTCATGTGTTTGGCCGCTTGCCACGCAAAGGTCATTGCCGGACCGAGCGTTGAACCAGGACCCGGATAGCGCGGCAAAATGGGTGCTGCGCTGTTACCGAGCGCATACAGCCCAGCGATCTTCGTGCCATCGGCTCGCGTCACTTGCGAGTTCACATCAATCACCACACCCCCGTGCGTCCCAAAGTCGCCCGGCTCCATGCGCATGGCATAAAAGGGCGACTCGACGATCGGCGCAAGGCACGGATTCGGCTGAATGCGTGGGTCGGCGTAATAGCGATCGTACTCGGCATCACCCCGAGCGTATTCCAGATCCTTACCGGTCTTGGCATAGGCATTCATCGCGGTCACGGTCCGCTCAAGGCCCGCCGGATCAATACCCGCTTTCACCGCGAGCTCTTTAATGGAGTCTGCCTTGGTGAGAAATCCCGACGAGTAATAACTCTTCGGCACCATCCACTCCGGTCGAAATGCGGTCGGCCACAAGGGGCCATTAAAATACGAGCGCCGTGAGCGGCCATCAAACACCATCCACGCAGGCACCTGTGGATCGTCGTCGCGTTGCTTACCGAATAAGGCCAATTGATAGGTCAGGTAGTTCTGTGACTCATTGGCGATGCGCACACCGCGTTTCGTGACCATGATGTTGCCAGGATAAGATTTATCCATGATCGCCAGCCGCGGCACCGGGTCATCCGGGCTCTTTAGGGTGGTACACCACCACCCGCCATCCATCAGGTGCGTCGCCGCACCCAATCCGACCGCTGCCTGGATAGCGTCACCGGTGTTCGCACCGTGCGCCGCACTCCACGCCACATTGGTCGGCTTAGGCAGATACTGATCGCGCATCGCCTGATTGTGTTCAAAGCCACCTGCCGCGAGCACTACCCCACGGCGCGTGCGTACCACGGTCTTAACCCCCGCCTGCTCGATCACCGCACCAATGACCCGACCACTCGCATCGCTTAGCAGTTCGGTCATTTGGGTATTCAGCATCAGGGGCATCTGTCGATCGAGCATTGACCACCGCAGCCGCGCGATGCCGGCCGCTCCGCAGGCGATGCGTCGCGAGCGGCGATGGGTCAGCATCCATGGAATATCGAAGTAATGATTCGTGATCAACTTGCGCGCGCGCTGCTTCCAACCTGGCATCTGCGCCATGAGAATCTGCGCATCCACTTGCGTCATAGCGATGCGATCAAACATCCACATCATATGGTGGGTGTCGCGCAGTCGACTCTCCTCTGCGCCCAGTTCAGTGCGTAGTAACGGCGCAGGCTCGAGGGACCGATGGCCTGGTTTAGCACCGGGAAGTGTCGACCAGTAATCGGGATAATGCGCCAAGGACTCGTACCGCACACGAGTCCGCTCATGCAAAAAGGCCAACATGCGCGGCCCTTCGCGCAGATACATTTGCTGCAGCTCTAAGGGCACCGTCCCCGCCGGGGTCGTCCCCTGCACGTACTGCAGCGCTTCCTCATAACTGTCCTGGGCGCCGGCCGCTTTCGAGTAGTCACTGCAAGGGATCCATATGCCGCCACCTGACGTCGCACTGGTGCCGCCATACAGCGCGGTTTTCTCGATCACTAGCACCTGCTTGAGGCCCATCTCATAGGCACACAGTGCAGCCGTTAAGCCGCCGTTACCTGAGCCCACCACCAGGACATCGACCTCCAGATCCGGATTTTGCTTAATCACATTCGCCTCGCAGGAAGTTGTTCGCTATTCTTAAACACCTGAGCATCATCACTGGGTCTAACTGAAGGAGCCTCCTATGCCCACCTCTGTTGTCATGAAAGCCGCCATGCAAGCCTACATCAATCACTTCAACAGCGGCAGCGCTGAGGCCGTGGCCGATCTCTACGCCCCTGAGGCCAGCGTCGAAGACCCCGTCGGCGGACCGGTGATCTCGGGCCGTGCCGCGATCTTGGCTTTCTACCAGAAGAACATCGCCACCGGCGCCAAACTCGTACTCGATGCACCGATTCGAGGCTCGCATGGTAATTCAGCGGCGATGGCGTTCAGCGCGACCATTGGCCCCCTGACCGTTCGCGTCATTGATGTCATGACCTTCGATGAAGCGGGAAAATTCACCAGCATGCGCGCCTACTTCGGACCTGACGACATCTTGCAGTAACCGACCAGCGGCTCAAAGCACGCACAGAGCACACGCTGAGTCCTCACCTCACGATCGCAGGATGCGGGATACGCGGCTCACCCAACATGGGCCGATGTGAGGGCGGCTGACGACCGCCTTCATCTTGCAATCCATACTCGATCGCAAGCTCTGCGGTGATGAAGGTTTGACCTGAGCGCTTCATCAGCGTGGGATCCGCCGCAAGCGCCGCAATCACCCGGCCGTTGAGCCGCGGGGTTTCAGCCATCTTCATGAAGTCCGTGTACTGATCCGGACGATCTTGCACAGCGACTGCGGTGCGCTCGGTGATTTGCATACCCAGCCACAAGGATACCGCCGCTACCTGCGTGTCGGCTAAATCCACGCCCATATCGGCAGCCAATTTATCCACGCCCGCTTTCTGCGCACCATAGGCAGGACCGTGCATGTAACAGACGCTGCCAAAGGACGACACGAACGTAATTAAGCCACTGCGCTTAGGCACCATCAGCTGAGCCGCGTAGTACGAAGCCACGTAGGCCGAGCGCAGACCCACATCCAAAATGTCGACCATGTCGAGCGGCTTCTCCCAGAATCCACCTGGATCAATCAAATTGTCATGAATGAAGGTCGCATTATTCACAAGGACATCAAGGCCACCGGATTCGGAGGCCACCTGCGCAAACAGAGCCGCCACCTGTTCATCTTTGCTGTGATCACAGGCGACCGCAATGGCATGCCCACCGGCGGCGCGAATTTCATTCACTGTCTCGTGAATGGTGCCGGGTAACGCGTGTTGCTTTGCGCGACCTAAGCTATGCGTATTCGAGCGACCCGTGACGTACACGGTCATACCGGAGGCAGCGAGACCGAGTGCAATGCCCTTGCCTGCCCCACGACTCGCGCCCGTTACCACCGCCACCTTTGGTTTCGATTTTTTCATTGCAACCCCTATTGCCTACCTGATATCTACGGGTTGGCCGCTCAGTCGGGCATCACCCGTCCGCCGATCGGTCACCGATGAAGCTCATCTTGCCACGATAGGGGTGGGCTGAGAAATTCATTACCGGCGGCCTAGGTCGATGGTAGGCTTCAAGCGCCGGGAGTAGCCACCCTCACCGGTCAGATCGATGCGCCGGCCCCATACCCAGACCTCGGGGGAAGCGGCTGGCCCGATCTATATATAAGTGGCCCGAAAAGTGAATGAGCCATGAACCACCACGTCACATTGGAATCAGAACCTCTGTTGGCCGCTGCCCGAGAGGCCACTGGCCTCTCTCGGCTCGATGGGCCTGATTTAATGGAGCCGCTCACGCGTCTCACCGCAGCGCTTCGATCGGAAGCCCATCTCAACGCCGCCGGCCAGCAAATGTGGGCGGAGCGACTGCACGGCATCTTGGTCACTCGTCTGCGCGCTTGCGACTGGTTTGAGCGACATCCAGAGATTTTGGAAGAGCAGTTACCACCTCCGGTGGTGATCCTAGGCCTCGGTCGTACGGGCACCACCCTGTTACAGCGCCTACTCGCCGCGGACGAACGCTTTTACTCAGCCGCTTGGTGGGAATGTCGCTTTCCGGTGCCTGCCCCAGATGACATGGCGGGCGATCAGCGTAAGGCACTCGCCCAAGCGGAAGTCGCTGCCATCTTGGCCTACCGACCAGAACTCGCCGCGATCCATCCGTGGGATGCGCTCGCGGCGGATGAGGACATCTTGCTGCTCGATCAAACCCTGCTGTCGACAACCGCTGAGTGCATGGCCTTTATTCCCAGCTACCGCGATTGGTTAATCCAGCAAGACTTGAGCCCCGCGTACCGCTATCTCGAACGATTTCTCAAATTTATTCAGTGGCAAAAGCGACAGCGGGGCATACAGGGCAGTCGCTGGGTGCTGAAGACCCCCATGCACTTAGGTTATATCGATCACTTACTCTCGGTGTGGCCCGAAGCCACCTTCGTGCAAACCCATCGAGACCCACTCGCCACCATCCCCTCCTTTACCAGCTTCGTTTACAGCTTATGGGCCGGTGTCAGCGATACCGCAAGCCCCCAAGAAGCGGGTCAACAAATCAGTGGCTACTTTGAGCGCATGCTCAATCGTTGCTTAACTTTACGCGAGCACCTAGCGCCCGAAAAGTTTGTGGATGTCGACTTTAGGGACACGGTCTCACAGCCCATGCAGGTCATCGAGCGCATCTATAAAGCCATTGACCTGCCCCTCAATGCACTTGCTCGCGCCCAAATCATGGGCTACCTTGCTACTCATCCGCGCGAGGGGCGACCGACTCACCAGTACACGCTGGAGCAGTTCGGACTGACCTCGCTTGATCTCGAACACCGTTTTGCGCGATACCGCGCCCGTCATGTTGCCGCCTTTCAAGATATATCACTGGAGTAAAACGCATGTTACTGAAAGATAAAGTCATCATCGTCTCAGGCATTGGTCCTGGCTTAGGATACAAGCTTGCCGTGGAAGCGGCCCGTGAAGGCGCGCGCGCCATCACCCTCACCGCGCGCACCGCCTCAAAGCTCGATGAGGTAGAAAAACAGATTCAAGCGGTCGCTCCCAACTGCAAAGTCTTGAAAGTGCAAACCGATATTCAAGACAAAGCGCAGTGCCAGCGCGCCGCCGATGAAACGATGAAGGCGTTTGGACGCATCGATGGGCTTGCCAACAGCGGCTACATTCACGGTGGTTTTCTGCCGATCGAGACCTCTAACCTCGACGAGTGGAATGACGTCTTTGCCACCAATGTCAAAGGCTCCACCCAGATGACGCTCGCCTGCGTCCCGCACATGAAAGCCAATGGTGGCGGCGCGGTGGTCATGATCAACTCGATGGGCATGATGAAGCCCTACGCGGGCGGTGGGCTGTATGCCGCGACCAAGGGTGCACTGCTTATCACCACCAAATATCTGGCCGTGGAATTAGGCCCAGACAACATCCGTGTCAACACCGCGCGCATGGGTTGGATGTGGGGCGAGCCGGTAAAACAAAGCATCAAGTGGATGGCCGAGGCGCAAAAACTCACCGAGCAACAGGTCATTGATGGCATCTCAGCCAACATCCCGCTGCGCCGCATGATCACGGACGATGAGTGCGCACGCACCGCGCTATTTTTGCTGTCGGACTACGCCAGTGGCGTGACCGGCGCGATCATCGACTGCAATGGTGGCGAAAGTGTGACCCCATGAGCGCGGCCCCGCCGCCTAAGATCTCGCATATCGGCATGTGCGTCACCGACTTGGAACAGTCGGTGGCGTTTTACTGCGGCGCACTCGGTTTTAGTCGCGCTGAAGCCTACGAGTTCAGCGAGGGACTCGACGCCATCATGGAAATGGAGCGGGTGTCACTGCGATCGCAGTTCATCCGCCGCGACGATGGCTTCGCCATTGAATTGCTCGAAATTAAAAACCCAACGCCGACCGGTTCGCGCGAGCGTCGCCCGCTCAATCAGTTTGGCCTCACCCACTTGTCTTTTTATGTGGACGACATACAAGCCACCGCCCGCGAGCTACAAAAACATGGCGGCCAGGTGCACGCGCACACGATGACGAATATGGGTTTTGTCAGTCTGATCTACTGCAACGATCCCGATGGCATCCGCATCGAGCTCATGCAAATGACCCCTGAACCGCCAGCCGGCTCCGCTTAAAGACGCTGCGATGACACGTTACCGCCGTCGACAATGATCTCGGCGGCGGTTAGGTAACTCGCTTCATCTGACAACAGAAAACGCACCACGCGACCCACTTCCTCCGGCCGGCCGATACGCGAAAGCAAAATTCGCTTCTCAAACACACCCGGTAGGGCCGTCAGCGCCGGCTGGGTCATGGGGGTCACAATGAATCCGGGTGACACACTGTTGATGCGTATCCCCTCATTAGCCAAGCGATCCGCCAGTGAGCGGACCAGCGACAACACCCCGCCTTTGCTCGCCGAGTAAATGGGATTGACCGCATTACCGAGCGTGGCATTGATGGAAGCCATCGCGACCATCGCTGAACCCGGCTCTCGACGCAGATCCTCCATAAAGGTTTGTAATAACAACACAATCGCCCGCAGGTGCACATCGATACCCGCATTCCAGTTCTCAATCGTGATGCCCTCCAAGGAGCCGGTATCCACCACGCCCGCGCAGTGCACCAATCCACCCACGGAGGGCAACACGGCGCGGGTGGCGATGGCCGCGGCCTGAATCGCCTCCACACTTCGCACATCGACACCGAGCCCCACCGTCGTCACGCCATAGGCTGCGGCAATCTCCAGCGCCCTCGCCCGCGCCACCTCAGCCTGCAGATCCCAAAGTGCCACGGGACGCCCGACGGCGGCGAGTGCGTGGGCACTCGCGAGCCCAAGCCCCGAGGCGCCGCCGGTGATGACCACCCCGGTCGGGGGGCTACTCAATCGGGGTTGATAGACATCGCTTATGACATCGCTCATCACAGGGCTCCTCGCTGCTTACCGAGCATCGCTTACGTAGACGCACCCTACGGCATGCGAGGCCACCTGCAAAGCCTCGCCTTCAAGACCCACTTACCAGAGGCGTTCGACCTCAGGTACTATCGAAGCCATCTGAGGAGATTGGTATGGCCATCCCGAATAGACACCCTGACAACCCAGTGCGCGATGCACTGACTCCAGAGCGCAGCGTGAGCCCGCTGACCGACGCTTTTAACGCGTGGCAGCAAAACACCCAAGGTCCGGAAGTGGCGAAGCGCGGTGAGCGACAGACCCCCTTTAAAACCCAGGCCCTGCACTGGCCTGTCCATCCGCTGTACACACCGCTCGATCTCGAAGCCGCCGGCTTTGATTATCAACGCGATGTCGGCTTTCCCGGCGAGTATCCCTACACGCGCAGCGTCAATCCAAACGGCAATCGATCTGCGCTTTGGACCATGGCGCAAGTCACCGGCTTTGGTCGTGGCACCGACTGGGCGAAGCGCGCGCGCTTTATGTTGGACCAAGGGCTGCAAGGCCTCATCCTCGAACACGATCTCGCCACCACCAACGGCTACGACTCAGATGACCCGTTAGCCGAAGGCGAAGTGGGTCGCGCAGGCCTTGCCATCGATTCGCTCGAGGATCTCGAGCGCGCCTTTGATCTGCCTTTCGACCGCCTCAAATACTTGATGTCAGTGTGCAACGCGCCGCAGCCGGTGAACTTAGCGATGATTATCGCCGCCTTAGAGGCCAAAGGCGTTGATCCTAAACAGTTCGTGCTGCACATCGTCAATGGTATTTTGATCGAGTACACCTGTGTGGGTCGTTACATCTATCCACCGAAGCATGGGCTACGCATCGCCACCGACTGCTTTGAGTACATGATTGAGCACCACCCCAACTGGGCACCGATCTCCATCATTTCAGCGCAGCTGTATGCCGCTCGTGCCAATCCTGTACAGGAACTGGCCTTCTCACTGAGCATTGCGTTGCAGCACATCGATGCGCTGTTAGAGCGTGGCCACTCGATCGACAAGGTCGCACCGTATTTCCATTTTGTGACTGGCATTGACATGGACTTTTTTGAGGGCATCTGCAAGCTGCGCGCCTTTCGAAAGATCTGGGCGCGCTTAATGCGTGAGCGCTACAAGGCGACCCGACCAGAGGCCATGAAAGTGCGCGTGATGAGCTCGCCCGGCACCATGTCACTGACTCTGCAGCAGCCGCTAAACAATATCTCGCGACTGGCCATCATGGCGACCGCCTGCGCACTCGGCGGCGTTGGCGAGACCATGACTACCCCGCTGCACGATGAGGCGCACGCACTGCCCGCCGATGAAGCGATTCGCGTCGGCGCCGCCATTCAGCACATCGTTGCCCATGAAACGGGCGTCGCCGACACCATTGACCCCTTAGCCGGCTCCTACTACGTCGAGACCCTCACTCGACAGATAGAGGATGCGGTCATGACGGAGATCGACAAGATCATGGCGATGGGTGGGGCGCTCGCCGCCATTGAACGCGGCTACTTCCAGCGTGAACTCGCTCGCGAACAATGCGATCGGAATCGCGCCTTAGAAGACGGCAGCCGAAAGTTAGTCGGCGTGAATCATCTGGTGCATGCCGAAGAGCGCCGTGAGATCCCCATCTTTAAACTGGCCGACGAGGTCGAGGCCGAACAGATTGAGCGCCTACAAGAACTGCGCAAGCGCCGCGACCAAAACGCGGTGGATGTCGCACTCGCCGCCGTTCGCGACGCTGCCCGCTCAGGCACTAATCTGGTACCACCGTGCCTGGTGGCGGTGAAGGCCTACGCGACCCATGGTGAGATTTGCAACGCCATGCGTGATGTATTTGGCGTGCACCACCCGGACGCACAAACGGCCGGCGTGTAAATCGCACACGCTAAGCGCTCACGGAGAAAAAATGAAAAGTATTTGTCTACTAAGCCGCCGCGCAGACTTATCGCCGCAACAGTTTCGTGACTATTACGAAAATACCCACGCAGTCTTAGGCGCCAAGCACTTCCCCTTCACCCGCTATGCACGTAATCACTTACACGCCACTCGCGAGCAAACTGCTAATTTTAATTGCTACAGCGAGTTTTGGAGTGATGACATGCCCAGCATCGTCACGATGATGAGTGGCCCCATTGGCGCGCTGTTCGCTGAGGACGAGGCACGCTTCATGGATCGAAGTCTGATCCGCCCCGCGATGGCAACCGAGCATCGATTGGCAGGCCCCAGCACACCGCCGCTGAGCGATCGCAAGTACGCACAGTTTTTTACCCGTGCCGCGAACATCAGTGACGCCGAGTGGCAAGACACGTTGCAGACGTACGGCGCCCAGTGGTTGAGCGCCGCAAAGGTGCCGGTCACAGGACTTGTCTTAGATGTGATCTCGTCATGGCCTGGTGTGATCTTCCCATTTGACGCGGTCTTACAAGCGAGTATCGGCGGTACCTCAACACAGATCAGCGCACCCCCACTACCCGCCGCGTTGGTCTGCGTCCATTCTGCTTGGATGGACACGACAGAGACGCCCCCCGAGACCTTGCTCAGCAACCTACCCGCCGGGACGCGCACATGACCGCCTTTGCCAACCGACGATTGCGGGTGCTTCTCGCCAAACTCGGCATGGACACGCACACGATCGGCGTGACGGTCATCGCGCATGCGTTGCGAGATGCCGGCTTTGAAGTGATCTTCACCGGCCTCAAACAAACCGCGGAAATGGTGGCGAATACGGCAGTGCAAGAGGACGTGGATGTGGTGGGCGTGAGCTCTCTATCCGCCGCCCATATGAAACACCTGCCTAAGCTCGCTGAGTTCCTCAGACAAAAAGGTGCCGGTGACAAGCTCCTGATCGCCGGCGGTGTCGTGCCACTCGAGGATATCCCGCAACTAGAGCGCGCCGGTGTGCAGAAAATATTCACCATGGGCACCGAAACCAAAACCATCGTCGACTACCTGCAGACGTGGTGGGCCGCCAAACTCGCCGCGGAGCAATCCGGCGGATGAGCCAAACGGCTGCGGGCATCGCCGCGGGTGTACTGGCGCGTGAGATCGGCGCCGGAGCGCGCTTGATCCGCTGGCTGGAGGAGAGCGACCCACGCGGTCGCGACGCCTTGGCGTTGATTTATCCGCACACCGGACGTGCGCATCTGATCGGCATCACAGGCCCCCCAGGGGCTGGCAAATCCACACTCACCAACGCGCTGATCAGCGAGCAGCGCAAACGCGGTCGACGCGTGGGCGTGATTGCCATCGATCCCTCAAGCCCCTTTAGTGGTGGCGCGGTCCTTGGGGATCGCGTGCGCATGCAAACGCATGCGTTGGACACCGATGTCTTCATTCGCTCCATGGGCACCCGCGGCCAATTAGGCGGCCTCTCCCGAGCAACCTTCGATGCCATCCTTGTGCAAGACGCGATGGGCTATGACGTGGTGATCGTCGAAACCGTTGGTGTCGGCCAAGACGAATTAGATATCGTCTCTTTGGCGCACTCCACCGTTATTGTGAGCGTGCCCGGCTTAGGCGATGAAGTGCAGGCTATCAAGGCGGGGCTTTTAGAGGCGGGCGATCTATTTGTGGTGAATAAAGCGGATCGAGAAGGTGCGGATGCGCTCACCCGGCAACTCGAACTGATGCTGCACTTACGCGAACAAACCCGTCCCCATGCATGGAAACCCCCACTGATGCACACCACTGCCCTTACGGGCCAGGGGGTCGCAGCACTCACCGACGCGCTCGATGAACACTTAGCCACCCTGAAAGCATCCGGCGCATTCACCCAGTGCCTTATCGCGCGTAACCGCCACATGTTTGACAGTCTGTTGCGAGATCTGGCGGCCCAGCACATTTTAGCGGCGGCCTCAGCGCAGCCTGCCACCGCGGCGCTGATCCACGCCATGCAAGCCGGTCAGATCGATCCTTACTCGGCCGCGACCCAACTGGTCGCCTGCATGTCCTTACAATTTCCCTAAGGTTTTCCTCGATTACTCACGCGCATTTAAATAGAATTCGGACCCTCAGGAAGACAAACGGAAAGCGCTTGTGGGGTGCCAGCCACGCCCCCGATCCGCGCCCCACGCACTGAGGCGCACCTGCGAAGCCAGATTGAGAAAAAATTACGCATTCGGGTTATTTTGTGATATTAATATCCTCTGATTGATCTGGACGGGGTCCGGCTATCCGGACCGTAGCCAGATGCGAAGGGGGGTACCACGCCATCAAGATGTTGTATAAAAACAACATCTCGGGGGCAAGGCGCGTGAACCCCCTACTCCGATCGGCTGCGATCGGTGTTGGGATTCGATTAAAACTTTACTTTTTTTTGGGGGACGTTTCATGTTGAAAAACAAACAGCGCAAGCATTTGTTGCTCGCCCTTAGCATTAACGGCGTATTGGCCGGTCTTGCCACACCGCTCGCGGTACTCGCAGCAGACAGCACGGGTGGTATTGAAGAAGTGATCGTCACCGCGCAAAAGCGCGAAGAGCGCTTACAAGAAACCCCTATTTCAATCGGCGTCTTTGAAGGCGCTGATTTCGCCAAGATGGGTGGCACCAGCTTTGCCGACATCATTGGCAATTCTCCCTCACTGATGGCAACCCCCTATCCGAGTTCGACCAACACCTTGACGGTGTTCATGCGTGGCCAGGGCGCAGGTGATGCGGGTCAAATCACCAAGGACGGCGGCGTCGGTCTTTACGTCGATGGCTTCTACGTGCCGCGTCTCATGGCAACGACCTTTGACGTTGCAGACGTCGACCGTATCGAAATTCTGCGCGGCCCCCAGGGTACCCTGTACGGCCGCAACACCACCGGTGGTGCAGTCAACATCATTTCCAAAGACCCGTCCGGTCAGTCTGGTTTTAAGGGTGATGTGACTTACGGCAACTACGGGACGATCCGTGCATTGGCCTCGGTGGATATGGCCGCCATCAATGATTTCGCGATCAAAGTCACCGGCGTGACCAGCTCAAATGACGGCTTCGTCAAGAATGTGGGCGCGCAAGTCGACAACCAAAACAACTACAACATAAGCAAAAACAACGCCGGTCGTATTGATGTGAAATACGCCCCAGCCGGCAGCGCGCTGTCCGGTAAGTACTCCTTCGAGACAGGCGACCTAGAAAGCACGCCGCAGTACTACCAGAACGCGCAAGTCGCCACTGGCTGCGCGCCAGTCGCAGGCGTGGGCATACTACCGTATGGAGCACATTGCGCGAACGGCGCCCCGGGACTTGGTATCGTTTCAGTAGGGTCAAGCTTCCTAGACGGGACAAACTATCCGGTTTTCGCTACACCCGCTGACCAACTGGGTTACAACACGGATCGTTTCAGCACATGGCGCTCGTCTAACTTACCCCTGAGCGGAGCCAACTATAAAAACAGCGGGCTGACCTTGAACTATCAAGTGTCTGACACACTAACGATCAAGTCATTGACCGGCTACCGCGAACTCGATACCAAGTACTATCAGGATTACGCAGACGTATTCTTAAGCGCCATACCTAGCTACGGCATCGCTTTTGCGACCGGCTTCTTAACAGCCGATGCGATCACCAGCAAAACCTTCTCCGAGGAATTGCAGGCCATCGGCTCGATTGGCGACTCACTGCATTACGTATTGGGCGCTTTCTACTCGAAAGAAGACGGCAGACACGAAGAGTTTGTTAACGTCAAAATCGCGGCGTTTTTCCTAGACGATGTCACGGATCGATTAGTCAATGCGTCCTCAAAGTCTGAGGCACTGTACGGCCAGATGACTTGGGCGGCGTCTGACAAGATGGATCTGATCTTCGGCGCCCGTTACACCGAGGACAAGCGTACTGCGGATCGCACCTATAACGTGCTCTGTGGCCCGAATAACGAGCCCAACATGCAGAGCACACAGAACTTGCTGTACGGTACGCCCATTGGTGGCGGATGCGGCGGTGCGACCCTACCGCAGCCTGGCGTGACCAACGGCTCAGGCGAAGTGTCCTCAAGCCACTTTGACCCTGCTTTCACGCTGAACTACAAGTGGTCACGAGATCTCGACACCTACTTCCGTTTTGCAACGGGTTACCGTGCCGGTGGTTTCAATGAGTCCACACCCGTGTTCTTGTTGACCTTCCAGCCTGAGAAGCTCACCAGCTACGAGGTAGGCCTGAAGTCGGCTTGGCTCGATCACCGTGCGCAACTAAATATTGCTGCGTTCCACAGCGATTATAAGAACCAGCAGTTGGACATTTCAGTGAATGCCAGCGATCTGTCACAGACCGGTACGTTTAACGCCGGTACCAGCAAGATCGACGGTGGTGAACTGGAGCTGACCCTCGTGCCGATAGACGATTTGAAGCTGACCTTCAGTGACGCGTACCTCAAGGGCACCGTGAAAAGTGTCGATGCGGTTTGCGGCACAATCTTCAATCCGTACCTAACGGACACGACCACTTGCGCACCAGGCGCCCCAGCACCAACGGATCGCTTCTCACTCGGGTACTTGCCTAAGAACAACTACTCGTTCGGAGCGGACTACACGTTCTTGAAGTCAGCTAAGGGCAGCTTCTTTGCTCACGCCGACCTCAATCACCACGACGCCGCTTACGGTACGTCGACGGTGGGTCCTGCTGTGCCTAACACCAGTGACTACATAACACCTGGTCACACCACCAGTGATGCACGCTTAGGTTACACGGCGGACATGACAGGCGGCGGCACCGTGATGGTTTCGCTGTGGTGCAAGAACTGCGGTGACAAGGACTACGCAGCCCACGTCATTGGCAACGGCGACCCACTGGCCGGTTACTACGGCCAAGCGGTTGCACGGGCATGGCCGCGGACCTTCGGCATCAACTTGAACGTCAAGTACTGATCGGTCACGAGGCTTAGCCTCGAACTAACGGCCCGTCTGCTCACGCAGTCGGGCCGTTTTCTTTGGTGACCACGGACCAATGGTGTGATGTCCATTTTGGAAATCCTGAACGCACGCCTTACAGACCATTCTCCTGCAAGCGCTTAAACCGGGCAGGAGCACCCTATAATCGAACGCACGGCTGCGAGCCAAGTCCGTCCTAGTCAAAGCACCTTAGAGGCTTCATGACCACCTACCAACGACTACTGTTTTTGCTCCTCTCTGTCATCGTCCTATTTGAGGGTTTCGACGTCTCTTTGGCGGCCATCACTCTGCCTTACGTCGCCCATGATTTTGTGGTCGACGCGGGCCAGGCCGGCCGAGCCTTAGCACTCGCCTCCAGCGGCGCCATTGCAGCGTTCTTTACGATCCGATTAGCCGATCGCTTTGGTCGACGCCCCGTCCTCATTGCAGCGGTGGCAGGCTTTGCTGGCTTCTCCCTAGCGACTGCTTTCGCGACCTCACTCACTCAATTCGCCGTCCTACAATTTTTCGCTCGAATCAGCTTAGTCACACAAGTCACCCTCGCCTATCTATTCCTGTCCGAGTCACTACCGACAAAGCGGCGCGGACGAGTCAGTGGCTTTATGATGGCTTTTGCAGGCGTGGGAGCGGCTTGCCCCACGTTACTGCTGCCCCTCTTTATCGAGGGCTCGCTCGGTTGGCGAGGCATGTATGCCGTCGGCGGCCTACCACTACTCGTCGTGCCGATTCTGTGGTTTTTTCTACGCGAGTCGGATGCATTCTTGGCGGCACGAACCGCCACGAGCGCACCTTTCCTTGGGCTCGTGGCGCAAATTCAGAAAGCGTGGTCACCACCGTTGCGACGCCGTTTTGCCGGCATCAGCATCCTGTGGTTTTGTATTAACTTTGGTGGCGCCACTGTCATGTCATTTTTTACTTGGTATGTCTTAAGAGAGCGCGCCTGGACACCATCCGACTTACGCCTTCTGGCACCCTTTGGTCTGGCACTCTCGTTTTTGGGGAGCATCTTGGCAGGCCAAGCAATGGATCGCATCGGGCGTCGACTCAGCGCGGTTCTGTATTTGTTAGCAGCCACCGTAGTCGCTGTCATTTGCTATCAGTCCCATAGCCATCTGGTGATTGGCGCTTGCTTTGTTCTTTTACAGGCACTGCAAGGCATTTGGGTGGTGGCCTATGTGTACACCACTGAACTCTTCCCTACGGACTTCTGTGGGGCGGCCAGCGGACTCTCCAACAACTTGTTCGGTCGTTGGGGACAGGTTATCGCCACCGCCGCAGTGGGTTCTCTGACGGCCTACGTCGGCACCACCAGCGCCGCGGTGGTGCCATTGGCTTTCGTCGCGCTCATCAGCATTCCCATCGTGCTATGGCTTTTACCGGAAACCGCAAGCACCGACCGAAGCCAGCCTGACAGCGCTCCGTCGCTCTAGCGCTATACTCGTGGGCGCATCAGACCGCTGATGCGCCACGAAGGCGGACGAGCGAACTGAGCCAGGCTGCGCACATCAGGCCGCAGAATCCAGCCAACCACATCAGCGCGTGGGTTGGCTGACCACTCGCCACCACCTCTAGAATCGTCTGCGCGAGCAGAGGCGCCGCATAGTAACCGGCCAGCGCCTGCCCAAGAGCAGAACTGCGGCTGGCCGAATCCGACGCCTCTGAGGCGACTGCATACAGATTAGAAATCACTAGCCCCATGGCGGCACCAAAGAGTCCATACGCACACAAGGCGATCGGTACATTGGGAGACAAGGCGAAAGCCAATAAACCCAAAGCCAAGACACCAAAGCCAAAGCCAAACACCAAAGTCGCTGACAGGACAGCACGGACTCGACCAAAAAAGGGCGACACAATGGCGGCTGCCAAGGTGAAAGGCATCAAACACAGTCCGATCACAGCCGCGCTCTGCACCCCAATGGAGGCCAACTTAAAGGGCGCGTAAATCGGTTGCACGTTAATGGCCGCACCGACACTCATGCCAAGAAGAATCAGATCCAGACGCACAGGTAAGCGTGCGCGCCCACCCGATGGTGCCGCCGCCTGCAGACCCTTCGGATAGCCGATCCACGCCAAAACGGCGACCGGGATACCCAGCAGGTGAAGCAGAAAACTGGCTCGCCAGTCTAAGTCGCCTAGGACACCGGACAGTGGCAGCAAAAGCATGGCCAGAAAAGTACCAAAACCCACCATCAATCCCATCCACCGATTACGTGCCACCTCATCACAGGCCTCGGCAACAATCGTGACCGTGACGGTGCCCACCACAGCGGCACATAGCCCAACGACAAAACGACTGGCAACGATGATCATCAGATCATCGACCAGGTAGCCGCATAGACCTGCCAAAGTGAACAAGCAGGCGGCCAACATCAGCAAGCGCTGACGCCCCAACCAAGTGGCCACCAAGGGCGCAAGCGGCGCCCCCACCACAATACCAATCGATCCCACCGTCATCGTGGCACGACTGAGGCCAGCCGCCATCGCGGTGTCTGTAAAGTGCGCCTGCAAGAGCGGCAATATCGGTCCCGTACCGGCGACCGCCAAGGTCGTCATGCCGGTAGAAATCAAAAAGAGGGCGACAAAGGCGTTACTCAGCCCTTGAGCGGGTTTGGTGTCTGACGAAGTGGCCATCATGATCAGCTCCTAATAGCCACACGCGCGGCGTAGCGTCGATGTTGAGCGGTCATGGCATTCCGCTGGCTTTACCTCTGACCCCTCAAGACCATGATTGAGGGTCATCTACACCACTGACGCAACCGTATCTCAGCGCAGCATGGATACCCAGTCACGTGTCCCATCTGCGTATACCAAGAAGTAGGGATTGAGAATATTTTCTTTGGCGTTGTAGCGAAGCGCGCTACCGTCCGCCTGGACGACCGTACCACCCGCCGCAGACACCACCGCGTGTGCCGCCGCAGTGTCCCACTCGGAGGTCAATCCAAGTCTTGGGTACACATCGGCTGAGCCTTCCGCGACCATGCAGAGTTTCAGCGCACTGCCCACCGGTATCAGTTCATAAGGGCCGATCTTATCGAGGAAGGCGTCCAACGAATCCCCGCGATGGGATCGACTACCGACCACACGCACCGGTGTCGACGTGGTGGATTGGGCATGAATTGCAGTCACACCCTGACTATCTTGGCGGTGGGCACCCTGCCCAACCACGCCCCAGTACATCGTATCGCGAGCCGGCACATAGACAACGCCCAGCACCGCTTCCTGATTGTCGATCAGCGCAATATTGACTGTGAATTCGCCGTTGCGTGACAGAAACTCCTTGGTACCATCCAAAGGATCCACCAGCCAGTAACGGCTCCACTGACGCCTGGTCTCATAGGGAATCTCGACTGATTCTTCTGATAACACCGGTAGCGCTGGTGACAAGGCTTCAAGTCCCGCAACAATCGCCCGATGCGCGCGTAGATCCGCTTGAGTCAATGGCGAGTCATCTGACTTTGTGGTTTCACCAAAATCCCCCGACCCATAGACATCCATGATCTCCGCACCCGCGCGACGAGCAATCGCCACGGCGGCGGTTGCCAGCCGACTTAGCTCAGCCAACGCATCTGCTGTCACAGAACTCACAGCCGGCCTAAGTAACCGCCATCACGCAGATAACTGATGATGCGATCAGCCGCCGCATCCGGTGCGGTCAGCGCGGTGTCGATGCGAATCTCTGCTGACTCAGGCGCCTCATAGGCCGAGTCAATACCGGTGAAGTTCTTAAGCTCTCCGCTGCGGGCTTTCTTATACAGGCCCTTCACATCACGCTTTTCGGCTTCCGCTAAGGTGGTGTCAATAAACACCTCAATGAACTCGCCCTCCTCCACCAGGGCGCGCGCCGCGCGCCGCTCTGCCCGGAAGGGGGAAATAAAAGACACCAGCACGATCATGCCGGCATCGATCATGAGCTTAGACACTTCCGCCACACGACGAATGTTCTCCACCCGATCTTGCTCTGTGAAACCCAAATCTTTATTAAGACCATGACGCACATTGTCGCCATCGAGCAGGTAGGTGTGACGCCCTAAGGCTGCCAGCTTTCGCTCCACCACATTAGCAATGGTGCTCTTACCCGCGCCGGATAATCCTGTGAGCCACAGAATGACGGGCTTTTGCCCCTTTAAGATGCCACGAGCGGTCTTATTGATATCGAGCGCTTGCCAGTGGATGTTCTGCGACCGACGCAACTCAAACTCGAGCAAACCGGCACCAACCGTATTATTGGTCAGTCGGTCGATCAAAATAAATCCGCCCAAGTCGCGGTTTTTAGCATAGGGCTCAAAGGTGATGGGCTGATCTAGCGCCAACTCACACACACCGATGTCATTCAGCTCCAACCGTTCCGCGGCCAATTGCTCTAAGGTGTTGACGTTCACCTTATGCTTGATGGGCATCACCGTCGCAGTCACGGTGCGCGCGCCAATTTTCATCAAGTACGAGCGGCCTTGCAGCAACGCATCATCGTGCATCCATACAATCGTCGCCTGGAACTGATCGGCCACCACCGGTGGATCATCCACGGCCGCAATCACATCGCCACGACTCACATCCACCTCATCGGTGAGTGTTAGCGTCACCGATTGACCGGCCACCGCGACCGGCAGATCGCCGTCAGCCGTCACAATGCGCGCCACCTGACTGGTACGTCCCGAGGGCAATACCCGAATCTTATCGCCCGGTCTCACCGTGCCACTGACAATCTGACCTGCAAAACCACGGAAGTCGAGATTTGGACGGTTCACCCACTGCACGACGTACCGGAAAGGCGAATTAGCGCCTAGGTCCGTCACATCGACGCTCTCTAAGTGCTCCATCAGCACAGGGCCTTTGTACCAAGGCATGTTGGGTCCATGCTCAATGATGTTATCGCCGTACGCTGCTGACATCGGGATCGCCGTGATCTCATCAAAGCCGATCTGCGCCGCGAACGCTTTATAGTCCGCGAGAATCGTATTAAAGACCTCTTGCGAGTAACCGACCAGATCGATCTTATTGATCGCGAGCACCACTCGGCGGATACCGAGCAGCGACACCAAGTAACTGTGCCGGCGTGTTTGCGTGAGCAAGCCTTTACGGGCATCGATCAACACCACGGCCAGATCAGCCGTCGAGGCACCGGTCACCATGTTGCGGGTGTACTGCTCGTGACCCGGTGTATCTGCAACGATGAATTTACGCCGCTCAGTCGAGAAAAAGCGATAGGCCACATCAATGGTGATGCCTTGTTCACGCTCGGCGGCCAAACCATCGACCAACAGCGCAAAATCGATCTCAGCACCGCGCGTGCCGTCTTTCTTTGAATCCGCCTCAAGCGCGATCATTTGGTCTTCGAAAATCATCTTAGATTCGTACAGTAATCGCCCAATCAGGGTCGACTTACCATCATCCACTGAACCGCAAGTAATAAACCGCAGCAAACTCTTATGCTGATGCACCTTTAGGTACGCTTCAATATCTGAGCCAATCAGGTCACTCTGGTGAGCCATCAGAAGTACCCCTCTTGCTTCTTCTTTTCCATCGACGCGGCCGAGTCATGATCAATCACTCGCCCCTGACGCTCTGAGGTTTTGGTCAGCAGCATTTCCTGAATAATGGCCGGCAGCGTGTCCGCTTCGCTCTCCACCGCCCCCGTCAATGGGTAGCACCCGAGCGTACGGAATCGCACCATCTTCATCTGTGGCACTTCGCCTGGCTTCAGTGGCATACGATCATCATCCACCATGATCAGCGAACCATCGCGTTCGACCACGGGCCGTTTGGCCGAGAAATACAGCGGTACGATCGGTATGCTTTCAAGATGAATGTACTGCCACACATCTAACTCAGTCCAGTTAGAGATCGGGAATACGCGGATCGACTCACCTTTATGCTTGCGGGTGTTGTACAAGCTCCAGAGCTCGGGACGCTGATTCTTTGGATCCCACCGGTGCTGAGCTGAGCGGAATGAGAAGATGCGTTCCTTGGCCCGGCTTTTCTCCTCATCACGCCGCGCGCCACCAAAGGCCGCATCGAAGCCATACTTGTCGAGCGCTTGCTTCAAACCCTGCGTCTTCATCACATCCGTATGGACCTGTGAGCCATGCGTGAAGGGACCAATACCCTGATCAACCCCTTCCTGGTTAATATGGATCAGTAGATCCATCCCCAGCTTCTTGGCCATCGCATCGCGGAACTCATACATCGCCCGGAACTTCCAAGTGGTGTCCACGTGCAACAGAGGAAACGGTGGTGGCGCCGGATAAAACGCCTTCATAGCCAGATGCAACATCACGGCGCTGTCTTTGCCGATTGAGTACAGCATCACTGGCTTTTCGCACTCAGCGACCACTTCGCGAAGAATCTGAATGCTCTCTGCTTCGAGCCGTTGCAAATGAGTGAGCATACTGCCGGGTGCTTCAGTTGCCGCCGCTGGTCTCAACTTCATAGTGTCCCCGTGTCCTTGATTCAAGTCTTCGCTCGTCGCGACGATGCGCTAGCCGATCAATTTTAACGCTACCCTATGTAACATACTAGCGAACTATTTTTATACTCGTTTTTTCGTTTTTGGGCCTGCTGTTATCGCAAGCGGCCCAGCGGCCAGACACGCGGTGGTGGCGCGGGTCGCAGGCGTAGGCAGCACCGCCCGTAGCAGTAAACGACGGCCGGTGCGCCGCCCCCAACCCGATCTAGAGACACCACCTAGGCCGCCACCGACCCCCATGCCGCCGCCCCCGATCGGCCGAGCGCCCAAATGACCAATCAAGAGCGGGAAAGAACAGACAATCCACCGCAAAAGTCGCACCGGACGGGCGTCTGGCCAATCGCCCCTGTGCAAGCAGCCGCGACACAGGCCGCACCCACCACTGACGGCGTACGCGAATTGGAAGACTGGGTAGCCGACAACCTTTATCTGTCGTACAGTCGGGCTGCGAGGCTGCGAAAGCACCCTTGGCGCGATCGCCAATCAATCGGCTAAGCGCTGAGAAACCAGACCGCGGCCCACGACCCTGTGTAGCGTTGCCCCAACCCGTATACCCCACGAGAGTGAGCACACCATGACCATCCCCAACACCGCGCGTGAGATGGCGTTAAAATCACGCGAATACGTACACAACCACAATAAAGAGCAATGGCTCGCGATGTTCGCAGACGATGCCATCATTCAAGACCCCATTGGCCCCTCCTACCTCGACCCAACCGGCAAAGGGTTTAGTACGCCACAAGAGCGCGAGGCGTTCTGGGACAATAATATTGCGCATTCCAATATTAAGATCACTGTCCGAGAGTCCTATAGCGTGGGCAATGAGTGCGCGAACCTATTGCATTTAGTCATTGAATACACCTACGAAAGCCAGCGCTTCCGGCAGACCATTGACGGCGTTTTTACCTATGAGCTCAATGATCACGGGAAGCTACAACGACTGCGCGGCTACTGGTCGGATTCTGAGAATGCACGCCGCGAAACCATTCCAGGGTAGACATTCGGCCGCACCGGTCTCACGATTGTTAAGGAGTTTTTAGTGCTACTCACTGGAAAGTCAGCCGTAGTAACCGGTGGCGCGTCGGGTATCGGCGAGGCCTGTGCGCGGCTTTTTACCGCTGAAGGTGCATCCGTCTTAATTGCGGACGTAGACCAACGGGCGGGTCAAGCACTCGCAGACGAACTCGCCACTGCCGGCCACCGCTGCCACTACATTTATGCCGACGTCACCAATGAGACCTCGGTGGAGACTATGATCGCGAAAGCGATGCAACTGTATTCACGGCTTGACTGCGCTGTAAACAACGCAGGCATTGGCGGTGCTGCCGACAGCATAGAGAAGCTATCGTTAACAGACTGGCAGCGCGTAATCGATGTGAATCTAACCAGTGTATTTCTGTGTCTGAAGCACGAACTCAAGGTCATGCTTCCCAATCAATCAGGCTCTATTGTCAATGTGTCATCTGGAGCAGGACTGATTGCCGTCCCCAACATGGCCGCTTACGCGTCCAGCAAACATGGGGTATTAGGCCTTACCAAAACAGCTGCGACTGAAAATCTCAGAACGGGCATTCGAATTAACGCCATCTTACCGGGAAGCACCCGCACGCCCATGGTACAAGCGAGTATGGATATGGATGAAACGATTAGAAAAATGATCTTGGACAGTGCACGCTGCGGACGCTTAGCGGAACCCATGGAAATCGCACAGAATATTGCTTGGCTGTGTAGCGATCGCGCCTCTTATGTCAGCGGAGAAAGCATTTGCGTGGACTACGCAACCGTTTGTCGTTAACGGCGTTTTTTAACTGCGCCACTTTATACACCGCGCCCATCTGAAAATAGCGCCGCTAATTCGGATGCAGTAGGAGCTGCTTATGAAATTTTGGCTATCATTGGTATCAGTTCGTGAGTCAGAGCAATTGCCTGAGCTCGCTCGCTATGCAGAAAAGCTCGGGTTCCACGGACTCATGATTGGCGACCATATCGCATGGCCCAAACACATCAGCACACCCTACCCCTACTCGCCTGATGGGAAAATTTTCGTTCCACCGGATACCCCGTGGCCGGATCCTTGGGTGTTATTTGCCCATCTAGGCGCGATCACTGAGAAACTTCACTTCGCATCCAACATTTATTTGGCGGCGCTACGCGATCCTTTCACTGTCGCCAAGAGTGTCGCGACGGCCGCTCTTCTCACTAATAACCGCATCATCTGCGGCGTCTCCGCTGGTTGGCTCAAGGAGGAGTTTGAACTGGCTGGCATTGACTTCGAATCGCGAGGACGACGTCTTGACGAGATGCTCACCGTCATACGTCAGTTGTGGACGGGTGAGTTTGTGAGCCATCAGAGTGAGTTTTTTCAGTTTGAAGGCAACTGCTGCCCACCTCCACCAAAGGCGGTGGAAATTTGGTGTGGCGGCGGCGCGCCACCGGCTATGCGTCGCGCGGCGCGCAACGATGGCTGGCTACCTCTTCCGATGAGCGTTCAAGCGGCTAAGGCTGCGGTCGAACAATTACGGACCATGCGTAAACAAGCCGGACTTGATCCCGCGACGCTTCGCGTTGGTTTGCCACTTGCAGAGCCCGTCACTCAGAGCGGAGTGGATGCGATCCGTGAAATGGGTCTCGATGACCTTGTCGTGATTGCGCCCTGGCTTCCATCACCGTGGGATGTCACATCATGGCTCGACCCGGGCGACGACATGTCTCGACTCGATGTGAAGAAAAAAAGCTTACTACGCTACGCGGAGACGGTCATACATACACTACGCTAAGGCATACCCTGCGTTGGGGTAACACGCTGGGAATTCGTTTATTTGCTACTAATGGAGAAATTTTTCATGCACATGCAAGAATGGATGCGTCACGCAAAAACACTGAAACAGGACCCAAAGGAAGGATTCGATCCAGGGGCCGTCACGGTATCTGATCTCATCGATATTGCTGCGCCGGCGCGTATCGTCTGGGGCATTTTGACTGACATGCCGCGTTACAGCGAATGGAACCCGTTTTGCATTCGTGCGGTCTCCACACTCGCGATGGGGGCCCCGGTTGAGATGACCCTAGTTAACTATCTTGCACCCGGTACGCTCATGCCCAATGTCGAGTACGTGTGCGCGTTTGAACCGGAGCGACTGATCTCATGGGAATTGAAGTACAACCCCGCCTTTCCCTATCCGGCGCGACGTGACCAAATGATTGAGCCTACCGGCCCAAACAGCTGCAGCTATCTCTCCACCGACGCATTCCTAGGCGAGCATGGCGTGCATGTGTTTTTGTTCGCGGGTCCTTGGGTCAAGCGGGCATTTGATGACACGGCCCGCGCCCTCAAGGCACGCGCAGAGGCCATGTTTGCCGCCGAGCGCGCCGCCCAGTCCTAAGAGACTGGGGACCCTCAGATCGAGCACACACAGGTCAGTCGGCGTGACGCCCTAGGGGCATCGTCGGCTGACCTTGAACCTGCCAAGGGAGCACTATGAGCTTAAGACTAGAGGACATAGAGCGGATTAAGCAGCTTCAGTACCGCTACTACCGTTCAGCCGATACGGGCGATCTCGTCGAGGTGGCCCGCTGTTTTACGACGAAGGCGAGTGTCGCTTGGATAGGTGGCTCGTATCGTGTGGAACTGACCGGCCGAGAGGCGATCGTCGGCGCGCTACGCGCCATGCTGCATGCTGAGCTCGCCATCATCCACACCGCCCATCATCCAGAAATCACCGTGCATTCAGCCGAGGCCGCTGAGGGTATCTGGTATCAAACGGATTGGACCTTGCATCTTAAAAACAAAACCGTTACCCAAGGGGCTTGTCTGGCGCGCATGACGTACCAGAGGGAAGAGGGTGTTTGGCGGATCGCTCACTACGGCTATACCCGCATCTATGAGCAGGTGGAGCCACTTGATCAGCTCCCTCAGATCACCGCCCACGCACTCGGCACCCCGCACGCGTAAGCGCCGTTCGCCACCTACACCGGGGTCTGACTGCCCAGCTCGTTAAGGTACAAAAATACGGGGCGCTCGCCGCCCCCATGGACTGCCAACTGCGCACCGCTCACATAGGCGGACACGGGGGATGCCAGATAAAGGCAGGCATCGGCAATATCTTGCGGGTCGGCCATGCGCTTTAAGGGCAGCATCGCACTGATGCGCGCCACCCCCGCTGCCCCGCCGTAATGCTCGGCTGCCCCTTCGGTATAGACTAAGCCCACCACCACGGCATTCACACGCACTTTTGGGCCCCACTCCATGGCGAGGCTTGTGGTGGCATGCAAAAGACCCGCTTTCGCCGCCCCATAGACGGCCGCGGTGGGTGCCGGTCGGATCCCCGCCACACTCGCAATGTTAACGATACTGCCGCCGCGAGGATTGGCCTGCATCAGCCGATTAGCACCCTGAGCACACAGCAACGGGGCCAGTAGGTTCAGATCCAGCACCCGCTCGATTAAGCGCGCGGAGGTTACCTCTAAGGCCGCTGACGGGCCGCCCCCTGCGTTGTTAATGAGCACATCGAGCGTGCCATAGTCCTTTGCTATGACCTCAAACAGCCCGTTCACCGCCTCCGCGTCGCGCACATCGCAGGCCATGAAGCGCGCGCGATGACCCTGGTGCTCAGGCAGCTCTGTGGGTTGGCTTCGGCCGCAGACAATGACCTCACAATCGGCGGCCAAAAAAGAACGGGCGATGGCGAGGCCAATACCTCGGGTACCCCCAGTGACCAGAACGACGGCTTTGGGGTGCTGTGGGATCTGTGCTGAAATCATCTTCACATCGTACCCGAGCATTTGCTATTTTTGAAAGAGTTTATACACCGGCACGCGCGTGAGGCTCCTTTGAACGCATCTATTCCTCAGACCTACCCCGCCTTGGTCGCCCGCGCAGCCCAGTTGTTCGGACAGGCGCCGGCTATCGTCACCGACTCCACCCGCTGTTCCTTTACCGAACTGGAAGCACGGGTGTTCCAGGTAGCCCGTGCGTTGCTCGCCAACGGCGTGCGCCATGGCGATCGAATCGCCTTGTGGGCACCGAACTCACCGGAGTGGATTTACGCCGCTTTAGGCGCCACGAGCATTGGCGCCATCTTGGTGCCGATGAACACGCGATTGAAAGGACAAGAAGCCGCTTACATATTAACGAGCAGTGGCGCCTGCCACCTGTTCACCGTGCACGACTTCCTAGGCACCTGCTATCCGGATCTGATTGCCGCGGCTGATTTACCCTTACTCAAAAAAATCACGCTACTCACGGGTACGCACCCGCGCGCTCAATCTTGGTCTGACTTTTTAGCGTCCAGTGACTTAAGCGCACCGGCCGAGTGTACAGCCGCGATCGCGAAGGTCGGACCGGATGACATCTCCGACATCATGTACACCTCAGGCACAACCGGAAAGCCTAAAGGCGTCATGGCGTCGCAGCAGCAGAGCATCCGCGTATTTTGGACGTGGAGTGAATGGGTCGGCCTTGAGCAAGCGGATCACTATCTGATCGCCAATCCCTTCTTTCATACCTTTGGCTACAAATCCGGTTGGCTCGCCTGTCTATTGCGTGGCGCAACCATTTTCCCCATGCCGGTGTTCGATGCCGCTGAGGCATTACGCCTGATCGCACACCACCGCATCACGGTGCTACCAGGGCCGCCGACCATCTTCCATGCCCTGTTAAGTCATGAGAAGCGCGCGACCAGCGACCTTTCAAGCCTGCGCCTCGGTATCACCGGTGCCGCCTCAGTGCCTGCGGCACTCATTGCGCGCATGCGCACGGAACTCGGTTTTAAAACCGTCTTAACCGCCTATGGTTTAACCGAGTCGTGCGGGGTACTCACCATCTGCCCGCATGGCACTTCCGATGAGAAAGTCGCTGGCACCTGTGGCGTCGCCATTCCAGGTATTGAGTTGCGCTTGGTCGATGATAGCGGACAGATCGCAGAGCCTGGCCTGCCGGGTGAGGTGCTCGCCCGCGGCTACAACGTCATGAAGGGCTATTTTCAGGATCCGACAGCAACCGCCCTTGCCATTGATGCAGACGGTTGGTTACACACGGGCGATATCGGTGTGATGGATGAGCAAGGTTTTCTAAAGATCACTGATCGAAAGAAAGACATGTTCATCGTCGGCGGATTCAATTGCTACCCTGCTGAAATCGAAAACCTCATGAGCGCACATCCGGCCATTGCCCAAGTGGCGGTGGTCGGATCAGCCGATGAGCGTTTGGGCGAAGTGGGTCATGCTTTCGTGGTCTTAAGACCCGGTGCGAGCGTGGATGAGAGCACACTCACCCAGTGGTGTCGCACCAACATGGCTAACTACAAAGTGCCCCGTCGAATTGAGTTTGTCGACAGCCTGCCACTCAACGCGGCAGGTAAAGTACAGAAGTTTGCGCTACGCGAAGGACACGCTCGCTGAGCCGACACCGGATAACTCTAAGCGAAAGCGATCGCCCGGCCGCGCGGTTTCTAAGGGCACCAATGAGCCGGACAAAATGACATCGCCCGCATCTAGGGTGACACCGTACTGACCTAAGGTATTGGCAAGCCAAGCCACCGCCGCTAGCGGAGAGCCTTGCACCGCCGATCCCTGACCCTCAGACAAAAATACGTCGTTCTTAAATACGCGAACGGTCAGGGCTGCCAAATCGTGCGCCCGCGGATCCACCCGTGCGGCACCCAACACAAATACACCGCACGAGGCATTGTCAGCAATCGTGTCCACAATGCGAATATCCCACTTCTCAATGCGTGAATCGACGATCTCAAAGCAGGGCGCGATGGTATCGGTCGCCGCCAACACATCCGCCGCCGTCACCCCAGGTCCTTGCAACGGATGCTTTAAAATCAAGGCAATCTCCGCCTCCGCTCTCGGCTGAATCAGGCCATCCGCAATGCGAACGCAACCGCCATCCTCAATCCACATGCGATCCGTTAAGAACCCAAAGTCAGGCTGATGAACGCCTAACATGTCTTGTACGGCTTTACTCGTGACCCCAATTTTCTTACCGACCACTTTTTCGCCGTTGGCCAAACGATATTCCAAGATACCTAAGGAGATCGCATAGGCATCGTCAATGGTCAGATCCAATGATCGATCACGCAGCGGAGGCACCGGGCGCTGCTCACGCAGCGCCTGATAAAGCTCTTTCGAAAGCGCTTGCTGGATCGCACGACGCGGGGCAGTGGTGGATAATGGAGTCGATGACATAGCGATGACAGTCCTTAATCAGTGGGCCCATGACCGAGTAGTGAGCGCGTGGCGACATCATAAATCGACACCCTACTCGGCCCACGGTATTTTTTAAGCCGCATCCGATCAGGAACCGGTGTGTGACGATCGCCCCCCCATCCGGGACCCAGATTAAGGCGTCATCCCACCGGACGGCCCGAGCCCAGCCCCACTGGGCACACGCCTCAAACACCCATCCGAGCACCCCCCCGCCTGCCCGACGGAGGTCCGGACCCCGGAACTAATCATGCGTAATTTAGGGACAATAAAACTACGAATTTTGTTGCCTGACTGAAATATGACTCGCTATACTGCAACCTAGGGTCACTTCTCATCACGTCACGCCTCGAGGTCCTCCTATGGCTACCGTTTTTGCACCCACCGCGAACCCCACACCGGCTGAACTGGTCAGGCGCGCTCGGGCCATGATCCCCGCACTGAAAGCACGCAACGCCGCCGCCACCGAGCAGCGCGTCTTGCCCGCAGAGACGATCGCCGAGATGAAAGCGGCTGGCTTCTTTCGTGTCCTACAGCCTGCACGCTACGGTGGCTATGAATACGATCCGGGTGTGTTCAGCGACATCCAAATGGCACTGGCAGAAGGTTGCATGTCGACCGCCTGGGTCTACGGCGTAGTCGGCGTCCATCCGTTCCAACTCGCGCTTTTTGACAAGCGCGCACAAGATGACGTGTGGGGTACCGACACATCAACCCTCGCCTCATCAAGCTATCAACCGGTCGGTCAAGTGGAGCGCGTAGATGGCGGCTTTCTGCTGTCCGGTCGCTGGGGATTCTCAAGCGGCTGCGAGCACTGCAACTGGGTGTTACTGGGCTCCTTAGTGCCGCCCGCGAATGCGGGTGAACCACCCGATATGCGCACCTTCCTCGTGCCACGTGCCGACTATGAAATCATTCGCGACTGGACGGTGTTTGGTATGCAAGGGACTGGCAGCCACGGCATCATTCTGAACAAAGCCTTCGTTCCCGAGTACCGCACGCATCGCGCGGTAGATGGTTTTCTCGGCACCAATCCGGGTGGCTCGGTGAACACCGCGCCACTCTATAAATTGCCGTGGGCACAAGTGTTTGTGCGCGCTGTCTCGACCGCCTCCATCGGCGCCTTACAAGGCGCATTGGATGCGTATAACGCGATCGCTGCCTCACGCATCTCCACCAACACCGGCAAAGCCACCAAGGTGGATCCGGCGGCATTAAATGCCTCTGCGCACACACAGTCAGCCATCTATGAAATGAAAACGGTCCTGCACCGCAACTTCGACGAGATGATGGCGCACCTGCGCGCGGGCACCGACATTCCAATGACCGATCGCATTCGCTACCGTTACGAGTCTTCGCAGATTTCACGGCGCTGCGCTGCGCTGTGCGACGCCTTGATGCCGCTGCTCGGTGGCCGCGCCATCTATATGGACAGCCCCGTGGTTCGTTTTTGGTTGGACCTCAATGCGGCACGCGCGCATGTGGCCAATGACCCGACCCTCGTGGGCACCTCACTCGGCATGATCTATCTGGGAGGGAGCGCCCAGGAATTCTTCGTATGACAGCAAGCGCTGCCACTCAATCGACTGGCGATGCGCACACGCTGTCGCCGTTGGAGTTGCGTAAGGCCTTTGGCAGTTTCACCACGGGCGTCACGGTGGTGACCGCTGTGAGCCCTGACGGCAGCCCCATTGGCATCACGGCTAATTCCGTTACGTCGGTGTCTTTAGATCCCCCGCTGTTGCTGTGGTGCTTAGCCAACCGCAGCAGCGGTCTCTCCGCCTTCGGCCTACAGGCCCCCTTTGCCGTCCACGTCTTAAGCGAACGTCAGGCGGAGATCGCCACCCACTTTGCCCGCTCCGGACGACCCAAGTTCGAGATCGACAGCGCCTGGCAAGCAAACCCCGTACCGCCCCACATTGCCGACGTAGTGGCGCGTATCGAGTGCACGGTTGAGACGCTCTATCCGGGTGGTGATCACACCATCATCATCGGTCGGGTCACCGGCATCGCGATGCACGCGCATCCGCCCCTCGCCTTTTATGCCAGTCGCTTCGGGCGGTTCCACAAATCGGCCACCGGTGGCAGCATCGAAACCTGGGGCAGCCTAGCAGACGGGTGGATGTAGGCACCGCTTCAGCGCTTATACGCCCCTCTAGCCTAAGGGATGGACGGGGCTACTGTTGATAAAGGGCACTTCCATCCGACGCTCCAGAAAGCGCCAGCGGCCGCCACTTCGCACCAATCGATCATGGTAGCGAATGTACCAGTCATGCTTCACATGACTGCCATCGGCCTGCTTCTCCACATGACTCGCCACACAGTTCACCACCCCACTGGCCACATCGCCGTCGACCTCGTACAGGGGATTAAATACGTTGTGCTGCGTCCACACAAAACGTTTTTGTAGCTCGCTGACGATCATGTCAGCGATCGGCCCGGTTAATTCATAGCCAGGACCGACGATCTTGCTCTCCGCCACAAAGCAATCGGCCAAAGCCGCCTGATCCCGGCGATCGGCGCCAAGCGCGTAGCGGTAGAGCAAAGTCTGAATGTCAGCAGATGCAGTGGTGGCACTCATAATCGGTCGTCCTCTTCTATCTATTTCTATGGATTAATTCGCGCTTCACTGGGCTAAGGAGAGGCCCCGGTCGGCGCAAGCCTTCACGATCTACGCCCTATAGAGTCACCCTAGCTCTTGTGATACTGCGCCACCACTTCATTCACCGCGCGTTGCACGTCGTTGCGGCGATACGCCAACAGCGCCATCTCGGCGGCATCCGGCTGATACGACACGACATTGCCGCGACCCGTATAAATCGCCACATCCGGCAGCATGGGGTGCGACTGATCCAGAGACGGCACCGGCTGATCATTACTCGCCGCACGGAAGAACATTCTAAAATAGTCTGCGAATAAGAGATTCTCATCACCCACCAGATAGGCTTTACCCGACTCACCACGGATCAGTGCCGCGAGAATCGCCTCTGACAGAGACTGGGTTGAGATGAAATTCGTACCCCCGGCTGGGCCGTAGGCGGGAATGCCCAGCACGCCTTCTGCGTAGCGCGTATACGCTTCAAACATAGCATTGTGGAACCCAGGCACCGCACCCACCACAAAGGGGGCATTGACGCTGCACACAAAGAACTGATCATTCGCCAAGGCGCGCGCACCGCTGTCTGACAAGTGGCGTGATCGCACATACGCGATGGTATCAATGAGTGCCGGTGCGACTTGCGGATAAAAGCTACCGACCACTAAAAATTTGCGGACCCCGGCGGATCGCGCAAGCGCCGCAAAGCGTGGCACACCGATGGTGTTGGCGCGCTCACAATGCTCATCAAATTTCGTGTCAGCCGGTAGATGACGAATATCGTTGCCGGCAGCGAACACAATCGTGTCAAACGCACCGAGCTGTGCGGCGCTAAAACCGCCCTCAATGTAATCGCCCTGCAAGAAAGGCAAAGCGGCCAGCGCTGACCCGGGCTGCGCCGGTTTACGTGCCGCCAACGTCACCTGATGGCCTTGTGATTTCATATAAAGCGCGGCATGACCACCGATCATGCCCGTTCCGCCGACAATCAATATATTCATCACAACCCCTTTAAACGACACCTGGGAACCAAACGTTTGAAGCACACGACCCACCGGATGGCCCGATACCACCGCATAGGGCCCGTTTCTGTTAGCCGAGTACCCCATACTCGAGCAGAAAAGTGCTCGACTACCACTCGGGTTAACGCTCGACCACGGTAGCCTGCCGATCCTGCCCTCTCCCCTGAGGAGAAGGGAGCCCCAGCGCCTAGCCCATCAAGCCAACAAGTACTTACCGCGCCCAAAAAAACGATCGAATTGATCCGCGTCAGCTTTTTTAAACTTTTCCATATCATTCGGCAGGAATCGCTCCCCCGCCTCAATACCGGCGATCACAGCCGGTCGAGCGATCACCACCTCAAGCCACCGCCGAAGCGACGGATACTCGCGCAGTGCCGGTCCTTCCTCGTTCGCTTGCAGCCAGGGATACATGGTGCTCAGTAGCCGAATCCAAGGCGCCGTCGCCATATCCGCAATGGAGTATCCATCGGCTAGGTACTCGTGCTCCTTCAAGCGATCATCAAGCACTTGCAGCAGACGCCTCACTTCGCTGCGATAACGTGCCAGCGAATACTCATTACCAGCGGGCGCGTACCGACTAAAATGAGTGAGCTGCCCACACATCGGGCCGATGCCCGTGAGCTGCACCATGAGCCACTGAATCTGTCGCGAGCGCGCGAGCGGATCCGACGACAACCCGACCCCTGTTTTTTCTGCCAGGTATAAAAGAATCGCCCCACTCTCGAACACGGTGTGCGAACCACCCCCTACACTTGAGTGATCAACCAACACCGGCACTTTGCTGTTGGGATTGAGCGCCTTAAAAGCAGGACGGAACTGATCGCCCTCGAACACACTGATGTGGTGCATCTCATAGGGAAGTCCTGCCTCGTGCAGCATGATCGTGATTTTAACGACATTGGGACTGCTCATCCCGTACAGCTCCATCATTTGACCACTCCCAACTCATTCGACTTAACGCACCAGAGGGTGCACGGAAGGACACACCCTCTCATTTAAAACCGAGACAGACATCGACCCATCACTCAGGTATCACATAGCCTTTCGGTAACGCACCGATCATGATGGTCTGATTACAGATGCGCTCTTGAATGCGCCACCCCGAGGGCAACCTCACCCACTTATCCACGTAGTAACCGGCATTATTAATGACTTCCTGCGAGCCATCGGCCTTCATGCGCGCCATCGGCGCCATAAAGTAACAACGAGAATCGGCCGTGTCACCGTGAATCTGCACCATCATGTTGGTGATGTAGTGAAGATTAATCGGCCACGGCGCGAGTGCACGATCCAGCCAGGCCAAGGTGGGTTTGTGATGCCCTTTTTTTCCACCGGTGCTGGTGTAATCAATCGTGCCTTCTGGTGCAAACACTTGATCCATCTGCTCCCACTTGCGCATATCCACCATCCACGCATACGTGAATAGCGTCTGCTCAATCGCTCGAATATCGTCTGCCTGAGATGTCGCCATAAAAACCCCTTTTACTTACGTACTTGCTTAATTATTAATCAACCGGATACAAACGATCGCCGCTCGCGCCATAAAAACCTATCGTTAAGCGGCCATCCCCCGCTGTAACATCGTGATCAAACGCGTTTTCATGGGAATCACCCACTGCGCCTTTAAGGCGGGATCCAGAAGTCCTAAGGATTCCAGTTCGTCGCACAGCGCCATTTGATGACCCAGATCAAAGAGATCCATCTGCGAACTGAATTTACCCCCACCCCCATAGGTAATAAAGGACACACCATGGGTTTCATAATAGCCCCCATCGGGCCGCCGACCGGGACCGCGGTTCATCCAATGGCTGATGATCTGATCGCCCTCAATGGCCCAACCCGTGATCGGAAAACTCCAGCCCTTCCACCCCGAGCCCACATCCATGTCGCGACCATAATGGGTCTTACGAATTTCCTCTCGACCATTGGCAAACACCGGCATGCAACCGGCATAAGGACAGCTGTAGACACAGTCCTCATGATAAAACTCATCCGCAATCCACGACCACCGGTTGATCTGCTCTGCCTTCTTAAAGGCTTGCGCCAAACCGGCGATCGACTGCTCCACCTCAGCCCGTGGGTATGGCATGCGCTTGACCCTTTTTATGTGCCTCTGTTGAGCTCATCCTGCCACGAAACGGCCCGCACGGCGAGCGCTCCTCCACCACCACTGACCGCGCCTCACGCCGGGTCGACGCACCGTTCGCGAGCCTGCGTGCGCCACGGCGGCAGTTGCATGGGTATCGAGCCGGTCGTACCCTAAAGCCTTGGTCAAGCACGCACTCAGCCACCCCCTCCCTGCCCACCTAAGGATCAGCCCATGGCATCACTCATCGGTAAAACAGCCGTCGTCACGGGCGGCGGTCAAGGAATCGGCCGAGCCTGCGTGCAGGCCTTGGCGCAGGCCGGGGCACGTGTCGCGGTCCTTGATCTATCGATCGATTCGGCGGCTGCCACCCTTGCCCTATTGACGCACCCGGAGAGGCACTTAGCCCTCGCCTGCAATGTCGCGGACAGCCAGGCGGTCGCTGCCAGCTTTGCGGCAGTGGATCAGGCATTCGGCCGACTCGACATTCTCGTGAACAACGCAGGTACCGGCACCGGACCCCATGATGGCACCACCGAGATGTATGAACGGATGGCCGCGCGCAATGCGCAGCTCGCGCGCGGCGAAGCCCCCACCGTACATGTGGAGCAGGCCATTTTTATGGAAGACGACGGTTGGCGCAGCGTGCTCGCCGTGAATCTCGATGGCGCTTTTTACTGTGCGCGTGCCGCTCTACGATTGATGGCCAGAGACGGCACTGCAGGCTCCATCATTAACATGGCTTCCTCCGCCGTCCAGACCGGCGAAGGCCCACTACATTACGTCACCAGCAAAGCCGCGTTGGTGGGCATGACCCGCGCGCTGGCACGCGAAGTGGCCTCACGCGGCATCCGCGTTAACGCGGTCGCACCCGGTCCCACCGACACACCGCTGATGCGCTCGATCCCAGCCGAATGGATCGCAAGCCTCGCCAAAGCCGTGCCTCTGGGTCGACTCGCTCGCCCAGATGAAATTGCCGCGAGCGTTTTATATCTGGCGAGCGATGAGTCGTCCTACGTGACCGGCAGCGTACTAGTGAACAATGGCGGAGCGTGCTTCTTCTAAGCCAGCCACCCACCGCCGTAGCGTATTCCCGCTCAGCGCTCTGACGCCGCGTTTACGGTGGCCCCAAGATCGCCGTCGCCTCCGCCGTCAGGGTCGGTCGATTGAGTTGCTGCAGGTATTGCGCACGTGCGCTCGCCATCTGCTGGGTCAGCACAGGGTGCGTGGAGACCCAAAAATCTCCCGCCGCGATACCCTCGAGGATGATCGAGGCCGCTTGGCGCGCGGGCATCCCCTGTTGCGCCAACATGCCCTTCATCACATTTAAATGATAGCCCACCGACGCGGCGTCTTGACCGATGGGGGCATCCTCAAAAATGCGCGTGGTCACAGGCCCCGGCAGGACAGCCGAGACCTGCAGGTGAGGCGCCACTCGACTCAACTCCAGTGCGAGGCACTCCGTCAACGACAGTACCGCCTGTTTACTCGCGATATACGGGCCTTGTTGAGCCATCATACCGAGCCCACCGACCGAGGAGAGATTGGCAATATAGGCCGGCTGAGTACTGGCTCGCATCGCCGGCACAAAAGCCTGCATCCCATGGACGACGCCCAACACATTGACCCGAAACGCGCGCTCCCACACCGCAGGCGCTATGTCCCAGATAAAGCCCACCACCTCGATGCCCGCGTTATTAATGAGCAGCCGCACATCACCATAACGCTCATGGGTTAAACGCGCGAGTCGTGTCATGGCTTCAGCGTCGGCGACATCGGTAGGGACCGAAAAAGCCTCTCCACCGGATTGTTGAATCGCCACAGCCACCGACTCCATGCGCTCCGCTGAGATATCAGCCAGCACCACCCGCATACCCAGGCGCGCCGCTTCCAGCGCCAGACCCTCACCAATGCCACTGCCGGCACCCGTGATCACCGCGACGCCACCTGCGAATCGTTCCGTCGCACTCATCGGCTTCTCCTCAATGCACACTCGAAGGCCCAAACCCGCATCCTGCTGACGCGCGGGACCTTAAGCTTGAAAGTCATAGGCCTTTAAATCATCCGGCGTATCGATATCACGCTCCAAGCCCGGTCGCGCCAGCATACGAAGCGCCAAACCTGCACCCGCCGCCGCTGCAACATGTCGTGCGCAACTGTCAGGCCCATAGGCATAGGCCATGGCCTCTGGCGGTGACATCGCCATCGCATTCGTCCCCTGACCCTGCTTATCGGGCGCTAGCACCACCGTCGCGGGCAAAAGCGCCTGAGCAAGCGCCTCCAAGTCCATCGCTGATAGCCATGGCAAATCACAACTGAGCGCAATCACGCCGTCAGCGCCCTGTGCGCGTGCCCACGCCGCCCCCTGCGCCAACGCCCCATTCAGTGAGGGGGGCGTTGCCTCAAGCAGCGTCTGCACGCCAAAGCCCGCCGCTCGCGATAACACGTCCTCAGCCGGACTGATCACGATGCAGTCTTTGGCTGCAAAAACGCTCGTGGCGACACGCAAGGTGTGATCTAAAAAGGATTCGTTTAACTGCTGACGCCGCTCATCGCTCAGTACACTCGCGAGGCGACGCTTGCCATTGGAGAGTGAACGCATCGGAATGAGTACGCGCGTGTTCACAGCGTTTCTACAAACGTAAGCAACTCACGCGCAAGACGCGCTTGATCACCCGCATCACGCATCAAGATATCCGTCGAACACACCTTAACACCCGATGGCGGCCCATCCGCTTTGTCAATCACCACCCCATCCAGCAGCCCTTGGTAGTACTCAACGAGGCCCGACGCGGTGGCCGGCAAACCCAGTTCTTTGAACATCTTCGCGGCCGGACCTTTGACTGCCTGCCCGCCAATGAAGGGTGAGACAGCCACCACGGGCACGGACAGCGCTCTCAATTGCGCCCGCACCGAGGGTAAAGCTAAAATCGGTTCGATGCTCAGCAGTGGGTTGGATGGACAGACCACCACCGCCGACAACTCTGGATCTGATAGAGCCGCTAAAAATCCGGGGCTCGGGCGGGCCACCTCAATGCCTGAGAAGACGAGGCTTTTAAACACAGGCTGACAAGCTCGTCTGACAAAGTAATCTTGAAACGCCAAGCGGCCCTGGTCGGTCTCGACCTGCGTCCGCACCGGCTGATCACTCATCGGTACTACCGTCACCTGAATGCCTAAACGCTGGCACAGCTGCGCGGTCACCGCCGACAGACTGTGGGTTTTCAGAAGCGTCGTTCGCATCAAGTGAGTCGCAACATCTTGATCCCCGAGCGCAAACCACTCTTCGCCGCCTAAGCGGGCGAGTGCTTGCATCAAGTGCCGCGTGTCACCCCGCACGCCCCATCCTTGCGCCGTGTCATTTAAAGAGGCGAGCGTATACATCACGGTATCCAGATCCGGGCAGATCTGAAGACCCCAGTGCTCAAAGTCATCGCCGGTATTGACCACGACGGTGAGTTGGTGAGCTGGCAGGCACTGCGAGAGACCCTGACAGAGTCGAGCCCCGCCCACGCCACCAGCGAGTGCGACCACCGACCCACTCATGTAGTCATCGCTCGCATTAGTTAAAGAGATCCAGTGACTGCGGCCGCAGAAGCTCAGCCGCCTCGGCAGGCCGGCGATCATAGGGCAAGCCTCGCACCAGCACGACCGGCCGGCCTTCCGCAGCCTGTCCCATGAGTAGCGACGCTGCAGACGCGACTTCATCGGCGAGCCCCAACTCGCTGGTCATCAGCGGCCTGCCATACAGATCCGCCTGCCCGCGCAGATCGACTAAACCCGGCAAACCGGCCACCCCAATGGCGGTACCCACGGTTCCCGTGCGCCAGGCACGCCCAATGCTGTCAATGATCAGCACCGCCACATCGAGTCCCGTGGCGGCCCGCAGCCGATCCTGAATCTCCCGACAGGAATGGTCCGGATCTAGCGGGAGCAACAGCACCTGCTCATCGCCCATCGGGGCGACATTTGATTGGTCAATACCGGCATTCGCAAGCACCAAGCCTAGGCGGTGTCGCACAATAATGACGCCAGGACGCACGCGCATGACCTCGCTCGCCTCAGAGAGCACCAACTCCACCACCCGCGGGTCTTTACCTGCCTCTCGCGCGAGCGTCATGGCACGCTCTGATGGCACGACCCCTTTTAGCGCGACACGCCGCCCCTCCGCTTTAGACACCACCTTCTGGGCAATCACCAACACATCACCGGTGGTGAGTGAGAGCGAGGCAGCACTGAGCGAGCTTAAGATCAGCGCCGCCAGATCATCTCCCGCCTCCACCAATGGAAAAGCAGGCAAGGCAGTCAAAGACAGAGTGACCAGCGGCGAATGACTCATCAGGCCGGGTCGGTGCGACCTACACCGGTGAGCCGAATGCCTGAACTGGGGACCTTATAGCGCTTATTAATCGAAATGAGTACCGAGGTCAGCATCTCAGAAACGATCGAGTTCGCTAAGACCCCCGCATCATATGCCTGCAAGCCAAGTGCTTGGGCGAGACCCACGACCGTCTCTGCCGCAGCACGATCATCACTACATACCAACACATCACAGTCGATAGACAGGGACAAATCCTTAAGATAGTGAGCGGACACATTCTGAAACGCCGACACCACGCGCACCGAACTACCCAACAGCCGCTGCATGGCAGCGACGGCAGAGCCTCCCTCAGGCACTTGCGCTTGGCCCACCTTTGGCGGCACAAGCGGCACCGTCACATCAATTAAAATCTTACCTTGCAAGGCCTCACGAACCTCCTCGAGCGTCGCGGCTTGTGCGCTGTACGGCACGGTGAGCACCACAATATCACTGGCCTCGGCCGCTTGCCGGTTAGAGCCACCGATAATCCCCTCACGTCCTAACAAGGCATTCAGTTCCTTGGCAACATCGGCGGCTTTATCTGGGTGACGACTACCGATCGTCACGCGATAGCCGGCATGTGCCCAGCGCAAGGCCAAACCACTGCCCTCTTTTCCAGTCCCGCCAAGCAATCCCACGGTGGGTAAGGTATTCGCATTCATCGTCTCTTCTCTCCTAATCAACAGAATGAGCCAGCGGTGCCGTGCGACGCACGCCACGCGACGGGGGAGTCAACACCATCGGCGTCAGCGGCTTTGCCTCACGACCCTGTCGTTGGCGCAACTCACTGACCTCACCATACAAAGTGCTTCGCTGCCTGGGCACTCGAGCACTTCTGAGAATCACTGCCTGCATCTGATCGGGCGGGAATTCTTGGCCATGCTCAGTCCCCGCTGCGCGAGAAATACTTTCGTTCATCAAGGTACCGCCGAGGTCATTCACGCCCGCATCGAGCACCGCACGAATCCCCTGTGCCCCGAGCTTCACCCAAGATGCCTGAATATTTGGTATCAGCGGATGGAGCACCAGCCGGGCGACCGCATGCATCAACAGCACCTCACGAAACGTCGGACCGAGACGCGTCAGCCCCTTACGATACAAAGGGGCTTCCATGTGCACGAACGGTAATGGCACAAACTCCGTGATTCCACCGGTCCGCGCCTGCAGCGCCCGCACCTGTAACAAATGCCGGGCCCAATGAATGGGCTGCTCCACATGACCAAACATAATAGTTGAGGTGGTTCGAAGACCGACTTCATGCGCGGTGGCCAGCACCTCAACCCATTGCGCCGTATTGAGCTTGTCAGGACAAATGATCTCTCGCACCTCATCGTCGAGTATCTCTGCCGCCGTACCAGGCAAAGTCGAGAGTCCCGCGTCTTTTAGCTGCAATAGAAAGTCGCGCACACTGATACCGAGTGTGGCCGCCCCTTGACTGATCTCGAGCGGTGAAAAGGCATGGATGTGCATCTCCGGCACCGCCGCCTTAATGGCGCGACAAATTGATAAATAAGTCTCGCCGGTGTATCGCGGGTGAATACCCCCCTGCAAACACACCTCGGTGGCACCGCGTGCATCCGCCTCCAGCGCTCGTCTGACGATCTCTGCAAGATCTAAATCGTATGGCAGACCCCGGTATCGTTCATCCGTGCTGCCTTTGGCAAAGGCGCAGAAGCCACAGCGGTAGCTGCAGATATTGGTGTAATTAATATTGCGATTGACCACAAAACTAACGGTGTCACCCGACACCTGGCGCCGCAGGGCATCAGCGGCAGCCAACACGCGTGTCACATCCGTACCCCGCGCCTCAAACAGACGCACAATCTGCTCTACCGACAGCACCCGCCCTTGTGCCACGCTGTCTAACAGGCCGCTGAGCGCGGGATCGCCCACCGTGTGAGGGGCCACCCGCCCTGTCGGGGGTGCGCTTGCCATCCCCGGTGACCACGCATCATCGCGCGCCCATCCCGTGGCATCGGCATGGTGTCGAATAAAAGGCGCCATCGCAGCATCCTGCCAGCGATCCATCTGCCATACATAAGCCGGATAGACCGGTAGCCGCGCGATCAAGACGCGATGGGATGCTGCACTGACTTGCGCCAAGCGATCCACTTCAGGCCAGGGCGCCTCGGGATTCACATGATCGACGGTCACCGGCGACACGCCGCCCCAGTCGTTAATACCGGCAGCGAGCAACTCGGGTAGCGCATCCGCACTTAAGTTGGGCGGCGCTTGAATATTCATCTGTGGCCCAAACAGAATCCGTGCGGCGGCAATGGTCCACACCAACTCATCCGAACTCGGCTCAGGTGCATCAGCCATGGGTGTGCGCGGCTTCGCACGAAAATTTTGAATAATAATTTCTTGCAGATGACCGTACTGCACCTGCAGCCGCAAAAGATCCTCCAGCGCCTCTAGACGCTCGGCGCGCGTCTCACCGATCCCAATCAATAGCCCACTGGTGAATGGAATGGCCAATTCGCCAGCCAAGCGAATCGTCTCGAGCCTGACAGCCGGGTCTTTGTCGGGGGATCGATAATGCGGCCCGCCCTTTTCACTTAAGCGAGTGGCGGAGGACTCGAGCATCAATCCCTGCGACACGGACACCCGCCGAAGACGGGTGAGTTCCTCTCGGTCCATGACACCGGCGTTGACATGAGCAAGCAAACCCGTGTGCTGGGTAATGGCTTCGCACATTGCTACCAGATAGTCGATCGTGGTGGCATAGCCCATGGCCACGAGTTGGTCTCGGGCAGCGGCGTAGCGAAGCTCGGGCTTATCACCCAAGGTGAATAAGACCTCCGTACAACCAGCCGCCTGTCCCGCGTGGGCGATCGCCAGCACCTCATCCTTGGTCAGATACGCCGCCTGCTTACGCGACTGTCGCCTAGAGAAGGTGCAGTAATGGCAGCGATCACGGCACAGCTGGGTCAGCGGGATAAAGACCTTCCGGGAGTAGCTTTGCAGATGGCCGTGACCCTCTAGGCGCAGGGCATTGGCCTCCCGCACCAGCTCAGACAGGTCCTCGCTCAACAGGCGATGTGCGCGCGCAGATAGACGCTTACTGGGCGCTTCTTCACTCAACAAAGAGATCACGCTCGCCACCGTTTGGATTAGCCTTTCAAAGATCGCGTTGTAGCGGCCTCTGCCGCACCCATACCCGCCGCACCCATGCCGCCGGCGACGTACCCATCCACCGTGACCTTACGATAACTGAACAGCCATCGACCGTCACAACACTCATAATCGTCCGTATAACGCCCCCAATGATCAAGTCCTTGAGGCATCAGCACGGAGTAATAACACCGACCCTTCGCGTGACTTTCATCTAACACATCAATTTGATGGGTCGCTGTGTAATGGCGCAGGGACCTAGGCGGCCCATTCGCATCGATCTTTTTGATCATCGATTGGGTGTCAGTGAGCATTCGGCTGATCTCCTGGCGCCCATCGCAACGTGTGCCGGGCACATCAAACACGGCACGCTCCGTAAAGAGTTCAAGCACCTGCGCAAAACGCCCAGAGTCGCCATTGGCATTGTAGCGAATGACCAGATCGCGAATGGATTCGCGCGCCGTCAGCTCCCACAGTTCCATTGCATGTCCTTGTCCCTTCGCACCCGCCGAACTAGTAGACCTCAAACAACCCAGCCGCACCCATACCTGCGGCGACACACATCGTGACGACCACATAGCGCACACCACGCCGACGCCCTTCAATGAGCGCATGACCCACCATGCGTGCACCGCTCATGCCAAACGGATGGCCAATAGCGATCGCGCCTCCATCGACATTAAATAGCGCCGGATCAATACCCAGACGATCACGACAGTACAGCGCCTGAACCGCAAAGGCTTCATTTAATTCCCACAAGCCAATGTCATGCACCGATAGACCATGTCGCTTGAGTAATTTAGGCACTGCAAACACCGGACCAATACCCATCTCATCAGGCGCGCAGCCCGCTACTGCCATGCCCCGATACGCCCCTAAAGGCTTTAGGCCCCGTTGCTCAGCGAGCACACGATCCATGATCACCGCGGCGGCTGCGCCATCGGAGAGCTGCGATGCGTTGCCGGCGGTAATTGACTCACCACGAGCAATCACGGTCCCATCTTTCCAGACAGGTTCTAGCTTGTTGAGACCGGAAAGGGTGGTATCCGCCCGAAAGCCCTCATCCTGAGCCAACAGCACGTCTTGATAAGTAGTCGCACCACTTTCCTTATCGACGATCGCCTTGCGAGTGGTCAACGGCGCTAACTCGGCTGCGTAACGTCCGGCCGCGTACGCGGCGGCTGTGCGTTGCTGACTATCAAAAGAATACTGATCAGCCGCCTCGCGGCTGATCCCATACCGCTTGGCCACCACCTCTGCGGTCTCAATCATCGGCATGTACATATGCGGCGAGGCGAGCAACACGCTCTCTGACTGCGCACGGAAGGTATTCAGGTGTTTATTTTGAGTGAGGCTAATCGACTCGATGCCACCGGCCACCACCACCGGCATACGATCCTCGGTCACTTGCTTTGCGGCCGTGGCAATCGCCATCAAACCTGACGCACACTTGCGATCGATGGTCATTCCAGCAACCGATGCGGGAAGCCCGGACGAGGCGACCGTCAATCGAGCGATGTTATAGCCTTGTGCACCTTGCTGGGTGGCGCATCCTAAAATCAAGTCATCCACCTCGGCCGGATCCACGCCACTGCGCCTCACCGCCTCGGCCACGACATGCCCAGCGAGCTTCGGTGCCTCGGTGTCATTAAAGGCACCACGAAACGCCTTCGCAATGGGGGTCCGAGCAACAGATACGATCACAGCCTCACGCATGGTCTTCCTTGCACATCTAAAGTAAATTTAAAAAATTAAAAATAAAACCGACTCAGCGTATCCACCACACAGGCGGGCTTGGCGGCACCCTCCACCTCGACAGAGACACGCACTTTCACCTGCACTCCATCGGTGACATCCTCGACGCTGACCATCTCGGCGCTCGCCCGAATCCGCACACCGGCGCGCACCACACCGGGGAAACGCAAGCGATCGACGCCGTAGTTAATGCCCATCTTGGCATTGGGTACAGACACCAGATCAGGAAGAAAGAGATTCACTAAACTTAAGATCAAATAGCCGTGCGCGATGGTGCCGCCATATGGCCCGCTCTTCGCGCGAGCCACATCCACATGGATCCACTGATTGTCACCGGTGGTGGACGCAAAGGCATCAATGCGCGATTGCTCAATGACCAACCAGTCGGTCGGCCCAAAATGCTGGCCGACGGCGGCACGCAATTCCTGTGCAGAATGAAACGCCGCCATGACCGCTCCTACGTCAGTGGGGGCAAGGAAAAGATCCCCTTGCCGGCCGCTTAGCTTGCCATGTAGTCACCAAAAAAAACAGGCATATCAATCGCCCCACGATGGCGTAGGCGACGTGGGTTAAGCACACAATATCGGCACCGGTGCGAGCTGAATATGAGTGCGCGGATTCGTCTTACGGGTGCTGACTGGATACTGAAATGACCTCACCGGTCATATAACTGGCCAAGGGGCTCGCGAGGAAGACAATCACATTAGCCACTTCCCAGGTTTCTGCGGTGCGGCCAAAGGCCTCACGGCGCCTCAGGTCTTTAAGCAGATCGTCGCTGGTGACCCGATTCAAGAATTCATGCATGGCAATGCTCGGCGCGACGGCATTGATACGTACACCCTGCTCGGCCGCCTCCACGGCCGAGCAGCGCGTAAAGGCCATCACACCGGCTTTGGCAGCGGCATAGTGGGATTGCAGCGCCTGGGCTCGCCAACCGAGTACGGACGCATTATTGACGATCACCCCACTGCCGCGCGCATACATATGCGGTAGCACCGCACGGGTCATACGAAACACACTAGTGAGCGAGACATCCAACACCCGTGACCACTGCTCATCGGTCATCTCAACCACCGACGCAGACCCGCCTAAGCCCGCATTGTTGACCAGCACATCCAGTTGGCCCATCGAGGCAATGCCCGTGGCCACCAAGGCACGCACATCGTCCTCACGGGTGACATCACACACCTTTGATTCCACCACCGCACCTGGCAAGGCACGCAGCCTCTCACAGGCCTCACCGAGCCTGCGCTCATGGATATCGCTCACCATCACGCGCGCACCCTCTTCGATACAGCGCTTGGCGGTCGCAAAACCGATGCCGGTCCCGGCAGCCGCGGTAATCAGCACGCTCTGGCCGGCCAATAACTGATGCCCGGTAGGATAATGCGGGGCGTCGGAAACACGGGCCATGGTCAATTTCCTCTGGGTTCTTTCGGAAGGCCCAATGCCCGCTCAGCGATTTGATTGCGCTGAATCTGGCTGGTGCCACCATAAATCGTATCGGAACGGGAGAACAGAAACATGTGTTGTAAGTCATGGGCGAGCGGCGAATCACCGTGAGCATACTCACCCGACGGACCGAGCACATCCATGGCCAACTCACCCAACTTCTTGCGCCACACGCCCCAGTAGAGCCGGTAGGTGAAGGCCTCATGGCTCAAGGCGCCACTCTCCGCATTGGTCAGCATCCGAAGCGCACTGTAGCGCATCACAGACAGCCCAATGGAGGCCTCCGCAATGCGTTGGCGGATCAGCGGATCAGTGGCCTGCCCATTCGCTTGAGCCGCCTTCACCAAGGCCTCAAACTCATTGGTAAAATCCATCTGCTGTGCAAGCGTAGACACACCGCGCTCAAAGGCAAGGGTCGCCATGGCCACCTTCCAGCCTTCACCGGGCGCACCGACGATATTGGCAGCGGCGGTTCGCGCGCCCGTAAAAAAAGTCTCATTGAACTCGGCATGACCCGTCATCTCACGAATCGGCCGCACCGTCACACCCGCTTGATGCATAGGCACCAGCAAATACGACAGCCCGCGATTACCTCGACTGCCTTCTTCCGTTCGACACAGCACGAAAATCCAATCAGCAAAAGCCGCCAGTGACGTCCAGATTTTCTGCCCGTCAATCACCCACTCATCCCCATTGGGCCCTGACTCTAAGCGCGCTCGCGTGGCGACATTCGCTAAGTCAGAGCCGGCATTGGGTTCGCTATAACCCTGGCACCAGATCTCCTTGCCCATCACGATAGGCTCGAGGAAGCGCGTCTTCTGCGCCTCCGTGCCGTAACTGAGGAGCGTCGGCGCTAACAGCTCGACCCCTAAGTGATTAAGACGTGACGGCGCCTTTGCTCTGGCATATTCTTCTGCAAAGATCACTTGCTCCGCCAAAGAAGCACCGCGACCACCCCACTCCACCGGCCAACCCACACTACTGAGACGCGCGCGACCGAGCTCTGCCTCCCACACGCGGCGACGCTCGACCATCGCCGTATGCGAGGAGACCCCGCGCAAGTCGGCATAGGGGCCACTCAACTGCTCAGCGAGCCAAGTGGCGACCTCATTTCTAAACTGTTCCTGTGCGGCGCTGAATCCAATTTTCATGATGCTCTCAAAACTGCGGAACCGATGCGATCTGCGAAAGCCCCAGACCGAGCGCGATCCGCTCTCGGTGCCAGGCGGGACTACCCAGTAACATCGAAGACGCACGCGCCCGCTTAAAATATAAATGCGCGTGATGATCCCAAGTGAATCCAATCCCACCATGCAGCTGAATCGCATTGGATGCGACTGCATTGAACGCATCGGCGCAACAAGATTTCGCTGAGGAGGCAGCTACCGCGAGCGCCTCATTGGCGTATTCATCCGCCGCGCACGCCGCATACCACGCCATGGATTTAGCTGCCTCCACCAACACCATCGTGTCGGCGAGGCGATGCTTGATTGCCTGAAAGCTGCCAATGGCGCGCCCAAACTGCACCCGCTCTTTGACGTATGCCGTGACCGCTTCGAGCGAGTACTCGGCGCCCCCCACCGCCTCCGCCGCGAGCATCGTCCGCGCTTGATCGAGCGCCCGCTGTAGCCCCGAGCTCGCATCGATATCCACCCCAAGACAGTCCTCGGCACTGACGCTCACTTGTTCAAAATAGATACTCGCCATGGGACGGGTGACATCCAGCATCTCGGTCGCCTCGATGCGTACACCGGCGGTGCCTGAGGCGACGGCCACCACTCGAAGTGACTGCGATGCGTTTGCGTCCTTAGCACTCGCCACCACCAGCAGAAGGTCAGCGCTCTGCGCACCCACCACAAAATGCGCCTCCCCCGAGAGCACCCAAGCGGAGCCTACTTGAGCCAGTTTCACGCCGACCTTGCGGATGTCCGCGTGACCGACTCGATCGGTGACAGCCACTGCCGCCTTCAGTTGTCCGGCCGCGATGGCAGGCAGCCACTGCCGCTTTTGCTCCTCGCGTGCGAGCTCTAAAATGACCGGCGTCGCCAAACACACCGTCGAAAAAAAGGGCGAGGGCACCAAGCGCCTGCCTTGCTCATGCGCCAGTATGCCCAACTCCACAAAGCCAAGCCCAGCGCCACCATAGGCCTCAGGGATGGCAATGCCCGACCACCCCAACTCCGCTGTCATCTGCTGCCACAGGCCCTCGTCATAGCCGTTGACCGCGCCACTCGCCAAGCGCACGGCAGGCAAGCTCGCCTCTGCCTCCAGAAAGGCACGCGCCGACTCGCGGATCATCTGCTGCTCGTCTGTGAATGCAAACTGCATAGCGGTTATTAGGTTCCGTACACTTTTTTCGGGGCACGACGCTTCTTAAGGAGCGTCTCGACCGCGGCGCCGACTTCTGATGGCGCCCAACGTCGGCCGATATCGACCCGCTCACCATCGCGCCAGCCCTCATCGATCATGATGGCACCCCCTTCTAGCTCAAACACACAACCGGTCACCTGACTCGACTGCGCGCTACCAAGCCACACCACCGTTGGCGCGATATTATCCGGGTCCTGCCGATCAAAGCCTTCCTCAGGTTTTTTCATCATGTCAGCAAAGGCCTGCTCCGTCATACGGGTACGAGCCGCGGGCGCGAGCGCATTGGCGGTAATGCCATAGCGCGCAAGCTCAGCCGCCTGCACGAGCGTCAAGCTTGCAATGCCGCCCTTGGCCGCTGAATAGGCACTCTGCGCCATGCTGCCATTGAGGCCCGCCCCTGAGCTGGTATTAATAATACGTGCGTCAACCGGCTGGCCGAGCTTGCTCTGGTTACGCCAGTATTCCACCGCATGGCGAGCGACACAGTAATGCCCGCGCAGATGTACGCGAAGTACCGCATCCCATTCATCCACGGTGCTACTGACAAACATACGATCACGCACAAACCCTGCGTTGTTGACCACCACATCCAAGCCACCGAATGAGTCCAACGCCGTTTTGATAATGCGTCCCGCGCTGTCCCAATCGGAGACGTCATCGCCATTGACCACTGCCTCACCGCCCATGGCTCTAATCTCATCAACGACGGCTTGCGCGGCTGATAGATCACGCCCATGACCACCGAGGTCCGTGCCCAGATCATTCACGACTACCTTGGCGCCTTCTCTAGCAAACGCCAGCGCATAGCTGCGACCGAGGCCGCGTGCCGCTCCGGTGATGATGACCACTCGACCCTGACAGATTCCACTCATACACTTCCTCGAATAAACGACGGTGAATTCAGCTAGTTCAATCGCTCAATGATCGTGACATTCGCCTGTCCGCCACCCTCACACATGGTCTGTAATCCAAAGCGCTCACCGCGCCGCTCTAACTCATGCAGCATGGACGTCATCAAGCGCGCACCGGTGGCCCCGAGCGGATGACCCAAGGCGATGGCGCCGCCATTGACGTTGACTCGGTTTAGATCCCACTTCAGTTCCTTCGCCCACGCCAATACCACCGACGCAAAGGCCTCATTAATCTCCACCAAGGCAATATCTTCTGGGCGCATACCCACTTTCGCCAAGGCGTGTTGGGTGGCAGGAATCGGCGCGGTCAGCATCCACACGGGATCAGCCGCCCGCACGGACAGATGATGTATGCGCGCGCGGGGCTTTAAGCCGTAGCGCTTCACTGCATCGCTTGAGGCAATGAGCAGGGCCGCAGCGGCATCGCCAATCTGGCTGGCGACCCCCGCGGTAATCAGACCATTCGGCTCGATGGTCGGCAGGGTCGCCATTTTTTCAAGCGAGGTACCCTGGCGAGGTGTCTCATCGTGACGCACGCTCCCCGTGACCACGATCTCACGGTCGAAGTAGCCTGCTTGAATCGCGTGGATCGCGCGGCGATTACTTTCCAGAGCGAACTCTTCCATCTCCCGACGCGATATCTTCCAGTGCGCCGCGATCATTTCTGCCGATTTGAACTGCGACAAGGGCTCGTCGCCATAGCGCGCACGCCAGCCAATGGAGCCTAAAAAGGGATCGGGGTGCCCGAAGTCTCGTCCAGCCGCCATCGCTGAACTGATCGGTATCTGGTTCATCACCTGAACACCGCCGGCGACGACTAAATCCTGGGTACCGCTCATCACGCCTTGAGCCGCAAAGTGCACTGCCTGCTGTGACGAGCCACATTGACGATCCACCGTCGTACCGGGCACATGCTCCGGAAGACCTGCCACCAGCCATGCGGTACGCGCGATGTCGCCGGCTAAGGGACCGATGGTGTCTACACACCCAAACACCACATCATCTACTAAACCTGGGTCAATACCCGAACGCGCCACCAATTCCTTTAACACGTGGCCGCCTAAGTCGGCCGGATGCCAAGCGGCAAGGCCGCCTTTCTTCTTGCCCACCGGTGTTCGTACCGCATCAATGATGTAAGCGTCATTCATAAATTAAGCACTCAGCTAAGGCAACTCTTTAAACACGCCAAACAAGGCATCAGGCCCAATGGCCAGGTGCTCAGAAAACAGCTGTTGCTGCACACGACGCATATGAAAACTGCGATCACCCCACATGCCGGTCAGACCTAAGGCGCGCTTTAAATAAAAGTGCACATCGACTTCCCAGGAATAGCCCATCGCACCGTGCACCTGCACCGCCGTGCGCCCGGCGAGATCAGCCGCATCCGTTGCCGCCAGCTTTGCATGGGACACGCCGAATCGAGACCGGCCACTCAGCACGGTAGCCTGCGTCGCCGCGGCGTACAGCACCGGCCGGGCGAACTCGAGTTTCACCTGGACATTCGCCAGTTGGTGTTTGATGGCCTGATAAGCGCCAATCTTTTTACCAAACTGACTGCGCTCGGCGGCATAACTCACTGCCAGAGCCACCAAGGCGTCACAAAGACCCGCGCACTCAGCCGCCGTGAGCAACGCACCGCACTCAAAAGCAAGCGCTGTCGCCGCCGATGCCCCCGCTCCCCGAGCAATACAGGTGCCTGGCTGTAGCGAGCCTGTACATCGCGCTAAGGAACGCAACGCGTCAATGGATTGGTGCCCTTCCAATTTCGCCTCGTCCTTGCTGAGGAGGTGCACCTCGTGGTCAGTCAGCACCAGAACATGGGTCGCCTGATCGGCACCGACGATAAAAGGATTGAAAGGATGCGAGACCGCTACACGAGCCTCCCCACTCACCGCCGCCTGCAGCACCGCAGCCCCGCGCGCATCGGCAGACAGCGCCGACAGCACCGGCACCGCAATACCCGCATGCTCGACTAACGTCTCAGGCAAAGCCGCCCGACCGGCCGCCTCTGCAATTAAAATAAAATCGGCCAGAGTGAGCCCCATACCACCGACGGATTCAGGCGCCAACATACCCGGCAGACCAAGCTCCGTCAGTCGTTGCCAACGGGCCGCACTCGACTCACCGCGCCCCTCGAAGGCCGCACGCAAAGCAGCGGGCGCGCACAGATCGTCCGTGAGTTCACGAAACGCTCCGGCCATCATCTGCTGCTCTTCAGTGAAGGTGAAGTCCACGCCTAACCCCTCGGCAGGCCGAGCAATCGCTCGGCGATGATATTGCGCTGAATCTCATTGGTGCCGGCGTAGATGGGCCCTGCCAGCGAAAAGATAAACCCATCTAACCACGCATCGTGACCCACCACTGCCGAGTCACCTGCCGCGAGCTCGGCAAAAGCCCCTAACAAACTCAAGGCGCAGCGATGGATGTGCACATCAAGCTCCGACCAGAATATTTTGTTGAGACTCGCCTCCACCCCAATCTTGCCACCCGCGATCAGACGCGTGGCGGTTGCATAGGTGCTGAGCGCATAAGCTTCGGCATCCATCACCGCTTGCGCCACGGCACTCGAGAGTGCCGGATCCGCGGTGGCGGCGTGTTGTTCATACAGGCGCACCAACCGCTCTGCCGCTACCTGAAAGCGCGCTGGGCTACGCAGCATCAAGCCACGCTCAAAACCCGCGGTCGCCATAGCGATCGTCCACCCCTCGCCCTCGGCGCCTAGGCGCCATGCACTGGGCACGCGCACGTCCTCAAAGAAGATCTCAGCAAACCCAGGCTCGCCATGCATTTGCCGAATGCCGCGCACGCGCACGCCAGGGTGATTGAGAGGGACCAAAAAGAAGGTGAGCCCTTTGTGGCGCTCAGAGGCGGGGTCAGTGCGGAAAATACCAAAACACCAGTCAGCGAACGTGGCACGTGACGACCAAATCTTATGACCACGCAACACATACTCATCACCCTCACGGGTGGCCGTGGAGCGTAGTGCGGCCAAATCAGAGCCGGCCTGAGGCTCAGACCAGGCTTGCGCCCAAATTTCCTCACCGGCTGCCATTTTTGGCAGAAAGCGCGCCTTCTGCTGCGCACTGCCGAACTCCATCAGGGTGGGGCCTAGAAGAAAAATACCATTCTGGTTGACCCGCAGTGGCGCATTTGCCCGGTAGTACTCTTCTTCGAAGATTAACCACTCGATCAAACTCGCACCCCGCCCCCCATACTCGCGCGGCCAGGTGATCATGCCCCATGACCCCGCCGCAAGCGTTTTCTCCCATTCACGGTGCAAGGCAAAGCCCTGCTCCCCTTCTAGAGTTGGCAATGGCTGTGCGGGCACATGCGCCACCATCCACGCGCGCACCTCCGCTCTAAAGCGCAATTCATCTGGGGTATAGTGGAGATCAAGCGCCATGACTCAGTACTTCGCTGTGCCTTTGTTAGCCACAAAAGCATCACGCGCCTTCTGTGAGTCTTCATGCAGATACATCTCGAGCGTAAAGCCCTGCTCGAATCGGTACTGGCGATCCACATCGGCGGTTTCAATGCCATTGAGCGCCTCTTTGGCAAGCTTCAATGCCGCACGACTTTTAGACGCGATGATCGCAGCGAAAGCCAAGGCCTCACTGAGGAGTGCGTCACGGGAAACTAACTTCTCAACGGCACCCAAGCGATAAGCCTCTGCCGCCGAGACCCGCCCACCGGTGAAAAACGTCGCACGCACCTTGTGCAAGGGCAACAGACGCGACAAATGCGCCGCCCCGCCCATGGCACCGCGATCGATTTCTGGGAGCGAGAAATACGCATCTTCAGCGGCGATCACCACATCGCTCGCCCCACAGATGCCAATACCCCCACCGATCACGAAATTATGTACCGCACTGATCACTGGCACTTCCGCCGCACGAATGGCCTTGAAGGTCAGATAATTGCCGCGATTTAATTCCACAATGCGTTCTGGGTACTGCTGCATCTCTTTGATGTCAACACCCCCACAAAATCCCTTGCCCTCGGCGCGAATGAGCAGCACACGCACCTCAGGATGACGGCCGTGTTCGGCGATGATCTGTGCGAGCTCACTCCACCCTTGAGTACCCAGTGCATTCACCGGTGGGTGGTCCAAAATAATTTCACCGATGTGATCTTTAATCGCAGTACGGATAGGCATAGCGTGCGTCCTGTCAGTCGTCGATGCTTAAGCGGATGCCCCGAGCGCGACCAGCCGCGCGCGGGCATCGCGCATGATCTGCTCCATCAATTCAGCGCAACTGGGCAAACTGTCCAAACGCCCAGCCACTAATCCGGTGGCCAACAAACCCTGCTGCGGCAGCCCCTGCTCCATGGATCGGCGAAACAGCGCCGGCGCAATACCCGCATACAAGGATTGACTAAAACTGAGTCCGCCGCTGCTATGCAGGTGTCGCGCCATAGAGAGCAACTCAAACCAAGTGGCCCCGGTCTCGCGTTTCATCTCAATCGCGCTGCCGAGTGCGCGCATAAGCTTTGATAAACCACCGGCCCGCTCAATCCGATCGAGCACTTCGTTACGAATCATGCGCTGCGGAATGCCATCCACTCGCTCAGTCACTAAAATATCGCCGGTGCCAGCCTTGAGATAACGGGCTTTGGTGACCTCGGGCACAGGGCAGTCGCGGGTCATCAGAAAACGTGTGCCCATGGCAATACCTTGCGCGCCATAGGCCAGTGCGGCCACAAGGCCGCGGCCATCCGCAAAACCACCGGCGGCCACCACCGGCAGTGTCACTGCATCGAGCACCTGAGGCAGTAAAATCGTGCTCGGCACTGACCCCGTGTGTCCACCCCCTTCGCCACCTTGCACGACCACCGCATCAACGCCAAGCGCTGCCATTTTCTGAGCATGCTTGACCGCACCAATAGTGGGAATACAGCGGATACCCGCATCGCGAAACTGGGCGATCATCTGGCGATCGGGTCCGCGACCAAAGCTCACCGCCTTGACGCGTTTTTCGATGATGGTCTTAACGATCCGATCAGCGCCTGGCTGAAACATATGAAAGTTCACACCAAACGGGGCGGCGGTGAGCGCGCGTACCCGATCAATGGCCGGTCCCACTTCATCGGCTGACATCACCGCACAGGCGAGAAAGCCAAAGCCACCGGCATTACAGGTGGCCGCGACCAACTCCGGTCGAGCGACCCAACCCATCGCGGTCTGAATGACGGGGTAACGACACGCCAACAAGTCACATAAAGCGGTGTGCAACGGATCCTTCATACTCTTAAGCTCGGCGATCGCCCGGTGGATTGCCTTTAAAGACGCCATCCCGCAGTCGCTGCGGATCGAGCTTGACAATGTATGCCAGTTGCTCCGCTGTCGGCGCGGGCGTGAGAGGAACCGACGCCGGCACCTCCAACTCAAAACCCGTCGCTGCCTGCACCTGCTCGAGCGTAATGCCCGGATGCAAAGAGCGCACACGAATCGCGTGATTCTTACCCTCAAAATCAAGCACCGCTAAGTCCGTCACGATCAGTCGCAGGTCAAGACCCCGCGGCTGAATACCCGACGGCCAACGCGCTGGGTTGTAACCAATCCCACCCACCATATCGACTTCGCCTTTAACCAGCGAGCGCGTACTGTGTATCGGAAAGAAGTAACTGTTCGCGTGATGAATGCTATTGCCTGGCAGACCGCGCACGCCCAAGAGCGCCGCTGCAGGCTTTGTGTAATCACCAATCACACTCAGATTGCTTTGCCCAAAGCGATCGACCTGCGTTGGACCGATCATCGCGTGACGACGACCTCCCCACAACAGATCGAAGGTGCGCGCATACGGCATCCAGCCTTCAATCACAGGCGCATAGCCACCGCGCTTTCCCACCGGCACGGGCTCGGCGACCAGATACGCTTCGGAATCGGTCATCATCAGATCAGGACTAAAGGTCAACTTGGCGAGGCTGGCGCCCAAGCGGGGAATCAACGTGATGCCACTGGCCAACACTTCACCGTTATTGCGCCATGCCTCCGCTGCAGCGCAGATGCAAAGCTCTGCCAGCGAGTAGCTGTGATCAGTCATTAAGTCTCACTCCACCAAAGACATTAAAAGACAGGCAAGGGGATGGACGCGAGATGCGACGCACCGCCCGCGGCGGCCACATAGGCCTCATGCGTCGGCACATCCACATAGCGCGCGCGATAATCAGCCCACGCTTCGGGCGCAGTCGCCGCCCCATAGGCCGTCAGATGAGCCACGTCGATCCCATAATCAGGCCCGTTGGCCGTGGGGTGTGCGCCATACGGCACACAAGCCACCCCAGTGACCACCGAACGCTCAAAGGGGTTATAGCGAGCGCGCTCGGCCGTACAGATCTCAGCGGTCGCCACCAAGCGCTCGCAGGTGACAAAAGTGCGATCAGCGGCGCGTCCAAACAGATCATCAAAAAATGGATCCGGACTTAGAATGACGGTGTTACCGACACTGTCCGCTTCGTTAACATGCAAAAGCGCTGCATCTAATCGCAATGCCGGCATGGCCACGAACTCTTCGCCATCCGCATAAGGGGACTTAATCATTTTAAGACCCGCCGCACGGCGAACAATGTCGGAGGCTAAGCCAACACGCGTCGGCAAAAAAGGCAATCGGGCGGCGGCCGCTCTAAGCCCCCACTGCACCATGCCCTCATCGACCTCCCACACTTCAAAGTTGCCGGCCTGACGGGCGGCCTTAAAATGCGGCTCAAGCGGGATGAGATCTAAGGACACAAAACCGAAAACCAGTTTCTTAATCTTGCCCGCACTGAGCAACATGCCCACATCAGGCCCGCCGTAGGATATGACCGTCAGATCCTTGAGCGAGGAACGCAAGATGGCGCGTATCAAGGCCATCGGCTTACGCCGCGCACCCCACCCACCAATCCCAATGGTCATGCCATCGCGCAGTTGCGCCACCATGTCCTCAAGCGGCATCCGTTTGTCTATCATCTTCTGTCTCACCGTGTGATCAAGGCGCAGGCGGCGGTGACCAGCGATGGCCCCACAAGTCAGGAATCAGGCTAGTGGTAGGCACCCACGTGCTCCAGTCGACCTCCAATCCGTCGTAGCCAAACTCTAAATCAAAGCCGCCGGGGGTCTGTACGTAGAAAGAGACCATGAAGTCATTGGAATGCTTGCCGAGCGACGAACTGATATGCGCGCCCTTCGCCATGCAGCGCTCGAGCGCGTAGCCCACGTCATCAATCGTATAGGCCTCTAACATGATATGAACGCAGCCCGATGGCACCGGCGCACCCATCAGCGCCAAGCTGTGATGGCGTGGGTTATTGGCGTGCATAAAGTAAATGCCTAACTTCGGATCTGAAGGGTTAGGACTCATCGCTAACCACATCTGATCACTGTCACCGAAGCCTAAGTGCTGCTGATAAAAAGCACGCGTCTCTTCCAGCTTAGGCGCTGGCAACACGACGTGTCCCATGCCCTGCTCATCGGCCACAAAACCGGTCACGCCGCGCGGCGAAGCGAAGGGCAGATAATCCACATGGCGACCGGCATACAGCTCAACCGCATTGCCAGAAGGATCCTGGCAGCGATACAAGCTACGCACCTCGCGTGCTTGGGCCTCGGCGGCGGATCCTTTGGTGACCGCAACACCGGCCACTTGCAAACCGTTTACGCAGGCACTGAGTGCTGCGTCGTCAACGAACTCCCAACCCGCCGTCACAAAGCGATCGGCTTTACCCGGCAGCACCGCAATACGAAAAGGCCGGTGGTCAATGCGCAGACGCAAACTACCATCCGGTCCCGGCGGGCCCTCCATCAAGCCGATGGTCTCCACCCCGAAACTACGCCACTTGCCCAGATCGGTTGACTCGATAATTACGTAACCCAATGAGTTGACGGTCATGGTGCTCGATCTCCAGTTATTGCAGCCTAACGGCCACACTCTTTATATAGTGTCAGCAGGGCGACCGACCGTCACCCCACGTGATGCGCTTTTTGCTGGCGATATTAAATCATGAATCGCCGAATGAAAGTCATTTTACGCAAAAATAAAGCATCATTTTTACGCATCATGCGAGTAGAAACTGATCTCATCACCGGCCCTAAGTCACGCCGCGTTGACCGCCCTCATGCGCCACCGGCGCCTCTCCGTATCGTCGGCAGCCGCCTACCACTTAAAACGGCGCGCGACCCCCCGGCGCCGAGCAGCGATCTGTCGCACCCGGGCCTCCGGCGTGATCCGCGCGATGTCAGGGGGCAACACCGACCACAGATCGGCGCGCTTGATTTGCTGGCACTGAGGGATCGGACAGGTCTGCGCCAGCATCCAACGCACCGTGATGTACCCTTCGGAATGCCCCGAGGGATCCAGCCAATTGGGGACGCCCGGATCGTCGTGGGACACGACGATGATCAGCTCGCCATTGGCCTCCAAGGTGGCGTAATGACAATTGGTGTTAGCCAAACGAAAACGGTAATCCATGGTCTCCCACCAGTAATTACCAAATTCCACTGCCCAGTATGGGGCGGACGGCGGCGGGACGACCCGCACGATGAGCACTTCATCCTCCGGCAATTGCCAATAGGCAATTAAGGGCTCACCACCGGGTGTGGCGTCTATCTTATGATCATCTAGCTGTCGGTACGACAGAAAACGATTCGGCTGCACCTTCCACTTCTCAATCATGTCCGCCCAGTAGGTCAATGACACTTTGAGCCACGCCGCTGCATCCGCCAAACCACTCGCGACCTGCAGCGCACTGAGTTCTGGCATTTCGCCCTCACCCGTCAGGCGCTCAATGCGCGCCTCCATCGGCTCCTCGTTCTCCCAATCGGCAAAGAACTGACGAACCGTCACCCGAAAGGTATTGGGCGTGGTCTTAATCCAATGCCCCGGCTGTTCATGGGGTGAAAATACCAAGGCAAACTGACCCTCACTGTCGGTCTGCAAATCCTTACCAAAGATGGTGGCGATGACACCCCCGCCATACGGCGTTGGGCCATTTTCTACCACCGTGATCGCGAAATAACGCGCGCTCCCGCGACGGCCGACCAGACGATAGGTGTCCACCCCATTGATCGGCGCACCGACATACAAGGCGTCACTGTTGTCCCCGCCCTGCTTACGAAACGGATCGAAATAATGCATCAGCATCGGGAAGGCGGGATCGGCATTTTCGAGCTTAAAGGCCAGTGCGAGCGCAATGTTCCGCGACAGTAGCCGCACGGCACCCGCCCGATCTACCTCGCCGCTCGGCGCCTGCGGCCGGAAAGCGATATCACCCGCGCTTTTCAGTTCATCACAAAAGCTATCCCATGCGGCCCGAAGCGTCCGATCGACTTCAGCGCTCATTCAGAGTCCTCTTCGCTTGGTACTGAAAAATACTGTTGGTATCGCTCAAAATAAGCGCGCACCGCATTCGACTCATCCGTCTGATACACATGCGCACCAAACTTACCCTTGGGCTTGCTGCCTAGATAGCGCGCTGCCGCCTGACGTGCCTCGACAGGCCACTCGATCGCTAAGCGCTGATATAAAGCAGCCACTGTTTTTATCGGATCGGTCATCAGATCGCTGTAGTGCACATCGATCAACTGCTCCCGAGGCAAGACGCCCTGCTCGATCCAATCGATGATTTGATTCAGCCGGCCGGCGGTCCATTTTGGGTCCAGCAGACTCTCAAAACCTGCCGCATCAAAACCGCGGTCACTGCGCATCCAATACAAGGTGCCGATCATGTTGGTGACAGAGGCTTGGGCACGCAACGGGTCTCGATGGGTGAGCACCACCTGCGCATCCGGGAAGACCTCAAGCAGCGTGGGCAGATACGGCTGATGATCCGGTGACTTGAGCAACCAGCGCATCCTCGGATTGCGCCACTGCAGCAACTGCAGAATCCGTCGGTAATAGCGATAAGCAGGCGCCATGTCAGCCGCAAACAGCCAACTCGCGTAGCTCGGTATGTAAGAGGACCCCGGGGTATGCCCCGATCGGAAGGCAATTTTGAACGCGACGGCACACTCATTCGGCACCCACGCGCCCATCTCATGCATCGCCGCAAACGTAGGTGCCACTCGAGCGTACTGAGTAAACAGATGATGCGCGCGTGCGATACGCGGATCATGACGGTAGGTGGCGGCTTCTGGTGGCGGCGCCGGGTACAGCAGCTCCCAACTGCTTGGCGGCATTAAGCGCTGATCTTGCGCCAAGATCTCATGGAGTATCGAGGTGCCAGAGCGCGGCAAGCCAGTGATCACGATCGGTCGGTCAATCACCTCGTCTTGAATCTCCGGATGCGCAGCAAAGGCCGCCTCAATCTGCAGACGCTGATCTAAGGCGTTCAGTAGCTCAGTGCGCGCCATCAGCCGCCCCCACAGATGCAGATCGGCCTCCTCCTCTAAGGCCTTGGTCAACAAGGCGAAGGGCTCACGCCAGTCATCCACCCCAAAATCGCTCAATCCCCTGCGTCGTACGGCGGTTGCAATCAACTCGGCCGCATCCAGCGAGACCATCGCCGGCACATCCATCGAGCTCGATTCGGCCAGAAAGGAATTGAGCCACTCAGGCCGTGACGGGGGCGTCCAATCAACCGACATGCCACACCGCTGATCTCATCACCCGTGAACGGACGGGCGCTCCCCCATGACAGACTGTGCAGATCGCCATGGCGCCCCCTATCAGTACAACTAGGTATAGACGTAAATCTGCCAAATGAACAGACTTATTTCAAGGCGCGGCACGGGTCCACCGAGCGGCACTGAGCACCGTCAGCGCCTGCGACATCTGGCAAAAAACCGCCGAACCTGATAGGTTTGAGCCGTCATTGTGGCATCTTGACAACGCGTAAGCCGCGGCGGATCACTCCGTCGGGGTCACGCATCGCGCAGGGGCGATGACTGAGTCGATCGTTGATACCAACCACTGGCACCACCAGAAGTGAATAGCATGGCACGCACGGCAGATTACAAACTTGGCGAGTACGTTTTCCCACGCGGCTGGTTCATGATCGCGGAGGCCTCAGAGGTCACCGACAAACCAAAAGCGGTGCGCTACTTCGGTCAGGACTTTGCTTTATATCGCGGCAAGAGCGGCCGCGTGGTTCTACTCGATGCGTATTGTCCCCACATGGGCACCCACATTGCCCGCAATGACAGCTCTTACGTCGTGCATGATGGCCAAGTCGAAGGCGACTCGATTCGCTGCCCCTACCACGCGTGGCGCTTTGGCCCTGACGGTAAGTGCAACGAGATCCCATACAACAACGGCCCGATCCCCAAAGCGGCTAGCCTCAAGTCATGGACGGTGGTTGAGCGCATCGGCGCTATCTTTGTGTGGTTTGATCCGGAAGGCCTGGAGCCGGAATGGGAAGCGCCTTCCCTACCGGAATGGGATGACCCGCAGTGGATCCGCTGGAAATTTGATCACTTAGGCAGCTTGGTCTGTCACCCGCAAGAGGTGATCGACAACATTGCCGACTATTCACACCTGGCACCGGTACACGGCTCGACCGTTCAATACTTTCGAAATGAATTCAAAGGCCACCTCGCGGTGCAGTATCAGGGTGGCGGCCATCGCACCTTGGTGGGCGAGAATGGAGTGAGTCCGATTCTCACCACCGACACCACCTACCATGGCCCAGGCTTCCTTTTGTCCAAAATGTTCGGCATGGGCGAATCCATCATTTTCATCGGTCACACCTCCATCGAGGAAGGCGTCATTCAGGTGTGGCATGCCTTGCTTGTAAAAGCCCCGCAAACACCCCCGACCGAGAAAGACATCGCCAGTGCACGCGCCTACCAAGAGGCGGATCGTATCGCCTTCGCCCAAGACTTTGATGTCTGGGGCAACAAGCGCCCGGCGATCAATATCCTGCAAGTGCCGTGCGATGGTCCCTTCCATAAGGCGCGCATCTGGTACAAACAGTTTTATAACCCGCGCGCACGACGCGACGAGTTTCTAAAACAGGTGGATGCGCCCGAATACACCATTCCAGGGCTGCCCAGTCGACTGCCCGGCACCTGATCGCATGGACACGCCAGACCAGGCCGAAAGTGCCTTACTGGCACTGAGCGATCGGCTGGATCGATTAGAAAGCATAGAAGAGATTCGCCAACTGGCGGCCAAATACTCACTCGCACTCGACATGCGCGATTCCGCGGCGTGGGTGGGTTTATTCCCTGAAGATATTCGCGTGGGTGATGGACAAGTCGGTCGCAGCGCGCTGCGCGCGTGGTTTGAGCACACGATGCGAAACACGTTTACCGGCACTGCCCACCATATCGGCGGCCACCTTATTGAAATGATTGATCAGAATAACGCGCAAGGTGTGGTGTATTCCAAGAATGAGCATGAGACCAAAACCCAATGGGTGATCATGCAAATGATGTATTTTGATCGCTACGAACGCATCCACGGTCGCTGGTATTTTAGACGCCGTCTCCCGCTTTACTGGTATGCATCCGATCTCAACCAGCCACCACTCGGTGAGCTCAAAATGCGCTGGCCGGATGTTGAACCCTATGAGGGCAGCTTCCACGATCTGTTTCCTGCTTGGAAAGAGTTCTGGAATCGCGCACCGACCGCCGACGATCAGCCGGTGGCGAGCCCTGCGCCACTCGAGCAATTCATTAACACCCTGCGCCGTGGCCAAGCACTGCCGAAGGTACGGATCGCCTAGTCCTCTAGGGAAAATCGTCCGCTCAGGCGCTACTTTGAGTGCCGCCAGTTGGATGTGATTTTCGCGACCCGATGGTCGTACTTTAAAGTCTTGACGGCGATAGAGGTCTCCACGTGCCGCACCCCCGGCAACGCCAATATGCGGTTATTGGCAATCTGTGCGATCTCTTCTAACGATTCAAACAGGCCAATTGCCAATAAGTCATAGCGACCCAGCATGCGAATGACGCAGCGAATCTCTGGCATCGCCGCAAGCTTCTGGCACAGCCCCTTAATCTCCGCATGATTCGCCTCGATGCCGATCAACACCGGCCGAAGCGAATGCGCTAAGTGCGTGCTAGTCACCGCCGTCATGCGAATGGAGTTGTTTTCCTCCAACCGTTTAATACGGCCGCGGATCGTGCCCTCAGTGACGCCCAGCTGCAGAGCGATGCGACGATTACTCACGCGCGCATCTTTTGACAGCACATTAATGATCTTGTGATCCAACGGATCCAATTTGCGCGGCGCTTTGACAGTCATGCGATCGGCGCCATATCAAAATTGAATTTAACGATGTCCACCGCAATACCCGCGGTCATGCGACGAATGCCTTTGACCTTGACGATGTCACGCTCCATAAAAACCTTAAGCGCCGCCAAATCCTGTACCGCGACCAATGCCTCGATGTCACGCGCACCGGTGACCAGATGCACACTGAATACTTCCGGGAATTGCGCGAGATCAGCGCCTACGTCCTCGGCCGGCCGCCCTTCCACCTCGATACCAACGGCCAGCAACACATTAAGATCTAACGCCGAGAAATCGCTCACCGCCACCACTCTGAGCGCGCGAGCGCGCTCTAAGCGGCGGATCCGTGCGCTCACGGTGGTCGCGCCAATCTTTAGCACCCGCGCAATGTCCTGGTTGGTGGCTCGGCCATCGGCCTTCAGCAAGGTGATGATCTGCTGGTCTGTGTCATCGAACACGATTTCGTCGACTTTTGTAGGCGCTGCCACGTCACCCCCAGCCATTGCCACAATACGTAGCGAAAGTTTGCGCCTATTACGCAATGCACGGTAGAATTTACAGCACGGCTGTCATTTTAACCAGTCCGCCGGCTGTCCCCGTGAGGCAGCCAGACCCACGAAACGCTAAGGAACCCATGCCGCATATCAACGTCGCCCTGATAGGCTCTGGCAACATCGGCACCGACCTGCTGATTAAGGCCCTACGAAGCACCTGTATCAAGCCGGTGTGGATGGTCGGTGTGGACCCAGAGTCCGACGGCTTGAAACGCGCCCAGTCACTGGGACTTAAGACGACAGCCGCGGGTCTAGAGGGTCTCCTCCCACACCTCGTGACTGATCACATCCAAATCGCTTTTGATGCGACCTCTGCCTATGTGCATGCGGAGCACGCGCCGATACTGCGCGCCCATGGGGTGGTCGCCATCGATCTGACCCCCGCCGCGATTGGCCCCTTCTGTGTGCCGCCGGTCAACCTCGCTGAACACGTGGGTAAGGGCGAGATGAACGTCAATATGGTCACGTGCGGTGGCCAGGCGACCATTCCGATCGTGGCGGCTGTGAGTCGGGTGCAACCCGTCGACTATGCGGAAATTGTCGCTACGGTTGCCTCGCGCTCCGCAGGACCCGGCACCCGAAAGAACATTGATGAGTTCACGCGTACCACCGCACACGGCATTGAGCGCGTCGGTGGGGCTAAAAAGGGCAAGGCGATTATCATCCTTAATCCGGCTGAACCACCGCTCATCATGCGCGATACGATCCATTGCCTGACCGAGACCACGCCGGATCAAGCCAAAATCACGGCCTCCATCCTGGCCATGATGAAGGAAGTGCAAAAGTACGTGCCGGGTTATCGACTAAAACACGGCCCCGTCTTTGACGGCAATCGGGTATCGGTCTCTTTCGAAGTCGAGGGACTCGGCGACTATCTACCCGTCTATGCCGGCAATCTCGACATCATGACCGCGGCGGCTTTGCGCACCGCAGAGATGATTGCACAAGAGATGCTGACCGGTAAGTTCAACCCCATTCGCTCTGCCTGAGGATACGCTCATGGATCTACGCGGCAAAAAAGTCATCCTGCACGACAACAGTCTGCGCGATGGCATGCACCCCAAGCGCCACCAAATCACCCTGCAGCAGATGATCGATGTCGCCAAGGGTCTCGATGCGGCGGGCGTTCCGCTCATCGAAATCACGCACGGTGATGGCCTCGGTGGCGCCTCCGTCAACTACGGCTTTCCGTTGCATTCTGACGAGGAATATCTGCGGGGCGTGATTCCGCACCTAAAGAAAGCCAAAGTCTCGGCGCTCCTACTGCCCGGCATGGGCACGGTCGAGCATCTGCACATGGCGCGCGACTGTGGCGTGAGCACGATCCGCATCGCGACCCACTGCACGGAGGCTGACGTCGCTGAGCAACACATCCGCGAAGCGCGAAAGCTCGGCATGGACACGGTCACCTTCCTCATGATGGCGCACATGAATGATCCTGCGGGATTGGCTAGCCAAGCGAAATTGATGGAAAGCTACGGCGCCCAGTGCATTTACTGCACCGACTCCGCCGGCTATTTGCTACCTGATGATGTCACCGCGCGCGTCCGCCTGATGCGTGAGACACTGCATCCGGACACGCAGATCGGATTTCATGGTCATCACAACTTAGCCATGGGGGTCGCGAACTCACTAGCGGCCATTGAGGCGGGCGCTGTGCGCATTGATGGATCCGCCGCCGGCCTCGGTGCGGGTGCTGGCAATACCCCACTCGAGGTATTGGCGGCCGTACTCGAACGTATGGGTGTCCACACCGGTATTGATGTATTTAAACTGATCGACGTCGCCGAGGATTTGATTGTGCCGATGCTTGATCAGCAAGTGCGCGTCGATCGCGACTCGCTCACCCTTGGCTATGCAGGCGTTTACTCGTCGTTCCTATTATTTGCGCAGCGTGCTGGCAAAAAATATCAAGTGTCGCCGGTCGACATCCTCATCGAAATGGGCCGACTGAAAGCCGTCGGTGGCCAAGAAGATCTGATCGAGGAAGTCGCGCAAACCTTAGCCACGGCGAAAGCAAAAAAGTCAGCGGTCGCCTAAAAAAAGCCCATCGCATAAAGGAAATCAACCCAATGGATCTAGAGAATAGTCCTCACCCCGCACAGCGAGCCGCCGCACGGTCGGCGCGCTTTGCCTCCGAGCGACGAAAGTCAGAGTGGCTGGCGCTGTATGCGGATGATGCGATCGTTGAAGATCCCGTTGGTATCTCACCGCTCGATCCGACAGGCCAGGGCCATCGTGGCCGCCAAGCACTCGAAGCGTTCTGGGACATGGTGATCGGACCGGGCAACATGACCTACCAGATCCATCAGTCACATGCCTGTGCCGATGAGTGCGCCAATGTGTGGTCGGTCAGCAATCGCATGCCGGACGGTTTTGTCATCACCGTGGATGTGGTCAGCGTCTATAAAGTCAACGCCCAAGGCAAGCTCTGCGCCATGCGAGCGTTCTGGAATTTTGGCGACATCGAGCAAAAGCTCAAAGCGTCGCTGAAGTCCTAGGCTAACAGACGGCAAGCAGACTTAAGACGCCGCCCCCTGCGCATTGAGCTCGGCACTGCCCGCCTGACCCAGCACGCACGAGGTGCCACCGGGCGTATACATCATAGAAACACAACGGTTGCATGAGGTGCACTCAGAGGCCTGCGTGCGTCCCGACCCAAAGGCCTCAACCAGATCGGCCCCATGAATCAGCGCGCGTCCGAGCGCCACTGCTTCAAAACCTTCCTGCATGGCCTGATTGACATTGGCCAGCGTCTTCACGCCACCGATATAGGCCAATGGCATGCGAGTAGCTGCGCGCACGTGGCGCGCGGATTCGAGCAAATACATTTCTCGGAAGCTCACATCTTGCGGCTCGGTCAGACGCTGCAGGAACATGGCTGCATTAATCAGGGGATTACTCATCTTGACGCGATTTTCTTTTGGGAAAGATGAGCCAAACATGGTGGTAATCGACTCGACGTTTAAGCCCGCACTGAGCACCAATAGATGCGCGCCGGCCGCCTCGAGGACTTTGGCAATACGCGCCCCATCCGCCGCCGTGTTACCCCCACGGGCACCATCGGTGACGCTGAGCTTACACACCACCGCCAACTCTTTACCGACCGCATCGAGTACGCGACCCAACACTTCCGCCGGATAGCGCGCTCGACGCTCAGGAGATCCGCCATAGGCATCACGACGGTGGTTATAAAGCGGCGATAAGAACTGACTGAGTAGATAGCCATGACCCATGTGGATCTCGACCGCATCAAAACCCGCGTCACGCGCCAATCGCGCACCTTGCACGAACTCACCGATCACTTGGGTCATCTGCGTGGCGTCCATCGCTTGTCGCCACCACTGACCACTGAGGAGCCCGACTTTGTTAAATCCACCACTGGAGGACAGTGGACGACCACAACTCAAGTCCTTTACCCAAGTAAAGCAGCCGCCATGGGTAATCTGTGCAGAGGCAGCAGCACCCTGCCGATGGACCGCTTCCGTGAGCGCCTTAAGATGCACCACATTGCCCTCATGGAGACCAATCTGATCCACAAACGTGCGTCCATCCGGTGAGACCGCACAGTAAGCGACAGTGGTCATCCCCACCCCACCCGCCGCGATGCGCTCATGAAACCGGACCAACTGCTTGGAGGGCACGCCCCCACGCGCTGCGCCCTCATTGGTGGCCGATTTGATAAATCGGTTACGAAGCGTCAAGGGGCCGATGGTCAGTGGCGTGAAGGCAAGCGATCGATCAGTTGGGCTTGTCATGATGAACCCTCACTTCAGTTGTTCAAGAAAAGCAGCTAAGTCGTCGACATCTTGGTCACTCAAGACACTCGGGTAGAAACGCGCCATACCGGTAGCCGGTTCCTTAATAATCGTAACGACAGGACGTCGATCGGTGCGCTGATCGATATGCCGCAAAGCAGGCGCGGTCAAACCCTCCGCATTCGGGCCATGACAGATCGAGCACAGCGGCCCATAAAGCGCCTCACCTCGCGACGCTTGAGAATGGGCATCGGCGGATGCGACAGGCACCACATCCAACGAGGGAATCACCACGCGTGTGGGTGAACCCGCGGGCGGATCGAGAGTGGCAATGACCATTTTAGGCGCCACCACCGACTTCACCAGATTGCCGCGCACCACGCCGCCCGCCGCGTAGGCGACATACTGCTTTCCGGCAACCGCATAGGTCACCACGCCACCCGTCAATGCCGCGTCGGTGGCCACATTAAGAAGAGGATGACCGGTACGCGAATCCAGCGCCAAGAAATGACCATACGTATCACCGGTCAGCACAATCCCACCCGCGGTGGGTGTGACACCGGCAATCACAGCCCCCTCGGCGTGATACTTCCAAATCACTTTGCCGCTGGTGCCATCCACCGCTGTGACCCAACCGCTGATCACATCCATCGGATCCTTGGTCATAAACGCCATGGTGCCGAAAGAGTTAGCGGGGTGAGTCATATCCCCATCATGGCCGTACATCTGCATGCACATATCGATCGCGCCGACAAAAATGGATCGATGCACCGGATCAACGGCAGGCCCATTCCAAGCCACTCCGCCATACACACCAGGGCAGACACGCACACCCTCTACCGTTGGGATCTTGTCCTGATTGAAGACGGTCGTCACAGGCACTTTAAATAAGCGTTCATGCGAGCGGCCATCCAATACATTGAGATAGCCATCCTTACCGGCGATCGCCAATCGGGACCGCCCCTGTCCATCGCGATACAGCACGGGGGGCGCCACTAAGTCATAGTCGAGCGCATCGTTCGCTAACAGCTGTACATGCCAACGCAGTTGGCCGCTGGCGGCATCGAGCGCCACCAGGGAGTTGGTATACAGGTTATCGCCCCGACGCAGATTAGGGGTCAACGCCGGCGCTGGGTTGCCGGTGACCACATACAGTTCGCCGCGTATCGGATCTAAGGAGTAAGAACCCCACACCGCTCCACCCGCCCGATGGGCGCCCGCCGCCAACTGCCAGGTCTCAGCGCCTGGCTCACCATCGACAGGAACCACATGGAAGCGCCACAACTCATGACCATCATGTGCGTCATAGGCCATCATTCGTGCCTGACTACCAAAGTCACCGCCCGATGTGCCGATGTAGACGCGACCCTGCCAGGCAATCGGCGCTGAACTAAAAAACTCCCCCTGGTTCGGATCGGCACCGACGATCCGCCACTGCTCGCGGCCAGTGGCCGCATCGAGAGCGAGCAACTCACCGAACGCGGTGCCGCGGAAGATCACGCCATCCGCATAGCCCACACCCCGATTCGACGGGCTCATCATCGACGCGGTGGCGCCATGATAGACATGCCGCCAGAGCACGGCGCAGGTGGTGGCATCCAACGCCACCGTGGTCCGCGGTGTCGACACAAAAAGCCGTGAGCCCACAATTAAAATACCTGACTGCAGTGAACCCATGTCACCTAATTCAGTCTCACACAGTGGTTTAAGCCGCGACACCGTGTGGGTGTTAATTTGCGTAAGGCTCGAATAGCGTTGTGAGTCGTAGCCTTTGTTGTAGGTCATCCAGCCGTCAGAAGAGTTCTCACTGTGCGCGCTGAGCATACCAAAGACCATCACCGACACACCGAGAACGGCACAGCGTCTAATCATCTGCATCATATCCATTCCTCTCAGTGAGCCAGATAAACACCACGGATTAATTCACGAGCAAGCGTACCCGCAGGCAACTCCACACCACAATCGGCAGCAGCACCTAATGCGCAGTCCAGATCTTTTTCCGCAATGCCCGCAAAACTTTCGAAGGCGCGTCGCATCACCGCCTCGCCGTATTTGGCGGGGCCATGGGTGCGATTCTCAAGGAATGCCCGCATCGTCTTGGTCATACCCCCATTCGCGGTAGTCAACTCCATCAACGCCTCGACCGACACCCCCGCCGATTGGGCTAATGACACACTTTCGTGTGCGGCGATCAACTCAAGATACGTGATCAGATTGTTACAAAGCTTCAACACCATCCCCGCACCCAGCGCACCTGCCGACACAATGGTGCTACCTGATGAGGTGAACACAGGTCTAAAGCGATCGATCACCGCATCGGCACCGCCGACCATATAAGCAAGGGTGCGCGCTTTAGCCCCTTCCGCCCCTCCGGTGATGGGCGCATCCACCACCTCAATCTGACGCTCAGCCGCTGCCCGCGCCACGGCACGCACCGTATCGGGTTGCACGGTGCTGTGGATGGCAACCGCCGTTCCCGGTGCGGCATGAGCAATAATCCCCGCAGCCCTCATCATCACCGCTTTGACATCCGCGTCGTCGCGCACACACAAACAAATCAACGACGTCTGAGAGGCCAAGCTCGCCACACTAGTGGCCAACTTTCCACCCCGCGCGATGACTGAATCGGCGGTGGCGGCATTCACATCGTAGACCCACAGCGCAAACTCAGGCGCACACAGGTTGAGTGCCATCGGCAAGCCCATGTTACCCAGACCAATAAAGCCAACCGTGATCGTCATTAATTCACTCCTCGCATAGACAGCAAGTCGACGCTGCTCATGATGGGGTTTCTTCTAACATTTTTGGTACGGGCGCATTCGGTCGCACCTCCAAAAACTCGAGCGCCACACCCGCCGGATACTCAAAGGCATGGGCAATCGCCTCAGCGACAGGATCTACCGCCATAAAGCCATCGGTCATCGGCCCTTTTTGTAACCACGCCTGCATGGCCTCACCGAGCGCGACTGGATCGAAATTAGCGACGCTACCGGTCATCACCGCACCGGAACTGATGACGGTGATGGCAATGTTGTCCGCGCGCACTTCGTCACGAAGGGCGGCAGAGAATTTCTCCAGCGCCGCCTTACTGGCGGAGTACAAGGCCAAATGACAGAACTCATTGACATGCCGCACGGACGAGGACGAAATATTGACGATGCGACCACCACCCGCTCGGCGCAAATGAGGGATCACCACCTGACAGCCAAACACCGCACTTAAAAAATTACTATCCACCAATTGCCGTATCTCGGCCTCTGGCATGAGTTCGACGCGACGCGCGAACTGATAGCCGACATTATTGATGAGCCCATCGATGCGACCAAAACGATCCACGACCTGCTGCAAGGCTCGATCCAGATCGCGCGGACTGCAGGCATCAGCGACGATGCCTATGGCGACGTCGCGTCCTATCTGCTCGACAGCCGCCGCCAACACCGCCTGATCCCGCGCGAGCAGCGCCACCTTGGCACCACGCCGAGCCAGACATTGCGCCGTACCCAAGCCAATACCGCGAGATCCGCCGGTCACCACGATCACTTGGTCTTTGACCCGCCACTGACCCATTTCCGCCCCCTCTACCCACTTCTTATATCAGGCCTTACACTTTCTATAGTCGGCCAAGCACCTGATCGGTGAACAATGACATGCATTGCCACGCGCGCGCCAGCGGAACGCCACCGGCCAACGGGTGCAGGATGGGCTGATAGTCACCCCCCCGCGCTGTTATCCGCGCCAGACACTCCTCAGGCGTCAGAATGGAATAAATCCCCTGCTCGCGCAATGCCGCGAGCGTCAGTTGATCTGACTGATGATGGCGAGGCACATCCGGGTTCGCCCAGGCGCTGTACTGAGCCAGCTCGCGCATGAAGTACGGACCCAACTCCTCCCACGCCTGATCCGGGTTCGGATCAATGAACAGCAACGACAAATCCCGATGCACCTCGACCCGCCCGGGGGTCCCTAGGCGTTGGCATTCCGCCCAGTAGAAGGCCTCGAGCTCAGGCATCGGCTGAGGCGGCATAAAAGGCAATCCAAAACGGGCAGCGCGACGCGCGGCCGGCTGACTCATCCCGCCGCAGTAAAAAGGGGGATGTGGCTGACTGTAGGGCCGCGGCGACACATGAATCGCCCGACCCCGGTACTGCATGGGCTGAGTGCCCCACGCCGCCAATAGCGTCTCGATCAGAAAATCACTCGCCTGTCCCCGCGTGGACCAGTCTCGATCGAAGGCGTGGTATTCCGACGGTCGATAGCCCTGACCCAGCACGAACACAAAGCGACCGCGACTGGCGAGATCCAGCATGGCGATCTCCTCCGCCAAACGGATGGGATCATAGAGCGTGCCAAGCAAGGCATTGGCGCGAACCGTCACTCGCTGAGTGCGACTGACGATCATCCCGGCCATCACCAGCGGTGATGACAACCAACCAATCTCCGCGTCGTGATGCTCCTCCACATTGACGATCGCAAAACCACCCGCATCCGCCATGGCCGCCATCTCAATCGCCGCCTGATAGCGATCCGCCTCCACTGTCGGATCGCTGGCGGCACCACTTAAGTTGATGCGCAACACCGCCTTAACTGCCATTCGATTCCCCCGCTTCTGCTCACACACAACGGCAGCGCGATGCGCGCCGGACGATACGTCGCCCAGTCAAAGGCGCTGCCGGTCAATCACTGGCCTTGTGGATTTACGCTTTTTTCAGCACATCGCCCAAGGCCGTGTGCAGTTTCGAGCCGCGCGGATAACCCACATATTGGGTCAGGAAAAGGATGGCCTCTTGCAGCTGCGCTGCATCGAGCTCACCTCGCTGCAGAGCGGCCGCGGCCTGAATACGAAACACCGCCTCTTCACCTTGGGCAGCGATCGCCCCTAACAGCAGTAAGCGACGGTCGCGAAACGACAACACATCAGACGACCACAGCTCGCCAAAGAGCGTCTCCAACATAAAATCGATATACCGGCTCTGTCCCACTGGGGGCAGATGCTCGGTGATCCAATCGCCATACACCTCTTTGATGGTGCTCAGGCCAAGGGCCCGCCGGTCGAGATCGGTCATAGCAGCGATACTCCGTCCAGTTAAAATTGAATCGGCAAGCGCGAATAGCCGCGCACGTTAGGATTGTGTGCCAACTGAAGACCCGACTCCTCAATCTGGTAGTCAGGCATCAATCTTAAAATCTCTTCAAACACCACGCGGATCTCAAGCCGAGCGAGCGCCGCACCTAGGCACGCATGCGTGCCATGTCCAAACGCCATATGCTCGCGCGAGCCACGCCGAATATCAAAGGTTTCTGCATTGGGAAACTTTTCCTCATCGCGGCCCGCCGAGACAATGCATAACCCAACGCGCTGGCCTTTCTTGAGTTGCTTGCCGCGCATTTCAATGTCTTGCGCCACGATGCGTACAATAATCTGCGATGAGCCATCAAAACGCAGCAACTCCTCCACCGCCTGGGGAATCAACGAGGGATCATCCACCAGCCAGCGACGCTGTTCGGGGTGCTGCCAGAGCCTCAGCGCCAAGTTACCCATCGTTTTCGTGGTGGTCTCATTCCCTGCAATCGCAAACAAGATCAGCGCGCCGATCACCTCCGCATGACTCATGACCGCCTCGGTCTCTGCACGAATCAGCGCGCCAAGCAAACTGCCATCCATAGACATCGATAGATGCGTTGCTACATGCTGTTCAAAATACGCTGCGAGACCCATGTATCCAGCGACGTTTCGTGGTGACACGTCATGCTGCTTGTCTTCGCGCGCAATCAAATCATCTGCCCAGCCGCGCACATTATCTTGGTCGGTCGCCGGTATCTTTAGCAGCACAGCCAGCACATCCATTGGTATCCGAGCGGCGAGATCGCCCACAAAATCCAAGCGCCCTGAAGACAGGTGGGGTTTTAGAAACTCGCGCGTGCGTCGGCGCGTGTAGTCTTCGAGCACCTTCATCTTCTCTGGTGTAAACAGCGGTGCAAATAAGCGACGCACCCGCGAATGATCAGGCGGGTCGGTGGAGATGAACATGGGATAAGGGAATTTATCGACGGCGTCGGCCTCAAGCGCCACGGCACCCGCACTGGCGAAGGTTTTAAAGTCACGAAAGGCTTGATGGACATCCGCCCATTTGGTGAGCAACCAAAACCCCCGTTGGCGATTAAAATACACCGGGTCCTGTTCCCGTAACCGACGATAGTAGGGGTAAGGATCCCATTGAAACCCGTGATCGTAGGGATCGAGTTCAGCACTGTCCATGATCATCCTTCGGGCCTTTATCCCTGAGAGGGGGGCAACATCACCTCAATTCCATCCAAACTCGAGGTCAAGGTCACCTGGCAGCCGAGTCGACTGTCGGCGCGTCGATAGGTGACTGCGTCTAGCATCTCAAGCTCACCTGAGCGGGGGCCTTCTAGTGTTTGTTGCCATGGTGCAGATACATAACAGTGGCAGGTGGCGCACGAGCACACCCCGCCGCACATACCCTCGACGCCCGGCACCATATTTAACAGCGCCGCCTCCATCAAGGTACCGCCCGGCTCCACCTCAACCGTTTGGCGCGTGCCGTCACTTAAAATAAAGACCACTTTCATAAACGGCTCACCCCACCCACCGCCTAACTACCCGCGACCTGACCGAAGCCTACTGCGCTTCCAAGCGAAACACAGCTGGTCTACACTAAGTTCACGGACCCCATTCGTCAATGACGTTGAGGCACTGCTCCCGCCCCTCGGCCGCTTGAGAGATTATCTCCCCCATGATCACTCCTCCCTCTTGGCGTTCTGAGTTGTATATCGATGGTCAATCGCGTCCCGCAGAGGGCAGCCGCGAGTACCCGAATATCGGCCCCGCCACCGGCGAGGTCATCGGAAGCGCGGCTGATGCCTCCATCGACGACGTGGATCAAGCCATCGACGCCGCGCGTCGCGCCTTTGACGCCGAGCGTTGGTCAAGCGATCGTGGGCTTCGAGTGGCGAGCCTGCAGCGTTTACGCACGGCGATGGGAGAATTAGCCGACGAGTGGCGCCCGCACATCGCCGCTGAGACCGGCGCCCCGCTGGGACTCACCTACGGCTATCAGCTTGATTTGCCGATCCGCTTTATGGATTGGACGATCGCACTCGCCGAACGCTATGTATTCGAGCGGGACATTGGGGTCACGCATGCCATGCAGATGCCCACCCGCCGGCTGGTGGTCAAAGAGGCGGCAGGTGTCGTCGGTGCGATTACGCCCTGGAACGCACCGGTACAGATTAATCTTGCCAAATGCATCGCCGCCCTCGGTGCGGGCTGCACGGTGGTACTGAAAGCAGCCCCAGAGACGCCCTGGTCAGCGGCCCTGCTGGGTGCTGCCGCCGCACGCGCGCAGTTACCCGCCGGCGTTCTCAATATCCTCACCAGCAACGACAAAGCAAGCGCAGGTGAATACTTAGTCGCTGACCCGCGAGTGGATGTCATTTCATTCACAGGCTCCACCGCCACCGGGCGCCACATCATGGCCGCGGCCGCCAGCACGCTGAAAAAAGTATTTTTGGAGCTGGGTGGAAAATCCGCCAACATCGTTTTAGACGATGCGCAATTTCCCGACGCGCTCTACAGCAGTCTCGCCGTCTGCTATCACGCCGGACAAGGCTGTAGCATCCCCACCCGCCTGCTTGTGCACCGATCGCGCTATGCAGAGGCGGAAGCCCTCATCAAGGGATTATTTGAGTCACTACCCTATGGAGACCCCCACAGTCGCGACCAGATTCTGGGCCCCGTGGTCTCAGCCACGCAGCGCGCGCGCGTGCTTGAGTATATTCGTATCGGTGTGGCAGAAGGCGCCCGACTGGTCACCGGCGGTCGCGTACCGCCTCATCTGACCAAGGGCCACTACATTGAGCCTACGCTCTTCGCCGATGTCGACAACGGGATGCGCATCGCACAAGAGGAGATTTTTGGGCCGGTGCTGGTGATGATTCCGTTTGACAACGATGATCAAGCCGTTCGCATTGCCAATGAGTCGATCTATGGTCTGGCGGGGACGGTGCATTCACAAAACACCGAGCGGGCACTGGCAGTGGCACGACGCATCCGTGCGGGTACCCTCAACTTGAACGCCGGCAATGCTTTTGATGCCGACGCCCCCTTTGGCGGCTACAAGCAAAGCGGCATCGGTCGCGAGATGGGTCTTGAGGGCTTTGAAGAGTATCTACAGACAAAAACCATCGGTATACCCGCCTAACTGGGCAGCGCACCACGCACGAGATACACCGCCACGCTTTGGATAACCCATGACCCCTTCGCTTCTAACCGCTCACCTGGCTCGCCGCGCTGGCACACTAGGACTTTGTCTCCTGCCGTGGCTGCCCTTGCAAGCCATCGCGGTCGATGCGCGATCGACCGCTGCGCCCAGCGCCGTCTCGACACCCGATTACAGCATCTGGATATCAAATGAAAGCACCGGTGAGGTGCTGGTCATGGAGGAGCCGACGCACCACATCGCCACACGCATTGCGGTCGGCCGCCGGCCACGCGGACTCATCTATGCCGCAGGACAGGTCTTTGTGGCAGTCACCGGCAGCCCCAGCGCCGCGCCCACAGTGGATCCGAGCACGCTACCACCTGCCGATAAGAGCGCGGATGGCATCGTGGTGATCGATGCCCTCTCACGCCAGATCCAGCGCGTCCTGCGCGTGGCTTCTGACCCCGAAATCATCGCCGTGAATGCCGCAGGCACCGAACTGTACGTGGCGAGCGAAGACACGGGCCAAGTGGTCGTGATCGACACGCGAACCGGTCAGCTGCAAGCGAGCCTAAACGTCGGCGCTGAACCGGAAGGGGTCACGCTGAGTCCACGGGGTGAGATCGCACTCGCCGCCTCGGAGGCTGACGGCACGGTGAGTTGGATTGATACCCGAACGCGACGCGTGCTGGGCACCGTGAAGGTGGGCCTTCGACCGCGCGGTGTGTGCTTTTCACGAGATGGTAGGCAAGCGTACGTCGCGGTCGAGAGCGGCCACGCGGTAGTCGCACTGGATGTGGCTCAGCGGCGCGTGCGGCTGACACGCGAACTCCTTCCGGGCGAACGACCCATGACGGTCCTGCCCTCATGGGATGACGCGCATCTGTATGTCAGCACCGGCCGCGGTAAGACGGTGCTCGCCTTGAATCCCATCGATCTATCCACTCAAAGCAGCGTAGAAGTCGGCATACGACCCTGGGGACTCGCCTTGAGTCCGGATGGTCGTGCCCTGTATTCGGCCAATGGGCCGTCTGGCACCGTGTCGATCATCGATACAGCCGACTTCACCGTCACCACCGTCATCACAACCGACGGCCAACCCTGGGGAGTGACTCCGGTGCCTGACCACCACACGATAGCCACGCCCTAGCAAGGGCACGCCCGGCAAGCGCCTATAGTATTGGCCGCAGAGCCAGTGCTACAGTCATCCACGCCGATTGGCACGATCCGCCGCACACTCACCCACCGCACTCGTTTTCTTCGCCGGAGCATCACTTCATGGCCTTAGATCCAAAGATCACCGAATTCCTCAAGATGCCCGGCATGGAGTTACTCCCCCCACCTGAAGGCGTCACCCCCGCCATGATGCGCGCGGGCATGAAAGCCCAACCGGCACCGGTGGTGCTTGCAGACATTCACAGTAGCAAAGACCTCTCCGTGAACACCCGGGCGGGCTCACTGATGACGCGCATCTATCGGCCGTCTGCCACGCGATCACTGCCGCTGATCGTCTATTTTCACGGCGGTGGCTTTGTGCTGTGTGATCTGGATACCCACGACGCGCTCTGTCGCGATCTGGCCAATGCCACCGGCTGTGTCGTGGCCTCCGTCGACTACCGTTTAGCACCTGAGACTCGTTTCCCGGGTCCGCTGGAGGATTGCTATGACGCGTTGTGTGATCTGGTCAAGCAGGCCAGTGCACTGGATATTGACCCGACTCGCGTGGCGGTGGCTGGTGACAGCGCAGGCGCCAACTTAGCAGCCGCGACAGCGCTCTTAGCGCGTGACCTTGGCGGCCCCACACTGCGCCACCAAACACTGATCTACCCCTGTTTAGATCCCGCCTGTGAGTCAGTGTCCATGCGTACTCTGTCGCGCGGTCACTTTTTAACGCAAGACATGATGAAGTGGTTTTGGGCGCAATATCTTAGAAGCCCTGAGGACGCCAAGAATCCATTGGCCTCGCCGCTGTGCAGCACCGACTTAAGTCGTCTGCCGCCGACCACTCTGATCACCGCAGAATATGACCTACCGCGCGACGAAGGCGAACTGTATGCCGACCGACTCCGCGCCGCGGGTGTGGCTGTCGTCGGTCGACGCTACTTAGGCATGATCCATGGCTTTGTTAGCCTGCCCTTGGTCACTGACGTCGCAAAGAATGCCCTAAGCGATTTGGCTCACGACATCCGCAGCGCGCTCTTCGCGTAATGCACGCGAGTGAGGACCCCACTCGCTCGCACTAGAGCGAGCGATACTCGTCCACACGATAGAAGCGCGTCTGACTGCGATCAAACACGTTTTCCTCATCTGCGGCGATCGCCGCCGCGTGTGTCGGATCAGTAAACAACACCATCGCAGCGGCGTATGCCGCCTCGTCATCAAAAAACAGCTCTGTGATGACATCAAAATCTCGGTCAGCAGCGTCGGGACTGACGATAGCGCCTTCGTCGATCAAAAAGTTGCGTCGATAATCCACAATCTGCGGCGCAATAGACCGAATCAACGGCGCATGTCGCTTTTCATAATAATCAATAAAAGCCTGGCGGCTTAATCCGGACTTACACTTCAGCAAAGCGATCACCTTAATCATAGTCCCTCCTAAACGGCTCAGAGCACTTCAAGCTTCACTGGGAAGCGATCGGTGTAAAACGCAAAGCGCTGGTGCAAGGCGTTGGGATCTAAAGCAAAGTCGCGTCGCAGGTCGTATGCCATCTGACCATCCTTACCGCGACGATGCGCGTCTAAGTAGTCCGTGAGTTTGCTTCGGGTGCTCGCATCCAAGGCCAGACTGCTCTTCGCATACACTGCCTCCAGCACGTTCCATGGCTCTGCCATGAATCGGTCAAAGTAGCAGTCGACACTGACCGCGGCGGGCACGAGCGCTCGCTCACCCACACAACGCTGCAGCAAATGCTCGATCCGATCAATCCAATAAGTCGCCAAGTCAGCCAAGCGCGGCTTTGGGCGCTGAATCCGCTGCGTGTAGGCTTGCATGGTAATAATCGACTGGATCACCGCCACCGGATCACGGTGCGTGAACACCACCGTCGCATCGGAGAACGTTTTCAGCAGTACCGGCAGCTGTTCTAGGTGCTGAGGACACTTGAGGACCCAAGGCTTCTGCGGCCCGCCGCGTTGCCACTGCAGCAGTTTCAACACGCGCTTCATATACGCGTAATGCGGCGTCTGGTCGGTTTGATAATACTGATCCCGCCAACGCGGTGACATACACAGCCACTCGAAGTTATAAGAAGCGAAATCAGGCCCCATGAGCTCCAACTCTTCATGAATGTGCTCCGGGTTCATGGCATGCATGGCAGCGAGCAGCGGTGTCACCTGCTGCATGCCTGCCCACGTCTGTGCACAGCGCCGATAACGCGGGTCTGTGCCATCCGCATCCATCGGCTCCGAGGGCAAAGGCACCGGCTCGTAGGACTCCCACAGCGGGAGGGAGTGAAAGCGATCATCCGCGGCCAGCAGGTTGACCAAATGGGTGGTGCCGGTACGCGGCAAACCCACCACGATCACCGGCCGCACGATCGGTTGAGCCTCTATCTCAGGATGGCGCTTAACGGTGTCCTCAATCAGTAGTCGGTTGCTTGCATAGCGCACCAAGTAACCCTGCAGCACACTGCGATGCAGTCCCGTTAACTCCTGATCGCCACCCCACTCTGAGCACAGCGCACGAAGACGGGGAAGAAAGTCCAGCGACCCAAAGTCAGTGAATCCCGTGCGCTTCTTGGCTAATTCCAAAATGGCTTCCGCCGTGAACTCGACGGTCAGCGTGTCACCATAGGCCAGCGCACCGATCTGAGCGGCGTTGAGCTGAGGTTCTGCCAGATCATCAATCCGTAACACCGTGCCCATGCTCAGCCCTGCACCGAATAGCCGCCATCGACGACGAGGGTCTGACCGGTCACAAAAGAGGCCGCGCCACTGGTTAAAAACAAAATAGCCCCTGCGATCTCCGCAGGCTCACCGACTCGACCTAAGGGCGTGCGTGCAAACACCGGCGCCATCATTTCAGGCATGGACATCATCGGTCCCATCATACGACTGCGAATAAATCCTGCAGCGATCGCATTCACACGAATGTGGTGCTTAGCCCATGCAATCGCCAAGGTCTTGGTCAGCTGCGCCAATCCACCCTTGGCGGCTCCATAACCAGGCACTACCTCAACCCCAAACAGCGACGTCAAAGAGGCCAAACCAATCACACTGGCACCGCCCTTCAAAGCACTCTTTGCAAGTGTTGGCTGAAGCCGACTGGCTAGGCGATATGCACTGAGCAAGTTCACCTGCACCGACTTATCGAAAATTTCTGGGTCATATTCATTCTCGACCATGAAGTTGGCACCGGCGTTATTCACCAGGATATCTACCTGCTGAGTACTCGCCGCCAACTGATCAATTTGCTCATTATTGAGCACATCCAATGATCGGTATTGGTAACCCGACAAATCCTCATCGTACTCACTGGGGCTGCTACGGGTCCCTGTGATCGTGACGTGTGCGCCCGCGTCCTTGTAGGCCTTGGCAATGCCCGCACCGATACCGGCGGTACCACCGGTGACCAGCACCGACGCGCCGCGGTAGTCATAGGTCACATGAGCGTAGTTCGACATCTTAGAATCCCCCTCCCGTCTGCCGTCTAGCGGATCGGCGCGCTTGCCACTCTGAAAGGTCTGTTTTAATTCATCTGATTCGTTACCATCAGCGTCTCACGAACTCACTGAGGTGTTCAATGGAAAAACTCATTTATGCCTTCTGGCGCGGCAACCAGTCCGTCGAGTCGGTGCGTGATCGCTTTACACAGGAGACCGCCGCCCGTCTGCAAGCATTGGGGGCTGAACGCGTGCAACTGAACGTATCTGACTTTGCGGATATGTCTGGCACCCTCATTAACTTCACCCTGGAAAGTCTCCCGCCGCGACCCGATGGCATCCTCTGCTTTTGGTTGAGCACGGCTTGGCGTCGAGAGCCGATTGAGGCGTTGCTTGGCGATCACTTCGCGCGCATTGCAGGCTACGTCGTCGCCGAATCCACCATTCTGCCAAACGTCAAACACCCCAGCCGCGCGGGCGAGCGCACCTACGGTTTTAGTCAGGTCACCTTCCTGCAGATCCCGCCGCGCCTGACTTACGCCCAGTGGCGAAAGGTATGGTTTGAGGAGCACACCCCGGTGGGCATTGAGACCCAAGCCAACTTTCGCTACGTGCAGAACGTGGTGGTGATGCCCCTGTCGGCCGACGCCCCGCCGTATGCAGCCATCGTTGAAGAGGGCTTCTCTCCTGAAGCCATGCGCGATCCGCACGCCTTCTATGGCTCTTTCGGCGATGCCAAAGAACTGCAGCATCGCATGGATCGGATGATGCACAGCTGCGCCAAACTAATCGACTTCGACAAGATTGATGTCATTGCGACCAGCGAATACATGCTGCATCAAGCCAAGGAGCCTGCTCTTTAAGAGCGAGCGACCTCAGTCAAAATTAGCTTGTCCCCCATCGAGCGGTATGGTCGCACCCGTGAGGTAACTAAAATCGGATCTGAGCAACGCCACCACGCCGCGGCCGATGTCGATCTCACAGTCGCCCACCCGATTTAAGGGTACGGTTTTGAGATAGGCTTCCGAGCCAGGATCATTCTTAATCCACGCTTCAAGCGCCGGAGACATGGCCAACGGTGCCACACTATTGACGCGAATACCGTCAGGGCCCCACTCGGAGGCTGCGGCACGGGTTAAGGCACGAACGCCTTGCTTAGCGATCGCATAAGCGCCGTAATTGGAGCTATCCCAGCGCTCTGAGGCCGCTGTCACCAGATTGATGACGTGCCCACCCCCACGCGCTTTCATATGCGGATGACAGGCCCGCATCAAACGAAAAGACGCCATGGGCCCGGACTGAATGCCGCGCATCATATCGTCATCGCTTAGCGACAGCAGCGGTCCCCAGCCGCCGTCATAGGCATTATTCACTAACACGTCCACACCACCGAAGTAGGCAACGGTCTTTGCGACCAATGCGTCGAGATCTTGTGGGTTAGCCACATCACAACGCACCGCCAACCCTCGCCCGCCGCGCGCCGTGATTTGGCGAAGGGTGTCTTCGATCTTGGTGGCGGTGCGCCCGGCAATCACCACCTGCAAGCCCGCCGCCGCCATGGCCAGCGCAATGCCCTGCCCGACCCCTTGACCCGCGCCGGTCACAATGGCAATTTTTCCAACTAATTCAGACATGGGTGACTCCATTAAGCTTTCGGTGGTGGCACGTTTGCCAAGTGATGCGCAGTCAGTGTGGGGGGCTCAGGCAGCTTCTCCACTTGCTCATAGACGCGCGTATAGGTGGTCTCACAAATCCGCCAGCGTCCGTCTTCTTTGATATACCGATCCTGATAGAGCGCACTGCCGGTGGTGCGTGTCTGCTCGACCAAATTCAGATAGATGTCGGTCAGATACCAAGTGCCCACGGCCGTGGTGTCCGTCAGCACATCAATTTCAGGGTGATGTCCGGTGTGACACCCGACCGAATTCGAGTTAAACGCGGCGGCGATAGAGGCCAATAAAGGGGTACGCCCTTTGAGTTCCCAGCGGTAGGTTCCGCCGATGTAACACACCTGCACATCCGGGACAAACAGGTCTTCAAGCGCCTTGATGTCCCCCATGTCGATGCTGCGGAAGTATTTGTGCTTAACGCGCTTAATCAGTTCAATGTCTTCAAGTCGCAATGACATGGTATGCCCCAAGGTGACGGGTAAGACTAAAACATACACGGATCTCGGTGAAGCGTCGACCCTTAAAGCGGCCGCGGTACTGCGCACGCCGGCCATGGGTATCCGGCCGGTAGCGCCTTGACCACCCCACGCCGCCACCGCCGGCCACGGCGCATCCAGCAGGCCGGCGGCGCACCCCAAAAGACAATTTTTACAGTAGAGTAGCCACCAGTCCTGTGCTCTTTGGAGTGGCTATTGTGACCGATCTATCCAATGCATCACCCGGCTGCGCGATCGCAGCTGCCGACATCACACGCTGGGATTTAGAGACGGATGTGGTGGTGGTAGGCTTCGGCGCGGCCGGCGCATCCACCGCCATTGAGGCCGCGCGCGGTGGCGCACGGGTAATGCTGTTTGAGGCGGCCTCGGACAGCGGCGGCACCTCCGCCCTCTCTGGTGGAGAGATGTACCTCGGGGGCAGCGGCGGTACCCCCATTCAGCACGCGGCGGGTTTCAAAGATGAGACCGAGGATCTGTATCAGTATCTGATGATGACCGGTGGGCCGAACCCAGATGCCGCTAAGGCACGCCTGTATGCAGAAGGCAGCCTCGCGCACTACCACTGGCTCGTGGCCCAAGGCATTGAATACAAAACCTCCTACATCGCAGAGCGCTGCATTGAACCGAGCACCGACGACTGCTTGATTTGGTCCGGCAGTGAGGAGGCATGGCCCTTCGCCTCAGGCGCCACACCCGCCCCGCGGGGCCACTGCCCAAAATTCCTGGGCATGGGCGGCGGCAAGTACGTCATGGCTCAGCTGGCCCAGCAAGCCGTGGCCGCAGGCACCGAGGTGCATTACAACGCCCGCGCCATGGCCCTGATTGTGGATCACAATCGCCACGTCCAAGGCATCGCAGTCAAAATCGACGGCAAAATGCTCGCCGTGCGCGCTCAACGAGGCGTTGCGCTGTGCGCCGGCGGATTCATCATGAACCGCGACATGGTCAAACGCCACGCGCCATTGATGCTGCGCTCGCAATACCCTCTAGGCACCATTGATGATGGCTCAGGCATTCGCCTCGGCATGAGCGTCGGTGGCGCGACCATTAACATGCAAGAGGGGTTTGTGACGATTCCCTGGTACCCGCCGGGTTCGTTGGTTAAAGGCATCTTTATTAATAATCAAGGGCAGCGCTTTATTAATGAAGACTGCTATCACGGACGCGTCTCGCACCACGCCATTCAGCAGGCCGGTGATCGTATTTGGTTACTACAAGATCACGCGACCTACGCGACCAGCGAGATGCACGCGCTTGCCCGCATGGAGATCGGCGCAGCAGGCGACAGTTGGGAGGAGATCGAGCGTGAACTACAGCTCCCCCATGGCGCGCTCGTCAACACCGTCTCGGTCTACAACGAATATGCAGCTCAAGGTGACGATCCGTTATTCCACAAAGCCGCTAAATGGCTAAAACCACTTAATGAGCCGCCGTTTGTCGCCATCGACTGCCGCATTGATCACTGCTTCTACGCCTCCTTCACGTTAGGCGGACTCGACACGCTGCCAACCGGTGAAGTGCGTGACGAAGACGGCGCAATCATCCGCGGCTTGTTTGCTGCGGGTCGCACTGCCTGCGGCCTTCCGCGTTCTGGGGCCGGCTACAGTTCAGGCTTATCACTCGCCGATGCGTCATTCTTCGGACGCCAAGCGGGCATTCAACTGGCTAACACTCGATCGTAGGAGACTCTCTCGTCATGCGTTTTACTTTTCAACTCGGTTTCTCGTACCACATGGACTATCAGATCGTTGCACAAGCGGCTGAACAGGCAGGCTTTAATGCCATTGGTATGCCGGATAGCTTCTTTCACACCAAAGCCTCTGACTCAGAATATCCTTACGCAGATACACAAAGTACGCGCAGCTATATTGAAAATATGGCATTTATCGACCCATTAGTCGCCATGACGTGGATGGCGGCGGTGACCCGCAAAATTAAATTCTACCCCAGCGTACTCAAGGTGCCCACTCGCCAACCGCTGGTGTTGGCGAAGGGTTTATCCTCGCTGGCTTCGCTCACCGGTGGCCGCATTCTGCTGGGCGCGGGTTTAAGCCCTTGGAAAGAGGACTACAGCTACAACGGTGTCGATTTTGACAAGCGCGGCAAGTTAATGGATGACTGCATCGCTATCATTCGGGGTGCAATGAGCGGCGAGTATTTTGAGTTTCACAGCGAGCATTACGATTTCGGCCCAATGAAAATGAACCCGGTACCCGCCACACCCGTACCGATCATTGTCGGTGGTCATGCGAAGCCCGCGCTGTCACGCGCAGCCCGCTTGGGCGATGGCTGGGTATCGGCCAATACCGACTTTGCGACCCTGCAGCAGTTGATCACCGACCTCAACAGCCTGCGTGACCAACATGGTACGCGCGGTAACAGTGCCTTTCAGATCCACGGTTTTGACGTCGCCGCCAAAACGGTCGCTGACTTCAAGCGCATGGCAGACATCGGGGTAACCGACGCTTGCACCTTACCCTGGGACATGATGAGTCCACAGACCACCGCCCAGCAAATTGATGCCATCAAGCGCTTTGGCGATGAGGTCATCGCCCGCTATTAACTCAATCGCGCGGCACCTGCGAGAGCGGCAGGACGCGACACACCGGAACGGGATGGCTCTTCGCCTCCGTCCAACGCAGCAGCATCGTTCCGGTGGTGTGGTTGTCGATGTCCAGCCAGTTCTTAAAGCCGAGATTTTCGTTCGACAACACCAGTCGGACTGAACCATCAGCCGATAAGCGCGCACTGTGTTTGTTGACACAGATGGGTAGGTAGCGGTAATCCAGCGACTCCATCCAATAGTTATCTACTTGGAAGTTCCACATCTTGCACTCGGGGGGAGACACCTCGATGACTAAGGCCTGCCCCGGCTCAATCGCCCAGTAGCCGTGCAGGTAGAAAATGTTGGGATCCCCACCCGCGCGCGTACACATCTCCTGATCCATATGATCCAGCGTGTTGGGCTTGGTGGCGAACAACTTCGACCACTCAGCGAAGGTGTGCGCAGTGCCACGCACAAAGGCAGCCGCAGAGTTTAACGATTGCACTAAACGATCTGCCGATAAAGACTGTGGCTTTACCGGCGCACCGATTCGCTCAATAGTCATCGAAGCGGGTACTTCAGAGCGCCGATCGGCGAAGGTGTTTCGGACTAAGACCATGGTCGAATCCGCCGCCATCGGCAACCAGTTGCCTTCATGCGGCCGTTGACTCACGATAATCTCAAAAGTGCCATCGGCTTCTATTTTAAGCTCTTTGACGTCACGCTCACCCGTCGAGGCCATCGTGCCATCAATTGCATAGCGGTTGGCTTTGGTGGCGAACGACAGCACGGGCACCGTACCGCGCGTGCCGCGCAGCCGATACTCACGGTCACCCTTCACCGTGGCATTAAAGTAAATATTATCGGGGTTGTCCGCACCAATTTTTGCGGTGGTGTGCGAGGCCTGATAAAACGTAGGGAAATCGGGGTCTGAACACTCCAGCATCATGTCAAGCGCCACGCGCGTCAGTCGACTCAGATAGCGCCACCCTTCAGCGCGGTCCAACTCGGTGGCTGGCGCATCGGGGCGTAGAATGGTCTTACCGGCGGCTTTAAGGCCGTCACAGAAGGATTCCCACGCCTCACCGCTCAGCACTTTCGACACATTCTCATTTGACGACATGATTCATCCCCTGTTACTTAACCCATCGCCCGCCACAGGCTTTGTCTACGCCAACCACTGATAATCCGAGGGATTGATCGCTTGCGTCCATCCCCAATAATCCACCAGACGCCACGGCGAGGTGGTGACCACCCGCCCCTTGCTGTTTCGATACCAACTACCCGCCTGCGGATGCGACCACACCAGACCTGCGAGCTCGTTGATCAGGCGCGTCACGTAAGCCTCGTAGACCTCCGTCTTGCAGTCCATGGCCGAAGCGCCGCGCTCGATCAAGGTCTTTATGCAGCTAGTGACATAGCGCACCTGACACTCGGAGTGAAAAATAATACTGCCAGCGTGGGCGAGATTCGTCGCGGGCCCATACAGACAGAACAGATTGGGGAACTGTGGGATCGTGATGCCAAGGTAAGCACGCGCCTCATCGCCCCATAGGCCATGCAAATTGACGCCTTGACGCCCGGTCACTTTCATCGGTGACAGAAACTGAGTCGCGTGAAACCCCGTCGCCCAAATAATCACATCGACATCAATGTGACCCTCCTCAGTCAAAATACCGGTCTCATCAATCTGGGTCACGGCTTCGGTAAGCAACCGCACATTGGGTCGCTGCAGCGCTTTTAACCAACTGCCATTGTCCTGCAACATGCGCTTACCCATGACAGGGTATCGGGGCGTGACCTTATCCAGTAACGCCATGTCATCGCCCACTTGGCTTCGCAGATACGCCGTTAAGCCCTCACGCATCTGATCGTTTAACGCGTTCACTGCCCGCTCGGGATGTGGCCAGGTCGGATCAATGCGCAGTGCCGGCAAGATCCCGTCACTGCCCGGCCAAAAAATCAAAAAGCGAAACCAGCGCCCATAGAAAGGCACGTGCTGCACCAGCCAGTTAAAGGCCTCACTGACCGGCTCATGGTAAATCGGATTAGGCATCATCCACGCGGGTGAGCGCTGAAAAACATACATCTTGGCCACCGACGGGGCAATCGTCGGCACCAGCTGAAAAGAACTCGCACCGGACCCTACTACCGCCACGCGCTTACCCGCCAGAGACACAGTCGAATCCCACTCGGCAGAGTGCATTTGAATGCCTTTGAAGCGCTCTCGACCCTTCACATCCGGAATGAGCGGTCGATTCAGCTGGCCGACGGCACTCACTAAGGCGCTATAGCGTGTCACCGTTTCTGTTTGATCCGCGCGTCGGCAGGTCACTTCCCAGTCATTCGTCTGATCATCAAAACGTGCCGCAATCACCTCTGTATTGAACTGCATGTGAGGCACGAGCCCATGGCGCTCAGCAAATCCACGAAAATAGCTAACTAACTCATCACGCTGTGCAAAATACTCGGTCCAGCTTTGGTTCTGCTCAAAGGAGTAGGAGTAAAAGTGATTGGCAATATCCACCCGACAGCCCGGGTACTTATTTTCAAACCATGTACCGCCCACCGACTCATTCTTTTCAACCACCGTGAATGGGATGCCCGCCTCTTTAAGGCGCATGGCCTGCAAAAGACCGGACATACCCGCCCCGATCACCAATACATGTCGCTTGGCCAACGTGTCCGCTGACACCGGCTGAGTCCAGGGCGTCAAACGCAAATCGACGCCATCCAGCGCCAACTCCTCGAGCATCATGGGGACGTACTCGTCTGCCACCTGCTCGCCGGCGATAAAATTCATCATCTCAAGGACCCGCTCGGCCGACGGCGCTGGCGGCAGCGTGCAGCCACGATCTCGGTAATCCTTGAGTGCCGTGAGTGCGAGGCCACGCACGCGGGCGTTCTGCTCCTCACTGAGCCCCCCGTGGTACTCATTAATTAATGGTTTTTTCGGGCGGATATCGCCACGCAGCACGCTCACATCGCCCGTCAAATGGACGAGGGACATGATGAGCGCCGGCACACTGGCACCGGCGAGCATGCGCTCGAGTTCAGCATCCGTGGCGGTAATCAAGTGTTCTGCGGGCTTAATTCGCGTGGTCATCATAGGTCTCAACAGAAAACGTTACGACGCCTGACAGCTTACACGCTGTCTGAGGCAAGGTCAGCGACTCCACGCGGGCATTCGGTCTTTACCGTGAGTGCGGCAAAGCCGTCACGCTGCAGGTGATCAAGCGCCACTCGGTGCACGACCACCGCAGGGGGTGGCGCCACGGTCAATATAATCCGCAGACTCATGCCACCATGCGGGTGACCCGCTGAATCGACCCAGTTGCCCCCGACGCGCGGATCGCTGTCGGCAATCACCACCATCACCGAGCCATCCGTTTCGGTGTGGCAGCGGTACTGGCTGAGATAACCCTGCCCTTCCTCGTAATTATCCAGATTTTCTTGCCAAATATTACACAGCTGAAAAATCCAGTAGTCACAGGCGGGCGGCACAAAGCGCAGAACCAAAGCCTCCCCCGCCGCTTTTTCCCACATGCCAAAGCCATGGTGACGATCAGGAACGCCGCCATTGCTAAGATACAGCGCTTGACTGAAACGAATCTGATTGGGGCTCTTGGATAAGGTGTCCTGAAACCAGGAGCGCACCAATTCACCGTAGCCCAAAACCAATTGACCGGCCTTCGCCAACGCGCCACTGAGGTGAGTGGCGGTCAGTGGAACGGGTGCTGCGCCATCCACGCGCTCTATCCGAAAAGTGGGCGCCGATTCCTGCTCGCGTCGGTGATAAACAACCCGAATAAGGAGACCGACACAATCGGGGGTGATCTCAAGCCAGTCTGCCCCACCCGTCGGCCGTTTCTGACTGACCACCACCTCAAAGCGACCCTGCGCATCGTAGGAGATCGCGCTGCTTTGCAAAAAGCCGGTGGTGCGAAGCATCGCGGGGTTCAGCTCCTTCAGCCCCTCGACACCCCGACCGGCCCAGTTCTGATGACCTGGATCTGCGGGTGTGGCAGCCGTCCAAGCGGCCATCACAAAATAGGGGGCCGTGCCGCGCTCACCCGTGATGCGATACGCATGCGTGCCATCAACAAACTCGGCGAGCAGGTGATCCTGATCCGGCGACTGGAAGTTAATCGACTGACGCCAGGGTGCATCTCGCAGGCGCGGGCGCTCAGGCTCACTGTTTTCCACAAAACGCTCGAGACCATTGCGCGTCAGTCGAGTGAGAAAGCGGTACCACTCGATCCGATCTTGCTCAGTGGGTAGATCGCCAAAGGCATCAATGATGTGCCCCGCCGCTTTAAGCGAATCGCAATAATCGTCCCACGCTTGGCCGGACAATACGCGTTGGGTGGACTCTCTACTCATCTTTGATCCTTACCGATAGGGCTGTGAATATCATCGTCGCCCGCCTGCAAGCCGTCAATGGACGCACCACCCGCCTTGCCTGTTAACAGGCACACCTTGGCGGGTCACGAACCCCATCGTTCAATGCGGCCTTAGAAATAAAGCCATGGCCGGCTCAGTGAAGCCCGCACGCTTCTTAGGCCGCCAGATAGACGAAGCGCAGCACAAATAAGGCGCTGAGCACATAGATAAGCCAGTCCTGGCGCGTGGCCCGGCCAGTCACCAACTTCAACACCGCATAGCTCGTGATGCCAAAAGCCAGACCATTGGCAATGGAAAAGCTTAGAGGGATCATCACCACGGTTAAAAAGGCAGAGATCGACTCCAGCGGGTCATTCCATTTCACCTCTGCTAAGGAGCCCATCATGAGCGCGCCCACCAGAATCAGCGCCGGGGCGGTCGCCGCCACCGGGATGGCCTGAACCAGTGGAGTAAAAAACAGGGTTACTAAAAACAACACCCCCACCACCAGACTGGTGAGCCCCGTCCGCCCACCCGCCGCGACACCCGCCGCGCTCTCTACATAACTGGTGACCGGACTGGTGCCGACCGCCGCGGCCACGACCATAGCCGCTGAATCGACCAACAAAATTCGATTCAAGCGCGGGATCGTCCCATCCGGCGCTGTTAAACCTGCCCGCTTCGCGACCGCGACCAAGGTACCGACGTTATCAAACACATCAACAAACAAGAAAACAAAGACAATCTCAAGAAGCGACAGGCCAATGCCGCCTTTGAGATTCAGCGCCGCCGGAATATCTAACTGCAGCGCCGTCGCCGACAACTCACCCAGTGGGAAGCCTCCGGCCACCAGATGAGACAGGCCACATAACCAACTCACTCCCGCCGTCACCAAGATACCCAGCAGCATCGCACCACGCACCTGACGAGCCTGCAACAAGCCAATCACCACCAAGCCCAATAACGCAACTGCGGCATTCGGTTCCGTTAAATTGCCGAGACCCACCATCGTGCCCTGATGGGCAACAATAATGCCGGCATCACTCAAGCCAATAAAGGCGATGAACAAGCCAATGCCGCCCGCCACGGCCGAAAACAGCGAATGCGGAACGGCGGCGACTATCATCTGCCGCACACCCACCACCGTCAGCAAGAAAAAAGCAACGCCCGAGAGAAACACGCAGCCGAGTGCGGTTTGCCACGGCACGCCCATGGTTTTAACCACCGTGAAGGCGAAGTACGCATTAATGCCCATGCCCGGGGCCATGGCCAAAGGATAATTCGATACCCATCCCATCAGGATGCAGCCAAAAGCGGCGGCGAGACAGGTCGCCACAGCAACCGCCGTCACCGGCATACCCGCTTGCCCAAGCAGGGCCGGATTGATCACCACAATGTAGGCCATCGTCAGAAAAGTCGTGACACCGGCCAGCAACTCGGTTCGTACGCTCGTGCCGTGCGCGCGAAGATGAAACATCCGCTCGAGAAGATCCGTCATGCCTTTACCTCTTGATCACTCACATTATCTGATCACTGATCCTATCGATCGAGTATCTATGATTCTTGTCATGCGCTGATGAGACGCCTGCGCGATCGCTTACGTTACGGCTTATCGAAGAAACGAATATCTACCGGCTGATGCGTCAGAATCTCGCCCCGTGTAGACCTTATATCTCATGAGGAAAGACCAACCAACTATCGGTCTTATGCACCTGTTCATCAGGCACTCAGTGACTGCACTGACGGGTGGGCTTGTCATAGACCGTCGCGGTGCGCACGGCCTTAGGAAAGCGACGCTGACAACGGTTTTTTAACTCCGCTATCACTGCGTCCAGACTGCTTCTCGGATCCGACACATCATCCACCAGCAGCAACTCATCCTCAGCCGACCCGCGCGATACAAGGTCATCGACCGCGTGCACACGCACGACTTTCCTTTGATTATCAATACCTGTATCGCAGAAAGCACGAATGACCCTTTGATCCGCGCAGATCGCGTGATACGCATGCACCTCTTAGATGGCCATGCCAACGGGTGCCCCGCCGCGCCACAGGGCCACCCGCTACGTGGGCTTAACGCCACTGATCACCACCCGTCGCGCCAACTCCATCGAATCGCGCAGCAAAGAGTCAGCAGAGATATGAAGCTTATTCATGTCGCCCGGTACGCTCATCGGCTGACTCAGGACGCGCAGGCGGATCCTGTCTTAAAACACGAGAAGCGTCGATGGGAGAAGCACGTGGCCACACAGCGAGCCCACCGGCTGGCTCGCGGCCACACACGGACTCAAGAGTCGTCGTCCTCCCCCTCTTCTTCATCCCCCTCCTCATCGAAGGGTACACTCTTCTCACGAGTCCACGGCGCGCCAACGGCGTCGCGGAAAGCCTCCCACCCCTTGGGCAAGTCGGCAATCTCAGCGAGCGTGGGATCGAGCTCCACCAGACACCCCAGGCAGGTCAGCCGACCATCCTCAGGCTCATTGGTCGTACCGCAGAGGATCTGCCACATCCCATCCTCGGCATCATGGGAGACGAGCAGGATCGGCTCATCATCCTCTAGCACCGCAATGGTCGTGAGGGCGTCAGCAAACTCCGGCGCCTCAAATGGCCAGCGCTCAAAGTCAAACTCGTGGGTATGGGGACCAATCATGGTGCAATCCAAGTGTGGGTTAACAACGCCGCCAGGGCGATTATCATAGCGCGATCAACGCCCGCTCGCTTGCACCGGCGCGCTCCGGTCACCCGCGACGGCCGACGCACGTAACCTTCGGTCGTTGACATCAGCCATGAATACAATCAACCTGTGACTGACGCAGTCGAGAGTCACTTACCCCATCGCACTCCGGACCATGAGCGTCGTGAGCACATGCTGCCAAACACCAAAAAAAACAAGACGCCGCAAGAACGCTCAGGCGGCCACCCTGACCGCAGGCCGCTGACCAGGCGCACTCTGCAACACATCGCGACCGTGTTGTGCACGGCACTTTTTTGGCATGTTGCGGTGGCGGTCGATGGCAGTCAACTAGCCCCCTACGCGTTCGAGGACACCAAGCAACTGGTCACCCTCGTAGAAGATGCCGGCCAACTCATCGAAGCGAAGGGTTCGGCCGCTTTCGCTGAGTTTGCCAAGCCCGGCTCCCGCTGGAAAACGGCGGCCTCTTATCTCTATGTGTACTCACCGGATGGCACGTGTCTGTTTCACGGCAGCACGCCACGACTGGTGGGAAAAAATCTCGCCGACCTGCGCGATGCCAATGGTAAGCCCGCGATCCAGCGGATTATCCGCCTCGCGCAATCACCACAGCGTCATGCCTCGGCGTGGGTATTTTATCTTTGGCAAGACGGCGGCAATCTCACACCGGCCTGGAAAAGTGCCTATAACCGCAAAGCCATTGCACCCGACGGCACCACATTGATCGTGGGTGCTGGACTCTATCGCATTAAGTTCGAGCGCAGCTTCCTCCAAACCAACGTCGACCGGGCCGTGACCCTGCTGCAATCCGTTGGCATTGAAGCGGCCGCTAAGGAGCTACTCGACCCCGCCTCAGAGTTCAACTTTTTAGATACCTATATCTATGTGTTGGATGAGAATGGGCGAACGGTGATCGACCCCGCATTCCCCACGCAACGCGGCAGAGACATGATCCCCTTCACGGATGCCGTGGGGCGACCCATCATCGCGGAACTCACCGAGGCACTTAAAACCAAACCGGCGCATTGGGAACAATACCTGCGCGCTAGGCCCGGTGATGCCCTGCCGTCCCGGAAACTCCTGTACGCCCGGCGCATCACCCTCGATGGGCACACCTACATTGTCGGATCGGATTACTTTATGGCCACGCCGATTTGGATGAAACTCTGAGAGGCTCCCCATGACGACGACGGCCAACGATCTCATCTATGAGCTAGATGACCATCCGCCAACCGGACCATTGGCCCTGTTGGCCGTGCAACACGTGGTGTTGATGTCGAGCACGCTGGTGTTGCCTGCGGTGATGATGTCTGAAATTGGGGGCGGCGATCAGCAAGCGTCGGCGGTTCTCGCTCTGACCATGATGGCCTGCGGTATCGGCACCATCCTGCAGTCGGTGCGACTGCCAGGATTTGGATCAGGCTATCTATGCCCCAACTTAGCGGGCCCTAATTTCTTTCCCGCCTGCATGAGCGCGGCATGGCTCGGCGGCATTCCTCTCATGCGCGGCATGACCATTTTCGCCGGCCTCACTGAACTGCTGTTTGCGCGGTTGGTATCTAAAATCGCGTTTCTATTCCCGAAACAGGTCACGGGATTGGTGGTGTTTTTTGTGGGCTTAGGGCTCGTGCCCGTGGGTACCTCAAAATTCATGACTGTTGCCTACCAAGGGGATCCCTTGATGCCTATGAACGTGTTGGTGTCAGCCATTACGCTCACGGTCATGGCCGGTATCAACGTGATGTCGACCGGCAACTTACGACTCTATGGTGTATTGGTCGGTATGTTAGTGGGCTACGCCCTGTCGCTCGGACTTGGACTGATATCCCCCGCCGGCCTCTCACAAATCGCCGAGGCGCCCTGGGTGGGTCTGCCCCTGCTGACCGGCGGCGCCTCCTTCGCGTTTCACTGGTCGTTGGCACCGACCTTTATCATTGTCTCAATTTGTGGCGCCCTAAAGTCCTTTGGCAACTTAGTGCTAGCTGAGAAGGTCAACTTTCCCGACCGTAAAGCAACTGACATGAAAGCCATTCAAAACGGCCTCACGGCAGACGCCGCCACCGTTGTCATCTCCGGACTCATCGGCGGCATGGCCTCTGACACTTCATCGAGCAACGTGTCACTCAGTGCTTCCACCGGCGCCACCAGTCGGATGATTGGCTACGGAGCGGGCGCCGTGTTCTTTTTACTGGGCTTCTCCCCTAAGCTTGCGGCGGTACTCACCCATATGCCAACGCCCGTCGCTGGCGCCATCTTAGTGTTCGTCACCTGCTTTATGATCATGTCGGGATTACAGATCATCGCCGCGGTGAAATTAGATGCACGGCGCACCTTCGCCATTGGACTGGCCTTTTGCGCAGGACTCAGCGTCGATATTTTGCCGCAAGCCTATGCAGGGGTCGCTCCTTGGCTTCGCCCGATCTTTGCAGACTCTTTAACCCTCGCAACGATCGCGGCTGTGCTACTCACGCAAGTCACGCGACTGGGCCTGCCACGCGAAACAACGGCAGCGCATAAAGAGAGCTAAATCCCTGATCAGCGACAGTCGCCGAGTAAAAATAAACGCCCGTACGCGACCCGAAGCCACCAAAGGATCCGGCTTATTCATTGCCTTATAAATTGGTCGGGGCGATAGGATTTGAACCTACGACCCCTTGCACCCCATGCAAGTGCGCTACCAGACTGCGCCACGCCCCGACCGGAGGGTGCGCCGTGGGAACCACGACGCGTCAAACACGTTGAGTTTAATCGAATGAAGAGAGCAGAGCCATCGAAAGATGACTTAACGGCGCAAGGACTTTAGTAATTCCTCAAGCTCGGTACGCAACTGCCGCATGATCTGCTGACTCTGCGACACATCTTCGCGCGCGCCATCACCGGCCAGACGCTGGCGCGCCCCGCCGATGGTAAAGCCTTCGTCATATAGCAGACTGCGAATTTGACGAATCACCAACACGTCCTGTCGCTGGTAGTAACGACGGTTGCCGCGTCGCTTCACTGGCTTCAGCTGCGGGAACTCTTGCTCCCAGTAACGTAAGACATGCGGTTTCACACCACACAGATCGGCCACTTCGCCAATCGTAAAATAACGCTTACCCGGAATGACCGGGAGTTCGGCGTTATTGCTTGGTTCCAACATACGCTTCGACTCTCGCCTTCAGCTTTTGACCCGGACGGAACGTCACCACGCGACGCGCACTGATCGGGATCTCTTCGCCGGTTTTTGGATTACGTCCGGGACGTTGATTCTTATCACGCAGATCGAAATTGCCGAAACCGGACAACTTCACCTGCTCCCCGTTAGACAGTGCGTGACGCACTTCCTCAAAAAACAAATCGACGAGCTCACGCGCTTCGCGTTTATTGAGCCCCAGTTGATCGAACAGGGCTTCAGCCATTTCTGCTTTGGTCAGTGCCATTGGTCGTCGCGCCCCCAATCAATCGAAAAAATTAGTCGCGAAAAGTCGCTCTCAGATCGTTCTGTAAGCGAGCGCGGATGGTGCGCATCACCGCTTCCACGTCCCCTTCCGCTAGAGTCCTATTTTTATCCTGAAAAATCAAGGCTAAAGCGACGCTTTTTCGACCTATTTCGACGCCCTTGCCTCGATACACGTCAAATGCCGTTAAGTCACGCAAAAGACTTGATGCGGTAACAGTAACAGATTCTCGCAACTCATTGAAAGTGCATCCTTCATCGACGACTACCGCGAGGTCACGACGCACCGAGGGGAAGCGCGACAATTCCTCTGCATGCGGGACAAGGGCCTGCGAAATCGCCTGCGCATCTAACTCAAACAGCACCGGTGCCGCATTCAGATCAAGCAGACGCACCCACTCTGGGTGCAATTCACCGATCCAACCAATCGCCTGTTTTTCTCGGTAAATACGCGCTGAACGACCGGGATGAAGACAACTCAATGTCTCCGCCACAAAGCGATCGGATGTCTCGCCGGCGGCACATAACAAAGCCTCCACCTCCGCCTTGAGATCATAAAAATCGACCGTCCGAGGCGTGACAGCCCATTGCTCAGGCCACACCGCGCCCCACGTCAATCCAGAAATCGTGTTAATTTCTTTTAATTCAGTATCTTGCTGAATAAACCTCGAACCTACTTCAAATAATTTTACCCGCGACTGCTGGCGTCGAACATTTTCCGCGAGGTTTTTCAGCAACCCCGGCCAGAGCGAGACGCGCATATCCGCGAGTTCCGCCGAGATGGGATTCACCACACTTAAAGGGCGAGCATCCGGAAACAATTGCCGCTGCCACAGCGGATCCACGAAGGTGAAATTGATCGCTTCATAAAAGCCTAAATCAACCAGTCGCTGACTGAAGCGTGACCCTTCAATCACGCCCTCCGGTACGTGCCCGGGACGCTGCGGCAGATTCGCGTCGATCTCTGGAATCTCGTTGTAACCAAAGATGCGGGCCACCTCTTCCACCAAGTCGGCTTCTTGGGCGATATCAAAACGCCACGCCGGTGGTGTCACCGCCCAGCCGGTCGCGGTCGCATCCACGCGCATCCCCAATGCCGTTAAAATACGACCGACACGCGCACTCTCAATATCAATACCGATCAGACGACGGATATAGGACGGTCGCAACTCAATCGCCAGCGGCGTCGGCTGATGAGCCGCACTGTGCTCTACCTGCAAAGGACCCACCTGTCCGCCTGCCATCGCGACCAACAGCTGTGTCGCCCGCTCCATCGCACGCACAGCGCCCGTCGGATCAACCCCGCGCTCAAAGCGACTGGAGGCATCGGTGAGGATACCGAAGCGTCGACCACGCCCTGCGATTGCGTGGGGTGCAAACCAGGCGGACTCTAAAAATACATCGGTGGTATCGACAGCGATGCCACTCTTAGCACCCCCCATGACCCCAGCAAGCCCCAAGGGGGCGCTGGCATCAGCGATCACCACCATATCGTCACTTAAAGCGATCTCACTGCCCTCAAGCAAACGCAGCGACTCACCGGGTGTCGCCATGCGCACCTCAATGTGATCGGTGATTTGCCTGAGATCATAGGCATGCATGGGCTGGCCTAACTCCAGCATCACGTAGTTGGTGACATCGACCAGCGGCCCAAGACTTCGAAGCCCCGCACGCCGTAGTCGCTCGCGCATCCAAAGCGGTGTCTGCGCCTTTGGATTAACGCCCCGAATCACGCGCCCAGCAAAGGTGGCGCAGGCGCTGGGGCAACTGACCCGCACCCCTACGTGATCAGTGATCGTGACGGGCAGCGCATCGATCTCAGGCATCTTAAGCGCCTGTCCTGTAATCACCGCGACCTCACGCGCGAGTCCTAGTACGGATAACGCATCACCGCGATTGGGGGTGAAATTAATATCAAAGACAGTGTCATCAAGCGCTAAAGCAACGCGCAGATCCGTGCCAAGCTCAGACTCGGCTGGCAACTCAAGCAAACCCTCAGGCACATCCCCCAAACCCAATTCACGGGCGGAGCACAGCATCCCTTCTGACTCTATGCCGCGCAGCTTGGCGCGCGAAATGCGCACATCCCCTGGTAACAGCGCACCAAGCGTGGCCAGTGGCGTCTTAAGCCCTACGCGCACATTGCGCGCGCCGCACACCACCGTGAAGCGCTCAGCGCCACCGATCGATACCTGGCAGACCCGTAACTTATCGGCTTCTGGATGTGCCTCCACGCTGACCACCTCAGCCACCACGACGCCCACAAAGGGCACGGTCGCAGCCTGCTGGGCTTCCACCTCAAAGCCCGCCATGGTGAGTGCCTGCGCGAGCACGGCGGAATCCGTCGGCAGATCCACCCACTCACGTAGCCAACTGAGAGCGATCTTCATCCCCACATCCCCACAGTCGAGTTAGGCGCGCGCAAACTGCGCCAAAAACCTGAGATCGTTCTCAAAGAATAGCCGCAAATCGTTCACGTCGTAACGCAGCATGGCAAAGCGCTCAATGCCCATCCCAAAGGCATAGCCGGTCCACGCCTCAGGATCTAGACCGCAGTTACGAAGCACATTCGGGTGCACCACGCCGCAGCCCAATACCTCAAGCCAGCCGGTCTGCTTACAGACACGACAACCGCGACCCTCACAGAAGGCACACTGGCAATCCACCTCAGCGGACGGTTCCGTGAATGGAAAATAAGAGGGTCGGAGACGGATCTCCAAAGGCTTTTCAAAAAACTCGGACACAAAACGACGCAGCAAGGACTTTAAGTGGGCAAAGCTGATATCGCGATCAATCACCAAGCCTTCGACCTGATGGAACATCGGTGTATGGGTTTGATCGGAATCACACCGATAGACTCGACCCGGCATGATCAGCCGAAGCGGCGGCGAATTCGTCAACATGGCACGCACTTGTACCGGCGAGGTATGGGTGCGAAGCAACCGTCCATCCCCAAAATAGAAGGTATCGTGCATCGCACGCGCCGGGTGATGGGCGGGAATATTTAAGGCTTCGAAATTATGGAAGTCATCTTCGACCTCAGGACCCTCAGCAATCGCAAAGCCTGCGCGCCGAAAGATCTCTTCAATGCGAAGCCGAGTCCGGGTCACCGGGTGCAAGGCACCGGGTGTCAGCCCACGACCCGGCAAGCTGACATCAATCGCCCCTGCCGCTAGTTCAAAGGCAATGGCCGCAGCGGACAGCCGCTGCGCTTGCGCGGTCAGTGCCTCATTGAGTTGGTTCTTGGCTTCATTAATCAGAGCACCCACCGCCGGTCGTTCCGCCGACGGTAGGGCCCCTAGACTCTTCAGTTGCTCTGTGAGAGCCCCTTTTTTACCGAGCAGCCGAACTCGGACCTGATCAAGCGCCGCCGCATCCGATGCGGCGGCGATCTCGACTAACCCCGATGCCAGGAGGTCCGAAAGCTCCACACGCTACTTCGCGTTAGTAGCGGGCAAGGCAGCCTTCACCTGCTCGACGATCGCAGCGAATGCGGCCGGCTCATGCACCGCCAGATCCGCCAGCGCCTTCCGATCGACCGCCAACTGCAAGATCTTGAGACCTTGAATCAAGCGGCTATAGCTCAAGCCATACGCTCGGGCAGCGGCATTCAGCCGTTGAATCCACAGTGAACGGTAATCCCGTTTCTTGATCTTACGACCGGCGTAAGCGTACTGGCCGGCCTTGATGACCGCCTGCTTCGCGGTACGGAACACTTTGCGCCGAGCGTTGTAGTAGCCCTTCGCTTTGCCCAGAATCTTTTTGTGTCGTCGTCCAGCGACTACACCTCTTTTTACACGTGCCATTTCATTCTCCTAAAGGCAAAGCCGATCAATGGTTCGGAAGCAGTTGCGTGACCCGGTTGACGTCCGATTCATGGACCATCTTTCCGGAACGCAGCTGACGCTTACGCTTTGAGGGCTTCTTCGTCAGGATATGACGCTTGTGTGACTGACCGCGCTTGAAGCCATTCGCCGTTTTGCGAAAGCGCTTCGCCGCAGCCTTGTTGGTTTTCAACTTAGGCATCGACTTTCTCCATGCTGATCAGACGGTTCTGTCAGCGACTTATGACCCTGTCGCACCGCTGAAAACCAGTGTTTTCAGCGGGCTCGGGGCGGGCCCGGCAAGTCGCGCATCGCGCTCCCCACCGGTCACTTGTGTCGTAAAAAGCTACGCTTTTTACGTCAACGTTCTTATTCGGCCGACCTATTTCTTCTTCGGTCCGAACATCATCACGAGCTGCTTACCCTCCATCAGAGGGAACTGCTCAATACTGGCATGCGGATTCAGGTCCAAGCACAAACGGTCGAGCAATCGGCGGCCCACTTCTTGGTGGGCCAGTTCACGACCGCGATAGCGTAGCGTGACCTTTGCCTTGTCGCCTTCCGTCAAGAACCGAATGATGTTACGCAGTTTAATCTGGTAATCATTCTCGTCAGTCCCTGGCCTGAATTTGATTTCCTTAACCTGAATCTGCTTCTGCTTGCGCTTCGCCGCGTGGGCTTTCTTGTTTTGTTCAAACAAAAATTTGCCGAAGTCCATGACTCGGCAAACCGGCGGTTCCGCGGTCGGCGACACTTCGACGAGATCGAGTGTTTGTCCGGCTGCCAGCGCAATCGCTTCGGCTCGTGGCATCACCCCTAACTGGGCCCCGTCATCCGCAATGACGCGAACGATCGGTGACAAGATCTCTTCATTGCGCCGTACGCGCTTCGTAGTTGCGATAAATCAATCCTCCAAAGAATGACGGCCGCGCTTCGCTATCTCGGACTGTATGAGTGTGGCAACCGCGTCTACGGTCATCACACCCATATCTTTGCCCGAACGCGTTCGCACGGCCAACGACTGGGACTCGACTTCTCGGTCCCCCGCCACCAGCAGGTAAGGTACCCGCTTCAGCGTGTGTTCTCGAATTTTAAAGCCGACTTTCTCGTTGCGCAAGTCGGTTTCCACTCGAAGCCCCTGATTTCTCAAGGATTCGGCACATTTTGTCACGAAATCGATCTGTCGGTCAGTGATTGTCATCAAAACCACCTGGGTGGGCGCCAACCAGGGCGGTAATCGGCCCGCATAGTTTTCAATCAAGATCGCAATGAATCGCTCAAAAGAACCCAAAATGGCGCGGTGCAGCATCACCGGCCGCCGGCGCGTATTGTCTAAAGCGACGTACTCGGCATCCAAGCGCTCCGGCAACACAAAGTCGACCTGCAAGGTGCCGCACTGCCAATCGCGACCAATGGCATCGCGCAACACAAACTCAAGCTTAGGCCCGTAGAAGGCGCCCTCGCCCGGATTGAGCGTGACCTTAAGACCGGCCACCTCCACGGCGGAACGCAACGCGTGCTCCGCTTTATCCCAGGTCTCATCTGAGCCTGCCCGCTTCACCGGACGATCCGAAAATTTGACATGCACATCGGTGAAACCAAAATCCGCATACACACTCTGCAAGAGCGCGCAGAAGGCCACCGTCTCTGCGTTGATTTGATCTTCCGTACAAAAAATATGCGCATCATCCTGTGTGAAGGCGCGCACGCGCATCAGACCATGCAGCGCACCGGATGGCTCATTGCGATGACAGGAGCCAAACTCCGCAATACGCAGTGGCAAGTCCCGATAACTTTTCATGCCCTGCTTATAGATCAACACATGCCCTGGGCAGTTCATTGGCTTGACCGCGAGCATGCGATTCTCAGACTCGGCGATAAACATATTCTCGCGATAGTTATCCCAGTGGCCGGTCTTCTCCCACAGCGAACGATCGAGCAACTGCGGACTCTTGACCTCTACATACCCAGACGTCTCAAGGCGGCCTCGCATGTAATGCTCGACATCGCGCCACAGCGTATAACCTGCCGGGTGCCAAAAGACACTACCCACGGCTTCTTCTTGCTGATGAAAAAGGCCTAATTCACGGCCAATTCGCCGGTGATCGCGCTTCTCAGCTTCTTCTAAGCGGGTCAAATATTCCTTCAGATCCACTTCGTTACGCCACGCCGTGCCATAGACTCGCTGCAGCATTTCATTCTTAGAATCACCGCGCCAGTAAGCGCCCGCCAACTTCATCAATTTGAAGGCTTTGAGCTTACCGGTCGAGGGAACGTGCGGCCCGCGACACAAATCAAACCATTCGCCTTGACCATACAGACTGATGTCTTGATCAGCAGGAATGCTGCTGATGATCTCCGCCTTATAGTGCTCGCCCATGCTCTTAAAGAGGGCAACCGCCTCATCGCGCGCCAAGGTGCGACGCTCGACCTTTAAGTCAGCCTTCGCCAACTCCTTCATCTTTGCCTCAAACTTCTCCAGATCCTCAGGCGTAAAGGGACGCTCGAATGAGAAGTCATAGAAGAATCCATCCTCAATCACAGGACCAATGGTCACCTGTGCGCTTGGATAAATTGCTTGCACCGCTTGTGCTAATAAGTGGGCGGTGGAGTGACGCAAGATCTCAAGCGCCTCGGGATCTTTGTCGGTGACAATCGACACCTTGGCATCCGCCTCTAAGCGATGGGAGGTGTCCACTAACTGACCATCCACCCGACCGGCCAGCGCCGCTTTAGCCAAGCCTGCACCGATGCTCGCGGCCAACTCGGCCACCGTCACCGGCGATTCAAAGCGACGTTCGCTGCCATCCGGCAAGGTAATCACGGGCATAGGAATGAACCCTGTAAGAAAGCGGGCGAGTTTAGCAAAGAGCGGTCGCCGGTATCGACCCACACGCAGCGAACGGCCATCGGCCGCACCCCAAGCGTCGGACAGGCCACAACGACTTAAGGCGCGGGCGTAGGCGCAGGCGTCGCCAACGGCACGTCGTATAGATCGATGGTTTTACCCACCTGCTCGACCCGCGGGTACTGATTAAGCCACGCAAATCGATCCGGTGCGTGCACGCGCGCCAAGGCGGATACCGCAATCCAGCCGGTGGCCCGCTCATCCGGGCCTAGCAACCGGAAAGGCGGCAGCCCTTCACGATCCAGTAAGGCGCTACCGTCATACGCGAAGGACAGCGACGGCACCTGCAACACCTGCAGCCGACGACTCAAACGCTGCAAGTCCTGACCCCAGTCCAAATCTGAATCCACCAGCACCTGCTCAGGGTCAGGTGCGAGCACGTTAAAATACGCCAAGTAATCAGGCCACTCACGCACCACCACCACCAGCGGCCACAGCGTGAGCAACAGTAAGCCCGCCCCCACCATGAGGCGAACACGCCCAACAAGGACCATCCGACACCACGTCCATAGATCCGCGAGCAGCATGGCTGCGCCAATGGCCCACAAGGGATACAACAGCAACACGTGTCGTACGCCGATGTTGATATGACTAAAGAGACTCACGAACACCAAGATCGCCAACCACAAGGCAGGCAAGGTGAGTAAGTTCGCTTCGTTGCGGCGGATACCACACCAGGCGAGTCGCGCTAAGCCCAGACAGCCAAGGACTAAGAACGGCAAGGGCGTCTTAACGGTCAGCGCCACCACATAAAAATACCACCAACCCTGCGCACGACTATCACCCAACAAATAAGATAAATGCCCATTCTGGTTATGCACCGATACGGCTTCCACACCGCCCAAGAAACCCTTCACCGCTTCAGGCACTTTGACCCAAGAAAACAGCTGATAAGCCAGATCATGCCAAAAACCATTAAAGCCAAATAAATACCACAGCGTCTGACTGAATTTATGCTGGGCGTTGGTCAAATAAATAAACCCGCCCCCGTAGGCTAAGGTCAAAATAACCAGCACCAGAAAGACAACCAGCGCAGCACCCAATGCCCATCGCCGACCGGACACCACCGGCTTCACGCGTCGTGCACGCCGCGCCCACCCGGCAAGCAACAACAGCAACGGACCGCCAATGCCCGCGAACGGGAGTGCCGACAACTTAGTGCCCAGTGCCACACCCGTCCCTACACCCAACGCCATCGCGTCTGTGATCCGACCGGAGCCCAACCATCGCCGAGCCAACCAGAGCGCGAGTAGCGTCGTGGACGCTGCTGCGATATCGATCGTTGCCAGCGCCCCATGGCCCAACACGGCAGGCGTGACCGCCACCAAGAGCGATGCGCCCACACTAATCCAGGGCGTGGTCACGGTGCGTGCCCACAAAAAAGTCACCACCACCAGCAAAGCCAAAAAAGGCAAGGTGCCGGCACGGGCCAGTGAGAGATACAAATCGTAATGCCCCTCGGCATACAAAATCTTTTGCCCCTCGGGCTCACCATTGGGGGGTGGCGTATTTTCAGAGCGCGCACCGGCAAGCCAAGGGCCCAATGCCAATAGGACGCGCGCAATCGGTGGGTGCTGAATGTCGTAGGTGTACTTACCTTGATCGAGCAACTCAAGGCCGGCCGCGAGATGCTCCGGCTCATCCCACGTATTGCCAAACACACGCCAGGTAGACGCAGCCAGGCCACACGCCAATAGCACCACCGCTAAAAGCGCAATGAACACGGCCAGCGGAGTATGGTTCAACTTGGTCACGAGATACCCTGAGAGGACACCCGATTGTATCGACCTCAGAATCAATCAGACGTCAAAAAGATCATTTAAAAGTCATTCATAGAGGATTTTAATGGCCGCCATGGGGCAAATCACCGTTTTCACGACCCCAGTCGTTGCCCCTACCCGCGCGCTCCAGTATCCTGCACCCCCTCCCATAAGGGGCGCGTAGCTCAGCGGTAGAGCACTTCCTTGACATGGAAGGGGTC
>CAIOZU010000036.1 GCA_903862885.1 uncultured Pseudomonadota bacterium
AACCGGCGTGCCGATGGTGCTCAACACCTCATTTAACGAAAATGAGCCGGTCGTATGTCGACCTGCGGAGGCACTCGACTGCTTCCTGCGCACAAAAATGGACGTTCTTGTGCTCGGGTCTGTCATCATTCGACGAGTAGCCACTTAGCCACTTAATCACTATTGCCCGGCTGCCCGTTTGCCCATGACATCGCGCCAGAAGCGCTCGTTAAAGTTTGCTCAAGCGGGCGCGCTGGGAGTCGAGTTCACTTAACTGGTGTTTAAAATCAGCCAAGCGAGCGCGTTCTTGGTCCACCACCTCCGGTGGTGCATTCGCGACGAAACGCTCATTGGACAGCTTAGCTTCGGTTTTCTTCAGATCATCGCTCACCTTGTGGATTCGCTTATCGATGCGTACCGCTTCCGCCGCCACATCGATCAGTCCTGCCATGGGCACTAAGATTCGTAGGTCACCGAGCAATGCCACGGCCGCCTCAGGTTCTGCTTGATCGCCTAAGGGAGTGATGTCGCCTAAGTGGGCCAGACGCATGAGCCAGTGACGGGTGCGCTCAAGTTTTGCGAGATCATCCACGGATGCGTGGGTGAGTAGCACGTCGAAGCGGCGGGATGGCGGAATGTCCATCTCGCCTCTGATTTGTCGCACCGCGAGAATAAAGTCCATGACCCAACGCATCTCGCTCTCGATCGCCGTATCGCGCGTGCCCTTGGGTAGGCTAGGCCAGCGTGCTTGCATCAGGCTGCCGCTCGCACCTGCCAACGGACCCACGCGGCTCCAGATTTCTTCGGTGATAAACGGCATCAGCGGATGCAGTGCGCGCAACAGCGCATCTAAGGTGCTGACCAAGGTGCGCCGGGTGGCGCGTCGGGCGGCATCTGTCGCAGCGTCTGACTGTAAGACGGCTTTGCTCAGTTCTAAGTACCAGTCGCAAAACTCATACCAAGTGAACTCATACAGCGCTTGGCTAGCCAGATCAAATCGATAGGCCTTAAAACTTTGTTCAGTGGTGTCAAGCATCGCTTGCAGGCGCGATCGAATCCACACATCGGCAAGTGATGGGCTTTCATCCCCTGCGCTTAAGTCCTGTCCTTCCACGCTCATCAGCACAAAGCGCGCGGCATTCCACAGTTTGTTGCAGAAGTTGCGATAGCCTTGGATGCGACCCACATCAAAGCGGATATCACGCGACAGAGTCGCCAGTGAGGCAAAAGTAAAACGTAGTGCATCGGTCCCGTACGCGGCGATGCCTTCTGGGAACTGTTGGCGGGTGGATTTCTCAATGGCGGCCGCCAAATGCGGCTGCATGAGGCCGCGGGTGCGCTTGGCGACTAGGGTTTCTAGGTCGATGCCATCAATCAGATCCAGAGGGTCAATGACGTTGCCCTTGGATTTAGACATTTTTTGGCCTTCCGCATCGCGGATTAGGCCATGCACGTACACCTCATGGAAGGGCACCTCCTTCATGAAGTGCAGGCCCATCATGATCATCCGGGCGACCCAGAAAAAGATGATGTCAAAGCCGGTGACCAGCACAGCGGTCGGATAGAAGCGGGTGAGTTCCGAGGTTTGTTCCGGCCATCCGAGGGTAGAAAAAGGCCACAGCGCGGAGGAGAACCACGTGTCTAGCACGTCTTCATCTTGGTGTAGGACGAGGTCCGCACCCAGTGCGTGGGTGGCGCGGACGTCGGCTTCGTCGCGGCCCACGTAGACGGTGCCATCCATGGCATACCACGCCGGGATGCGATGGCCCCACCATAATTGGCGGCTGATGCACCAGTCTTTGATGTGACGCATCCACTCAAAGTAGGTGCGATCCCAGTTCTCTGGCACGAAACGGATACGACCACTCTCGACGGCTTCAATGGCAGGTCCTGCGAGTGGCTCGATGCGTACATACCATTGATCGGTGAGCCATGGCTCGATCACCGCCTGTGAGCGATCACCATGCGGCACCATCAAGGTGTGCGGATCAATTTTCTCGATGAGTCCCAGCGCGTCTAGTTCACTGACCAGTTGCGCGCGTGCCACGAAGCGATCAAGACCCTGATAAGCCTTAGGCACCGCCTCGTTGAGTTTGGCGTCACGATCAAAAATATTGAGGAGCGGGAGCTGATGGCGAAGACCCACTTCATAGTCATTGAAGTCATGTGCCGGGGTGATCTTGACGCAACCGCTGCCGAAGGCTGGGTCGACAAAGGCATCACTGATGATGGGAATATCGCGATCCGCTAAGGGCAGGCGCACCGTTTTGCCGATGAGCGCCTGATAACGCGCATCGTCCGGGTGGACCGCCACGGCGCTATCGCCTAGTAAGGTTTCCGGGCGAGTGGTGGCCACCACTAAGTGGCCTGTGCCGTCGCTCAATGGATAGCGCAGATGCCACAGACTGCCAGCTTCTTCTTGCGAGAGCACTTCCAGATCCGATAGCGCCGTGTGCAGCACCGGATCCCAGTTGACCAAGCGTTTGCCGCGATAAATCAGGCCTTCGTTAAACAAGCGCACAAAGCTTTCGGTGACCGCTTGGCACAGGGCGGGGTCCATCGTGAAGCGGTCGCGTGACCAGTCGACACTGCTGCCTAAGCGGCGCATCTGTCGGGCAATGGTATCGCCACTTTCTCCTTTCCACTGCCAGACGCGTTCGATGAAGGCCTCGCGGCCGAGATCATGACGCGTCTTGCCTTCTGCATTCAGTTGTCGTTCCACCACCATTTGCGTAGCGATGCCGGCGTGGTCCGTGCCGGGCTGCCAGAGCGTGGCATCCCCTTGCATGCGGTGGTAGCGGGTGAGCGCATCCATGATGGTGTCTTGAAAGGCATGCCCCATGTGCAGGGTGCCGGTGACGTTAGGGGGTGGGATGACAATGGCGTAGGGCGTGCCGGGGCCTTGGGGCGCAAAGTAGCCTTCTGCTTCCCAGTGCGCGTAAAGGCGCTCTTCAATGTCACGCGGGCTATAGGTCTTGTCCATAACGCTTAGGCAGTCACTCGATGGGTGTTAGGGGGATAGCCGGCATCTCGGTAATGGGCGAAACGTCGTCGTCCTGCTTCACGACGGGCAGGCGCCGCATTCACGAAGTCGGCCAGCTGGCGATAGCCCTCAAAACCGCTTGGGGCATCCTCGCACAGGTTAATCAACAGATCGGCCTTGACGGGTGTACTCACCGACAGCCACACCGGGGGGTGTGCATTGCAGGCCACCGCCTCACTCGCGTCACTGACGATCGCATGCGGCACAAAGCTGTGGTCTGAAAACGACCACAACAACGCGTCAAAAGCATTCACCTCGTCAGCGGACGGCAAGCGCACGCAGACCGTGAGGCCTTGCAGCACGGCTTTTTCAATGAGCCGACACGCATAGGCCGATGGAGGCGAAGCGTCGGTTCCCTCAAACACGTAGAAGTCGATTTTGACAGCCATTTAGGCACGCGAGAGCAGATAGTCAACCAGCAAGGCCACCGGTCGGCCGGTGCTGCCTTTGTTGGCGCCACCGACCCACGCGCTGCCGGCAATATCCAAATGCGCCCATTTGAGGCCGTCGACGAACTTCCACAGGAAGCAGGCCGCTGTGACCGCGCCCGCTTCGCGGCCGCCGATGTTGGCAAGATCAGCAAAGTTGCTCTTGAGCTGTTCTTGATATTCCTCACCCAGGGGCATGCGCCAGCACGGATCAGAGGCGCGTTGGCCTGCGGCCAGCAGATCGTCCGCTAAGGCGTCGTCGTTGCTCATCAGTCCCGAGCGGTGCGCGCCTAAGGCAATCACGCACGCGCCGGTGAGGGTGGCCACATCAATGACCACGGCCGGTTTAAAGCGGCGGCTGTAGGTGAGCGCATCGCACAGAATCAGGCGACCTTCCGCATCCGTATTCAATACCTCGATGGTCAGACCCGCCATGGAGGTGACAATATCGCCGGGCTTGGTGGCGCGGCTGCCCGGCATGTTCTCGCAGGCCGCAATAATCGCCACGGCGTTGATCGGTGCATTCACGACGGCAAGCGCTTTTAAGGTGCCAAGCACCGACGCCGCACCGGTCATGTCGAATTTCATCTCATCCATAGCGCCCGGGTCTTTGAGTGAGATGCCGCCGGTGTCAAAAGTGACGCCTTTGCCAACCAACGCGATCGGAGCCGCACCGGGCTTGCCACCGCGGTACTCGACCACGATCAGACGGGCCGGTTCGGCACTGCCACGGGTCACTGACAGAAAAGAGCCCATCTTCAGGCGCTTTAACTCAGGCTGCGCCAATACGCGCGTGCGGATGCGACGGTGCGTTTTGGCCAAGCCTTTGGCGATTTGGCCGAGATAGGTGGGGGTGCACACATTCGCCGGCAGGTTGGCGAGGTCTTTGCTCAAGCCGGCACCGGCGGCGATGCCCGCGCCATGCTGCAGGCCCCGTTGCATCGGCGCCCGATCGGCGGGTGTGGCCGCAAGGACGCGAAGGTGAGTGAGTGCTGGTGCTTTGGGCGGGCGTGCGGATTTTAGGTTGGGAATCCGATAGTGAGACTGCAGGAGTATTTCTGCCGTATAGCGCGCCCGGTAGTAGACATCGATGTCCGCATAGTCATCGCACGCCAAGGTCATTAAGGCGTCGGTGGCGCTGCACTTCAGCAGAGCCTGAGCGGCGGCCTGTACGGCGCGTCGGTACGATCGGCCGGAGCGCGTGGTGCGCGTCCCCATGCCGACGAGCAGCACGCGCTCGATGGGGCCCTCCAGGTCAGGGAGCAGCAAGGTGTCGCCTAAGCGACCGGTGAAATCCCCCTGTTTGATGATCCGACTCAGCCGCCCCTTAAGGGCTTCATCCAAGGTGGCGCTCGCACCGCTTAAGGGACTCTGCTCGTACACGCCCATCACGGCGCATTGGGTGCGGACACGGCGGCTGCTGAGTAATTCGGTCGCAAAATCCATGCAAGGTCTCCATCGCACGCAAGGCTGAGGCGCTGTCCCTCTGTGGGGATGGACGCCGCGCTTCTGTGCGACAATCGGTCTGTTTAACGTACACGGCAGGGTCGGTATTCCCGATCACGCCTTTCAGGGGGAGAGTGTACTTCAAGGGCGCCCTTCGCGTGGATGGGTGCTTAAAAAATGAGTCAGCGGGGACGGCTTTGACGATTATTGACCGCTATGTTCTGCGTGAGGTGCTGTGGTCGTGGCTGGCGGTCACCGGCGTCTTATCGGCCGTTTTAGTCGCTAATCAGCTGGCCCAGATCTTAGGCCAGGCCGCAGAACGCGGCTACCCACGGGCGGTCATTCTGCATTTGATCGGTCTGATGTCGGTGCAAAACCTCACCGTGTTGGTGCCGGTGGGGCTGCTGCTGGGCGTGGTGTTGGCCTTGGGGCGTCTGTATCACGAAAATGAGATGGCGGCTTTAAAGGCCTGTGGCATCGGTCCTGGTCGGTTGCTCTGGCCGGTAGGGGTGTTGGCGGTGGGGGTAACGGTCGCTCTCAGTGCGCTTGCCCTGTGGGTGGCGCCGCAGGCCTTCTCTCAAGTCGAGGAGATTCGCCACCAAGCGCTGCGCTCCGCCCAATTCGGTCAGTTGGCGCCGGGAACATTCCACACCCTGTCGCACGGCACGGTGGTGTTTTATGCCGAGTCAGCGGATGCCGACGGCGTGCTGCAGCATGTGTTTGTCGAGCGCCATGTGGGTCCGAGTGTGCAGGTGGTGCTGGCCGAGCGCGCCTTGCAGCGCATCGAACAGGAGGGGGATGTGCATGTACTGGTGCTCTACAACGGGGATCGCTATGAGGCCACACCCGGTCAGGCGGCGCTTCGCCAGGTGCACTTCGCCGAGCATGGCATTCCGGTGTCGGTGAGTGCGCAGGTCGCCGGTCCTCGGCGCGTGGAAGCGCGCAGCACGGGGGACTTGTTCCAAGATCCCAGCGCTCAAGCGCAAGCCGAGTTCCAGTGGCGTCTGTCGTTGCCTTTGATGACCTTGGTGTTGGCGTTGCTGGCTATTCCCTTGTCCGCATTGCAGCCCCGGCAGGGTCGTTATGCGCGCCTTGGGACCGTCATTCTGCTGTATTTCGTTTACTCTAATTTGGTGTCTGCGGCGCGCACGTGGATTGAGAAAGGTTGGCTGCCTACCTACATCGGTCTGTGGTGGGTGCATGCGCTGGTGCTGCTGTTGGTGTGGTGGATGTGGCGGCCCTCGCTGGTCGGTCGGCGGGCGACGGCATGAAGCGGATTGATCAATACCTCGTCGGGGAAGTGCTGCGTTACACCGGATTGGTGATGGTGGTGCTGTTGATGTTGACGGCGTTATTTCTATTCATTGATCAGCAGAGCGATGTCGGTGTGGGTACCTATAGCCTGTTAGATGCCGCACTGGTGACGGCGTTGCTGCTGCCGAAGCAGGCCTTTCTGCTGTTGCCGATCGGTGCGCTGATGGGTGCTTTATTGGGTCTTGGCAATTTGGCTCGAGGCAGTGAATTGATCGTGGTGCGCGCCACGGGTATGTCGGTGTGGCGGATGGCGCTATCGGCAGGATTCGCAGGCGCGCTTTTGCTGGTGCTCGCTACTTTGTTTGGTGAGTATCTGGCCACGCCACTGGAAAGCTATGCGAATCAGATTAAAACGACGGGTAAGTACACACAGTTAAGCATCGCGGGCAATGGCATTGTCTGGATGAAAGAAGGCGACCAGATGATCAGCATTGATCGGCAGGTGGCTGATCATCGCTATGGGGGCGTCCGACTGTATCAGCTGGCTACCGACGCTATGGGTCGGCAGCGCTTACTCGCCTTGAGTCATGCAGAGGGTGCTGAGGTCGGCGCGGCGCAGCAATGGACTTTACGACATTATGTGAGTTCGACGCTCGACACCTTTCCCGTAGTGACCCATCAATCCACCGCCCTGAAGTTAACCACCGCCATTAATCCTGAGTTTTTGACGCTGGCGGCGGTCGATCCGAGTTCCTTGCCGTTGCGTGCCTTGATTCGCTACATCCGCCACTTGCGAGCGAATGATTTGGCTGCGAGACCTTGGGAAGTGGCCTTGTGGTCGCGTTTGGCGCGCAGTTTGTCGACCGTGGTCTTGTGTATGTTGGCGGTGCCTTTTGTATTGGGGCCCTTACGCTCATCCGGTGCGGGTTTGCGCATTGTGCTTGGCATCGTCATTGGGGTGATCTATTTTCTGATCAATCGCACCTTAGAAAGCAGCGGTGATGTTTATGGTGTGCCACCCTTGGTGATCGCGTGGGCGCCGTTGGCGATCTTAAGCGCATTCACCGCAGTGGCCATCGCCAAGACGCGTTGATAGTCAGCGTTCGTTAGGCGACAGATAGACCAGTCGAGTGCCGGACAATCGGTCATCTAAGGTGCCACGCCCGGTGAGTGCGTGCCAAGCGAAGCTGCCTGCCAGTGGCAGTGCGGCCATCATGAGCCACAGCCAGTGACCGTGGGTGCGTAGGTAAAACAGCGTGCTGCCAATCACCCACAGATACATAGGCGTCGACACGGCGAGCCTCACTAAGACGTCGCGGAGACTCACGCGGTGTCCGTCGCTGCGCTCTAAACGCAGGTTCCACGCTTTCATGCCCAGCGTTTGACCTTTGCCGGTCCAACCCACATAGAAGTACCCCACCAGGGTGGCCAGCAACACCGCTTGATAGGCATAAGCCCATCCGCCGATGGAGACGCGCACCAGTGCATTGCCATGGGTGATGAGCTGAAGCAGCGCGGTGATGATCATTAATAAGGCGATCACCAGTAGGCCGTCGTAGCAGGCGGCGGCGAGCCGTCGACTGACCGATGCGCGGGTCATGGAGTGATCCTTAACAGGTCACTGCGCTTTTGGAAAAGAGCGCTGCAACGCTCGCTGGACAGTTGATACTCCCAGTCGTGATGGCGTGCGTTGAATTGGGCGACGCGCTGAACGACGGCGCTGTTTTTCGGGTCGCGGTCATTATCGCCAGTGTGAGTCGGATCCCATGTGGCGTTAAGCCTCACCCAGCAGGGGGATTCGCGGCCTTGCCTGATCACCGTGAGGTCAAATCCATCGAAGCGCTTGACCACACTGCGATCGGTGCCCTGACTGGCGGCGCTGGCGGCGCGTAGGTTCACAAGACTCAGCGGTGAAAAGTTCTTGAGCAGCGGATCGGCAGCACCCGCAAAGGGCAGCTCGCGTGGGGTCAGTGGCGGTGACACCTCGGTATGCAGGGCCTCGGGGCTCTGACGATGTATCTGCCACGATGTCGCATCCACCCGTTGGATGTCGATCGACTGAATGGCGGTCTCCGCTAAGTCAATGAGTGTGTGATCAACCCACTCCAGGGGTGAGCGAGGGAGGCGAATGGCAGGACGTACTTCACTGACATGCGACTCGGTGCGTCGTCGCACATAACTGCCCAAGGACCCCGCGGGCTGACCGATCAGTAGGTCAATGGCGGGTTGAATGCCCTCTATGTGTAGGCGCAGTGAGGGACTGTGAGCGGGTACCGGCGTAGGGAGAGTGACCTCAGCAACGCCGAGATCAGCGAAGCGGCTGGGGTCAGCCGTTTTCAAGGCCACGACGGTCAGTGTATTCAATTGATCGAGTAGTGTGGCCACCTGCGATGGATCGGCGGGAAAGTCGAGGGGGATGACCTGCCAGCCGTGGTCGGTTTTGTGAAGCGTCACCAGCCGGTGGTCGGTGGCATCGTTCACTTGGATGTCCGTGATGGCCTGTAACTGGCCATTTAGCTCAGGCAATAGTTTGGGGGGGTGCGTATCCGCTGGGAGGTGGGTGAGGGTCATCGCGATGCACAAGGCCACACACGTGGCGGTGGTTAAAGCCAACCAGCCGAGCGTGGATGTCTTCATCTGTGGACGGGGCGACGACGACGCCCGCCCGCGATCAGCCCAACGAGTAAAATGATCGCCGGGATCGCCCATACGTTGAGGGCTTTGAGCGTGGAGCCGAGCTGTTGGATGCGTGCGTCCAGATCGTGGCGGGTGGCGCGCAATTGTTTGCGAAGCTGCATTCTTTTTTGTTGGAAATCGGCCACTTCGCGCGCTTGCTCTGCTGACAGGCCGGGTGAGAGGGGGTCGCTGCGATGCGTTTGTAATTCAGCGAGCTTGCTTTCAGTCAGGGCCAGTTGTTCCTGAAGAGCGGATTCGTCCCGCTGCCATTGAGCGTCCGCTTGTGCGCGCAGCCTCTCGATGCGGGTGAAGGGTCGTGATAAGACAGGGCGTGCCCGACTGGCCATTAAGTCATGCGTGCCGGTGAGATCGTCGAGGGCATTGAGAATAAAATCGCCATTGTTGGCCCAGGCCTGCAAAGGCGCCTCTGGCGTGGGCGCGCCAGCGCGCATCCATAAAGGATCCGCTAGAAAATCGGTGTCAGCGACCAGGATGACTTGGGCTGGGCGATCGATGGGCGCCTTTGCTTTGCTTGCATCGTCAGGCGCACGCGCCGGGAAGGCGCTCGGGAGTTGTCCGTCGAGGCGGGCGGCTAAGACGTAGCGCCTGTGGGTGACTTTAAAGCCCGCCGCCAGCGTGTCAGCCGATTGCGCCAGTACCCATTGGTCATGAGAAAACACACCGGCCTGCAAGCCGGTGCGTATTAAGGGTGTAAAACGCAGCGATCCACTGGGTTTGAAAACGAAGTGACCGGGCGTTGCTAAATTCATCAGACTGAGTGATCCGGTGATCGCATCATCGGGGTCAAAGCCGTCCGCACCGATGCCCATAAAAGCTAAGTGACGCGTCGGTGTAGGGGAGTCGCCCACCCGCAAGGCGTGCTCCCAGTCACCGACCACCTGCTCGGGATCAAAGTGAACACCCCAAGCACTCAAAAATGGCTGCAAGAGGGCAGCGGCGTCTGCCGAGGCGTTATCAGCGCTGGTGCTGTCCGCCATCTGGGCATCCGGGTCGATGCACAGTAATAGCGCACCGCCGTGGGTGAGATAGTGGTCGATGGCCTCACGCAGTGGCAGTGACAGTTCAGGCGGCTGGATGACGAACAAAGCGGCAAGGCCTTCGGGCAACGCGCTGGCCGTGGCTGGGATCGTTTTTACTTCATAGGAGGCTGCGAGTTCGGTGAGCAGTGTCCAGCGCTCAGTGGATTCGTGGGTGGCTTCTTGCGCGCTCATGGGTAGACCGGTGATCAGGCCAATCACCGGTCGATGCGCCAGCGCCAGTTGATGGATTAAGCGGATCACGTCGTATTCTAAAAACGGTTCTCTCTCCGGCCTAAAAAAATCAATCGTGGCCTGTCCATCGGTGCTGTTGGTGGCGTGCAGACCAAACCACAGAGGGTCGCCGTGTTCGCCCGGGGCTGATTTGAGAGAATGCTCGTTCGCTTGATCTTCTTCCTCGGAGTAGGGTTTTGGATCATGCTCTTGGAAGGTGATGTGGTGGTTGCTGCGCGCTGTGATTTCTATTAATAGTTCGCGGACTCGTGCCGCGTACGCGCGCACGGCAGGTTCAGAGGAAGCGGCTTGCTGCGAGAAATAAAACGTCAGGGTGATGGGTTCTTGCAGATGACTGAGCAAGTGTTCAGTGCCCGGCGTCAGGGTATACAGATGATTCTCAGTGAGATCGATGCGAGCGCCTCGGATGAGTTCTTGGCTGAGCAGTGTGACGCCGATGAACAGAATGCCCATGAGCCCATAGGCACTCAGGGCGCGACGGCGGGGGGTCCAGAGGCGCATCGCTCAGTCTGCCTGCTGGTGATTAATGAGCACGGTCGTCGCCCACAGCCAGACGCCGATGGTCAGTGCGAAGTACAAGAGATCACGAAGATCCAAAACGCCTTTTTGGATCGCCTGAAAATGGCTCAGTAGGCTCAGTGCGCTGATGGCATCCACCAGCAGACTCGGTAACCACGCTCGGCAGACATCGAGCACGATCGGTTGGCCTGCGAGTAGCAGCAACAGACAGACGATCACGGTGGAGATAAAGGCAATCACTTGGCTCTGGGTATTCGCAGACAGTGCGCTGCCAATGGCGAGATAACTGCCGGCGAGCACCAGACTGCCAAGATAAGCGGCCAGCACGGCACCATTGTCTGGATGACCGAGGTAGTTGACGGTGAGCCAGCACGGAAAGGTCAGGGCGAGTGTCAGCGCGATAAAGGTCCATGCCGCTAAGAACTTGGCGATCACGGCGGTGTGGGTGTGGATCGGGAGGGTGAGGAGTAACTCAATACTGCCGGTGTGACGTTCTTCCGCCCAAAGACGCATGGACACCGCCGGCACCAGTATGAGATACAGCCAGGGGTGGAAGATAAAAAAAGGCGAAAGATCCGCCTGATTGCGCTCGAAGAAGCCGCCAAACCAAAAGCCGAAAGCCGCGGTGAGCACCAGAAAAATCACCAAAAACAAAGGGGCCAGCGCACTGGAAAAGTAGGCGCGAAGCTCGCGACGGTAGAGTGCTTGAAAGCCGCTCACGCCGCGTCTCCTGCCGCACGGGTGATCTCTCGAAACACCTCATCTAAGCGACCGAGTTCCAGACGCACGTCTTGTGTGGGCCAGTCAGCTTGTGATGCGAGCTCGCGGATCGCGCCGTAGAGATCGTGTCCGAGCTGTGGAAATACCGTGATCTGATGGCCCGCTGTCTGCGCAGGGGCTTGAATATCGATTTCTCTAACCCCCGGCACCGCATGGATTAACTTCATGATGAGCGCGAGCTCATCCGCTTCCACATCCGGGTGTAGTTGGATAGTGACTGCCTGGTGAAATCGCGAGCGTGCCGCCAGTGATTGTGGCGTGGCATCGGCCACCTGTTGACCTTGATGGATGATGAGCGCGCGCGTACAAAGCACTTGCACGTCTTCTAATAGATGCGTCGAAATCAGGATGGTCTTATCGAGTGCCATCTCCTTGATCAGAGAGCGGACCTCATGCTTTTGGTTTGGATCGAGACCGTCGGTGGGTTCATCGAGGATCAGCACCGGGGGGTCGTGCAAAACAGCCTGTGCAAGACCCACGCGACGTTTAAATCCCTTTGACAGGGTGTCGATGCGCTGATGGAGGACGGGCCCGAGGCCTAGCCGCTCGATGACGGTTTTTAATCGAGCGTTCGCTCGCTCTGCGGGCATCGCACGCAGGCGTGCGATGCATTCCAGAAAGGCCAGCGGGGTCATCTCAGGCCAGGCCGGCGCGCCCTCGGGCAGATAGCCCAATAGGCGTCTCGCGGCTAAGGGGCTGCTGGACACATCATGGCCACCAAGGGACGCGGTGCCGGAGCTGGCTGGGGTGAAACCGGCAATCACGCGCAGCGTGGTGGATTTGCCCGCACCATTAGGGCCGAGAAAGCCTAGGATTTCGCCTGGACGCACCGAGAAAGACAGATTCGAGACGGCCACTCGATCCCCAAAGCGTTTGGTCAGTGCGTTGACTTCAATCATGAGGCGGAGTGTGACCGTTTGAAGGTTATTTCACCAGTGAAACGAGCGTATCCCAGCTTATAAAATCGCGGCGCGGTGGGCAATGCCGACCCTGCGGGTGGTACCGTGCTTCGTGTCAAGAGAGAGCCACTGCGGTAGACTTTATTGCCCTAACGATTCATGTCAGCGCGCGTCGGTGTGCTAAGGATGTCTGATGAGTGATCCATCCATAGAGCCTGGGTATGATCGCGTCGCGAAGACGCTGCACTGGCTGGTTTTTCTATTGATCGGTATTCAATTCATTTTGGGATGGAGCATGCCTGACGTGAACCGCGATACCCTGCCGGTGGGATGGGTCGGTGCGCATATCACGGTGGGTACCTTGATACTGCTCTCAGTCGCGATGCGTATTCTGTGGCGGCTGTTGCATCAGCCCCCGGTGATGCCCCACCCCTCCTCTTGGAGTGCGCGCTTGGCGCGACTCGTGCATGCGTGCTTGTACGTGCTGATGGGGGTCGTGCCGGTATTCGGTTGGGCGAATGCGAATGCGCGCGGTTGGGTGGTGGGTGTCACGGATAGCCTGTCGCTGCCGACCTTGATGGTTAAGGGGTCTGCCTTAGGACACGACTTAGGCGATTGGCATAGCAATTTAGCGGTGGTCTTCATCGTGCTCATCGGTCTGCACGTTGTGGGTGGGCTTTATCATCATATGCGTCGACGGGATGGCACGCTGCGGAGGATGTGGCCGCTGTGACCCTGGGCGGTGACGATCACGCAGGAGAGCGATCAAAAGGCGCTGGGTCATTGCGACCCGGGCTCATTTGGGATTTTCCGCTGCGTGCGTTCCATGTGTGTCTGCTGATCGCGACCAGTGCAGCCTTTGTGACGCAGTGGTTGGGCGAGGATTGGTTCGCCTGGCACCGCATCGCGGGCTATACGGTGTGGGTGCTCATTCTATTTCGATTCTTTTGGGGATGGGTCGGTCCTCGTTACGCCCGCTTTGCCAGTTTTGTTCACAGTCCAACACAGGCGTGGGTGGCACTCACTCGCTTGTCAAAGCGCCGCCATCAGACATCCCTCGGTCACAATCCTTTAGGTGGCTGGATGATTGTGGTGATGTTGGTGATGCTCGGGCTGCAGGCCTTATTAGGATTGTTCTCTCAAGATGAGATATCCGAGGTAGGGCCCTTAGTGGGCTATGTCTCAACCCACCTCAGTCATCTACTGAGCCACTATCATCGACTCTTGTCGAACGTGATTTTGGCGGCCATTGGCTTGCATCTCGCGGCGGTTGTTTATTATCAGTGGGTGTTAAAGGATGACTTGATTCGGCCCATGCTCACGGGATTGAAAGCGCAGGTGCCGCCTGGTGAGGCCATTCCTTCACAACGCCTGTGGTGGGCGTTGGCCACTCTTGGAATCGTGGCGGGTGCCGTCGGCCTGATCTTAACGGCACTGCCGGGCTGATGGGTTTGGCGTATCAGTCTTCTTTAAACTTCTTATGACACTCTTTGCACACCTCGCCGGTGGCTTTCAGAGCGGGTCTAATTTTTGCTAGATCACCGCTTTTCGATACCTCCGCTAGGGTTGCGCTGCGGGTGGCTAATGTCGTCAGCAAACCATCAAATTCAGCGCGCTGCTCCCAGATGATCGCTTTTGCGTCGGTTTTCTTTGGAATAAAAGAGCCGGTCGGAAATGCTTCGCTCAGCAGGGGGGCGAGGTAGGCCACGCGGTGGGCGAGTGTGGCAAAGCGCTCTTTGTCATAGGGGGTCTCCCCCTTGGCCATTTTCGTCAGGGGCATGAAATTCCACGCCAGTACGTCATACAGACTGTGTCGATAGTCGATGGCTTGTTCGCCCGGTGAGGGCTCTGCGGCGCGGGTGGGTGCGCTCATCAGCATGCACAGGGCCAGGCTTAAGAGCAGGGGAGCGGAGCGTCGCATGATCATCAGAGTCTCCTAAAAAGTAAACCTAAAAAGCAAATGAGGGATGACGGTGAGGGGAGGCCGCTTACGTGCCGGCCAGAAAGATCTTGATGACACACACCATGCCGATGATCCAAACGACCGTACGAAGGGTAGCGAGATTGGCAAGGTAAGCGGCTAAGTAAGCCAGACGTGCGGCGATAAAAATAAGCGCTAATTTGTCCACCGCTGCGGGCGGTGCATGCAGTGCGTAGGCCACACCGACAGCCGATGCGAACAGCGGGAAGGCTTCAAAGCTATTTTGTTGGGCGGCGTGGGCGCGTGCGCGCCAACCGGACAGTGCGCTCAACCACTGTCGGGGAAGTTGGTTATCAAAGCCGGCGCGCGTCTTTGCTAACCCTGCAGCCAGATAGGGTAGTAAGCCTGCGGCTAACAGGCACCAAAAAGCGATCGTCATGTCGTGTGTCCTCGGTGTGTCGTTGATTACTTGCCGGCGGCCTTGCCGCTTGAGCCCGCGTTAGGCGCTTCCTCGCGAGGGCTCGTCACCGGGTAACCGGGTCCGCGCAGTACTTTGCCAGGGCGGGCGCCGGAGGCGACGCCTTCAGCGATCACTGGGATGCCATTGACTAACACCCATTGCATGCCAACCGATAATTGATTCGGGTCTTCGAAAGACGCACGGTCAGTAATGGTGTCCGGATCAAAGATCACAAGATCCGCCCATAGGCCTTGTTTGATGACGCCCCGATCTGCGAGTTTGAGGCGGGCGGCGGGTAGTGCGCTGAATTTTCGGATGGCATCTTCGAGTGTGAGGGCATGATCCTCGCGTACGTACTTTCTTAAGATACGAGGGAAGGTGCCATAAGCGCGTGGGTGAGGGTGTGCGGCGCCCAACAGGCCCGTCGGCGAGACACCGGCGCTGTCATTGTCAATCGACACCCACGGCTGCGTTAAAGCCAAGGTGACATCCTCCTGTGACATCCCAAACACCGCGCACGCAGTCGCTGCGTCATCATCGATCAGGATGTCAATCAACGTATCGATCGGCGCTGTGCCACGCGCCTGGGCGATTTGTTCAATGGTTTGTCCTTGCAGGTCATGCAGGCGGGGGTTTTGAGTTGCCCCGATCAGAATGGCGTCGGGTCCGGCGATCTCCAACCATTCATTGTCCCATGTGGCGCTTTGTGTATTCATCTCCTGCTTGATGCGCGCGCGTGATTTGGGGTCTTTGAGTCGTTCAATTAAGCGCGTTTTTCCCCCCTCGTGTGCCCAGGGTGGGATAAAGGCGGACATGTCATTGAACCAGGCGGTATAGCCATAGGTGTCGGCAGCGACATCGATCCCGGCGGCTCGTGCCTCGTTGATTTTGGCGATGACCCGGGGCATTTGTCCCCAGTTGCCTTTGCCAGCTACTTTTAAGTGCCAGATTTCTACCGGTATGTCGGCTTCTGTGGCAATACGAAAGGTTTCATCGAGGGCGGCCATCAGATTGTCCCCCTCAGAGCGCATGTGCGTCGCGTATAGGCCGCCGTAGTGCGCAGCCTCTTTGGCGAGCGCGATGAGTTCCTCGGTGCTCGCATAGGGGGCGGGCGCGTATTGGAGCGAGGTGGATAAGCCCATCGCACCTTGCTCCATCGCCTCTCGTACCAGCGCCCGCATCCGATCCAGCTCACCGCTAGAAGGCGCGCGGTCTTCGGCACCCAGAACAACTTCGCGAATCGTGGTGGCGCCGACATAAGACCCGACATTAATGCCGAGGCCTTGTTGTTCAAGTCGGTGAAAGTAGCCATCGAAATGAGTCCAGTCGGCGCTGAGATGAAAACTCTCGAGAGCGCCATGCAAGGCCGTGCGCGCCGCGCCGCTGAGCGGTGCGACCGATTCACCTTCGCCGGTGATCTCCGTGGTGATGCCTTGAAATATTTTTGAAGGCACGGACGGATCCACCAGGATCGTCAGCTCTGACTGTCCGAGCATATCAATGAACCCTGGCGCGACCACGCGTCCGCCGGCGTCGATGTGTTGCAAGGCCTTGGCATCTCCCAACGCACCGATCGCCGCGATACGGCCGGCGCGAATGCCGATGTCGGCGCTGTACCACGGAGAGCCCGTACCATCGATGAGGTGGCCGTGCGTGATCAGCACATCAAAGGGCGTGGTGGGTAGCGCTTGGTTGGGCTCGGCGAGTGCCGTGCTGCTCAGCCACACGAGGTGGGCGCATAGCCACAGGGGGCGCCAGATCGGGCGGGTGGGTAGAGGCATGGCAGGTCCTTGTCAGCGCATCGATGCGAGGCGCTCTAGGCTATCACCCGTGCGGCCGGGTGAGGCGTGTCGGTTGCCGGCTGAGGAGCAGGTATTGGGTGATAATAAATCTGTAAAGTCATGATTTAAATAATATAATATGGGATAAGTCGAGTGCATTGACGCAGGCTGCCGCGCCACTCATTGGCCGACCACCCACAGCCGAAAGCTGTCCGCGATCATCGCTGGACGCGGCGCGGGTGAGGCATCGCTCGGGGGAGGGCTTGGCGCAAAGTCCGCTGCCACCACATAGAGTTGATGGGTGATCGGGTTAAGGGCTAAGGTGCGCGCGCTTTTTTGGGTGACCACGGTGTCGATCACAGCGTAATGATTGGCATCGTCTTGGTGAATCACAGTGACCGTGCCGTCCACACCGTTGGCACTAAATACCAGGTGCTGACTGGCGTCAAAGGCCACGGCATCGGCGCCTAAGCCGATGGGAACATGTGCGATGTGCTGGCCGGTGCGTGCGTGGGTGACGACCATCACGCCATTTCTGCATACAGAAAACAGTCGGTTGTGAGCGGCATCTAATGCCAACCCAGTGGGCTCCTTGCAGTGCGGTAGTGACCAGGTCGCCACGCGACGTGACGAGTGGGTATCAATGGCGCTGAGCTGAGCGCTGGTCTCGATATTAAAATACAGGCGTCCCCGTCCATCGCTGACGGCAAACTCAGGTTTGCCGCCCGCGGGGAGGGTGGTGATGACCTTCTTACTGATCGGGTCAATCACCGAGATATCACGACTTTGGCCGTTGAAGGTATACAGATGATGGCTTGCCTCGTCATACACGATGGCGTCCGGATTTTTACCATCAATCGCCATCGTGTCGAGTGATTGCAGGGTCTTCAAATCAAAGATCGTGATGGTGTTGGCTCGTCCGTTACTGGTGAACCCGAGTCCTAGCGAAGGTGCCAGCGCCACACCATGAACGCCGGGTGTATCCGCTACGGTCGCGCGCAGCGTTCCATCGGTGAGGTTTACAACCGATACCCGATCGCTTCGCGCGATAAACAGTTGATCGCCCGAGGTGCTCACCGTGAGGTAGTCCCAGCCTCCGGTTCCTCCTAAGGTAAACGCGGATTTCACGGTGTAGGCGCTCGTGTCTAAGGCGCTTGGTGGCTTGGCGAGGCAGACACTCATCAGGCCAGCGCACAGTGCGATTCCGGTGCCAACGGACAGCCGGCGGATGAGTGTTCGTGAAAAAGACATAACGTGTCTCTTTAATTAATCTGCGGGTAGGCTCGAAGGGTGAGAAAGCTCTCAAATTGGGGTGAACGGGTCAGTTCGGCCACAAGGGCGGCGGCGCGGTTTAAGTGATGACCGGTACGGGCGCTGGCGGTCTGATCAGGGTGCGAGAAGATCTTGCTGAGTTCATCGGCGAGCAGTTGCTCTACCAGATCGATGGTGATCTTGCGTCCATCGGTTAATTGACACTGGTGCTTAGCCCACTGCCATACTTGGGCGCGCGAGATTTCAGCGGTTGCCGCGTCCTCCATCAAGTGATTAATCGGAACACAGCCATTGCCGCCTAGCCAAGCCGCGATGTACTGAATAGCAACCGATAGGTTGTAGCGCAGACCTTCCTCGGTGATGTGTGCGGTGGGCACCGTTAACAGCTCCTGCTCTGTGATCTCTATATCGGAGCGCAGTCGCTCTAAGTTGTTGGCGGTGGGCATCAGTCGGTTAAATACCTCTAAAGCAGTCGGTACCAGTCCGGGATGGGCCACCCAAGTGCCATCGTGGCCATCAGAGGCTTCGCGCTCCTTATCCATGCGCACTTTGGCCAGTGCCTGAGCGTTTGCAGCGGGGTCATTTTTGATGGGGATTTGCGCAGCCATCCCGCCGATGGCTAAGGCGCCGCGTCGATGACAGGCTTGAATCACCAACAGCGAGTAGGCGCGCATGAAGGGAGTCGTCATGGTCACTTCACGACGGTCTGGCAGAACAAAGGCAGGATCATGATTGAACTTCTTAATGAAGCTAAAAATATAATCCCAGCGTCCACAGTTCAGGCCGACGATATAGTCTTTGAGTTCGAAGAGGATTTCATCGAGCTCAAAGGCGGCCAGTATGGTTTCGATGAGGACGGTGCACTTGATGGTCTTCGATGTGAGACCTAGGCGCTGTTCACTCCACTGGAACACGTCGTTCCACAGGCGGGCTTCTAGATAGCCTTCGAGTTTAGGTAGATAAAAGTAGGGCCCGGTGCCGCGGCGCTTTAATTCGGCGTGGTTGTGGAACAGGTACAAGCCAAAGTCAACGAAGGCTCCTGGCACCTCCGCCTCATCGACCCGTAGATGCTTCTCCAGCAGATGCCAACCCCGTGGGCGGACTAGGAGGGTGGCTGTCTGCGGGTTGAGTTGGTACGGTTTATCACCGGTATCGATGCGGATGGTTCGATTCACTGCATCGCGGAGATTGAGTTGCCCGTTGATGATGTTATGCCAGGTGGGTGCCAGCGAGTCTTCGCAGTCGGCCATGAACACGTACGCACCTGAATTGAGGGCGTTGATGATCATTTTTCGTTCGGTGGGGCCAGTAATTTCGACGCGCCGATTGAGGAGATCGGGTGGAATCGTGTGCACGCGCCAGCTGCCTTGGCGAATGGCGGCAGTGTCTTTGGGGAAGCACGGACGTTGGCCGGCATCTAAGGCGCGTTGCTTGATCTCGCGGGCAGCCAACAACTGTTCGACTCGTGGCCGAAAGGCACGCGTCATGTCCGCAATGAATTGCAGCGCTTCCTGACTGAGGACGGTGTCGAAACCCGGTTCCATTGGCCCGGTGATGTGGGTGGCGTGGGGCGAAGTCATGGCAATGATCCGTTGGGCGTGTGCGCTGTCAAGGCAAGGCAATGCAAGTTAAGTTAAGTCAGGTCAAGTCGGCTAAGTGTCGGACCAAGGCGGCGTCCGCTCACATCATCTGAAAAGACATGTCCCGTCTGATCGCGCAGTATAAGCTTCGGAGCGTCGTAACAGAACTATCCACGTCGTGAGCGGGACTCGGTTGTTCGTGCGCGCCGGGCGTCCAAGGCAAACGGAGAGCGCCCCACGACGGTCAGCCCATGGGCTGTCTTAAGCTGTCGGGGAAGGTGTTGACTTGATGCTCGCCTGGGGCGTAGGTCATGGCAGTCGGTGCGGGCCTCTGGCACGTCGATCCGCGGGCGTTCAATGATCAGCGTCTGATTTGGATGCCCGCATACAGCAACAGTCCGCGAGGATCGGCGGCTACCGGTCCGAATTCGTGACCTACCGAGGTCAACACACTCAGGCGATGACCTAGCTCCTGACGTAGGCCGATGTTCAATAAGCAGAGGTCCCCGTGTACGGAGCGCGTCTGATGCACCTCCATGAGGGCGGTGGTGCCTTCTCGCACCGCCCGGGCCGCGACCAGCCCGGCCATCCATTCATGGCTCCCGTCAGAGACAAAAGATCGCCCCACCTCACCCACCCACGTCGTCAGGCCCACGGTTTTAGCCACTTCGATCGGCAAGAAATACGAGTGCAAGCTGTCGGCGAGACCGCGCTGTACGGCGCTCGCGGTCCACGCAGTTGAAAACTGTGGGTAGGTGGAGACTTTGAGGCCATAGTCTCCACCATCGAAGAAGCGCCACTTCACGCCAAACACCGTGCTGCCCATGCCGGTGGTGGTCGCTACAGGCGCCTCGCTCACGCGGCTGAGGGGGACATCGACTTTAAGTTGGATGCGCTCCCCCCAACCATAATTGATGTCCGCATCGAGTTCAGTGCTTCGTCCACCGCCGGAGCGCTCATGCTCGATAAGGGTGGCTAAGTTAATTTCCCAGTGGCGATCACCGGGTGTGTCCGGATCATCGGTGACCAGCGGCGGACCGCCCTGTGCATGGGCGAGCGCACTCACCGACAGGAGAAAAAAAATGGTGATAGCGCGTCTATAGCGGTCTACGAGGCGCGTTCGGTTGAGAAGGGGCGGTGTCATGCCAAGCGGTGCCATGGTGGGCTTAAGCGGCGGGGGCGATGGACAGAAGGTAGAGCCGCACGGAGCGTGCGGCTCTACCGGTTTTGTCGGTGCAAGCCGAGGTCTGGTTTAAGTCTTCTTGACTTCAATTTCCAGACGGTCGCTGTCCGGGTCGGCCCGATAGTCAATACGTTCTGCAAAGTGGGTGACCAAGCGCACGGCTAAGTCAGCTTCCGGTCCTTCCGTCTTGAGCACATTGCCGGTGATGCGGTTGCTCACAAATTGCAGGGTCAGCAAGCCGGTCTTCTCTGAGTAATTCACGGTCAAGGTGACTACGGTGGTGGGTAGGTGTGGTCGGTACAGCTGAACAATTTCTTCAACTAACAGCAGTAAGTTGTCGCGCGTCTTTCGGGCAATGAACTGCTTTTCACAGAACACTTCCAGTTCGCCATTCATCGCATAAAAGTCGAAATCGGGTGAGTCGATCGGATGGACGAAGCTGCGAATTCTCTGAATGAAGGTGCGTGTCTTGTCTTTCTTTGGATTCGCAAAGATTTCAGCTGACGGGCCTTCCTCGTAAATCAGGCCTTCATCCATATAGAAGACGCGGTTGGCGACATCACGTGCGAAGTCCATTTCATGGGTGACGATGGCCATGGTCATGCCATCCTTCGCTAGACGCCTAATCACCGCAAGCACTTCACTCACCATGGTGGGGTCAAGTGCTGAGGTCGGCTCATCAAATAGAATGATGGACGGCTCCATCGCCAGACAGCGGGCGATGGCCACTCGCTGCTTTTGGCCACCTGACAGCTCGTCTGGGAAGTTATTGGCCTTGCCCGCTAGGCCGACCAACTTAAGCAGTTCCATGCCTTTGTTCTCGGCTTCTGCTTGACTGATGCCGCGAAGCTTGATTGGCGACAGGGTTAAGTTCTCAAGCACCGTGAGGTGGCTAAAGAGGTTAAAACCTTGGAACACCATATTCATTTTCTGGCGTACCTTCGGTACGTCAGTGTCAGGGCTCAACAGATCGACGCCATCAATGGAAATTTTCCCACTGGTGGGGTGCTCAAGTAGGTTGAGGCAACGCAGCAGGGTGCTCTTGCCGGTACCTGAGGGGCCAATGATCGCAACCACTTCGCCTTGGTGGATTTCGGCCGTGATGTCCTTCAGTACGGTGAGTGGGCCGTACTGCTTGGTTAAATGCTCAATCTTAATCATACGGCACCTGCCTTGCGGCGCTTGGTCTTGGGGTCAGTGACTCGCTCGAGATAGTTCAGTGCCTGGAGCAATACACCCGATATCAAGAAGTAAAGAACAGCGATCATCATCAGTGGGAAGAACGCATCAAAGGTGCGGCTTCGGATGATGTCGCTTGCCTTGGTCAGATCCTGCACGGCGATATAACCGACGATTGAGGTCATCTTTACCAGAGAGATGAATTCGCCCTTGTACACCGGCAGAATTCTCACGATGGTTTGTGGCAGCACGATGTTAATGAAGGTGCGTGTTTGGCTAAAGCCCATGGCGATGCCGGCCTCTGTTTGACCGCGATCTAGGCTGCTCATGCCGGCGCGGAAGATCTCTGCGAAGTACGCTGCAAAGTTCATACCGAAGGCAATGACCGCCACCAGGATGGGGCTAATGCTCAAGGACGCAAACACAATGTAGAAAATCACCATGAGCAGCACGAGGACCGGCGTGCCCCGCAAGATGGCAATGTAAATCGATGCGGGATGACGCAGCCAGCCACTGGCGCTCATGCGCATGAAGCAGATAAGCCCGCCAAGCGCTGTGCCAAACAAGGTGGCTAGAATCGAGATGATGACGGTGGTCTGTAGGCCGTCCCAGATCAGAAGGTAGCGCTTCTCCAAGAGGATATTGCTTCGGAAGCTGTCCGCGACGCGTGCAAAATACCCAAGCTTTTCAGCGGCAGGTGTCGCATCGGGGGTGCCATCCAAGGCCGCAATATTGGATTTGAGCGCAAAGACGCGGACTGCTTGCTCATCGTAGGAATCGGAGAAATCGATTTTCTTTTGGCGCTCCTCGGTGATGAAGATGGAGTCCGCGATCAGGTCCACTTTTTTCGTGGCTACCGCAGCAACGAGGCTGGAGAAATCCATATTGGAAAATTGGACGGGACGGTTGAGTGACGCGGCGAAGCGCTTCGTGAGCTCGATATCAAAGCCGACCAGCTCATTGTCTTTGACCGCTACGTAGGGCAGTCCGCTGACCGATGTACCGACAACCAGCGCGTTCGTGCCGGTGACAGCGGGTATGGGCTGGGCTTGTGTATCCTGATCGTCGAGCCAACGTTTTTGCATGTCTGCATACACGCCGTTTTGTCGGATCGACTTCAGAAAGTCATTGAACTGCTGCTTAAGGGCCGTGTTGTCCTTATTAAAACCCAGACCCACGGGGAATGAAAAGACGGGTTCTCCGACCGCGGCTAGGGTGGGCTCGGCTTTTAAAATTTCCTTCAACGCCTCGACGTCTGTCAGCGAGGCCTCTGCCTTGCCACTTTTGATCGCCATGATGACGTCTGATGCCGACTGGTACTGTAAGGTCGTGGCATCCGGATAGTTGGTGGTGACATAGAGAACGTAGGCGGTACCAATCTGGGCCGCGATTTTCCGGCCATGCAGATCGCTCGATGAAGTGATTTTATGGTGGGTCGGTTCCGTCTCCACGGCGGACGCGCTGGTGGGCACCACCAACACTTGGTGGATGTCGGTGTAGGAGTCAGTGAAGTCGATTGACTTCTTGCGCTCGTCTGATGCGGCCATGCCGCCACCGATGATGTCAATCTTCTCTGCCTGCAGTGACTGGATCAGTGCCATGAACTTCATGTCAATGAATTCGATGGGTCTATTCAGCTTAATGCCGATACGGCGCACCATTTCAGCGTCGTGACCGCTGATGAGGCCTTGGCCATCCACGAAAATCAATGGCTCACGGGTCGCGGCCACGCCCACTCTGAGGGGTTTGCCGGTGGTCGGCATGGTCAGGGTGGGTACGTCGTAGGTGGTGGTGCCCACCTGTAGCCAGCGGGACTCCATGGAGGCGAGCGTGCCGTCGGCTCGCATCTCAGCCAGGACGGCGTTTAGGCTGGCGAGCAAGTCGCTGTTGCCTTTGCGAACGCCGATGGCCAAGTGTTCGAATGACAGCGGGGCGTTCAATACTTTCAGGCCTGGATTTTTCTTGACCAGCTGGTTCGCGGTGAGATCGGCGGTGAGGAAGGTATCGAGCTGGTTGGCTTTGACCGCCGCCGCCGCGTCTAAGATGTCATCGAAATGCATCAGTGTGGCTTCAGGAAAACGCTTCGCTGCGATGGCTTCACCGGTTGAGCCGGTGAGCACACCAATTTTGGCGTGATTGGCGTCGTCTAGAGCCTCGATGGTCAATCGATCGGGGTGGCAAGCCGTGAGTGCGAGCAGGCTGAGCAGTAGCCCTGCAGAAAGGGGCAGCGTTTTTTTCATGAGGGGGCTTTCCGGCTGTAGGCAGTCGTTGTGTTTGTTAAGACCGGTGGGTAGGGGCGCGTCCTTCTAAGACACGGCCTCGTCAGTCACCGGTGGGTCTATCGGATGGCGAAAGTTTAGCAAATTGTGGATGGCCTGCGGGGGCAATGCGCAGTCTAATGAGTAGGCCAAACGAGGAGGTCCGGGTGAAGGCGCATCGGGCGATGGTGTGTTGCGGGGGTCGGGGTGAACTCCTACTATGGCGCCATCGCTCGGGTGCGTCCCGTCAACCGGGCGCTCCTTGTTGCGAATTCAACGGCTTAACGCAGGATGCCGCGGATGCCCCGGGCGCCGTGGGGTGTTGCGGTTGGGTCGGAGCGGTCTGCGGGTGCTGGGTGGGCGCGTCGGTGGGTGGGGGGTGAGGCATTGCGAAAACAGATCGTCCGATTGGATGCGTCCTTAGAACTCATGTGGCGTGCCGATGCCATCGGTCACGCGCCAGCGGTGTTAGCCACTATCGTGAGCACGATGGGCTCCACGTATCGGAAGGCCGGTGCACGGATGCTCATTCGTGCCGATGGCAGTCACATCGGCTTGCTCAGTGGCGGCTGTCTGGAGGCGGATCTGCGCGGACACGCGGAGCAGGTGCTCGCGACGGGCCGAGCGTCTGCCGTCGAATACGACCTGCGTGGGGCGGATGATCTGTTATACGGCATCGGTGCGGGCTGTGAAGGCGCTATGCGGGTATTGCTCGAGCCAGTGGGAGCCAAGTCATTGGGTGTCGATGCGCTCGAGCAGGCGCTACAGACCGCGGCGCGCGGTGAGCCTGCGGTCTTGATGGTGGTGCATGAGTCGAGCGAGGTCCCTTTGGGTACTTACGCGGTGAGCGCACCGCTGTCCGCGGGCTTGCAGGCGGTGGGGAGGCAGGTCCTCGCGTCGTCGTCTACCCAATCCATTGACGTCAGTGGAGTGATGGGTCGCACGCGCGTGTTGGTGGAGTGGGTGGCTCCTTTGCCGCGCTTATTAATCTGTGGGTGCGGGCCGGATGCTGAGCCGCTGTCTCAGGTCGCGCAGACGCTCGGATGGCAGGTGGTGCTGGTGGATCACCGTCCTGCGTACGCCCAAGCCAGTCGTTTCCCCGGTGCCACGGTGCGCCTTGCAGCGGCGGCTGATCTCGCACACACCCTCGAGTCGGGTCATTTTCATGCGGTGGTGGTCATGAGCCATCATTTGGTCTCTGATGTCGCCTATCTTCGTGCGTTGGCACGCCACGGCACGCCGGATTATGTGGGTCTGCTAGGGCCCGCCGCGCGCCGCCGCCGATTGTTAGGTGAGTTAGGTCGTGAGGCGCTGCTGTTAACAGAGCGGCTGCATGCGCCGGTCGGGCTTCATATTGGAGCCGTGACGCCTGAAGGGATTGCTTTGTCGGTGATCAGTGAAATCCATGCCCACTTGGCCGGCCTGCCGTCACGCGATGGGTCGCCTACGTCGTCACCCGCGTCGACTTGATCAAGGTGTGCGATTGCCCCTTTTGAGTTCCTTGATGCGGACTTAGAGCTCGAATCGGTCTCCTAGGGTGGGGATCTCAGCGGACGCCTCCGGTAGCCCGTTGGCGAAGGACTGGATAACCTGCGCATCGCCGTGGGTCAGAAAGGTACGCTTTGCCGCGACGCCGTGATGCCAGGCTAAGAGCGCATCCCGATCGGCGTGCGCAGAAAATCCGTTGATTGTATAAATGCGGGCGCGCACCGCGATGTCTTCACCAAATAAGTGAATAGAGGCTGCGCCATCAATGATGCGCCGTGCCGGTGTGCCCATGGCGGCGTAGCCGACAAAAATAATACTGGAGGCGTCGCTCGCTAGATTGTGCTGGATGTGATGCATCACTCGACCCCCTGTGCACATGCCGGAGCCCGCTAAAATGACCGCGCCGCCGGTGATCGCGTTGATGGCGCGCGATTCGCTGCCATCACGGGTGAGGTGTAAGCCGCTGAAATGGAGTGGATCGTGTCCTTGTTTCAGTAGATCAGTGAATGCGGCTGATACCGCCTCTGGATGATTTTTGAACGCTTCGGTTGCGAGGATGGCCATCGGCGAGTCGAGAAAGACGGTGAGTGAGTGGGGTAATCGTTTGGTTTCGATGCCTTCGCGTATGTAATAGAGGATCTCTTGCGCGCGCTCGAGTGCGAAGGTGGGGATCACGACATTGCCACCGCGTGCGTGGGTTTGACTGATGGCCGTGTACAGCTCATCAAGGGTCGCCGGGAATGAGCGATGTAAACGATCGCCGTAGGTGGTCTCCATGATCACTGCATCTGCGCCTGGCGGGGGTATGGTGGGTCCATTGAGCATGGCGCGATCGCCCGTGCCCAAATCACCGGAGACCACTAAGCGTCTTTTTTTATCGTCTTCTGTGAGATCAAAGGAAAGACTGGCGGATCCTAGAATGTGTCCCGTGTCGTAGGCGGTGACTTGGATGCCGGCGCAGATGTCCAGTGTTTGGCCGTAATGGAGCGAGCGGCCGAAGGCGGCGATCGTTTGTTCAGCGTCTTCGATGGCGTAGAGCGCTTCGCGGTGGGCGCGATGACCGCGTGGTCGCACATAGCTGCGACGCGCTTCCTCGGTCTGTAGGTGAGCTGAGTCGCGCAGCACAATGGCGGATAGCTCTTGAGTGGCTGAGGTGCTGATAATCTCACCTTGAAAGCCGCGCTTGATGAGTAGCGGTAGGCGGCCGCAGTGATCTAAGTGCGCGTGGGTTAGTACGACGTAGTCTATCTGCGTCGCATCAAAACCGAAGTCAGCAGAATTTTCCTCATGCAGGTCATGACTGCCCTGGAACAAGCCGCAATCGATCAGTACTTGGCGACCGTTGCAGGTCAGTCGATAGCACGATCCAGTGACTTCTCGAGCAGCGCCATGAAAGGAAATGTGCATGGCGTCTCTTAACTGGGGCTGATAGCGGTGTGTTTTGGCAGGAGCGGGAAGTCGGGGTCATCGTGCGCCCCGTACCAGTCTTTGATTTGCTGCCATGCCTCCACCGCAGAGTCGGCAAAGCAGATGAGATCGCGGTCGGCGGCGGCGATGCTGCCTTCGGCGACTAAAAAGTCGAGGTCAAAGGCGCGAGTCCAGTAGTCGCGCCCCACCAGCACCACGGGCACTGCTGAGGTTTTCTGGGTCTGAATAAGCGTGAGCGTCTGAAAGAGTTCATCCAAGGTACCGAAGCCACCCGGAAAGGCGACCAAGGCGCGCGCACGCAGCAAAAAGTGCATTTTGCGCATCGCAAAATAGTGAAAACTAAAGCACAGCCCGGGTGTCACATAGGGATTTGGAAATTGCTCGTGCGGCAAGCTGATATTCAGCCCAATAGAGGGCGCACCACAGTCGAATGCGCCGCGATTGGCGGCCTCCATGATGCCAGGACCGCCACCGGTCATGATCGCCAGTCGCCCACCCAGTGGCGGTACTGATCGGCAGGCGAGTGTCGTAAATTCGCGTGCCATGACGTAGTAGTGAGATTTCGCGAGCAGTCGTTTAGTCACCTGCACCGCTGCGATCAAGGCGGGGTCTTCTGGAGATCGCGACAGCTGCAGCTCTGCTTGCTTCAAATCGCGGCGTAAAGCAGAGGGCTCGCCGATACGTGTGCTCCCAAAGACAACGATCGTTTGCTCAATACCGGCGGCCTCTAAGGTCTGTTCGGCTTTCATAAAATCCAACTGCAGGCGCACCGCCCGCGCGTTGGGATCGGCGAGGAACCGCGTGTCTTGGTCGGCTTGTCGGTAACTGTCGTGCGACAGAATGGCGCGCACGCGATCGGGCGCGGCTGGGTCATCCTCCGCTGACTTGGCGATCTGCCAGGGCAGTCGATGCTTTTTTTGGGGCGGATCCGGGGCGGTCACTGAACACCTGTGGGGTGGCTAGCTTTTGCCTAATGAATTCAGTGTAGCGCAAGTCCTACCGACCGACGCACGGGGTCAATCGGTGCGTCGGTGTGACTTGTACTTAGGGGCCGCTCCAGTCGATCTGGACGATCTCAGCGCTTTTTCCTGACAGGTCCCAGACGCGCCCAAAGTCGCGCATCTTGCTCTTGACGCTACGTGCCACGGTCACGTCCGGACCCATCCAGTATTCCGTGTTTTGAATCATGGTTTGCTCACCACTGCGTTTGCCCGTGATGGGCTCGACCGATGCCTTTAATACATTGCCGATTGTGATGTGGCGGATGGCACCCTCACGGGTGATCGAGATGGGTAACTGTTTAGTGCCTAAGTGGGTACTGACTAACAGCCGGAACAGGCCGGTGGTGCCGCCCGCTTGGCCGCTAAAAATGTGTTCCAAGCCAGTCAGCGCGGCGGTCGAGGCACGCTCGTCCACATAGAGCGCGGCCGTCCAGTTGCCATTGCCCATGCGGCCTGGGATATCGAGCAGCATGCCGACATTCAGATCGGTGAGTGAGACATCACCATAGGCGCCCTCCGTGATGTGTATGCCGACCCAGCCCTGGCAATAGCCTTGCGTTGGTGCGTGTTTGCCTAAGCTCACAACGCACGGACAGAACACGTCGCAGTTGCAGTTCAGAACCAACTCGCCCTTCATATGCCATGGTGTCGTCATACATCTCTCCTAGTGAATAAGGCCAGGCGCAATCCACACGGTGCCCCAAGCCACCAGTGCCACGCCGACCGCGCGTCCGATCCAAAGCCCTGCGGGCAGTACTTTCTCAATCAGCATTAACACGGTAAGTCCTGCTGTGAAGCCCAGATCCATGGTGCCGGTGGCCACCATGAGCAGCATCAGTGCCCAACAGCAGCCCACGCAGTATGCGCCGTGGTGTAGTCCAAGACGTAGAGCGCCGGCTAATCCCTCACGCCAATGGGCGATGAAAAAGGTCATCGGGTTGCGGCACTTAGTGAGGCAGGCCTGCTTCAGTGGCGCAAATTGATAAGCACCCGCCAGTAGCAGCAGCGCGCCGAAAACCCAGTCATGCGTCGCGCGATGTAAGTGTTGGCTCACTGTGGAGATGCCCCACTGGGCGAGGGTGGCGAGTGCGCAGAAGGCCAGCCAGGCGAGCAGATAGCCGGTCACGAAGGCGCCTTCGCTTAAGGGGCGGGTCGTGTGGCGGGCGCGCTCGGCGAGATCGGAGAACGTGAGGATCGCGGGTGCTGCGGTCGGCAACATCATGGCAATGGACATCACAAACCACATCGATAGCACGCTCATGCTATCGGCGAGCGAGGCGTATCCCGGCGGTTTTGCGTGTGCGGTGTACGGCGTGTGCACGGTCGGTGTTAAGCAGCCAAGACCCGCCGGGTTGTGAAGGAGCGATACCCAGGCGATGCCACTTAACATCACCAACGCCGCTGACACTATCCATCGCGGATGCAGGAGTAATCGGGCGGCGGGGTGATCGGTGTGCATGGCGCGCGTTAGATAAACGGCAGGGTCTGTAAGTGTCCTGCCACCGGTTGGCCGTCCTTGCGTACGTCCACTCGGTCACCGACCTGACAGTTCACATCAATCAGCGCGAAACCGATGTTCTTTTTCAGTCGATAAGACCAAGCGCAGTTGGTGAGATCGCCCACCTTGACGCCATCGCGATAAATGGGGTGCCAGAGAAAGCCAAACGGCGTGGGTTCGTTGCCCTCGAGGACGACGCCTAACTGATGGCGCTTGACGCCCTCGCGTTTAATTTGGCGAAGCGCCTCGATGCCGATCACGTCATTCGCCACATCAAGATCAATGTATTTATCGAGACGCACTTCAAACGGGTTGGTGCGATCATCGGTATCGCCGCCATAAGACAGCAGCCCGCTCTCGACGCGCTCACAGAAGTTGGGATTACCAGGGCCGATGTCCCATGGCTTACCGGCTTCCTTAAAGATATTCCAGAGTTGGCTGCCTTTAGCGCCGTCTCTCAGGTAAATTTCGTAGCCCCCTTGTTTCGACCAGCCGGAGCGTGCGACCACCACCGGAATGGTATCGATGGTGGTTTCTTTGAACCAAAAATACTTGAGATCGCGCACCCAATCGCCGCACACGGACGCCACCACCTCAACAGCCTTCGGTCCTTGCAGGGCAAGTGGCGAGACGTCCGGCTCGCTGACCGCTACCTGCAGTTTGCGCTCCGCCGCAATCGCACGCGCCCAAAACCAAATATTCGAATCCGCGATCGATAGCCACAGGTGATCCTCGGCCAGCTTCAGCAAAATGGGGTCGTTGATTAATACCCCCTGATGGTTGCATAGCGGCACGTATTTGCCTTGGCCAGGGAGGCACTGGGCGAGTGATCGGGGCGTGAGGATCTGGGCGAGCTTTAAGGCGTCGGGGCCTTTCAGTTCGACTTGCCGTTCGACCGCCACGTCCCACAGAGACACCCCATGGATGAGCCGCCAGTACTCTTCCTCTGGGTGACCGAAGCTGGTGGGCATTAACATGTGGTTATAGGTGGTGAACGCCGTGACCCCCTCAGCCACCGTGGCCGCGAAGTAAGGGGAGGGGCGAAGTCGTGCGGATGGGGTGATGCCAAACATGGGGTGTCACGGGGTTTTGGGGTCGGGAGGGTTTTATGTCATATTTGTCTGACAAATGCCAGTTTCGTCATTTGGCGATTGTTTGAGGGGGGCATTGACCATGATTGAGGCGCCACAACCGTTATTCGCTGACCTGCTGAGGTTGAACGCCCGATGGCGCGCGAGCCGGCCCGCGATCACCGTGGGCGCCACGCAGCTGAGCTGGGCAGCCTTCGACGCGCGCACTGAAAAAGTGGCTAATGCACTGATTGATATGGGATTAGGCCCAAAGGACTGCGTGGCGGTGCTGATGGCTAATAGCCTCGAGTGGGTGGAATTGATGGGCGGTGCGATTAAGGCGGGTGTGTGCATTGCGCCGCTCAATCTGTCGGTCTCGGATGAGGCGATCGAGCGAATGATCGTGGACTCCGGGGCTGTCGCGGTCTTTGCCAGTGCCTCCCAGCAGGCGCGTATCGATGCCCTGCGAAGCCGCTTGGCTGCGATCCCCGCGCAGGGCTACATCGCCGTGGGTGCCGGTCCTCAGTGGGTCGATTTTGCGGCATGGCGCGATCGCGCCGCCGCTCTTGCCCGCGCGGTGGGGCCCTCGGCGGATGATCCTTTCAATATTATCTATAGCTCAGGGACCACGGGCTTGCCTAAAGGCATTGTCCACAGTCATCGCCGACGTCTGCAGTGGGCCTATGACGTCGGGATGGCGCTTCGCTTTCATTCGGGTGCGGTGACGCTGTGTCCGGTTGGATTATTTTCCAACATCAGCATGGGCGCGTTGTTGTTCACCTTACTGGCGGGTGGCCAACTGGTGGTGATGGAGCAGTTTGAGCCGCTGGCTTTTATCGAAGCGGTGGAGCGCCATCAGTGCACGCACGTGATTATGGTGCCGCTGCAGTTTCAAAAGGTGTTTGAGCACGCGGCTTTTGAGTCTCGGCGTCTTCGCTCTATGCAGATGATGTGTACCGTGGGATCGCCGATGCACCCGGATCTAAAAGCGCGTATTGCTGCCACCGTGTCGGCGGATCTGATTGAGCTCTATGGTTTGACTGAGGGTATTATTACGACCCTCGATCCGGAAGATGTGCACACCAAGACGGCGTCGGTCGGCAAGCCCGTGCCGGGCACGGATATTCGCATCATTAATGAGCAAGGCCAGGTGCTTCCTTGCGGTGAATGCGGTGAAATCGTCGGTTGGTCACGCTTTGTTATGAGCGGTTATCACGGGCGTCCGGAGGCCACGGAGGAGGCGCTGTGGTGGGATGAAAAGGGTAAGCCTTGGCTTCGCACCGGTGATATGGGGCGACTGGATGAGGAAGGCTTTCTTTATATTGTCGATCGTAAAAAAGATATGATTTTATCGGGCGGGCAGAATATTTATCCGGCCGATATCGAGGCGGTGCTGAAGACGCATCCGTTGGTATTTGATTGCGCAGTCATTGGGATTCCAGATCCTAAGTGGGGAGAGACGCCATTGGCGTTGGTGATGGTGCGCCCTGAGCAGACGCCGGTGGCCGCTGCGGCATTGCGTCAGTGGGTGAACGAACGACTCGGTAAGCAGCAGCGGATTGCAGCACTTGAATTTCGTGAGGATCTGCCGCGTAATCCCACGGGTAAGTTACTGAAGCGCGAGTTGCGTGAGCCTTATTGGCGCACTGTAAAGTCATCATTTTTTGGATGAACGGGTGTCAATAGACTGCGCACTGATTTGGGATCTGCCGTCACCGTATTTACATCGGCTTGATGTTGCGGCTAACGACATCGATAGCTACCAGCATGTGAATAATGCGGTATATGTCGAGTGGCTGGATCGCGCCGCCTGGGCGCATTCGAGTGCGCTTGGACTGCCGGTCACGCGTTGCGTGGCGCTCGATCGGGGGATGGCGGTGGTGCGCACCGTGATCACTTATCGGCGGGCGGCGGTGCGCGGGGATCGGGTGGTGGTGGCCACCTGGTTGTTGCCCGGTGACACCAAGATGCGCGTGAGACGGCGCTTCCAGGTGCAACGCCCCACCGATGGCGAGACCTTGGTGCGTGCCGAGATCGACTACGCTTGCATCGAATTAACAACGGGTCGACCGGCGCGTTGGCCGGCTGAGTTCCAAAGCGGCTACCACATTCTCCCGGAGGTCATGACCGCACAGGCTCAACTGGCGGCCTTGTGAGACTGTGCGCGAGGCGTGCGCGTAGTCTGCGGGCCGTGGGGTGTGCTGTTAAGGCTCTAACACCACTTTGATGGCGCCGGCCGCACGATTATTAGCCATTTGGAAGGCTTCTGGTGCGGCATCGATCGGAAAACGGTGCGTGATGAGGGTGCTGGCGATTAAGGGGTTGGCGGCCAGTGCTGCCGCGGCGACGTCGACGTCGCGACTGAGTCCACACTGATCATAAAGGCTTGAAGCCACCAGTCGCAGCGACTTCATGCCGATCTCTAGGGCAGGGATGGTTAAGCTCTGCCAGTAAGTGGCCAGCATCAGAATGGTGCCGCCGGGTCGACACAGAGTCACGCAGTGCGCCATCGCCTCCGTGGTGCCGGCGCAGTCGACAACTACTGGGAATTCACCGCTGCCGTCCACTTGAGCGCCTAAGCGCACGGCCGCTTCGCGCTGCGCATCGTGTCGCGCGAACACCGTGAGACCACTCACATAGCCGCTGGCCATGGCCGCAGTGCAAAGGCCTAAGGAGCCGGCGCCGACGATTGCCATCGGTTCGCGTGGGTTAAGAGGCACTCGACGCAGGCCGTGGAGGGCGACCGCTAATGGCTCAACGAGACACGCATCGCTCGGTCGCAGTCCGTCAGGTAGGCGCACCAGGCAGCGCGCGGGGACGATGATTTCATCGGCCATGCCGCCGTCATGGCTTACCCCATAGATCATGCCCGCACCGCGCCGACACAGCGCGTACTCGCCACGTGTGCAGCTGTCGCAGTGACCGCAGGGTGCGATCGGCTCGATGGCGACGCGTGTCCCGTTACTCAGTTCGCCCGCCATCTCATGACCGAGTGTGCTGGTGATGGGCCAGCCCGCAGCGATCAGGTGCAGGTCGGAGCTGCAAATACCCGCCGAACGAATACGAACGCGGATGCCATCACCCTGCGGGGGCGCCACGTCCACCACCTGGACGTGGCCGGAAAGAGTTCTGACAGCGCGCATCGAGAGGTGTCCAGAGAGTGCAGGAAGACATCCATGCTAACGCAAAGTCATTGGAAATGGGTGTTGTGCCTCATTAGGGCTGATGCGTCCGGGTAATACTTGTTTTATAAAGCTTGGGTTTTATAGAAGTTGGGGTTGGAGTGGACCGCTGGAGTCAACCGTGGAGGCCCTGGTCGTGAATAGAGTGCTTTGCACCGTGGAATCTTGTGAGGCGTAGCCCGTTCGCCTGGCATGGCGCGATGATCCTGACGGCGATCGGGGTCCTGCTGCTGTGCGCGAACACATCGGTGCTGGCTGCGCCGATTCAATCGCTCCGTGAGATTCGTTACCAGGGAATCGTTCTGCAGCGTTTCGAAACCAGTTGTGGTGCTGCGGCGATCGCGACCGTCTTAAGTTACGCCTTTCACGATGTGGTGACTGAGTGGGGGGTGGAGCTGGGTAAGCGCTTGGCGGATGCGCTGGCACCGGCGGTTACTGGTGGCGTCAGGCGGCCTGAGTATTCCCACCTCACAGGGTGAACACACTCAGCCCCTCCCTTATGTGTCGAGCGCTTATCTGGGTGCGACCGCTGTTAAGAATCTGGAGCCGCTGGTTGTGTTTGGTGGTCTATCCTATGTATATGCCATGAGAACATCGGGTGCGCGATTGTATGGTGCGCCGCCGGACAGTGTCGTTACGCGCTTAGGGGCATCGCTGGCGATCAGTCCGTTCACGGCGGTGACCGCCGGTTTGAACGCCAGCTATGTGGTGTCTGCCAATCCGTATTATCAGGTGCAAGCCCAAGTGTGACCGTCAATGCAACAGTTCCCTGCGGCGGCGGTGAATAACCCTTGACTCCCCTCGGTGATCTGCCGATCACTGAGGGGTATTGGCGGCCTGTCTGAGTGGGCCGCCTACCTGCAGTGTCGGCAGCAATCCGTCACGCACACGCTATAACGATGACGTTTCGCGTTGGATAGCAACCCAGGCGACGATGGTGCGACCGACTTTAATGGGTACCACACGCCAAAACATAATAAAGGGCGTGCCATCTTTCTTGTAGTTGATGGCCTTGCCTTCAAATCGTCCCCCTGACTTGAGCGCGGTGGCTAAGCGTGCGATCACTTTCTTGTCGGTCGCAGGACCTTGCAGGATGCGGGGTGTTTTACCGACGACCGCCGCCGGATCAAAGCCGGTCAGTTTCTTGAATGCGGTGTTGGCGTAGATGATTTTTCCATCACGTGACGCATCGGTAATCAAAACAGAATCAAAACTGTTTTCAACTAAGGCTTGCAGTAGTTGTAATTCTGCATTTTCACTTGCTAAGTTCACTGACTTTGCCATGGGGTATTTCCTTTGAAGCGGTGACGATGGGTGAGGCGATCGGGACCGACTCATGAAGGGTCGCCGATGAAGGGGGCAGTATAGCCATCACGTTGGCCATCGGCGATGGTATCGCGCCGATCGCGACAGGCGATCAAGCCAGGATGAGGCGCTATGCGCGTCCTTGTCCTAGACAACACGGTCATGGAGTTCAATCGGTGGGTCGTTGGCCTGCCCGTGAGCTTAACGAGCATAGGGGGCTTTATCTCTGGTGAGCTCGCCGAGTACAGCTTGCCTCGCCATTAGTCTTTAGAATAGTCCTCACCATGTTGGTCACTGATCCAAAAGGCTGAATGATGCGTGTATTAATTGTGGGAGCCAGTCAGGGCATTGGTCTTGAGGCGACCCGGCAGGCCTTGGCTGCCGGCCATCAGGTGCGAGCCTTGTCGCGTTCCGCCGCCACCATGGCGCAATCCGACCCAAGACTGGAAAAGGTGGTGGGTGATGCGCTCAAGCGTGAGGATATGGAGTCGGCCGTTTCGGGTGTGGATGCCGTGATCCAAACCTTAGGCGTCGGCGTGCGTGATTTGTTTCGGCCGGTGAGTCTGTTCTCGGAGGCCACCCGCGTGTTGATCGCGGCGATGCAAGGCCAGAGGATCCAGCGACTTATCTGTGTGACCGGCTTTGGTGCGGGTGACAGCGAGTCGAGTATTGGCTGTTTACAGCGCGTGCCCTTCCAGTTGGCATTTGGTCGTGCCTATGCGGATAAGAGCGTGCAAGAGCAATTGATAAAAGACAGTGAACTCGAGTGGACGATTGTGAGGCCTGGTGTGTTGACCAGTGGCAAGGCACGCGGTCGCTATCAGGTGTTGGTGGATGCGAGGTCCTGGCGTAATGGGCTCATTGCGCGCGCTGATGTGGCGGCGTTTCTGGTCGCGCAATTGCAGGATCGACGCCATCTCCATCACGCACCGGTGTTGGTTTACTGACCAGTCAGCCAGCAGGCCTGCTCTAGAGCAACTAAGGCCAGTCTAGGGCCAGTCTAGGGCCAGTCTGTGGCGAGAGGCTATCAGCGACGCCTTGAAACGCGTGGAGGGGGTGACCGATGACGACGGAATTTCAATCAGTGGGGCCCGCGGCCTACCCTTCTAATCGCGAATCGATAGACCCGAGTGGCGTGGCAGTGGTGTTTGGTGCCCGTGGCGGTATCGGCAGCGCGTTAGTCGAAGCGCTCCGTGCCGGGGGGCATTTTAAGCAGGTCATGGGCTTCAGTCGTCATACCGAGCCGCCCATCGATCTGCTGGACGAGGCGAGTCTTGAGCGCGCATCGGCGGCAGCGGCTGAGTGCGGCGAGCTGCGGCTAGCGATCGATGCCACCGGATTTTTGCACGATGCGCAGCAAACACCAGAGAAGAGTTGGCGGCAATTAGAGGCGGATCATTTGGCACGCGCGTTCGCGCTGAATGCGATTGGACCGGCGTTGATCATGAAGCATGTGCTGCCGCGTTTTCCGCGGGTGGGTAAATCAGTGTTTGCGACGCTCTCTGCGCGGGTGGGCAGCATCGGCGACAATCGTTTGGGGGGTTGGTACGCCTATCGCGCGTCTAAGGCGGCGCTGAATCAACTGGTGCGTACCGCCGCGGTTGAATTGGCGCGCCATGCGCCACAGGCACTGTGTATTGCGATGCACCCAGGTACGGTCGCCACCCCACTGTCCGCGCCTTTTGAAAAGACGGGCTTAGAAGTGCATACCCCTGCGGTGGCGGCCGGCCACTTGCTCCGAGTGATCAATCAGCTCCCGGCATCAGCCACGGGCGGCTTCTTTGATTGGCGTGGCGAGCCGGTGCCTTGGTGAGCCACTGTTATTAAACAGCGTGACCGCCCGCAGTCGCTTAATGAGCGGCAGACTTCGATGGCTCCGCGCGCGGGGGTGCCACGCCATCACCCCCTGGCATGGGAACGTGGCTTGGCGAATAGAAGCGATCGGCGGGGGTCGTTGCCATGAAGGCGCTGGCGAGGTTTCCGGCTGAGACAGTGGGGGCGGCGGTGAGTGGGTCGTAGCGAAACGGCAGTAAGGTACGAAGCGCGTGCCAAGCTGCGGTCGGGCCCGCGCCAAACTGGCGGGTAGGGTCCTCGAGCTGTCGAATGTCCATCCAATAGGCGGCGTTCAGTAAGTCTTGTCCTAGGATGTCGCGCGATACATCCAGCGCTTGGCGCAGACGCATCAGTTTCAACATAGGAACGGCGTCGATGTCACCGACGCCTTTGTCAGCGCTGACGCCATCCGGCGCGACCGGATTGGCGAGCGGCTTCAGTTCCTGCCACAGCGCATCCGCCGCGCCACCCCCGCCGCCCGCGCCGGCGCCATTCACACCGGAAGGTCCTGGGTGCGTTTTCAGTATCTGTCGAGCGTCAGTGACGGTGAAAAAAGTGTCCTCGAAGCGATGCATCCGCTGGACCACTACGACCATGAGGTTCGTCAGAGCAATCGGAAAGGCTTCGACGTCGTCGACCAACGGATACGGATCCCAGTCTGAGTTCGACAGAATGAAGCCGTGTTTGCCGTGGCTGTACTTGCCGCCTTTGACGTAGTACTTCAATAGTTGTGGTGTTGACAGCTCCCACGAATCCTCGGGGGCAATATCCGGTCGCACGGTTGGGTTGTGATCGGTTGAGTTCATTTGCACGAGGGTGCTGTCGCGTAGCCGCGACCACGCCTGCCAAGCGCCGCCCGCGCGCCACACCGTGGCTCGTAGGCTCTCTGGGTCTTGAATAATGCGAAAGTCGCCGTTGAATACGTAACTGCCCTTGAGCATATCCAGCGTGCGCGCGGCCGCGTAGTTGGCCCATGCGAACGGTCGGGTCGCCTGCACCGGCATGGTCAACGGACCAATGCTGCCGTTCATGGCATTAAGATCCATGGCCCAGACAACATCGTGCCATTCCAACAGATGGCGAATGTCATTCACCAACAGGGCCGCGAAGCCGGCGGTTAGGGCGCTGGTCGTGGCTAGGTTGCCATCGGCTCCCTCGAAATGAATGGGTTTTAGTCCGGCGCGGCGTAAGGCTTCAGCCGCGGGTAAGCGGATGCCTTTGTAATATGCGAAACCCCGGCCACGAAGCACCGTCCCTGTGGGTACGAAGTCGGCTTCGCCGATGGCGCCGCGCCATTGCACCGCCGGTGTGACGCCTGCGTTCAGTAGATCCGCGATGCCTTGCACGAAGCCCGCACTCGCGGCGAGATAGCGCATGTTATTGAGATCCACCGCCAGCATGGCCCGACCCACTTCTTCCTCTGGGATGTCTTCACCAAAGCCGATTTCTGAATAGCCGGGGCCTGAGTAACGACGGGCGATTTCCGCCTTGAATTCGGCTGAGTCCGGGTCGCCTTTTAGGGAGGCCTCTTCACGACCAGACCCCGGTGAGCGATTAAACAGATACACCGGTATCCCTTCGGCTTGTGCCTCGAGAATGAGGCCGAATGATGCCTCAGCCCCTTGGATGAGCTCCGGACTGAGGTGCACTTTTGCGCCATCGCGTGCGATGGCAACCAGTTGCTCAATGGACAAGTCATGGCCGGTCAGGGTGATCGTTTGCCCGGCTTTTTGGGGATCAATGACGTGATACGGTACGGCGCCGAGGGCGCTGCTGAGTGGCAGGACAACGCCCAAGAAGGCGGCGCTTGTAAGACGTTGAAATCGCCATCTGACTGACTGACGCATGCTTCGCTCTCCTGCTTAACGGGATCGACTCTGTGCGGAAGGCATCAGTGCCTGATGTCTCACTTTACCTCTGCAGGGGAGAGTGAGGTGAGGCGCTGAGCCGTTCGCCGACCGGTTAGTGTCATACCGAGTCTGGCAGGTGGGTTGTGTGCCGGCAAGGCGTGATCAGAATCATCCCTTTATAGTGAGAAATAGCTGACTTATGCTGGGTAACTGCGCACAATAGGATGGTCAGCTCCCCGTCACCTTGGCTCTGGAGGTCCGATGTTTAGTTTTTACGTCTATGTGGCTGCCTTGCCGGTCATGGCAGCACTCGCTCTCAGCGGATGGGTGATCTCGCTGGTCAAGAACAATGTGGATATCGTAGACAGTTGTTGGTCGCTACTGTTTCTGGTGGCCACCGGGGCTTATGTCTATGCGAGTGGCGTGCAGTCACCGCGTGGTCAATTACTTCTGTGGCTGGTCATGCTGTGGGCGGTACGTCTTTCGGTGTATCTCACCGCGCGCAACTGGGGTCATGCGGAGGATCGTCGTTACCAAGCCATGCGTGCGCGCAATGAACCGAACTTCCGTTATAAGAGCGTATGGCGCGTGTTCGGTATTCAGGCGTTATTGGCGTGGATCATTTCTTTGCCTTTACTCGGTGCCACGGGCAGCGAAGCGCCGCTCGGCCTGTTGGATGCGGCGGGCGTTGTGTTGTGGTGCATCGGTTTTGTATTCGAGGCGGGCGGCGATTGGCAGCTCACTCGCTTTAAGCGAAATCCTGCCAATGCAGGTCAGGTCATGGACCAAGGCCTATGGCGGTACACTCGCCATCCCAACTACTTCGGCGACTTCGCTATTTGGTGGGGATTCTATTTGATCGCGCTCGCGGCGGGTGCCTGGTGGAGTATCTTGGGGCCGCTGCTCATGACCGGTCTGTTGCTTAAGGTCTCAGGCGTCGCGTTGCTTGAAAAAGACATTGGTGAGCGGCGCCCCGGCTATGCCGACTACATTCGGCGCACCCATGCGTTTTTCCCAGGTCCGCCGAAGGCATGAGTTAGAACGCGATTGAGTGGCTGACTCGTGGTGAGGGGTGTTCGTCCTGTATACAAAGGTGGATCGACCCATGTGGTGGGCGGACTGTGGACAACGCGGGTTAATAATTAAAAAGGTTCTATCTATGAAAAACATAACGAATAGCCACTCCGTGCGACGCGCGACTTTGGTCTGTGCCTTGATGGTTCTTGGCGCTTCTGTGCAGGCCTGTCATCCATCATCGGTCGCTATCAGTGATCCGTCTGCGAAAATGGCACACGATGCCTATGTGAAGTCGATTAACGGAAATAATGTCGACGAATTTATGTCAATGGTGACCGATGATGTAGTGATGCTTCCACCCAATGAGAAAGCGGTGGTTGGGAAAAAAGCAGTCAGAGAATGGGCTGAAGAATATTTTAAGGCGTATAAGTCGCATTGGGATAAAACCCAGACCGAGTTTGTGCAAGCCGGAGATTGGGCTTTTGAGCAGTACGCGTATCAGCAGTTGGATAAGCCCGTGGCGGGTGGAGCCGATGTGACCGATATCGGCAAGGCGCTGTTGGTGTTCCATCACGATGCCGATGGGAAATGGCGCGTGGCCCGCGACGCTTGGAATACTGACTTAGCTGCTAAGCCCTGATCTGAGCTGAATGTGATTGAGTGGCGCCACCCGCTCTCCGATGACGCAGCGGGTGAGGCGTAGGGGCTTAGAACTGGGCTCGATGCCGCCGTCTTTTGGCATCTGAGTCGTCCGCCGCGCACGTCAATCCTGGCGGTGCGAGGGCGCGCCTAGCCAGTCATGCACCGCCCGTACCGCCTCTCAGCCCGTGTGAGTGGGAGGCGATCCTCGGCGCGATGTGCGGCGCACATCCCGATGGGACGTGCTGTTAGATTGAAACGGTGTACACTGATTTAAGAACGAACGCTGATTCTAGAGTGTCGTGTTGTCATTTCACGATCAGCCAGCCGGAGTCATTGACCGATGACCACGACGCCTTTTGCAGAGGTTCCCGCTTCAGACGGCGGAGCGGTGGCGCCGCTGACACTGCCACAACGCAAGGCGCGTGGGTTTTGTGTGTGCGCGCTGCACCTGCCTCATGAATCAGCGGTAACGTCCGATGCAGTGCTCTGCGAGGTTCATCCGGAGCAGGGGGTCTATTCGGACGAGTACAATCAAGCGCGCGGTTTTCTATTTTTTGATGACCGTCGCCACCGCTATGTCACTTGGCCGGATGCGGTGGAGGGAATGCGCCAGCCCCGGTATGCCGGCGCGTCGAGTAGAGGACTCGTGCTGTTCACTTGGATGAACTTGATACGGCTGCTAGAGGCCCTGTGTCATCCCGAACGTCAACCCGTAGAGGTTATTACCGAAGCCGAAGCCAATGCGCTGATTGCGCAGGCTGGGCAGCGCTTCCCTCCTGATGAGCTCAGTTGCCTGATCAGTTTCGCGCGCGGTGGGGGAACCGGCACACTGTGCAAAGTATTTCGACGAGTTGCCCTCAATGGACCAGCACCGAGCGTGCTGTGAGCTAAACCGCACTGCCATTTGCCGACCGACTTTTCTATAAAACCACCAGATCATTAAGTGATACGGCTTATGCAAAACCCGACAGCAACGCATGCCGTGCACACGCCACAACGCGTGCACATCTTAGGTGCCGGCCCCGTGGGGCTGGTCATGGCCGCGATGCTGCAATCGATGCCAGGATTTTCTATTCGTTTGTACGAGAAGCGGACCACGTATACGCGCGCTCGAATGGTCATGCTGGCCTCTTATCTGGTGGCCGACTCTCTTTCCGCTTATGCCGCGGATGAGGTTGATGGCGATAACGTCGCCGCTATTTTTGATGCCACGGAGTTAGAGGCCGGCTTAAGCGCACGGCGTTCTGTGACTGCAAAACTTGTGGCCTTGATTAAAGACTGGAGTCAGGGCTTTTGTCCTCTGAATACCATTGAGAAAGGCATCAGCGCTTTGATTGAGGAGGGTGGGCCGAGTCCTGTGGAGCGAATCGTGGGCAACGTGAGCGTAGACCAGGCGTTAGCCATGGTGGCGCCGGATGACATCATGATCGACTGCACGGGTTGCAACTCCTTGCTTCGTAACCACTTGGTGCCTGATCAAGTAGGCGAGGTCAGTGCAGCTGAGCGCAATACCTACACGCTCCGCTTAGAATACGCAGTCAACGTGACTTTTTTGTATGGAGCGCCCTATCAGTGTAACGAGTACTGCAAGTACTACAAGAACCACGGTAATGCCCAGTACAAATTCATCCCGGCTGTCGATCGCATCGCGCGGGACGCGGGTGTCACGCATGTGTTCGGAATCATCAGTATTTCAGCGGAGGACTTCGCGGCGATGCCACCGACTTGCAAGGGCGATTATTTGCGTGAGAATTTTCCTGCTGTCGCTGTCTCTATGGATCGCTTCATCGAGCAGATTGACAAGGAGACCGGTGGTCAAGTCATTAGTGAGATTGAGATCGTCCGTATCCCATTGAACTTGTATCACGCGCGAAACGCAACCAATCGCGCATGGCATGTTAAAAGCGCGAGTGGTCAGTCTGATGACGGCGCGCATTCTTTTTCCAAGGCCTCTGTATTTTTAGTGGGTGATGCAGCGATCGGATCTCCGTATTTTCAGTCGATCTCGCTCGGCATTGAGTGCGCCATGTTTCTGGCGGGGCTCTTACAGGAAGGAATACCGATGTCTGATGTGCGTAGCCAGTATGAGGCGCGGATTTATAAGCAATGGCTCCGCGTTTACATGCGCAGTAAAACCATCAAGCACAACAAAGACATATTTGAGCGACTGGACGACACATTTGGCATCTTAGAGCAGCTTAAAATCTATTAAGTTGACTGGTGAGTCGGCGACGATCGCCGCGCGATCGCACAGGCGCGTTGGTGTTGATGCGCGCAGGTGTCGAGCGACCGGCGAGTGGGTGTGGTATTAAAACGCGTAGCTCAAGCCGAATGTGAGAGTGTCCGTCTTTGCAGTGTGTGTTTCGAAATACTGGTCGGGCGGAGTGGCTAAAGGATGATTGAACGTGCTCGGGTAATCATTCACATGAGAATACGTGCTGTGTCGATAAGCCAGTTGTCCGCGCAGTTGATCGGTCAGTCGGCGCTCAATGCCGGCGCCGTAGCTAAAGCCTCGAAACGTTTTCTTGATGCGATCATCAGCAACGGTTCCATAAAAGTTTGAATGATCAAAGTAGGTGCGTGCCGCACCGCTGACCGTGGGACCCGTTGTGATATACAGCAAGGTGCCGTGGCTGACGACACCCGCTCGAAGGTCCAGCGCGGCTTGCCAACGGGGTTTCAACACGTAGCCAAAATCCTCTGGTGGGAAAGTGGTCGTTGCAGAGCCTGTGAGTAGCGCGAAGTGCGCCTCCCACCCAAGCACGATGGCAGCCACAGGTGTGTCAAAGCCCGCATGCACGCCTACCCGTTTGTTGGTGAGAGATTGAGAGACGTTGGCGCCAGGGCTAGCAAGCGTAACGATTTGATCTTTTGTTTTTTCGCGCCACTGCTCGGTGCCGATATCAGCGCCTGCCTGCCAGCCAGAAAAATCGCTTGCGAACGCGGCGGTGCAAAGGAGGGATAGACCTATCATTATAAGGATGTGTTTCATGACAGAGGCTCCTGAGCGCTTGGCTTTTGTGGATTTTGCTTCGCTAGAGGGGAAGCCGGGCGCGAGTCTCACCTATTCACTGGTAGATGGTCAACTGCGCCGCGCTTGTCTTCTGGCGTGCCGGTGGTAGACGACTGCACTGTCGTCGGCCGCACGGAACGTTACCTGTGGAAAGCCCAGTGCCGCATGCGGGTCTAAAACGGGTTTTCATGCCTTAAGGAGGCGTCGGCAGGCAATCGATAGGGGTCGTCTGCGTGTCCAACGAGCGGTTGCAGCGGCGCTTGGCGTGAGAATGCGCAGATTGCGTTGGGTCCTCCGTCTGGGCGATTAAAAGGTTGTATCCAGTGCCGATGGCAGTGGCCTATCATGGATGGATGGATGGATGTCGTGCCGCCCGTGAGGTAACGCGCCGTTCGGTGGTTCGCTATAATGGATACGTAGATCAATCGGTCAAGGTGGACGTTCGTATGCGGATCAATGTGCGGTGGTTGTTATTGCACCGCGGGAGGGGCATCGGGCACGTCTTGGGGCTTATCTTCGCTGTATCGAGTGGGTCGTCTGTGGCGACCGTTCAGGATGTTCTGCAGGAAGTGACCGTGACGGGGTCACTGATCCGTCAGAACCCGTTGGAAGTCCGATCACCCGTGCAGGTCTTTACATCGGCGGATATTGAGAAGTCCGGCATCGTTGGGCTGGGCGATTATCTTCAGTCGTTGCCTATCGCGGGGGCGTCGATCAATCGCAGCAACAACACCGCAGGCAATCTTGGATTTCCACCGGATGGGTCGGGCACCGGCACCGGTGCCTCAGAGATCGACCTGCGGTATTTGGGTTCAAAGCGCACGCTGGTGCTAGTCGACGGACGTCGATGGGTGCATGGGTCCTCGGCGAGTGGTGTATCCGGTGCGGTGGATCTCAATACCATTCCGGCCAACGCCATCGAGTCCATTGAAATTCTACAAGACGGGGCCTCGACGATCTATGGCAGTGACGCGATTGCGGGTGTGGTGAATGTGATTACCCACAAGCGCTATGACGGCAAGTTCAATATTTCTCTTTATGATGGCGCTTATTCGGCAGGTGATGGACAGGCGACGACCATTGATGTGTCGTGGGGCGCCCAGTCGGATCAGTCACGGGTGTGGGTGGGCGCGAGCTACGAGGATCAGCGCCGAATCAATTCGGGTGACCGAGCCATTTCGGCCTATAGCATTCCCGGACTACCTATTGGTGTGAGTTCCGGGACGCCGCAAGGCACATTCTTCTTCACGGATCCGCGCATACCCGATCCGCAGCAGCTGGGATTGAATCAGGTGGGCATCACACTCAATGGAGGCGCCATCAATACCGGTCAGACGGGTGTCTTGCCGCAATACGATCCTAATAATCCCTGTGGGGGCAGTTTTCACTGCTTTACGACGGCCGATCGCTATAACTACCAGTCGGTGAATGTACTCGCGACACCCAATCAGCGCGTCAATTTATTTACAAAGGGGGAGTTGGATTTGTCATCGAGCGTATCACTGCACGCAACGGCGGGAGTGACCCACAGACGATCGAGCTCGCAAGCAGCGCCGGAGCCGCTGTTCTTAGGGCCTGGCGGCGCGGGGGGGCAATGGCTGGAGAATGTGGTCATTCCGGCGAATCAACTCTATAACCCGTTCGGTATCACCTTAGATTCTAGCAACATCGACACGCTGGCTCGCCGTCCACTGGAGGCAGGGCCTCGAATCTTTGAGCAGACCGTCAATACCTTTAACGTCACGGCGGGACTCGATGGGCGCCTCACGCTCGCTCGTCAAACGTGGTATTGGGACGTCACCGGCAGTTGGTTCCTGAACCATGCCAACCAACGTAAAGAAGGTGATTTTAACGCGCACAATTTAGTCATTGCGCTGGGTGATCCGCTGGTCTGTGCGGCAACCAATGGCTGTGTGCCCTTCAATTTCTTCGGTGGGCAGGGAACCGGGTCGGGTTCGATTACCCAGGCGATGTTGGACTATGTGACCTACATTGAGCGGGACTCGAGCGAGCAAACATTGGCTGATTTGTCGGCGAGTCTATCCGGACATGTCTTTGAGCTGCCTGCGGGGCCGGTGGGTCTTGCGGTGGGGATTGATCGTCGGCAGGAGAACGGTGACTTCACGCCCGATCCCGTGGTGGTCAAGGGGGAGTCCGCCGATCCACCTGCCTCGCCGACTCACGGCGGATTTACCGTGACGGAGTACTACGCTGAGACTGTCGTGCCGTTGTTAAGAGACGCTTTTCTGGCGCAGCAATTAGACATCAGTGGGGCGGCGCGCTTCTCGGATTACAGTTTGTTTGGCTCAAAGACGGTGCTGAAGGCTGGTGTCACTTGGACGCCGATGTCAGACTGGGTCGTCCGAGCGAGCTGGTCGCAGGGCTTCCGAGCGCCGAATATCGGTGAGCTATTCAACACCGGTTCTCGTTTCGATGCGGGCATCTCCGATCCCTGCTCGAATGCTACTGGATCGGTCGCCGCACACTGCGCTCAGCTAGGCGTGCCGGCTCACTTTGTGGCCTCGAGTACGCAGGTAGGTCTCACCACCGGTGGCAACACCGCGTTAAAACCCGAGGAGGCGAAGACCAGCACGCTGGGTTTCACTTGGAACGCCCATGAGGGGGCAAGCGCTCTGGGTCTCGGCCGGCTCATCGTGGATACCAATTACTACCAGATCCATCTCACCAAGGCGATCCAGGCGGTGGAAGCCACCGACATTCTGAGTGCTTGTGTGAGCACCTTGGATCCTTTTTATTGCAGTGCCATTACTCGCGCAACGACCGGTGACATTCTGCGCATCAATAACAGGCTGCAGAATATCGCTGGCATTAAGACCGAGGGCATCGATGGGTCGGTGTCTCTGGCGACGCGTCCAGGGCGCGGGGGCGAACTTCATCTGTCCTGGTTAAACAGCTATTTGCTAAAGTACGACGAGGCGGTGCCGGGTCCAGATGGTACGACGGTGGTGACCCGCCGGGCGGGGACTGAGCTGGGCGTGGCGGGGCGGGGATTCCCGACATTCAAGTCCACTTTGACCGTCGGTTGGCAAAAAAACGATTGGTCTGTCGATCTCACCAACCGCTACATCAGTGCTCTGACGGAGCGCTGCGGTGGATTGACCGCCTCGTTTGCCTTCTTGGGCTTCAGTTCGCCCCCAGGGCCACTGGGCTTGTGTACCAACGGCGCGAGTGCAGGTGAGTATTACTCGACCGGTAACCCGGGTACCAATCGGATCAAACGTGAGATCTATACCGACCTGGTTGTCGGCTGGTCCACTTCCTTGCAAAACACGCCGTTTAAGCTACAACTCGGTGCACAGAATCTACTCGATCGTGAAACGCCCGTCTGTCGTTCATGCACTATCAATGGTTTTGACGGCACCTTGTATCCCCTGCCTGGCCGGTACTTTTACGGTCGTGTGAGGATGCAGTTCTAATGAGTCGGCCCTGATTTATGATTAGCTCATTGATTTCTTTGATTTTATATTGATTTTTGGGTTATAAAAATTCTGGTTTTTGATGCGATAGCG
>CAIOZU010000037.1 GCA_903862885.1 uncultured Pseudomonadota bacterium
TCATCGCGCCGGCACCGCCCGCAAACATTGAGACGCCTGGGGCAGCTATTTCTTTAAACCTAAGCAGAAGCGGCGCAGTCGAACCGCCGCTTCTCGCAAACGATCTTCGCTGATCGCAAAACAAATCCGCACAAAGCCTTGCGTCTCGCGACCAAACACAGAGCCTTCTAAAGTAGAGATACGCTCTTGACGGTACAGTGCTGCCACAAATTCACGGGCGGATAGCCCAGAGTCACGCACATCCAACAGCATAAACATGCCTGCATCCGGCCACACCGGCGTCACACCAGCCAAGCCACTGAGACCATCGAACATGATCTGCCGGCGAAGTTGGCAATATTCTCGCGCCGATGCTTCGCATTCAGGCGCCATGCCAATCGCGGTAATCGCTGCCTCCTGAATAAAGGCGGGCAAGCCATACAGCATGCTCTGAATCAGATTCTCTGCGTTTTGAATAAAATCAGTAGGCCCCACTACCCAACCCGATCGCCAACCCGTCATAGCATGCGTTTTAGAGAGGCTGCCGATGGTCAATACTTGATCAGGCAATGCGCGCGCAAGACTAGGCACATCGCCGCCCTCCGCCAGCCCCGCGTAGACCTCATCAGACACCACCCATAAACCATGGCGTTTAGCGATCTCAGCAATCCCATCAATGTCCTTCTGTGATAAAACGATCCCAGTGGGATTGTTGGGCGTCGATAGAAAAATGGCGCGTGTCTTCGATGTGACCGCTGCCGCCATGGCCGCAAGATCCGGGTGAAAGTTATTCTCGGCAGGCGCCGGTACCGGCACTAAACGAGCACCCGATGCGCGAATCGTCGGATGATAGGTCGTATACATGGGATCGATGGCCAACACCTCATCCCCAAGCCCCGCCAAACACAGTGAGGCAATGAACAACCCATTTTGTGCGCCCCCCACCACCAAAGCGTTCTCAGCCGTCACCACCTGCCCGGTGCGACGGGTATGCGCATTGGCAATCGCCGCGCGAAGCCTGGGACGTCCGCCGCCCTCGGTGTAGTGCGTGTCTCCCGCCTGAATGCTTGAAATCGCAGTGGCAGAAATCGCCGGCGGCGTATCGAGATCAGGATCACCCGCACTTAAGACAATGACATCCTCGCCCGCCTCCGCCGCATGCCGAGCCTCCCAATGTAGCGCCCACGGGTCACCGCCCTCATCCCTAACCCACTCCACAAGCTGAGAAAAACGGCTGGTCATTCGAATGCCTTTGCGTTGACTTCAATCATCATGACTTGGCGACGCGCACCAAACTCTGACAGTACGCGCTCTAAAGCAACCAGACTATCGACGCATCGGTAGCCATATCCATACGCCTTTGCGATGGGCTCAAAATCCGGCGGCCTGACATCCACGCCTTCAGGCTCAATGTCGACTGCCAACATCGAGGCGCGAATCTCGCCATAGCCCTGGTTATTCCAGACCATGATGGCGGACCACGCATTCACATCCCGGGGCACTGCGAGCTCTCCTAAGGAGAACTGAATGCCGCCATCCCCTACCAAACACACCACCGGCCGATCAGGCGCCGCCAACCCTGCACCGGTCGACGCCGGCAGCGCATACCCCAAGGTGCCAAAGCCAGTGGAGCTATTAAACCAAGCACCGGGTCTCGGGGATTCGTAATAGAGATTGCCGGCATACACCGGCTGCGTCGAATCCCCCACCACAATGGCCTCTGGCAAGTGGGCACGAATGACATTTAGAAAAGCCACCTCACGTTGCATCGCGGGTGTGAGAGACAAAAGCGCCCCAGAGGCTGCGGCACGGGCAGCGGCCACACCGCGATCCGGCATGGCCTCACCCAACTCTTCAGCCAAGATCGCCTCGAGCGTAGCGCCCGCATCGCCTAATAATTCTAAGTCAGGCAATACACTGCGACGCATCTGAACGGGATCGATATCAATACGCAGCAATCGCGCCGGTTTTGGAAAGTCACTCACCGCATACATGTCATAGTCGGTCGGACCCATCTCCGTACCCACCGCCAACACCAGATCAGCGGATGCAATCAGTTCACGGATCGTCGCCAACGAAGGGCTCGCGGACACAGCGAGCGGATGCCCCACCGGCAGCACACCGCGCGCATTGACGGTCATCACCACAGGCGCACCTAAGTGCTCCGCTAAACGGCGAACCGCCGCACTGGCGTGAACCGCGCCGCCACCCACCAACAGCAACGGAGAGCGCGCAGCACGCAGCCACTCAACCGCCAACGCCACTTGATCGGCCGGTGCGCCATGGACAGCCACCCAGGCGGGAGACTCAACCATCGGCAGGCCACGCGCGGATTCAGTCAACACATCACGTGGGATCTCTACATAGGCGGGTCGTGGACGCTGGGCGCTCGCACCTGAGAACACTTCCGTGAGCACCGGACCTAAGGCCTCTGGCGTGTCCACCCGGAAAGCCCGCCCACTGACCAGCGCACCAATCGCCTGCTGATTTGGCAACTCGTGCAAAAACCCACGACCGGTGCCAATTTCGTGTCGGCGGTTCTCACTGGAGATCACCACCAAGGGAATCGAGTCCCCATAGGCTTGCGCCATCGCACTCGCAATATTGGTCAAACCCGGTCCGGTGATGGTCAGACAGACCCCCGGACGACCTGATACGCGCGCATAACCATCGGCCATAAAACCAAGGCCCTGCTCATGGCGGCCGGCGACGTGACGAATGTGGGAAGCGGCTAAACCCCGATACAGCTCAAGATTGTGTACCCCCGGGATGCCAAAGACATGCCGAACGCCCAAAGTCTCTAAACTCTCGACTAGGTGGGCACCCACCGTCTTGATATCCGCCATACCCACTCCCCCTGTGAACGACCAGTATCCCATGCGTCCGGGCGCCTCGGATACCGTAACGCGCAGTAGCGTATTTATTGAAGCACCGATAATATAACTTCCTTGCGATGAAGGGTCAGCGATGCTCCCCAAAGCCATGATGGCCGGGGTGGTCAAAGCGGCTCCTATCGCCACGACCGCCAACCTCTACTCACGCCGACAGGCAGACAACATTCCTCTATGGCTGGCACCACTATTTACCGCTCCGACATCAAACCGGAGTGGATTGATTACAACCAACACCTGCGCGATGCCTATTACGCGGTTGTGTTGAGCTTGGCGACGGATGCACTCATGGATCAAGTCGGTCTTGATGCCCACTATCGTGCCACGACGCACTGCACGCTCTACTCACTGGAAATGCATATCTATTGGCTTCACGAAGTCAAAGCCGGCGCCACCTTAGAAATCGATGCCCATGTGTTAGGCCTTGACAGCAAACGACTGCACTTAGGCATCGACATTCGAGTCATTGGTCAAGACGCGCCGGCTGCTACCGCCGAGATCATGCTGCTGCATGTTCGTCAGGGAGACACGCCGGGTGTGGCGCCTTTCCCTGAGCCGGTGGTGGTGGCCCTCGAGGCGTTGCGTCAGACCTCAGATGGCAGCACGTGGCCTGGACCGCGCTCACGCGCATTGACCCTGAGTAAGCGCTGAGTGAACGACGGGTTAAAACGCCTACTGAATCCGAAGACCATTGCACTGGTTGGCGGTGCATGGACCGATGCGGTAGCCAACGCCAGCCGCCAAATCGGCTATCAAGGCACCGTCTGGCGGATTCATCCCACGCGCGTATCGGATGCGACCACGCATTACTACCGATCGGTGGATGAGTTGCCCTGCGCACCTGATGCGACTTTTCTCGCCGCACCTTGCGCAGATGTGCCGGCGATCGCCGCCTCTTTAGCCACCCGCGGAGCGGGTGGTTTCGTATGTTTTGCGGCGGGCTTTGATGAAACAGGCACAGAGGCCGGTCATGCACTGACCGCAGCACTCGTTGAAAGTGCCGGCGATCTACCCTTCACAGGACCGAACTGCTACGGCTTAGTCAACTTTTTTGACCGGGTGGCGCTGTGGCCTGATCAAGTAGTCGGCGGACCGGTTAAACGAGGGGTTGTTCTGATCACTCAAAGCGGAACGATTGGCTTGAGCTTGATGTACAACCACCGCTCGCTCCCCATTGGTTATGTCCTGACCGTTGGTAATCAAACCCGGCTTGCGATGGAAGATCTCATCGATGTACTGAGCGAAGACCCGCGTGTCAGCGCTTTTGGTTTATATGTCGAAGGTATTAAAGATGCCCAGCGCTTCGCCGCGGCGACCGCTAAGGCGCGCCGTCTCGGCAAGCCCATTGCATTAGTTAAATCCGGCCGCACAGAAACCGCCGCTCGCACCGCCGCCACGCACACCGGCGCGCTCGCGGGCGCCGATAGCGTGTTCGATGCGTTCTGTCGGGATGCAGGGATCGCACGCTGTGACACGCTGCCCACACTGATTGAAACGCTGAAGGTACTGCATGCCGGCGGTCCCTTAGCGGGCCGCAAGCTATTGGTCATGGGCGCATCGGGGGGCGACATGGCGATGACCGCTGATGTCTCGCGCGAACTATCCATCGACTTTCCGTCCATGACCCAAACCACCGTATCGGCTTTAACTGAGGTGTTAGGCCCACGCGTCACCATCGCCAACCCCTTCGACTTTCATACCTATATTTGGTTTGATCAAGAGCGCTTACGTCGTTTGTTCGCGGAAGTGTTTCAGGCCGGTTACGATGCGGTTGCTTTTATGCTCGATTGCCCGCCACCCGATCAAACCGACACCGCCGCCTATGACATGCCGATCCGTGAGTTTGTGGCGGCAGCCACCCGCTCCCAGACGCGCGGCGCTATGCTCGCCTCTCTCCCTGAAACGTTGTATACCGAGATCAGAGCGCACTGCCTTGAACACGGCGTGGTGCCACTGCAAGGCCAACGGGAGGGTTTAGAAGCCCTGGCACTGGCCGCTGGCATCGGCGCGGCGTGGCATCAATCACCCCCGCCGGAACTGCTTAAGCCCACCCACACACCGACGGATGTCCGTTCCCTCGATGAGCACGCAGGCAAAGCCGCACTCGCCGCCTTTGGTGTGCCGGTGCCTCAGTCCTGTCGCGTCACTGCAATTGATGCGGCGTCAGCCGCCAACCGATTGGGATTCCCCGTGGTATTAAAAGCGGTCAGCGCGACGCTTGCCCACAAGTCAGAGGTCGGTGGCGTCATCTTAAATATCCACAGCGAAGCCGAGGCCGCTGCAGCCGCAAAAAAACTGGCGGCGTTGTCTAGTGAGATTTTGGTAGAGCAGATGATTGTCGATGGCGTCGCCGAGATCCTAGTGGGAATCACGGTGGACCCTCAATTCGGTCAGGTGTTGGTTCTAGGCAGCGGTGGCGTGATGACTGAGTATTTCAAAGACACCACCAGTCTGCTGCCGCCATTCACTGCACAAAGCATTGAACGTGCCCTGGGTCGTCTGCGCGTGGCGCGCCTACTGGCCGGCTTTCGCGGTAAGGGAGCGGGCGATGTACCCGCTCTCGTGCAGGCCATTCTTGCGGTCACCCGCTACGCACAGGCAAATCTGCAGCGACTTGCAGAACTCGATGTCAATCCGATGATTGTGAGACCCTTAGGTCAAGGCGTGGTCGCAGTCGACGCGCTCATTCGAATTTAATGGGAGTAGTGGTCATGACAGATGGAATTCGTGTTGTTAAAAATGGTGCCATCTTAGAAGTCACCATCGATCGCCCCAAGGCCAATGCGATTGATCTGAAAGCCAGCCTACGGCTCAATGACATCTGGACCGAGTTTAAAAAAGATCCTGCGTTACGCGTGGGGATTTTAACCGGCGCTGGTGAGAAGTTTTTCTGCCCCGGTTGGGATCTTAAAGCGGCTGCGGGTGGCGAGGCCACTAACTCCGAGTGGGGTGTAGGAGGCTTTGGTGGTTTAAATCACCCACGCAATCTCGATAAACCCATTATTTCGGCGGTCAATGGCATCGCCTATGGCGGCGGTTTTGAGATGGTCTTAGGCACTGACCTGATTGTGATGGAAGAACACGCACGCTTTGCGCTACCCGAAATTAAAGTGGGCATCCTCCCGGACGCTGCCACCATTAAATTACGTCGCCGCATTCCGTATCACATTGCCGTGGAATTTTTAATGCTCGGTCGCTCAATGGATGCGGCGGAAGCGAAGCAGTGGGGCTTGGCTAACTGGGTGGTGCCACAAGGGCAGGCCATGACCAAGGCGCGCGAAGTCGCACAAATGATCGCTGAAGGCCCTCCGCTTTTATTCCCAGCGATCAAGCAATTACTGCACCACAGTGAAATGGTTGCAGAGAATCCAGCATTTGAACTACATGATTCGCTGCATGCGGTGATGAGGGTCGCGCAGTCAGAGGACATGCTCGAAGGTGCTACGGCTTTTGCAGAAAAAAGAAAACCCGTATGGAAAGGTCGCTAGGGTGTTTGGCCAGTTCAAGCACGCTATTTTAAGACTCCCAGGCCATCGCTTTGCCGATGGCTTAACCACCTCATCGGAGGGGGCACCACAACGGGAGGTCGCACTCGCGCAACACGCCGCCTATACGCGCGCCTTACAGCACTTAGGGTTAACCATTGAGGTACTGCCAGCGGATGAGGCCCATCCCGATGGCACCTTTGTCGAAGACACGGCCATCGTCACCCCCCATGGAGCCATCATCACCCGCCCCGGCGCTGCGTCCCGAGCCGGCGAAACCGCTGCGATTGAGAATGCACTGAAGCCCTACTATCCAAGCCCTTCGCGCATCAGCGCGCCGGGCACCGTAGATGGTGGCGATATCTGTGAAACGGATTCGACCGTGCTCATTGGCATATCAGCACGCACCAATGAAGCCGGCGCCCAGGCACTGGCAGGACTCCTGACTGAGTGGGGCCTGCAGTCACGAATCATTGATGTGCGCGCGTGCAACCAACTGCTTCATTTTAAAACGGGCATCTCAGCCTTAGGCGATAACCGACTGGCCGTCACCCCAGGCCTTCCCGCTTTTGATGGCTTAAAGGGCTTTGAACAAGTGGTCTTAGATCCGCGTGAAGCCTACGCGGCTAACTGTATTCGGGTGAACGATCGCATCGTGATCCCCAGCGGCTGCCCGCGCTTTGAGGACCAACTAAGCCGCTTAGGCTACAGCCCCTTGGCACTCGATATGTCAGAATTCAAAAAAATGGATGGTGGCTTGAGCTGTCTGTCACTGCGATTCTAGACGAGGCCCTACACTGAATGCGGCACGGTTACTGAGAGAGATTGGCATGCACACTGACCCAAAGCCCACGGCCATCACCCTAAACCATGCCCTGAGCTGGCGCGAAGTCCATGCGGTGGCGACAGGTGCCTCCCTGCAACTGTCGCCGGATACCGCCACGCGCATCCATGCCGCGCGCGCTTTGGTGGACAGCATCTCTGCGAAGGGTATTCGCGCCTACGGTGTCAATACGGGCGTTGGCGCACTGTGTGACGTGATGATTGATATCGCCGAACAAGCGCACCTCTCCAGAAATCTGATCATGAGTCATGCCGTGGGCGTGGGCAGCCCCCTCAGTCCCATCGAAACGCGCGCCATCATGGCCGCACAAGTCAATAATTTTTGCCACGGCTACTCCGGTGTCAGGCTCGCACTCGTTGAGCAACTACTGACGCTACTCAACGCCCATTGCACCCCGGTGGTGCCCTCGCAGGGCTCGGTGGGCTATCTCTCACACATGGCGCACATCGCGCTGGTGGTCATCGGCGAAGGTCAGGTGCATGCCACACCCTCATCAGGCAATGCGTCCTTGGGTACTTCGCACATCAAGCCGTTGGTATTAGCTGCCAAAGAAGGCTTAAGCATCCTCAATGGCACTCCCTGTGCGACCGGCTTGGCAGCCATGGTGTTGGCACGCGCTGAGCGGCTGCTCGCCTGGGCGGATGATGTGAGCGCCATGAGTTTCGAGGCGCTTCGCGGACAACCCGCCGCCTTTGATGAGGATATTTTGGCGTTACGACAATCGCCCGCCATCAACCAAGTGGGTGCGCGTCTGCGCGCGTTGTTGTCAGGCAGCGCCATCTTGGCGGCGAGCGCAGGTGCGCACACTCAGGCCTCTTTAAGTCTGCGGGCTATTCCACACGTCCATGGCGCGGCTCGTGAGGTATGGACGCACACCACCGTCCTCGTCGATCAAGAACTCAAGGCAGTCACCGATAATCCTATCGTCACGGGCACCATGGAGGCGCCCGAAGCCCATTCCGAAGCGCACGCCATTGGCGCCGCCTTAGGCTTAGCGATGGACAGCCTTGGTGTCGCCGTCGCGTCAGTGGCCGCCATGTCCGAGCGACGCACTGACCGGCTGGTGAACCCCTTAGTCAGTGGGCTACCCGCTTTTCTGTCGGCCGTACCCGGGGTAGGAAGCGGTTTTATGATTGCGCAGTACACCGCCGCGTCCTTGGTGGCCGACAATCGTCGTCTGGCGGCGCCGGCGAGTCTCGATGGGGGTATCACCTCCGCGCTGCAGGAGGATCATTTATGCCACGCCACCCCCGCCGCTCTCAAAGCGCTCAAGATTTTGGATAACGCGGAGCATATTGTGGCGATTGAGCTCTTGGCCGCCACCCAGGCCTATGACTTATTAATGGGGGCCCCGGCCCGCGCACCGGCAACCGAGCGGCTGCATCAACGGGTCCGACAACTGGCCCCGACCTACACGGACGATCGCCCCCTGGCCGTAGATATCCTGCGAGCACGCGATCTGATCAGCAGCCAATGGCCAAATGCCTAGGTTTTGATCAAAAACCGCCGCGCGGTCCTTGAATCCGCGTGTCGATTGCATAAATGCCGATGGCCTATCGGCAAAAGGCATTGGCTCTGATTGCCACTTTAGGCCACCCTTGCGGCCGACCCAAAGCACCGAAAAGGCGTCTGGGAACCGTACAATACGGTCCTCCACCGAACATAAAGACAGATCGGTGGGCTTGGGTCCTAGGAGAGTGCATGGATCGCGTAAAAATTGACCGTCGCTGGCTCCCCTTAAACGCGCTGCGCGCGTTTGAGGCCGTGGCTAAGCACGGCAGTTTCACCGGTGCCGCCCAAGCACTTATGATTTCGCAAAGCGCACTGTCACGGCATGTGATTTCCCTCGAAAAACTCATTGGCGTACAGCTGTTCGAACGACGCCCCCAATCACTGGTCCTGACCGCAGCGGGTAATCATCTGTTGCCCGCCATCACCAAATCCTTTGATCGGCTGGAATATGCCATCGACGAAGTGCGTCAAGCGAGCGCGCCTGCGCTTCGTACGCTGCGCGTGCAGATGCCACCGACCTTCGCCGTGCATCTGGCGGTGCCCATCTTGAGAGATTTCCGTGCCGCCAATCAAGAGGTCAATATTGATATGGTGAGCCCTTACGGAGTGGGCCAGCCACCGAATGATGTCGACGTGGCGGTGGTGTATGCACAGCCCACCATCACCGACATGGTGTCGGACTTATTGTGGCCTGAGCGCCTGAGCATCCTATGCCACCCCGATGTCGCCGCACGCCACGCAGGCAAAGACTTAGCGAGCTTTATCAATGACAATGAGCTCATCCATGTGCGCATCGCCGACCTACCAAGGCACTACCGCTGGGCACAGCTCATCAAACAGGAACGGCCCAGTCAGGTGAATGTCGATCGCGGCCTGGTATTTGATACCTCTCTGCTGGCCGCGCAATATGCGTTGTCTGGCGAAGGACTGGCGCTGGTGGACATCAACTTATTTAAAGAGGACTTAGCGGCCAAGCGCTTAGTCCAGCCGTTTAACGTCATCTTGGATGAAGGATTCGGCTATTACCTCATCACCCACCCGGAAGGCTTAAGCGACACCGCCATTGCTTTATTCCGGTCGTGGCTCATTGATCACTTTGGCACCCGTCCATCGAGCAACGCGGGTGCAGGAACACGCGGTACTGACGCCGCAGGAGCATACCATTCATGACTGAGCACACCGATCGAGCCGACCGACGCACCGGGCGTCGTCGACCCGGCGCCCAAAGCACCCAAGAGCCGATTCCTGATCGGTCATTGAGCTACCGTCATCTCACCAATCCCTTTGAGCCACTCAAAGTGTTCTCAGACGACGAGATCGCCTCGATCCACGAAGCGGCTCTGCTCATTCTTGAAAATCAAGGTATGCGAGTGCTATCCGAACGCGGACGCAAGACCTATGCGGCCGGGGGCGCAATGGTGGATGAAGCCACCTTTATGACGCGAATCGATCGTGGCCTCGTCGCGCAAGCACTGGCAACTGCGCCACGCGACATCACTCTACATGCCAAAGATCCTGCCCGGCACATGCCCATGTCCGGTAAGCACGTCGTCTTCGCACCCACCTCAGGTCCACCCAACATCATGGATCTGAAGCGTGGTCGACGCGCCGGCACCTTTGAAGATTTTTCTAACATGATGAAGCTGTGCCAGAGCTTCGAAGTCATGCATGTATTAGGCGGCGGCGTCGAGCCACAGGACATCCCGATCCATATCCGCCATCTCGACACCACCCGCGCGATGCTGATGCTCACCGATAAGATCCCGCTGGTCTATGCGCGTGGCACAGGTCAAATTAATGACAACTTTGAGTTGATCCGGATCGCTTATGGGCTCAGCAAAGAAGAGTTCGAGGCGCGCCCACACACGATTGCGATTATTAATACCAACTCACCCTTGCAGCTAGATATTCCGATGGCGGAGGGCATCATAGATTTTGCGGCGGCCGGACAGCCGCTGATCATCACGCCCTTCACACTGGCGGGTGCCATGGCACCTGTCACTATTGCAGGAGCCCTGACTTTGGCCCACGCCGAAGCCCTCGCAGGACTGGTGCTGGCACAAATCGTGCGCCCCGGCTCACCGATTGTGTACGGTAGCTTCACCTCGAACGTCGACATGAAATCGGGTTCCCCCGCCTTTGGCACGCCGGAGTATGTGAAATCCTCCTTCGGCGCAGGCCAACTGGCTCGACACATTGGTCTCCCGTGGCGCTCATCAAATGCCACTGCATCCAACAGCCCCGATGCACAATCCGCCTATGAATCGCAGATGAGCTTGTGGGGCGCACTGATGGGCGGCTGCAACTTCATGCTGCACGCCGCCGGGTGGTTAGAAAGTGGACTGACCACTTCTTATGAAAAATTTATTCTGGACATCGAAATGCTGCAGATGTTCGCTGAGACCTTTCAGCCCGTGCTCGCGACCCCGGCGGAGCTTGCGCTGGATGCCATTGCGGAAGCCGGTGTCAGCGTCTCACAAGCGTTGCCAGCGCACTTTTTTGGCTGCGCGCATACACAAGCACGTTACCGCACCGCTTTTTACACCCCCCTAGTGTCTGACTGGCGGAACTTTGGGGCCTGGACCGATGCGGGCAGTCACACCGCAACCGAGCGCGCCCATACCATCTGGCAAGACACACTGGCAAAATATCAAGCACCTGAGCGTGATCCGGCGATCGTCGAAGAGCTCGATGCGTTCGTCGCCAAGCGCAAGGCAGCCGGTGGCGCGCCGCCGGTGAGCTAAGGGACAGCTAATTTTATTTTGGTGGTCTTCGGACCACCTGACTTAACTCATAGAACGAAGGACAGATATGCGTACGCATGTGCAAGCAGTGGTGATCGGTGGTGGCGTGGTGGGCGCGAGCGTGCTGTACCACCTGACAAAGGCGGGATGGAAAGATGTGCTACTCATTGAGCGCGCTGAGCTCACCTCAGGCTCAACCTGGCACGCGGCCGGCGGTATGCACACCGTCAATGGCGACCCCAATGTCGCCAAACTTCAGCAGTACACCATCAAGCTGTATCAAGAGATTGAGGCGATTTCAGGGCAGTCCTGCGGCGTGCACATCACCGGTGGCGTCATGTTGGCGGGCACCCCTGAGCGCGTCGATTGGCTCAAGATGGCCGTGGCGCGTGGCCGCTACTTAGGCATGGATCTGGAACTGATGTCAGTGCCAGAAGCCAAGAAATTATTTCCGCTGCTAGAGGAAAAACACTTCCTAGGTGCGATCTATGATCCCATTGAAGGCCACGTAGATCCGTATGGCGTCACCCACGCCTACGCAAAATCGGCGCAGATTGGTGGGGCAGAGATCGTAAGACAAACCCGTGTAGTCGACACCCAGCAGCGAGCGGATGGGACGTGGGATGTGATCACCGATCAAGGCAACGTACACGCCGATCATGTGGTCAACGCCGGTGGTCTATGGGCACGTGAAGTTGGGCGAATGGTGGGCCTTGAGCTGCCCATTTTGGCGATGGAACATCAGTATCTCATCACCGAAGACATCCCCGAGTTCAAAGGCCAAAAAGAGCAGCTGCATTGCATCGATTTCGAGGGCGAGATCTATATGCGCCAAGAGCGCGGCGGCATGCTGATGGGTACATACGAGCGTGCCGGTGTGCCTTGGTCACCAAAAACCACCCCGTGGGACTTTGGCCAGGATCTCTTACCCAACGATCTAGATCGCATTGCACCGAGTCTTGAGGTCGGTTTTAAGCACTTTCCACGACTCGAAAGTGCTGGCATCAAAAAGATCGTTAATGGGCCGTTCACCTTTGCACCTGATGGCAATCCATTGATCGGGCCTGTGCGTGGACTGAAGAATTACTGGGTGGCGTGTGGCGTGATGGCAGGCTTCAGTCAGGGCGGTGGCGTTGGCCTTGCGTTGTCACAGTGGATGGTCAATGGCGATCCGGGTGCTGATATTTGGGGCATGGATGTGGCCCGCTACGGCCATTGGGCGACGCTTGCGTATACCAATGCCAAAGTGCGCGAGAACTATTCGCGCCGCTTCAGTATTCGCTTCCCGAATGAAGAATTGACGGCTGCAAGGCCGCTGCGTACCACCCCGATTTATGATCGCTTGATTGCTGAGAACGCGGTATTCGGTGATTACTGCGGTCTTGAGCATCCGTTATGGTTTGCGCCGAAAGGCACGCCCGCCGTTGAAGAATTCACGTGGGGCCGATCCAATGCGCACCCGGTGGTCGCTGAAGAATGCCGTGCGGTGCGTGAACAGGCGGGTCTCTTAGAGATCTCTAACTACGGAAAATTCGAAGTCACCGGCCCCAAAGCGGCTGAGTGGCTTGGTCACGTCATGGCCAATCGGGTGCCCGCCATCGGTCGCATGGTGCTGACACCGATGCTCAACGAGGCGGGTCGCTTGATTGGTGATTTCACCATTGCGCGCCTCAGTGAGGAGCGTTTCTTCGTGGTGGGCACCTATGCGGCGGAGACCTTCTACATGCGATGGTTCGAACGCAGCCTGCCGCCTAGTGGCGTCACCGTGCGACCCTGCGCGATGGAGTATGTCGGTTTATCGGTCGCCGGTCCCCGAGCACGAGAGATTCTGCAGCCTCTAGTGAGCGAGGATCTATCCACTGCCGCCTTCCCCTTCATGTCATTTAAAGCAATGGATGTCGGCATGGTACCCACCCTCATGGGTCGGGTGTCTTTCACCGGTGACATCGGCTATGAGCTGTGGGTTACCACCGACTATCAGCGCACGCTATTTGACTTGCTGATGAAGGCCGGTGCTAGCCATGGCCTGCGCTTGATTGGAGGCCGCACACTCAACTCATTGCGCCTAGAAAAAGGCTTCGGCACGTGGGCACGGGAATTTAGACCCATCTATGGGCCGCTAGAAGCCGGTCTCAGTCGCTTTGTGGACTTCAAGAAAGAGCACTTCATTGGCCGCGAAGCCGCACTCGCTGAAAAAGCCAGCGGCGGTGAAAGGCGTTTAATTCAGCTAGACGTGGCGGCGGTGGATGCGGATGCGATCAGTGATGAACCGATTTTCCATGACGGCAAAGTCGTCGGTTGGGTGACCTCGGGTGGCTATGGCCACTCGGTTAAAAAATCCATCGCCTTAGGCTATGTCGATAAGGCAGTGGCTGAAGCAACTACCGGCTTTGAAGTGGAACTCATCGGCCACCGTCGTGCCGCCACTCGCTTGGTCGAATCACCCTTTGATCCGAAGGGCCTTAAGATGCGCGCCTAGGCACGGTCAAAGGTCGCCTCTGTCGTCTTTGACGGCAGAGGCGTAACCACCGCCATCCACTTCTCATCTGAAAGCGACACACCGCATGGCCGTCCGCACCGACCACATCGCCGCGCTCGTTGAGATCGTTGGACGTGACCATGCATTGACTGAACGCGACTTAGCAACTCGCGACCCAGGCATTGATCCTCATAACTTAGGCGCCGATCTGTTGGTGCGCCCCAAAACCACCGCTGAGGTAGCCGATGTGCTGCGTGTCTGTCACGACGCTCACATCGGCGTCGTCCCGCAGGGCGGGCGGACCGGCATCTCAGGCGGCGCGGTGTCGCAGGCGGGTGAGATCATTTTGTCACTGGAACGCATGAATGCGATCGAGTCTCTCGATCCGATTAGCCGCTGTGCGGTGGTTCAAGCGGGCGTGACGCTCGGTGCGCTGATCAAAGCCTGTCACTCACATCAGCTATCGCCTGCAATGGATTTAGGCGCACGGGACAGCGCCACACTCGGTGGACTGGCCTCAACCAATGCGGGTGGCAGCCAGGCTTTTCGTTTTGGAACCATGCGTGATCGCCTCTTAGGACTCGAGGTGGTGCTAGCAGACGGGACCGTGATCACCGAGTTGGGGCAGGTCAGAAAGCGCAATGAGGGCTTGGCTCTCGAGCAACTGTTCATCGGCGCGGAAGGTATTTTAGGCGTCATCACCCGGGTCTCCATCGCGTTGGTCGATGAAGACGGGCCCCTCGCCGCTGCGCTCGTCGGCGTCTCTGATGTATCAGCCGCTGTCACCCTCACTGACCAACTACAACGCAGGTCGGGTATTCGACTCAGCTCCATCGAGATCATGTCCGGCAATCACGCACGCATCAGTAGCCAAGCGCTTGGCTTGACTGAATTTGAGTCCTTGTGTGTGCAGCCGTATGTGCTGTTGATTGAGGCGACCGCCCCCAGCGCTTTAGCCGCGGAGGAATCCTTGGTACAGGCACTCGCAGTGCCTTTGGAGACAGGCCTCATTGTGGATGCGGTGATCGCCCAAAACGAGCAGCAACGGCAATCGATGTGGCGGGTACGCGAGGACTGGAGCGTCGATCGGCAATACCCGGGGGGACTCTGGTATGACGTCTCTGTGCCGATCGCTCACCTCGCCCATTACCTCGACCACTTCACCACCACACTCACAGCGCATGACCCCGGCTTATCAGTGTTTGTTGTCGGGCATCTAGCCGATGGCAATGTCCACATCACGGTGAACGCCACCCAGCCGATCACCGCCCGCTATGAAGAGATTGCTCCTCTAGTGACGACCACGCTTCGCGCGATCAGCGGATCCTTCTCGGCCGAGCATGGCATCGGTCTTGAGAAAAAGGCGACTCTGGTGCGTGAACTCAGTATGGCTAAGCAGACGCAGATGCATCGACTCAAAACCTTATTCGATCCCCACGGGATCATGAACCCAGGCAAAGTACTGTCGACACCCACACCTCAATGATCCACCCCCAGCCCTTATACCTCACACTACCGAGAAAACACTCATGATCAGCCCGATGTACACCCAGTCAGTCCCTGTGTTTAAGCAATTGCTCACCGCACTTAAAACCATCTTGGCGCAGGCAGCGAGCCATGCCACCAGCCAATCCATCGACCCAAACGCCTACCTACAGGCACGGCTCTATCCGGATATGTTTCCGCTTTACAAACAAGTGCAGATTGCCGCTGATTTTGCTCGCGGGATCGCAGCCCGCCTAGCCGGCACGGAAGTACCTACCTACGAGGGCAACGAAACGACTTTTGCCGATCTCGATGGCTTGTTGACCCGCACGTTGGGATTTTTAGAGGGTTTAAACCCAAGCCAATTTGACGGTAGTGAAGCAAAAGATATCGTGCTACGTCCCGGGACGCCAAAAGAAAAGAAACTGCGTGGTCAGGCGTATCTCGCCCACTATGGCCTGCCGCAATTCTTTTTCCATGTCACCACGGTGTATGCTCTCTTACGCCACAACGGCCTGACCATCGGCAAGCGCGATTACATAGGCACCTACTAGGCGACTTTCACATCAACCACTGACTGGCGACAGATCTCGATGCGCGGTCTGTCGCAAGCTCACTCAGCCAACCAGAGGACAGACCTATGATCCACAGCCCTGCTCGCACCACCGCCCTGCTGGCACTCGCCTTAACGATCATGGGTTTCATGCCATACCCCACCATCGCAGGGCCCGCGTCCTCTGTACTGCCCGCTACCTCGCTGCTGAGTGCCACAGCGGATGCCGCACCCACCGATAACGCCGTCTTTGCGCCAGGCCCTGACGCCCTACCTGCCCCGCCTTTTAACGGCATACTAGAGATCAGTGGCGCCGTTTTACAAAGCCAACCGCAATTAAAAAACAGGGTCATTCTCGGTCGCGACGCGCTCAAATTTCCATCGTCGTCACTGGAATTCACGACACTAAACGATGTCTTAGTGCCAATACAACGCGGCACGATGGTGGGTGAGAGCAAGCACTCTGGTTTGCCGAGCTACTGGCAAGTGATTCCACAATTTGGAAAGGTGTGGCGCGAACCAAACGACTCGGGTTGGTCAAGAGCAGCTTTCCCGATCATGCTGGTCAATGACACAGAAAATCATGCCCATCAGGGACTGGCGACTTTTTTATATCAAGAGGGACGTGTCAGTCAGCTCAAGCTTCAATTTGTTCAACAAACAGCGCCGTGGTTATTGAGCCCGCATGTGGTCCTTTGGACCAAGGCCGCTGTTCAACTGCGCACAGGAAACCCTGACACACAAAACGCCGCGCGCACCGCGGCCGTCCACGAATTAGCGGATCGACTCGAGGCGCGACCACTGCGCGAGTTCGCCCCGGAACTGCCGGCTGAGACTTTCAGCAAGCTCAGTGAACCCGTGCCACCTCGCTGGCGGGTCGCGCGTGCTTTAGTACATAACAACATCCTGTACTACGAGTCAGAGGCAACCCCCTTCGGTGCGTACCCCTATCCACTGGAAATGCGTTTTGGCGTGCGCTCCATTATGAAAAGCGTGGCTGCTCCATTGTCACTGCTGCGTCTCGCGAAGGTCTATGGTCCTTATGTGCTTGATCTGCATATTGGTGATTATGTGCCGGGTGCCGATCCCAAATGGTCCAAGGTGCGCTTCATCGATGCCGCCAACATGTCCAGTGGTTATGGTGGCGTGGGATCACTGGTCACTCAGCCCAACGAAGAGGGCAGCGGCTACTTGGATAATGATTACAACGGCTGGTATCAAGCCCCTTCTATCGCTGAGAAGCTGGCGCACATGCGCTCACACCTCACACCCTATCCATGGGAACCAGGTCGGGTGATGCGGTATCGGGACCATGACTTTTTCATGCTCGGAATTGCCGTCAATAACTTCTTAAAATCGGTGAGAGGACCGCAAGCCGACATCTGGGCGATGTTGCAAGAAGAGGTTCTTAAGCCCATTGGCATTTATGCGGCACCGGCGGTACGCACGCGCGAGCCCAACCATCAACAAGGGGCCGTGTGGTTCAGTGCCGGGTATTACCCGACGCTGGATGATCTGGCGAAACTGGCTTTGCTATACGAAAACGGTGGCGCTTGGAAGGGCGAGCAATTACTTCACCGCGAACTCACCTTAGACACCATGATGGCCAAAGGGGCGTTGGATAAAGACGGGGATGGGTCAGCCGACCGACTCGTGGTACGAGATGGGCCGCAGCCCGCCCACCTCTACCGCATGGGCTTCCACTTTATTGGGTATACCCCCTCAGACAGCACGGTCAGAACCTACTTGCCCACCATGTCAGGTGCGGGTCACAACGAGGTGGTGATGTATCCGAACCATGTGGTTGGTATTCGCATTGCCAAGGTGGGCGACCTCCCACCAGGGGAAAAAGAGCCGCCCTACTACAGCGACAACATCCCAAGAGCGTTAGATATGCTCATGAGCTATCGCAGGACACACCCCCAATAAAAGATGCCGCCGTGTCAGGCGGAGGCGCGCTCAGGCCGTACGCGCCGCCGCTCGCTGCCACTTCACTGGGGCGACGGTCGGGAGCACAAACACCCAACCCAAGACGCCTAGTAGGTTGACGAGGCTGGCCAGTGCAAAGGCACTTTCAAAGGCACCGCTGACATCGATCAATATTCCGGTAATCGCTGGGGCCAAAATACCCGCCAAGTTGCCGACGAGGTTTTGCACGCCCACCCAACGGCCCGCCGCCTGTGGGCCTGCCATGATCTGCGAGATGGCAAACACCCCAGGAGAGGACACGCCCGAGCCCACTTCATATAAAAACAAGCACGCGATCGCACCGGACACCGGTAACAACACCAACCCCGCCATACAACCGAGCGCCGTGATGTGTGAGAACGCCATGGAGGCCTTATAAATGACCGTGGTCGATCGGCCAGCGCGGATCCATCGATCCGTCATCCAACCCATCAGCAAGGCACATACCGCGTTAATCAGGTAGGCGACACCGGCAATGCCGGCCATGGCAGCCAGAGAGAAGCCTCGGTACTTCACCAGATACAGCGGCAGCCAAGAAATAATAAAATAATAATTATAGTTGGCAGCAAAGTGGCCGAGCGATGCGCCCCACAGGCCACGCTCCTTTAGAATCTGCAAAAAATTGGGCCCTTCGAGGGTACCCTGAGCGTTGGGCCGCCTCTGGGGCTCATGGATTTTCAATCGCATCCAGGGCCACAACCAGACCAGCGACAAAGCCCCGAATAAGATAAAAACAGGCCGCCAACCGATTTGGGTCATCAAGAGACCGCCAATGACCGTCCCAATGGCGGGACCCACCGCATACCCAAAGGCATAGATGCCATTCGCCGTACCCAAGCGCTCAGTGGGCAATTGACTGGCAAATAACTTGGAGCCACACGGAAAGGCGACGCTTTCGCCTAAACCCAACATCAGGCGCAGCAGCAAAAGTGACGCAAAGCCGGCCACAAAGCCGGTGAGCAGTGTCGCCACTGACCAAATCACTAAGCCCCCGGCCAACACCCGATGGGCCCCATAGCGCTCAGCCAGCCAGCCGGCTGGCACCATGGCGCTCACATACGTCCAATAAAAAGCGGACAGCAGCATGCCCAACTGGGTCGAGGACACATGCAGTTCGTCCTGGATCATCGGTGCAGCCGTCGCTAAATTGCCGCGATCGACGTAGTTAATTAACACCGATACGGACAACAGCAGAATCAACCGAGTGGCAGCACGCGGCGCCGGTCGCTGATCAGTCATGGACACAGACACTCCTTACGCTTCGCATGTCGCAACACCAACGCAGGCCAACCACAGCTTAACCCCCCAACGGCCGCAATAGACTACGCGAAATGATGTGCCGCTGAATCTCACTGGTGCCTTCCCAAATGCGCTCAATGCGCGCATCCCGCCAAATCCGCTCGAGCGGAAGATCCGACATCAGCCCCATGCCACCGTGAATCTGCAGCGCCTCATCCGCCACCATCGCCAACACCTCGGTGGCTTTCAGCTTGGCCATCGCCATATCCATGTCAGCGGCCTGCTTCTGATCAAACTTCCAGGCCGCATCTAAGGTCAATAATTCAGCGGCGCGAAGCTCCATGGCCATATCCGCAAGCTTAAAGGACACCCCCTGAAATTTGCCGATCTGCTGGCCAAACTGCTTACGCTCCACCGCCCACTGCATCGCAAGGTCGAGCGCCCGTTCAGCGCGGCCAAGACAAGTCGCCGCCACCTGCAAACGAGTGGCACCTAACCAATCATTGGCCACTTCAAAGCCGCGATGCACCTCGCCCAATACCGCCGACTTCGGCACCCGACACTCATTAAATTCTAAGATGCAATTGTTATAGCCACGGTGAGAGACGTTCTTATAGCCGGCACGCACCTCAAAACCCGGCGTGCCTTTGTCGACCAAAAACGCCGTGATGAGCTTCTTATTGCCGCGCGCACTCGACTCCTCACCAGTGGCTACAAACAAAATAACAAAGTCAGCATGATCGGCATGGCTAATAAAATGCTTCGTGCCATTGATCACAAAGTCACCGCCCTTCTCAACTGCTGTGGCTTTCATGCCGCGCACATCCGAGCCCGCACCCGGCTCTGTCATGGCCAAGCAATCAACCCGCTCACCCCGTACGGACGGAAACAGGTACTGCTCGCGCTGCTCTCCCACACAGGCACACAAGATATTCGAAGGCCTGCCCACGCAGTTGTAATGTAGAGCGTAGCCGGTGCGTCCAAGCTCTTTCTCAAACAACACCCAAGTGAGCGTATCGAGTCCCGCACCACCCACCTCAGCCGGCATATTCGCGGCGTATAAACCCGCCTCAATGGCCTTCGCCTTCAGCTCACGATGTAGCTCAGGTCTCAGCACCCCGGTGGCTTCGACTTCAGCTTCATGGGGCATCAGTTCATGGGTGACGAAGTCGCGCGTCGTCTTGATGATGAGCTTTTGCTCATCGCTTAACGAAAATTCCATATTAGTTCACCTTTTAAAGACGAATGACCAGGCGCTTTCGCTTGGACGTGCGGCTACGTTTTTGTTTCAGGCCAAATGGTGCGGCGGCGGCCCCGGAGCCGGCGGCTGACATCCCCCACGCGTGCCACAGATCAATGTGTAAACGCAGCTCTCTTAACAGTCGTTCAGTGGAATATTCCTTTGCGAACAGCGCCGTATTGATGGTGGCACCATCCACAAAAGTGACAATCGCCCCCTGCACGACCCGCCGCACACTCGACGGCCAAGCCGTCCATTCAGGCCAGTGCTGCTCAAAACAACGCGCATACAGCACGGCATATTGACGGTGCACCCACACATTCAATCGTTTGAAGTAGGGATCGGAGGGCACTTGACCCCAGTAGGCCATCCAAAAAGACGCCTCCATGGCGCGCGGCTGATCCAATGGCAGCATCTGTGAGAGGACATCAAACAGGCTGTCATGCGGCTCATTCAGGCGCTGCTCCACACGGTGCAGCGTCAAGCGCAGTGCCGCATTAATGATTTCCTGCTTGGAGTCAAAATAGTGCGCGATCATGCCGGTGGTGTAGCCGGCCGCTTCGGCAATACGTAGCGTGGTCGCCTGCTCAAAACCTAAGCGAGCGACGACCGAGCAGGCCACCTGAGCAATGTCAGCTCGTCGTGCCTGATGATCGACGATCTTGGGCATACCGAGTGCTACCGAGCCGACATGCCGCGACCGGCCTCTGCGGGACGCTCAAGCTTCGCATGAGCGGTGGCGATGGCTTGAAGCTTGGAGAGTACCGCCGTAGGCATCGGTGACGCTTTCCCCGCTTTGGAATCCACGTGCACAAAAAAGTGCTCGGCCGTGGCCACCAACTTCTGATCAGACACGCGATGCATGCGATGGAATAGCCAGAATTTCTTGGCATCTGCGTGCAGCACCTGCGTGGTCACATAGACCGCATCGGCCTGACGCACCTCCGCATGATGGCGCACATGGGACTCCACGGTGTACGGTGCATGGCCGGCGGCCCGATAAGCCTCGTCGATCCCGACCCGCCGCAGGAGTGCATCCACCGCATCCCCAAAGACGTGCAAGTACCGATAGTCGGTCATGTGTCCGTTGTAATCGATCCATTCGGGTCGCACGGCCGTTTCATGCAACTTCAGTGGCTGTGAGAGATCCTCAGCCACTGATTGAGTACGCGCCGCTGCATCGTTATACAGCCGCTCCTCCACCGCTTTCAGCGTGGCACCGGCGCCTAAATTAAACTGCTTAAGTACTTGTTGGATCGCCACCAAGTAGTCATCGCGCAAGCGCTCTAGCTCACGAATCGAGCGCCCACCTGCCTGCTCTGAGGTGCCTTCAACCATTCGGTCAATCAATGCCTCGGTCAGTTCCGGCGCTTCCAATTTGGTCCACGGCCATTTCAGGCACGGACCAAACTGATGCAGCATGTGGCGCATACCCGGCTCACCACCCGCTAAGTGATAGATCTGGTTAGTGCCCATGCCCGCCCAACGCAGTCCAGGACCATAAATAATGGACTCATCGAGTTCGCCCGTGGTGGCGATGCCATCATTGACTAGGTGCAAAATCTCACGCCACAACGCTTCTTGCAGACGATCGGTCAAATGCCCGGGTATTTCCTTGCGCACTTTAAGTGCATGCATACCGATAAAGGTATAAAAAACCTTAGCCGCTTCGATGCTCGCATCATCGGTTAGCCGGCCTTTCACCAGCTCAACCAATGGCAACAAGTACACCGGATTAAAGGGATGCCCCACGATCAGTCGCTCAGGCGCCACCATATCGCGCTGTAGATCCGACGGCATAATCCCCGAGGTGCTAGACGCAATCACCACATCAGGCGGCGCATGCCGGCTGACTTGCGCCAAGATGCGCTGCTTGAGTTCGATATTTTCAGGGATATTTTCCTGAATGAAATCCGCCTGGGCGGCCATGGCGTTGAGATCCGTCGTAAAGCTCAATCGACCCTTGGGTGGTAACGGCGCCTGCGTCAGTCGGGCAAGCGCGGGTTCCGCATTGGCGATCGCGCCGCGGATCCACTCCTCCATTTCAGGCTTTACATCGGCAGCGATCACATCAATCCCATAGTGCAGGGCGCGCGCTGCCCAACCCCCACCAATCACACCAGTCCCTAAGAGTCCGAGCGTTTTAACGTGTCGCATAACGTACGATTTGCAGCCTGTGGTTATTTATTGTTTGAACAATATAAAGAACAGAGCATAGCCTACTGGCGCTCAGACCCCAAGTCTACGGGAGCGGTGTATGCATCGGCTTTGCCTCGACAGCTGAGTCCCTTGGGGCGTCCGGATACGTAGCGAGCACAGGCCCCAATGCCTCTTTGAGAGGACCGAGCCATGGCTCATAGTGCGCCCATTGATCCATACCCTCACGATTGATCGGTCGACGCACCTGCTCGGAGCTGGCCGTGCGCACCCCGCGGGTATTTTCATAAAAGCGCAAGCAGCGTTCATCAAACGGCAGACCACAGTAATCCAGCAATCGCCTGACTTCCGCTTCAGTGTCCTCGACCATGCGCTCATAAATGACGCGATGCACTCGCCCCGGCAAGACCGCATCAAAATGCGCCATCAGCGCGACATAATCGGCGTAGTACCGACCCACATCAGTCAGTGAATAAGTGAAATTCTGACCACGAGCAAAGTGCTGTTTGAAGGTTGAAAGACAACAGCCGAGCGGATGGCGACGGGCATCAATGATTTTGGCATTCGGCAAAATGAGATGAATAAAACCTACATGCGAAAAATTATTCGGCATTTTATCCACGAAAAAAGGAGTACCCGCCTTACGCTGCACCCGCGTCTGGGTTAAGTAGCGTTCACCGAGTGCCGCCAATGCCTCACTCGATAAGGTGGCGAGTACCGCTGGATAACGCGCGACCTCATCCGACCCTCGTGCGCCCGCCAACTCGCGCACCAAACCGCCGATATCCGGCAACTCCATCGTGCCCTCGACTAAGGGATGACTGGCCATAATCTGCTCAACCAAAGTCGAACCCGCTCGCGGCAAACCCACCACAAAAATGGGATCAGGCGCTTGGCAACCGACTCTTAAGCGCTCAGCAAAAAATGCCGCATCAAAGACGGCTCGCGCACGCGCCACATGCTGCTGGGTGCGCGCCGCACTGTATGGAGTGAGTCTAAGACGACGCTCATTACCGGCCGCATAGTGACTAAAGGACTCGGCATACAGCGCCTCATCCTCGAGCGCCTTGCCTAACGCAAAATCAAAATGCAGCCGATCGTCATCGGCTAGATCCGTGCGTGCCAGCGCCTGTCGCATGGCGGCGATGTCTGTCGCTAAAAACCGGAATGTTTTGAGATTGGCGAGGCTCCAATAGGCCTCCCCGAGGGTCGGCTGCTGTTGGATCGCGCGCCGATAGGCGGCGATGCTGTCATCCAAGCGGCGCGCCGTTTTTAAGGCATGTCCATAGCTCATCCACCCCTTAGGCTGATGCGGGTGACTGGCGAGTACCCGCTCATAAACCGCGAGCGACTCGTTAAAATCGCCCAGCTGCACCAGAATCGCCGCCTGCAGATTCTGATAACCGGGATTATGAGGATCCATCGCCAGCAACTGCAGGACCTCACCTAAGGCTTGCGCTATTTTCTGTTGCCGATACAACACAATCGCATAGTGATGGCGCGCCGCCTCAAATCCAGGCGCAAGACTCAAGCAACGCTCTAATAAGGCCTCTGAGTCGGCATAGCGGCGCAGTCGTGCGGCGACCTCAGCCAACATGCGCAACGCCGCCACATCGGTGTCATGCCCCTTTAAGTGCGCACGCAGCAGCGCCTCGGCTTCAGGGATCTGGTTCTCTACCAATGCGGTGGCCGCGGCCATCAGCTGCGGATCGCGGTTAGCCGCCTTTATGAAGCGCGCGCGTGCCTGCTCAGCAGCAGTCGTTTCCCCACTCACATCGAGCTGATCAGCGAGCAGCCGCCAGGCATCGGGCTGGTCAGACTTCAGGGACAGGGACTGCCTCAAGGCTGAGATCGCAGCCGAAGTCTGACCCCGATAGGCCAGCAGCCGTCCCCACTCCATATGCGCCGCCGCCCAACGGGGTTCCGCCGCCACCAGCGCTTGCATGAGGGTAAACGCGCTGGCTAAATCGCCCTGCGCGCGATGCGCTTGTGCCAACAATAAGCGCGCCGGTGGATAGCCGGGTAGGGCTTGTAAAATCTCATTGGCCTGCAAGGCTGCCAGATCGGGTCTGGATGCCAACAATCGACCGGCGTGGGCGAGCGCTACATCGAGCGTGCCCGTTGCTTCAGTCTCATTACTCAAGGCCTTTCCTTGCATCGACCGACACCCACCACCGCACCGTGGGCTGAGCACCAGATTATGGCAAAAACCCGAAGGACCCGGCGGTTATTTGCCAGTCATCCCACCCAAACCAAACGCTGCACCTGTGCCAGCGCGCATCACACCGGCTACACTGTCGACCTGTCCTTGAGCACCCACCATGCCCGCTGCCATTCGTCGACCATCTGTCTCCGTTCAAGTCGCCCAGGTCACGGTGGGTGGTGCATCGCCCATCCGCGTGCAGTCGATGACCAACACCGACACGGCCGACATTGACGCGACCGTCGCTCAAGTCAAATCGCTGACCCTCGCGGGATCCGAACTCGTACGCGTCACAGTCAATGAAAAAAACGCCGCCGCCGCGGTACCACGCATTCGTGAACGGCTCGATGCCTTAGGCATTGATGTACCACTGGTCGGTGATTTTCATTTTAACGGCCATAAACTCCTTAAAGAGGAGCCTGCCTGCGCGCAGGCGTTGGCCAAGCTACGTATCAACCCCGGCAATGTCGGTCGCGGTGCAAAACGTGACACCCAGTTCGCGGAAATGATCGAGATCGCTTGTCGCTACCAGAAACCCGTACGGATCGGGGTCAACTGGGGCAGCCTTGACCAAGATCTGCTCACCCGCATGATGGATGACAATTCGGCGCGTACCACACCGCTCGATGCCATGGACATCGTGCGCGAAGCCACGGTGGTCTCTGCGTTGAACAGCGCGTCGCTCGCTGAATCCTTAGGCTTACGCCATGATCAAATCATCCTGTCGGCCAAAGTGAGCGGCGTGCAGGACTTGGTCTCGATTTATCAAAATCTGGCGGGTCGCTGCGACTACCCATTGCATTTGGGACTGACCGAGGCGGGTATGGGCTCCAAAGGCATCGTGGCCTCCTCTGCGGCCATGGCTATTTTGCTGCAGCAAGGCATCGGCGACACCATCCGCGTGTCACTCACCCCCGATCCCGGCGGCGATCGCACCCGAGAAGTCATCGTGGCGCAAGAACTGCTGCAAACCATTGGCCTGCGTGCTTTTACGCCGATGGTGGTGGCCTGCCCCGGTTGCGGTCGCACCACCAGCACCACCTTTCAAGAACTAGCGCAGCAAATCCAAAACCATATTCGCGAGCGCATGCCCGCATGGCGAGCGCGCCATCAGGGTGTGGAGGATATGACCGTGGCGGTCATGGGATGTGTAGTGAATGGCCCTGGTGAAAGCAAGCATGCCAACATCGGCATCAGCCTACCCGGCACCGGCGAACGACCCATCGCCCCGGTCTATGAAGACGGCATCAAAACGGTGACCTTAAAGGGCGAGCATATTGCCGAAGAGTTCCAAGCTTTAATGGAAGCCTATATCGAGCGCCGCTATGCACGCCAGGAGACAGCCCCATGACGATGGCCTGGGCTGATCGGCGCTGTGGCCCCTGCGGGGGTGGTGTCCTGCCCTACACCCGTGAGCAGGCTCAGAGTGCGCTCCAACACATCGATCCTGCCTGGCACTTGGATCCCGATGGGCGCCACATCGAACGACTCTTTCGCTTCAAGGATTATTATCGGGTGATGAGCTTTGTGAATGCGATTGCGCACATCGCGCATCGCGAAGACCATCATCCGGATCTCAAGGTCAGCTATCAATCCTGCCACGTGCGCTTCACGACCCACGAGATCAAGGGTCTGTCGGACAACGATTTTATCTGCGCGGCGAAGATCGATCAGCTGTAAAGATTGAGCGCCTCAGCGACGCTGCAAGCGCGCGAGCAACCGCTGCCTGAAAGCCAAATAGCCCACCAACAGCAGGGCCATGAAAAAAACCATCACGCCACCCTCAAAGGCCTGAAAGGTAGGATCCAAAGACTGAGCGGAGGCCGGATGAAGCGTCACCAGACGCTCGCCGGACACGCCCGCGGGGGCGCGATGCAGCAACGCACGCGATGCCAATAAACCGGGACGCAACCACGCATACAGTACGTACAACGCCAGCGCCACGAGGCCCGCGTGCCATGCCGCTAAGCACGCGCCCACCGACACTCGAACACGAAAGGTATCTTGGCCGCGGCGTTGCACTATGGCCCGCACACCCAAAGACACACTGAGCAAAACGATTAACTGACTGAAATATGTCGCCCATCGCCCATCGAGCGATGGAAAATACAAAGGTGGAATCCATAAGGCGAGCACTGCCACACTGCCGCCCCACAGCCCCCAACGCACCATCAAGCCACGCGTAGGCCCGCTCATGAAATCCCCAATGCCCGCTTGATCAGCAGACCCTTAACCCATTCCATGCGCTGAATCATACCCAAGGCCTGCCGCCTGATCTGCCCGACGCCCGGTGTGCGGGCGGTGAACAATCGGTAGAGACTATCCAACGCCACCCCCATCAGCGCGTTTTCCGCGAGCCGCGCTCGCGCATAGCGCCCCAGACAACGCGCGTCACCCAGATCTTCCTTCGCTTGCAAGGCACGTGCTATCTCAGCCACTAAGCGACGCGCATCCAAAAAGCCTTGGTTGACGCCTTGACCGGCCAACGGATGCACCAGATGGGCGGCGTCACCCACCCACACCGAACGGGTGGCGCTGTAGTGACGGGCGTTAAAACGCCGCAGCGGCCAGACGGCACGCGGCGAGGACAGCGTGAGATCTCCTAACACCCCCTCAGTCGCCTGGGTGACGCGCGCTGCAAACGCGGTCTCCTCGCACGCGATCAAGTCAGCCGCCTCCTCTGGAGTCGTCGACCACACCAAAGACACGCGACCATCGGCCAACGGTAAAAGCGCCACCGGCCCAGTTGCCAAGAAACGTTGACGTGCCACGCCACCGTGCGCCCGCTGAGGCGTGAGGTGCGCGATCAGCGCCTGCTGAGGATAATCGGTGATCGGTTCACAGAGACCCGCGAAACCCCGCGTAGGCGATTTTGCGCCGTCAGCGGCCACCACCAGACGCGTCCGCAGGACGCGCCCTTCGATCATCACCTCGGCAACAGCAGGGCTCAGCGTCAATCCTTGCAAGGCACTGTGGAACATCGTGACACCCGCCCGCTGCGCACAGGCGAGTGTCGCCGCCGCAATCGATCGATTCTCAGCGATCGTCCCCAGATTAGGCTCCCCCACCGAAGCCGCATCAAACCACAACGTGTCTGCACCGCTCGCAGGGGCATCCCCATCCCACACCATCATGCGTTCGTAGGCACAGACACCGCGCGCCTCGATCGATGGCCAAGCCCCAACCTGTCTAAGGAGCGTCTCGGCCGCACGCGACAAGGCAGAGACACGAAGGTCCATGGATTCACTGGCCAACGGCTCACGCGCGGGGTGAGGCTCTAAGACCGCCACGGTGAGTGCTTTGGTCTGTGGACTCGTGGCCAGTAACGCAGCCACCAAAGCCCCCACCATGCCGCCACCGACAATCACCACATCAAAGTCCGTGCGCACACTCATGGCACCGATGCCTTCTGATCCGGTGGCCGAGTCAAGGCCACACCACGCGCCAGGCGCGGTAGCCGTCCGGCAAAACCCGACGACAGTTTAGACAGCGCGGATTTGGCGATCGGGCTTAAATCAAACAACACCAAGCCCAGCGCACGCAGCGCACGAATCGGCGCGAAAGGACTGGCAAACAACCGCACCAAGCCGTCGGTGAAACCAATTAATAGACGGCGATCGCGCGTACGCCACGCGGCGAAGCGCTGAAGCAGCGCCTCACTGCCCGCATCCACCGTCTCTGTGGAGGCCTCAAGGCAAGCATCCGCCAAGACGTCAGCGAGCGTCGCCGCATCACGTAAGCCTAAATTAAACCCTTGACCGGCAATCGGGTGCAGCCCTTGCGCGGCATTGCCAATGATCGCGACGCGAGCGGCGCTGGAGGCGGACGCCTGAGTGAGCGCCAAAGGGTAAGCGTGTCGCTCCGCGACACTCACCAAACGCCCGAGCCGCCAGCCAAAGGCCGTTTGCAGTGACGCCAAAAAAACCGCATCCGGCAACGCCATCACACGGGCCGCTGCCTCGGGCGTCAAGGTCCAGACCACCACCACACGCCCCTCGGGGGCGGGCAACATCGCGATGGGCCCCTCCGCGGTAAACCGCTCATAGGCAATCGCATCTTGGCGACGCTCCGGCAGCACTTTGGCGATCACGGCGGTCTGCTGATAATCCACGCGGGTGGCCTCTACCCCACTCGCTTGCCGAACCAATGACTGCGCGCCATCCGCCGCCACCACCAGACGCGCACGTACCTGCGAGACTCCCTTGGCCTCCTGGAGGGTAAGCGATACGTACTCTGGGTGTGACGTCACCGCGGAGACGGTCGCTGGGGAGCGCACCTGCAGCCGGGGCATACCCTGCAACCGTCGCCACAACGCCGCGCCGATGCGACGGTTCTCCGCCACAAAGCCTAAGGCCGCTAGGCCTTGCTCCTTGGCATCAATCAGCGCCGAACCAAAATGTCCACGATCGGATACGTGGATCTGGCGAATGGCGGTGGCATCGCGCGCGATCTCATCCCACACACCGAGACCCGCCAAGATGCGGGCGCTGCCATTGGAGAGCGCGGTGGTCTTCGCATCGAAACTCGGTTGCGTAGGATCTTCAGGGGGGACCGCCTCAATGACCACCACCGTCAGCGGCAAAGACGCCAAGGCAAGCGCGAGACTCGCCCCCACCAGCCCACCGCCGACGATCGCCACATCACAACTGACCCACCCCGCGTCGACCGTGGTCATGTCAGGCACTGGCCATCCAGCGTTCAATCTCATCGGGGCTTTTAATCAGCGCCTGGGTCAGCACCTCGGGTGCCCCGCGGGTGATGGCCACGTCATCCTCGATACGAATGCCGATGCCCCGGTACGCCTTGGGCGCATTTTTTGAATGAGGCGCCACATACAAGCCCGGCTCCACCGTCAGCACCATGCCCGGCTCCAACATCCGCCAGGCGCCACCGACCTGATAGTCGCCCACATCATGCACATCCAAACCCAGCCAATGCCCCGTCTTGTGCATGAACCATTCACGGTAGGCGCCTTCCTTGATGAGCTTGGCGACCTTACCTTTTAGAAATCCCAACGACACCAGGCCCTGGGTAATCACCCGCACCGCCGCATCGTGCGGATCATTCCAATGATTGCCGGCCACACACTGATCGATCGCCGCGTACTGGGCAGCCAAGACAATCTCATATAAGGCGCGCTGCGGCCCGCTGTAGCGCCCATTGACCGGGAAGGTGCGGGTGATGTCGGAGGCGTAGTAACCGAGCTCGCAGCCCGCATCAATCAGCACCAGATCACCATCCCGCAACGGGGCGCTGTTGGTGCGGTAGTGCAATACACAGCCATTCGCACCGCCCCCCACAATCGGCTCATAGGCGATGTCGGCATGATGCGCATGGAACTCATGCACGATGTCAGCCGCCAACTGATACTCCATCACACCGGGCGCTGCGCGACGCATCGCCCGCTCGTGAGCCGCAACGGCGACCGCCGCGGAGCGGCGCATCATGGCTAACTCAGCTGGACTTTTATACAGTCGCATATCATGCAAAAGATGATCGAGCGCCACGAATTCCTGTGGGGTGTGTAACCCCTGTTTGGCCTGTGCCCGCAGACCATTCACCCAACCGATGACCCGCTGATCAAACTCCGGGTGGAGGCCCATGGTGTAGTAGACCCGCGAGCGGCTTTCGATCAGTCCGGACAAAATATCGTCCATATCATCAATCGGAAAGGCATCGTCTGCTCCGAAGGACGCCACCGCACCCTCCTGTCCGGCCCGTGCGCCGTCCCACAGCTCGCGCTCAGCGTTCTTCTCCCGACAAAACAGCACGTACTCCCCCTGCGCACGGTGGGGCATCAGAACAGCCACCGCCTCTGGTTCACCAAACCCGGTCAGAAAATGAAAGTCACTGTCTTGACGGTAGGCGTACTCCACGTCGCCATTGCGCAGCCGAACGGGGGCCGCGGGTAAAATCGCGATCGCATCCCGCCCCATCATGCGCATCAGTTGCTTACGGCGGCGCGCGAACTCGTCTTTCTTCATGCATCCCCACGACCGGGTCGGTCTAGCACCAAGGTCTCGTACACCAATTGAGCGGAAGCACGTAGATACTCCTGAAGTTCGACGTAGGCCTCTTCATTCGCCTCCTCGGTCTCCTCCGGGTCGACCACCGCCTGGCTCATCTCTACAAAATCTCTGACAATCTCTTGGACTTCCGCCGGAAGGTCCGATCCCTCTTTAAGACCCCCCGCGCCTAAACCATGCAAGAAGCCACTGCACCAAGCCGCCAAGGCCTCGACCCGCCCGGCAATCGGGGTGTCATCGCCGGGCAGGAGCGGCTGAAACTCCATCTGATCTCGGACCAAAGTCGACTGAGTTTCAATAAAAACAAGCTCTAAGAGCTCAACGGCCGCCCGCTCCCGGTCGGACTCTCCCCGTTCAGGGATCAGTTCAGCGATCCAATGTTCAGGCTGCCATTGGCCCCGAACCGCCAAGGTCCCACATAAGCTGCCGTGCGCCTCGGCACCCGAGAGGCTGGCATGACAGGCCCCTAAGGCGTCATCAAGCTCTTCAAAAGTCATATTTGGCATAGATGTTCTTATTCTAGCGCGTTGACCGGCGTGACGGGCGACGCCTATAGTTACCGGATGAGCGAACCCACCCAAAAATCAGCACTGGAACTTGAGCTGAAGAAGCTTGAGCGTCGTTTAGAAGAGCTAATGGCCACGGTCCATCAGCTTAAAGAAGAAAATCGAGCGCTGCGTACGCGGCAAGACTCGCTGGCAGCCGAGCGCTCGGCGCTTCTGCAGAAAAATGAACAGGTGCGCGCGCGAGTCGAGGCCATGATCGGCCGCCTTAAATCGATGGAGAATGGCGCATGAGCGATACCCCTGCCTCACGCGTGAGCGTCCGGATCTTGGAAAAGGAGTATCAATTCTCCTGTGCGGTGGACGAACGGGCCGCTCTGCTCGATGCGGCGGAGCATTTGAACTCCGACATGAAAAAAATCCGGGACAGCGGCAAGGTCATCGGCCTCGATCGGATTGCGGTGATGGCGGCCCTCAATATGGCCAACGAACTACTGAAGGCCCGCGGCCGTGACGGCTCAGGGGATTCGGAGTTAGTCCAGCGCGTCCGACTGTTGCGCGAGCGCGTCGAAGCTTCCTTAGAGCGCGGCCAACAACTCGATCTCTGAGCGGCGCTGACTCAGAGAGTCCGCCAAAACCACCGCGCGCACTTCCTTCGAACACCGACAATGCGGTAGGCTGTCGATGGCGCCACCTGCGGTGTTCGACATGGGTCACAGGTACCTCTCGACCCTAATGTGTAAACCCCGGGGCATCTGTCTGCGACATCTTTGTGCACGTCCGTCTTCGTACGGAAAGCCTTTCAGTGTCGCGATCCGCCCCACCTTGTTGCTCTGGCTCGAGAGCAATGATCCGTGACGGCACAGGCGGGTGGCGCCACCTCCCCAACCTCCCTCACCCGCCCGCAGATCGCGCACCAGACCCCTGGAAAACCCATGAATTACTGGCTAATGAAGAGCGAGCCTTCCGTGTTCGGAATCGCCGATTTTGCGCGCGCTCGGCGCCACCGGACGAGTTGGGATGGGGTGCGAAACTACCAAGTGCGCAACATGCTGCGCGATGATTTCGCGATCGGCGATCAGGCGTTCTTCTATCACTCGAGCTGCGATCAACCCGGCATCTATGGAATCGTGAAGGTCGTCCGTCAGGGATACCCCGACCCCACCGCCTTCGACCCCACCCACGATCATTTCGATCCAAAGAGCGATCCGGCTGCACCCACCTGGTTCATGGTGGATGTCGAACTGGTGCGTCCACTGAAGCAACCGATCACACTGGAGCGACTCAAAGCGAATGCGCACGCACTCTCCGAGATGCTTATTTTACGGCGCGGCAATCGCTTATCGATTACACCTGTCAGTGCAGCGCAATGGAAAAAAACACTCGCGCTGGAATAAACCATCCGCGCATTTATGGGACACGCATCACATGTCATGAGCGCCCACGTGATGCCCGTCGCTATCACATCAATAAACCACTTGCTTGTTATTTATTTTTTTATGTATATACTCAGCCCTCGGACTAACATTACTTTGGAGAACTACTATGGCGACGAAGAAGAAAGCTGCTAAGAAGAAAGCGACCAAGAAGAAGGCCGCTAAGAAGAAGTAAGCCTTAGAAGATGTCGGGGATTAGTCTGAAGACCTTAGGGTCCAAGACGAAGTCCCCGCTCTTCACTGACTGTGCCCGCGTAAGCGGGCACAGTCGTTTCTGGGGTATGTGAATGATGAGGGCCGTTATTACCCGCGCGCCCGAGCCTTAAAAATAAGGGGTTTGCGCCATGGCGAGTGATGACCAAAAACGCCGGGCCGCAGAAGCGGCACTGGCTTATGTGCCAGAAGGATCGGTCATCGGAGTTGGTACCGGCTCGACCGTGAATCACTTTATCCATGCCCTGGCCCAGGTCCGTTTCAAAATCCAAGCGGCTGTCTCAAGCTCAGATGCCACCACCCGCCTGCTCAAAGCCGCCGGCATCGAGGTGGTTGATTTGAACTCCACCGGTGACCTAGAGGTGTACATCGATGGCGCGGATGAGGCGACCCGACAGCTGGCGCTCATCAAAGGGGGGGGTGCCGCATTGACCCGCGAAAAGATTGTCGCCGCCGCATCGAGGCGCTTTGTGTGTATCGCCGACCCCTCCAAACTGGTGGCCGTGTTAGGTCGCTTCCCCCTACCCGTTGAAGTGATTCCGATGGCCCGCTCTTACGTGGCCCGTCAACTGGTGAAATTAGGGGGGCAACCGGTATGGCGCGAGGGGGTAACCACCGACAATGGCAACGCCATTCTCGATGTGCACCACCTCAATATTCTCGATCCGTTTAGCCTTGAAACGGAGATCAATCAAATCACCGGTGTGGTGACCAATGGCCTATTTGCTAAGCGTCGCGCCGATGTTTTACTGATTGGAACGGACACCGGCGTAGAGACACTTACCGCCACCTAAATCAATCGTCCGCAGCCGTTCTACCCCGAGAGGCGAACTCGCATCGGATCGGACCAAAAAAAAGCCCGCGAAGCGGGCTTTGATCGAACCATCTGACTATTGGCTGGGGGACTAGGACTCGAACCTAGATTGACGGAGTCAGAGTCCGCTGTCCTACCATTAGACGATCCCCCAACACGACCGACACCGGGCTGGCCATACCAAATCGCCGAGAGGGTAGGCTCTCGGCGAATGGGGCGAAACGTTAACGCTTCGAGAACTGGGTACCGCGACGGGCTTTGCGACGGCCCACTTTCTTACGTTCGACTTCACGCGCATCGCGGGTCACAAAACCTGCCACGCGCAAGACTTTACGCAAAGTCTCGTCATACACCATCAGCGCGCGGGTGATGCCGTGGCGAATCGCACCGGCCTGACCGGTGATCCCACCGCCGTCCACCAAGACATTGACGTCAAAGCGGTCGACCATTTGCACCAGCTCCAGTGGCTGACGAACAATCATCCGGCCGGTCTCGCGACCAAAAAACTCTTCAATGGTGCGGTGATTAACCGTGATTTTCCCGGTACCCGGCGTCAAATGCACTCGAGCGGTCGAGGTTTTGCGGCGGCCGGTGCCGTAATAAGTTGCGCTACTAGCAGTCATGGGCTTCTCTTTGAAGATCTAGGGCGTCAGGCGAGGTCCAACACGGCCGGCTGTTGAGCGGCGTGTGGATGCTGATTGCCAGCAAATACATGTAATTTCTTGAACATTTTACGGCCCAGTGGGCCCTTCGGCAGCATGCCCTTCACGGCAATTTCAATCGCGCGCTCCGGATGCTCAGCCATCATTTTCCCAAGGTTAATACCCTTGATACCACCGATCGCACCGGTGTGGTGGTAGTACATTTTGTCGGCCATTTTGGCGCCAGTGACGTGGATTTTCTCCGCGTTCAACACGACAATGTAGTCACCGCAGTCCACGTGCGGGGTATAAGACGGCTTGTGCTTACCGCGCAGGCGCATGGCCAGGGCAGTGGCCAAGCGGCCTAATGTCTTGCCAGAAGCGTCAACGACAAACCAGTCGCGGCGCACTGTCTGATTATTTTCAAAACTCGTATACATGGATCGACCCTAGGGGCTCGGCGAAAGACCGCGAAGTGTACTGATTGCCGAGCAACTTGGCAAAGCCCATGTGCATTTCAGTCGGGCACGACCGCGGCACTCCGTTCACGGATCCGCCGGCTCTATATAATAGACTGCACCGGGAGATCAGCATGCGCCAATTATCCGCCGTTGACAGACTTATTTCTCTTTTAGATCAAGGACTTAAGGTTTCCTTCGCGCCGAACAACCCCTCCCGCCTAGGGTCGAGGCCCCTGCCACAGCCACCCGCCACTGAAACCCACTGCGCGCTCGATCCGGTCAGCGCGCGCACCTCGGCGGCTTTGATGCGCATTAATCATGCCGGTGAGGTGGCGGCTCAGGCGCTCTACTACGGCCAGGCACTGGTCGCCAAAACCCCTGAAGTACGCACATTTTTATTGGATGCCGCCCGGGAGGAAGGAGATCACCTCAGCTGGTGCGCCACGCGCTTAGCGCAGTTAAACGCGCGCCCAAGCCTTCTGAACCCCTTTTGGTTTACCGGCGCCTTCGCCATCGGTGCGATCGCAGGCCTCGCCGGCGATCGGCTGAGCTTGGGCTTTATCACCGAGACCGAACGCCAAGTCGAGGCCCATCTCAGCGATCACCTCAGCCGACTGCCGCCCGCTGATGACGCGAGTCGCGCCATCATCGAACAAATGAAGGCTGATGAAATACGCCATGGCCAACAGGCCCATGATCGTGGCGGCCAAGACTTACCCACCCCCATCCGCCAACTAATGAGCGCTACGTCACGAATCATGACCCTGAGTGCCGGCTTGATTTGAGACATGGTGCACGCTTAGCGCGCCTGCGCTTACATTATGTTTAATTGTCGCTAACATGTGGCGTGTAGCGATGCAGAAGGAATCTTCGTGATGGACGAACCGATCAAGCCGTTAAGTGATCTCCCAGCGATCAATCGCTTTCTGAGTTATTGCCGCGTACGTCCGGTGGCCACGAAGACCGTTCTCATTCACGCCGGCGATCTGCCCGATACGCTCTACTACATCATCAGCGGTTCTGTCGAAGTGATGATTGAAGACGAAGAAGGCAATGAGATGGTGTTGGCCTATCTCAATAAGGGCCAATTCTTCGGAGAAATGGGGCTTTTCCAAGAAGCGTCTACCCGCAGTGCCTGGGTGCGCACCCGTCAACGTTGTGAATTGGCAGAAATGACCTACGCGCGCTTTCGGCAGATTGCAGCAGAAAGCCCGAATCTTATTTTTGAGTTGGCCACCCAATTGGCCAGCCGCTTGGATCGCACTAATCGAAAGCTCGGCGATTTAGCGTTTGTGGATGTCACCGGTCGCGTCGCTCACGCCATCATGGATTTGTGTGGCGAACCGGATGCGATGACCCATCCACAGGGCATGCAGATCAAAGTCAGTCGCCAAGAACTGTCGCGTTTGGTTGGCTGCTCACGTGAAATGGCCGGACGCGTCCTCAAGGTGTTAGAAGAGCAAGGTCTACTGACCGCGAGTGGCAAAACGATTGTCGTGTTTGGCGCAAGACCAAAAGTCAAAACCCGACCGACCACCATACCCACCTCAGAGACGCGCTATAAAGCCACCCCCGCACCAGCGCCCGCCGCTGCCCGCGCCGATGAAGACGACGACGATGAGGACGACGACGAATAGCACTTGCGATGACACGCTGATCCGATGAGGCAACCGGCCCGTACGCAGATCCGTTCTCAACCGCCTCCAATGATCTGATTAAAATAAAATGTTTAGCCCCCTCATGGGCTCATCATACGAACTCTTCCCTTGTGAGCGCGAGAGTCTACTCGTTGTCAGCGCAATGGATCGCGCACGCAAACCACAACGAGGGATCACCAGGAGTACGGCTCAAACGCACAAAGGCGCTTGTTTCTGCGGTGAAGTGACAGTTGAAGTCACCGGCGATCCGGCTGCAATGGGCTATTGCCATTGCGCCTCTTGCCGCCACGGGTCCGCCGGACCCGTCAATGCGTTCACACTGTGGAAGCCTGACGCCCTTAAGATCACTCAAGGCGCCACTCAACTCGGCACCTATCATCAAACACTCATCAGTTCGCGCCAGTGTGGCAAGCAGTGCGGCGGGCATCTGTTCACACAGCACCCCACGATGGGTCGGGTCGACATCTATGCCGCATTGATCCCCACGCTGGCTTTCGAGGCGGGTGTTCACGTGCACTACCAAGAGACCGTGCTACATATTCACGACGGCAAACCAAAAATGAAAGATAGGCCCGCCGAGATGGGCGGCTCCGGGGTGTTATTGCCCGAGTGACCGCCTACAGATGAGGGGGTAGGGCGCGGCGCCGAGAGTCGCGCCGCTACTCGCGTGCCAGCAGGCTAGGCCGTGTCCCGCGCACACTGCACCTACCCAAGCGAGCCGCTTGATCAGCCTTTAAGTAGCGGCGGCCAATTGCTCGCGCATCTCCCGAATCACATCCGGGTAATGCGGCGCACTGAAAATAGCGGAACCGGCCACAAAGGTATCGGCACCCGCTCGCGCAATCTCACCGATATTGTCCACTTTCACGCCGCCATCTACCTCGAGACGAATCTCACGCCCTGAGGCTTTGATCATGGAGCGCACCGCGGTGAGCTTCTTTAAGACACTCGGAATAAACGCCTGTCCACCAAAGCCCGGGTTGACGGACATCAACAAAATTAAATCCACTTTGTCCATCACACAATCGAGCACATGCAAAGAGGTGGCCGGATTGAGCACAATCCCAGGCTTGCAGCCGTGCTCACGAATCAAACTGATGGTACGATCCACATGCTCACTGGCTTCGGGATGAAAGGAAATCCAATCGGCCCCTGCCGCCGCAAAGTCGGGAATCAGCCGATCCACGGGTTTCACCATTAAATGCACATCGATCGGCGCTTTGATGCCGTGCTTACGCAGCGCCGCGCACACCAATGGACCGATGGTTAAATTGGGGACGTAATGGTTATCCATCACATCAAAATGAATCCAGTCTGCGCCGGCGGCTAACACCGCCTCCACTTCAGCCCCTAGGCGTGCAAAATCGGCAGACAAAATAGACGGCGCGATGACAGGCAACATAGGTATCCACCTAGCTATGGCGAGTCCTTAATCTTACCGACCTGACAGCAAGTGCGCGACTGCCACGAGCGCATCGACACCCCCTTCCATCATGTAGTGCACCGGTGGTTCACCCTTAAAGGGCGCCTCGCGACGCGGCTCATGGATCCATCGAAACCCCTGGTCACTGCTTAAACCACTCTTGGCAAGGGCCGCGTGGATACCGGTAATGATCTGAATGCGCTTTTGTTGAGCGGGTGTCAGGCGAGTGCCATGGCCTACCCGGTAACGCCTGAGCACTGCCGTCGACGGGCAGCGCAGCAACTTACACTGCTGAATCTCCGACAGCTCCCACGCATCGGCTACTCGAAAGAAGGATTGCAGTGCTACAGGCACATGGCCAGGAACGGGGGCTTTGGCCTCAACGGAGGCCGCGGGACTCGGAGATGATTTCGTAGGCTTCACGGATGCGCTGTGTCTTTTCTTTAGCTAACTCTTGCATGGACTCCGGGAGTCCCCGCGAGACGAGCTTATCCGGGTGGTTTTCGCTCATCAGACGACGATACGCCTTCTTGACCTCCGCGTCGCTGGCACTGGTCGTGATTCCTAAGGTTTCGTAGGCA
>CAIOZU010000038.1 GCA_903862885.1 uncultured Pseudomonadota bacterium
CGTGCGAGACCGGCTGCCAGGTGAGACTGCCATACACTGAATTCATCGGCACGGCCGGCAGGCGATTTCCCGCAGGGATCACCTGCTGCACACAGGGGGTCGTCACGCACGTCGAGTAAGACGTAAGCGTTTTAGCGCTCAGATACGTATAGGCAAGGTGCGCTGTCCACGCACGGGTCAGCGCGCCACCCACACTGAGTTCCACGCCTTTGCGCTCGGTCTGCCCAATGTTCTGATACACCGACCGGCCATTCGAATTCGCGGCGATCGCCAGATCATCGTGGGTCTTGGTGTCAAAGAGCGCCGCAGTTGCCAACAATCCGCTGTGAGTTGCCTTCACGCCCACTTCGTAGTTATCGCTGTGTGCGGGCTTCAGTCCAAGATTGAGTCCCGGCACACTGCCGTCGGTGGAACGGTACGCCAGATCATTGAGCGTCGGGGTTTCAAAGCCGCGACCAAAGGCGCCATACACGTGGACAGAGGGGCTGACCAAGAACGTCACGCCTGCCACGGGATTGGTGGCGTTAAACCGCACACCGGTGACCGGGGACACAGTTGCCACTGCGCGATGATCGTTGGAACTGACATCCACAGTGCTATTGCGTACACCGGCCATCAGACGCCACTGCGCGGACGGTTCCCAGCGGGCTTCGAGATACTCATCAAGGTCATACACTTGATTATTCTGGTCGCGACGCAACGCGCCGGGTACGCCGAACGTGGTGCCTACGAAGTTCAAGTACCCACGGCGCGCCTCATCCAAGCGATCGTAGCTGGCGCCGATCGTGAGGTGCAAGGGCGTGGTCTGTGACAGCCACAGCTCACTCGCATGCACATCGAGCCCACCGTAGCCGCGTCCTAAATCAATGACACCGCCCAAGCTATTGGGGCTACCTTGTGCACTCGCCGGTAGCGACTGAAATTGCACGGTGTGGCGGTGCCCACCATAGGCGGTTGCCTCGAGCTCTCCATCCTCACCCAACTGACGGTGATAAATTGCCCCTACCTGCTCTTGTTCCAAGGATTTACGCGTGTTGTAACTGACCGCACCACTGCCTGCTTGCGTGGGATCGGTGAGGCGCTGCAAGTGGGTCAGCCCCAAGGGGTCTTGTACAAAGGGGGTTTGAATCGCATTGCCAATCAGCGTCAGGGTCGCGCCACCGGCAAGATCAAAGCGCACTTTGGTATTGAACAGATTGCGCTCAGCCCGACTGTGAGCGCGGTAGCCATCCGTCTGAAAGTGACTGAGATCCACCACGTAATTGGTAATGCCAGCCGTACCTGCAGCTTTCAGCGCCTCGCGCTCCTCGCCATACGAGCCGCCACTGATGGTGGCATCAAGCGCCTGTCCCGAGGGACCATCCGCTGTAAATAAGGACACCACGCCACCGGATGAGTTGCCGTACAAAACAGAGAAGGGCCCACGCAACACTTCGATGCGACCGGCCGATCCTAAGTCAAACTGCGCGAACTGACCTTGACCGTCCGGCATCGTGCCAGGAATTCCATCCGAATACAGACGCAAGCCGCGCACACCAAAACTCGAACGCGCGCCAAAGCCACGTACCGAGATCTGCAGGTCTTGCGCATAGTTTTGGCGACTCTGCGCGACCACACCGGGGACCGAGACGAGGCTTTCCGACAGGTTGACTTGCAACTGTCCATCCGCGAGGCGCGCACGATCAATCAAATCAATAGACGCAGGGACTGCGTCAATCGGTTGACTGTCGCGAGTCGCTGTGACCACCACCGCGGTATCTGCCTCGGCCGCAACACCCGCCACGACCAAGCCTGCCCCCAACAACCAGACCCTCATCGGGTGGGTGTACTCCATCATAAGCGAATCATCCTGTTAGCCGTATTCATATGCAATGGGCACTTTATCATGCCTCCACCGGCAGTAAAATCAGGCAGCGTGTGCGCTGTGCTCGGTGCGTAATACGGCGATTAACTGCTCCACATCGTCCTCATTATTGTAAAAGTGAAAGCTCGCGCGTAAATGATCATCGCGCTGCGAGGTGACGATCCCGTGCTCGGCGAGCACCTCCACCAGACCCGCAGCGTTACGAGCCGCCACGCACACCAGTGGTCCATGACGCGCTGTGCTGCTGGCCGTCACTGCAGGCCAACCGATCTCATGTAAGCGCATGCGATAGTGCTCGGTTAAACCGCGAATCCGCTCTTCAATGGATCGCGTCCCGATGGATAACAGCAATTGCAACCCCGCTGCCGCCGCATAGCAATTGATCACCGGAGGTGTCCCGGCCTCAAAGCGCCGCGCCGTCTGTGCCGGCTCATTGCGATCAATTGCCATGTCTTCAATGACCGCTTGCGCAAACCAGCCGGTGTGCGTGGGCACGAACTCCTTGATCAACTGCTCACGCACGTACAAAAATCCAATGCCGGCGGTTCCAAGTAAATACTTGAGCATCCCGCCTGCCGCAAAATCAACGCCCAAGGCGTGCAAATCTAAATCCAACGCGCCGACAGACTGATAGCAATCAAGCAACACCTTCGCGCCACGTGCATGGGCGATGTTGACAATCGCGGGGATATCAAGCATCACGCCATTTCGAAAACACACGTGCGTGATGACCACGAGCGCTGTGGTCTCGTCAATGCATTCAGCAAAACGCTCCACCGAGATGGTGCCGTCGGCTGCACGCGGCACGTGCACACAGTGTGCGCCCCTTGATTGCTGCGCATGCCAAATCTGCGCGGTGGTTGGGAACTCGCAATCACTGATCACGATGGTGTTGCGCTCGCGGTTAAACACCTGCGCACTCGCCAGTGCATTCATGCCGGCTGAGGCCGAGGCGGTGATCGCGAGCTCACCAGTCGTCACACGGAGCACCTGCGCCATCAACGCGCGCACCTGCTCGTATTTGGTAATCCACGGACCCCACAAGGCGCCCTCCATCCGGCGCTCCTGCACATACTGTTCTATGGCCTCTTGTACCCCCACGGCCAAAGCGCCATACGCACAGCTATTGATATAGGTTTTGTGCTCAAAGATCGGAAACTGCCGCCGCAGTGCTTGAAAATCCACAGACATTGGGTGTTGGTCCACAAAGACTCGATGGGCTGTTATATCACACACATCCACCGTACCCTCGATACGGCGACAACATCGCGCAGATGCTGTCATCAAAAAGTCGTCGCCACTTGCTATGCTTACCTAAGTTGCCTTGCAGGACCCCCAGTAGACCGACATGACTCTATCGATTCTTTTGCGTCCCATCCGCAGCCGTGCCTTGCGCTCCTATGTCGGGTGCATGGCCACGCTATTGTTGAGCCCGCTACTGTGCCGCGCGGCAGCACCCAGTCCGCCACACCTAATGGTCGTGATTGCGGTGGATCAATTCTCGGCGGATTTGTATGCCGAGTATCGATCTTTGTACACCGCGGGCCTGCGCCGCTTAAGTACGGGGGTTGTGTACCCAGCCGGCTATCAAAGCCATGCCGCCACCGAAACCTGCCCGGGGCATTCAACGATTCTCACAGGGGTGCATCCGGCGCGTAGTGGCATCATTGCCAATGAGTGGTTTGATCAATCCCTCGCACGCAGTGATAAGCAAGTCTATTGCGCAGAAGACCCCTCAGTCCCTGGATCTTCAAGCACTCATTACACTGTCTCTGCCGTGCAACTCAAGGTGCCCACGCTGGGGGATCGCTTAAAGGTCAGCACACCCAGTACGCGCGTGGTGTCCGTGTCGGGCAAGGACCGAGCCGCCGTGATGCTCGGCGGCCATGCAGCGGACGCGCTGTGGTACTTCAATGGCAGCGCCTATGTCAGCCCCACGGCAGACCCCACACGTGCAGCTCCTCAGGCTACGCCGTCACCAACGAGCAGCAGCGAGCGCGTCAACGCCCATGTCAGTGCGTGGCTTGCGCATCCCACACCGACAGCGCTGCCAGCGACGTGCCAAAGCCATGCGACGCCCCTGACCGTCGGGACGCAGACCATCGGTGTACCGGCAGCGCCGGGTACTCAGAGCAGTCCAGCGTTTCGGACATCGCCGGCGTTTGATGACACCACCACCGAACTTGCCATCGGCTTGCTGCAAGAGTTACATCTTGGTTCTGGACCTGCCACCGACATTCTCGCCATTAGCCTATCGGCCACTGATTACGTGGGGCACCGTTTTGGGACTGAAGGTAGCGAGATGTGCGCGCAAGTGCTGAATGTGGATCGCAATGTGGGCGCTATTTTAGACGCGCTCGACGCCACCCACGTGTCCTACGTGGTGGTCTTGACCGCTGATCACGGTGGCCATGACGCGCCGGAACGCAATCAGCAGCGCGGTTTTGCTGATGCGCTGCGCGTGGATCCGGCGTTACTACCCAACACACTCGGTACCACGATTGCGGGGCAGTTTGGGTTGCCCGGCTCCGCGCTCGTGGGTCGATCAGCTTTTGGAGACGTCTATATTGCGAGCACCGTGCCGGCCACACTGCGCCCACAGGTGTTACGTGCGACGCTTGCCGCCTACAACAGTCATCCACAAATCGCTGCCACGTTCACGGCCAATACGCTCGCAGGCGTTCAACGCCCCACCCACCCAGTCGATGAGTGGTCGCTCGCGGAGCGCTTCAGTGCGAGTTTTGATCCGACGCGCTCAGGGGATGTGCTCGTGGCCTTGCGTCCACACGTGACGCCCATTGCTGGCACCAACGGCTCGCTTGCCACCCACGGCTCGCCGTGGAACTACGACCGGCGCGTGCCTATTTTATTTTATTGGCCGGGGATCCATGGCTTTGAGCAGCCACTGCCGGTGGAAACCGTGGATATCGTCCCGACGCTGGCGGCCTTGATCGGCTTCCCCTTAGCGGCCGCCGACACAGACGGCCGTTGTCTTGCATTACAAGAGGGGACTGCCAACGCCTGTGAGCGGGCCTCGCAAAAGTAGGGCCGAATACACAGCGCTTCGTGTGATCAGCGGCACCTGACTTAAAACGAGTTACGTGCCGCAGAAGGTGTGCGTCACGCGCTCAGTCGGCGTGGGCGGTAACGCGAACGCGGCATACTCCGCCCGTTCCACACAAGGCTCGGCCAGCACTTTGCTGAGCGTGTGGAAGGGCTCAAAATCACGCCGATCAACAGCCGCCCGTATCACGGCTTCAATTTGGTGATTGCGGGGTATGTAGGCGGGGTTCACCGAGCGCATGACGCGTGCGCGCTCATCGGGACTCTGGGTCTCAAGCCTTAAACGTGAGCGCCACGTGACGAGTAAGTGATCGCACTCAGTGGGGTTTGTAAAGCCTGCGCGCAATGACGCATCGTTGTTGGTTGATAAAGCACATGCCGCTAACTGCCGAAAGCTCACGGTGTAGTCTGCGTGATTGCGGTGCAATGTGGTTAAAAACTGCTGCGCAAACTCCAAATCTCCCTCGAGCGCTGTCATCAAACCCAGTTTCAAGCGCATGCCCTGCAGCCAGTACTCGGCAAATCGCTCGGAGAACTGCTCAATCACCACGGTTGCGTGCTCGACCGCACGCTCCGGGACTGCATCGATTAAACTTAAGAGGCACTCCGCTAAACGGGTGAGATTCCATTGTGCGGCATGTGGTTGATTGGCATAGGCATAGCGGCCTTGCCTATCAATGGAGCTAAACACTGTGTCGGGATCATACGAGTCCATGAAGGCACACGGACCAAAATCCAAGGTCTCGCCCGACACGGCCATATTGTCGGTATTCATCACGCCGTGAATAAAGCCCACATGCATCCAGCGCGCCACGAGCTCGGCTTGCCGATCAGATACCGCTTGCAGCAGGGCTAAATACGGCTGTGGGGCCGTGCGCGTCGCTGGATAATGTCGGTCGATCACGTAATCGGCGAGTGCACGCAGTGCCTCCGGGTCGCGCTGCGCTGCCAGATACTGAAAACTACCCACGCGCACGTGACTACTCGCGACACGCGTGAGAATCGCGCCAGGGAGTAACCCATCGCGTCGCACGGACTCACCCGTGGTGACGGCGGCGAGTGCGCGGGTGGTGGGGATGTGCAGCGCATGCATCGCCTCGCTGACCAGATATTCGCGCAGCACAGGACCTAATGCGGCGCGGCCATCGCCGTTGCGCGAGTACGGCGTGGGGCCGGTGCCTTTCCACTGCACATCGCGATGGATGCCTGAGCAGTCTAAGGACACGCCCATCAAGATCGCGCGTCCGTCCCCCAACTGCGGCACAAAGTGCCCGAACTGATGGCCAGCGTAGGCAAGGGCCATGGGGTTCGCGCCCATGGGAATGACATTGCCGGCAAAGAGCGCGGCCAAGGTGGCATCTGTGTGGGTTGCCAGATCCCATTGCAGTTCATCCACGAGCGCGCCATTCACTGCAATGAGTTGTGGATCGCTCACAGTGGTGGGCAGCACACGGCTAAAACACAGTGCAGGTAGGCCGGTGTAGCCCGCCTCAAAGGCGGCACAAACGCGTGGTGGAACAACTGTGGTCACGGATGGGTCTTTCAGTTCTCGGCGGGTACAAAAAGGTGGTCAGCATCTGCCATCTCAGGCGCTTTTATGATCGCATGCGCACGCGGCTTTGGGTATGGCGCATCAGGACGTCGTCGTGGTTACTGTGCGAGGGATGTTGATGCCAAGTACCCGCGTTGCGGGCCCGTTTTGTGTCGCTCAGCACGCGTCCGATCAGAACAAGGCGGCATGGCACTTGCCATGCTCTATGGCCCGTCTCGCCACCCGCATGGGTCTGGTAGAGCTCGTGCAACGCTAATTCGCAAACCAGTTCCCCGTCCGCCGCCCAAGGGCGCTGCGATAACAGCGCTGCAGGGGACTCGGATCTGCCTATACTCTACGTATCGGTCCTCCCGACGCGGCATCTTGCAATGCCGCGACACTCTGCCTAACGCGCGCTTTTACAGGTGATACTCGCGATGAAGCACTGCATACCATGCACATTAGGGAGCGGAATACTCCTTTGGTTGTTGCTGCCCGTGCTGACGGTCGCGGCCCCACAGCAATCCGCACTCGCGCCACTCGTGACGGCTTACGAGGCGCTTGCGCACCAAACGGATGCGGACGAGGGACCCGGCTGGCCTGACGTCAGTGCCGCTGCCAGTCACGTGCGCATGCAGCGCTATGCGGACTTATACGCCCGCTTACAGCGGCTCCCTGATGAGGCGCCCACCAGCCCCGATCATCTCACGAGAAAACTGCTGCTGTGGCGTTTAGCAACCCTATTGGAGGGTGCGCCATTTGATGAAGACCGGATTCCGTTTGATAACGGGGATGGTTTTTTCAATACGGCAAACTATGCCGCTGCCACGACCGTACTGCGCGATGCACCGGCCGCTTGGGCGTGGATTGAGCGGCTCCGGCAGTTGCCCACATATTACGCCGCCCAGACCGACAACATGCGCCGTGGGATCGCAACGCACTTTGTACAGCCACGCGCAACCGCTGCAGGTATTTTAGCGATTTTAAAAATCGCTGCCGATCAGCCCGTGGCGGCAAGCCCGTTACTCAAGCCACTCTTACACCTGCCTGCAACGATTGAGGGCAGCCAGCAAGAGGCACTGCGTGCAGCGGGCGCGGAGGCTATTGCTACGCACGTGAAACCCGCGCAGCGCCAGATGGTGACGTTCTTTGAGCAGGAGTACATTCCCGCGGCACGCACGACGCTTGCGGCACGCTCCCTACCAAACGGTGAGGCCTATTACGCCTACACGGTGCGTCGTTCAACCACACTGAATCTGACTCCCGATCAGGTCTATGCGATGGGTGAGCGCGAAGTGCAACGCCTGCATGCCGAGATGGAAGCGACAGCGCGGGCAACGGGATTTCAGGGCAGTTTGGGTGAGTTTATTCAGTCGCTACGCACGGATCGCGCGTTCTATGCGCCCGATCTTGCAACCTATGTGGAAAAAGCGAGCGAGATTGGCAAACGCGTCGATGCGCTCTTGCCGCGCTGGTTCGGCACCCTGCCGCGCTTGACCTGGGGAATCCAAATCAAGCCGCCAGAACTCGATGCCTCATCGGGGGGCTATAACTTAGGGGATCCGGAAAAGGGCGTCGCGGGGGCCGTGGTAGTCGGGTCGCACTCGCCTCTGGATCCACTCTTTAGTTTGCCGGCGTGGGTCTTGCATGAAGGGGTCCCGGGGCATCATTTACAGATCGCGCTTGGGCAAGAGCGCTTGGATCTGCCAAAGTTTCGGCGGCGGGACGATGTCACGGCCTTCGTCGAGGGTTGGGCACTCTATGCGGAGCAGTTGGGGGAGGAGATGGGGGTTTACCGGACGCCGTATGAGCACTTTGGGCGTTTGTCCTTTGATATGTGGCGTGCCTGTCGGTTGATGATGGACGTGGGTCTGCACTGGAAGGGATGGACCGTCACCCAAGCCGAGAGCTGTCTGCGGGAGAACACCACGCTGCCGGACTCCGTGATCCGCTACGAAACCCAACGCTATATCGCCTGGCCGGCGCAGGCCTTAGCGTACAAGGTGGGAGAGCTACATTTTCTGGCGCTGCGCGCAGAAGCGCAGGCCGCGCTCGGGCCACGCTTTGATATTCGCGCATTTCATGACGCGCTCTTGGATGACGGGCCGATGCCGCTCGAAATCCTTGAGGACAACATTCGATCGCAGTTACCAGCACACACACTGCCCACCCCGACAGCAGCAAAAACGCCCTGAGGTACCGCCGCTCCCCGTGGTTGAAAATTGGGTTTAAACGTCGCTTGAACTCACTATCGACAACGCCGAGGTTAAGACTTAGGTCCTAGGGACAGACCGGTGACGCGAAGTGCTAGGAACCTGCGGCACCGATCGCTGGTGCGGCTGAGCCCCGGATTCAGTCACTCGTGGGGACTGCGTAACCAGCGCACTAACAGGTCAATCTGTGCCTGGCCCACACCCGTCCCCCCAGGACAACAAATCAGTTGGCGACAGGGCGTTGGGAATTCGAAGTGACTGTCGTCCAATGCGCGCCACTGACAGCCTCCCTGCTGGGCAACCCAGCGGGTGATTTCAACGTAACGGGCGTGTTTGCCGACATAGGCCTCACCGGTCGTGCCAATCACCCGTGCTGCAATGGTTTCGGGCAATCGCGTCAAAATTGCCTGCAATAAAACATGAAACCGCCAGGACGATGAGATGACGATTTGGCACTCGAAGGGTCGGATGGCGTCGGCAAGCATGGGCGCCAAGCAAAACTGCGCGTCCGGACCGGCCAGCGTGGGATGCAAGACGCCGTCAAAATCGAGCATGAGAACAGGTGTAGTGGGCTTTGGCATCGGGGCAGTATCACGCATTGCAGCCAAATGATCTGCACCCATTATCGACCTAGGAGCCTCCCGTCGTCAGCTGAACTCTCTCAGTCACGGCCGCGCGTGCTGTGCGCGCAACCAACATTCGCAGTAGTGGAATCGTTTGAGGTGTCAGGTGAGGCACAACGCGCGCCTGTTGCATCGAATGTTCAATAGCTTTTAACGTAAAACCATTCTCTGTTCAACGAGGCTTAGGAGCCTCGGATGCGGTGCCTGGTAGCATAGACCAGCTCCATACGGCCCCGTGATACTCAAGTCAGCGGCGCTATCATCTACCGACGTCAGAGAGCAGTGTAATGACCCACCGGCTCCTACTGAGCAATAAGGTTGCCTCTTAGCATGCTGGTCGCAGATAGAGTATGCGCATTAGAACGATCTAATGGGTCGCACTTTGAGACTTGAATCTGATTTCGTCGCATTTGAATAGTTTTGACCAGTACCGAAGGCGAAATACCACGCATAAGTTGTGTCTGACTGTGATGAGCTCCAGTACTGCGTGCTAGCAAACCCTCCAACGGGTCCGCCATCAAGAGTACTTGTATGATAGAGCAACACGAGCTCAGCATTAGAAGGAAGGTACCAATCGCTGAACCCATTTAAGGAATAGCCTGCTGCTAACGAAGCAGCAGTATTGGAAGTTTGGCAATTAGCGATGATGGCCTGTGTGTTTGCGGCCCCAGTCCCTACAGCTGTTGATGTTGCAATTGAGGTGCCCACACATCCCCAGCCATCGGTAGGATTATTGGCGAGATCTGTTGGTGCCGCCTCAAGCCCATTGATTCCGTAATTACTAATAGAGAACACGATACCGCCCGCAGGGCCAGTAGCGCCCACATTGTAGGAAACGGGGCATATCCAGTTTGGCACTCCGTTTGCGCAAAGATGTAGTGTTAGGTTTTGTCCAGGAGTCACCGTAGGTGCTGGAATCTCGGTCCACGCTGAGCCATTCCAGTAAAGCATATTGCCGACTGCTGATCCGTTCTGAAACGAACCGGTTGCGCCAGTAGCCCCTGCTGGACCCGTCGCACCGTTGGTTCCATTAGTTCCGGCCCCACCTGTGATGCCAACGCCAGTAGCGCCCGTCGCGCCGGTTGCCCCCACTCCGGTAGCACCAGTAGCACCCGTGGCGCCGGTCACACCAGTAGAGCCAGTAATACCCGTCGCGCCTGTTACCCCTGTTTTACCTGTAGCGCCGGTCACACCCGTTAAACCGATTGCACCGGTTACTCCAGTCGCGCCCGTACTACCAGTCACGCCAGTAGAACCCGTTACACCGGTAATCCCTGTAATGCCAGTAGCACCTGTAGTCCCCGTGATACCCGTTGCGCCAGTGATTCCGGTTACGCCGGTTGCGCCGGTTCTACCCGTTGCGCCAGTCGCACCTGCGCCTGTAGCACCAGTAGTTCCCGTGACACCCGTTGCGCCAGTGATTCCGGTTACACCAGTCCTACCCGTGGCGCCGGTCGCACCTGCGCCTGTAGCGCCAGTAGCCCCCGTGACACCCGTTGCGCCAGTAATGCCAGTTACACCTGTCGCACCAGTCCTACCCGTTGCGCCAGTGATTCCGGTTGCACCAGTTGCTCCTGTCGCACCAGTGGCTCCCGTAACGCCTGTAGCACCTGTTTTACCTATGGCGCCTGTTGCTCCCGTAGCTCCGGTAGGCCCTACAGCTGTAGCGCCGGTTAGTGAAGGTGTGGCTTTCGTGCTTGCCTTCGGAGCGGCTATTGCTCCGGTCGTGGTGGTCGTCCCCGTTACTGTTGCTGGAGGTGGCTGAACTGCAACAGGTAATGAGTAATTAACCGTATTGGTGGGGCCACCCGGCGCACTCGTGACCGTCAGTAAGTAGGTACCGTCAGACAGTAGTCCTGGCAGCATCGCCGTGATCACGGTTGAGCTTTCACCGCTAATACCCAGCAGAAGACCACCTAGCGTGACCGTCGTGGTACTTGGCAACCCTGTAAAACCACTACCGACAATATTGATGTCGAGCGGTACGCCACTGCTGGTGTAATCCGTAGTGACTAAACTAATAGAGGGGACCGCTAGGGCGACACCGCCACGTAAAACAGCGGCTACTAAGACAGCTGTCTTTCTGTTGATGTGGCGGTGTGACATAACGAACTCCCCCAAACACACGTTAGTAACGCTGCGCGGCAGCGACAGCTAAGCGCCGCCTCAACTCATAGAGCTTAGTCGGTCACTAGATTGACCGACCTGCTTTAACTGGTCCAATCCTGATGTCTGTTACGCAGCGTTCTGAGTCTCGCTTATTTCGTTCACTGTCGTAAGCTACTGTTTTAGCATGATCGTTAACTCTCGGTTCCTCTATTTTAGGGAACATCAGGCTGGACCATTTATCTCAAGTCAGATCAAAACCACCTCTGTCCCAGATTTGAGGGTAGTGGGCGCTCGATCGTTTGATGTTACGGGCCACGTACTGCGGTAACGAAGACTCCGATCCCGTACCCACTCGTACTCATTTTACTCGGTAGGAAGAGGGCAGTGCCCCCATCGGCGAAATTGACAACCCATGCATTTGGATCGCCTCCAATGTAGGAAGTAGATGACCAGTAAAAGGCAGATTGAGAATTGGTGAAAGGATTTACAGGCGTACCAGCCGAAAACACGGGGGCGAGCGACGTTAGTACGCCATTGCTGTCGGTGACCACCCGCCTCCCATACTGAATAAGGCTATCCAATTCTCGGACATTAGGTAATCGCCAATCAGTTTGATGTGTACTTGTCTTCGTTTTGGTCGTGTACTTGCTCGTGTCGCCACATGATTGGCTATTAATTTTTCCATAGGCATTCAGTTCTTTAATCCAGGAGAGCGCGCTTGTTCCCGGTATAGCAGATGACGCCGGAACGTTATCGCCATTGGCGTCTGTCCAAGTCGTCGCGACGCCGCCACAGTTGGCATTGACTAACCAGATTAAGCCCGTCAGTTTGTCCGTAATTGTTCCGTTCGGTACGGTCACCCCCACGGTTGCGGTGGGATTCGTATTAGCTACAAACCTCGGGTTCGGCGAAGCTACTCCCTTTGTTAAGGATGCATCGCTGCCGGGAGCAAGAGTTGACGAGCCTGACGTGCCGTCTGCCGCTGTATAGGCCGTACCGTCGCCAGTTGCGCCAGTTTGCGGAACGGGCGCAGGGTAGCCCCAGGCCGCACTTGTCGCTGCATAGAACGCAATTAGTTTGAGTGACTGTTTTAAGAGAATTTTCATTAGAAGTCCTCGATTGAATCAATAACGATTTCTAAAAAAGATGCAGCGACCTTACTTGAGATAACTAGCTCAACCTGTTGTTCCGGATATCAGAGCGACGTCCCCCCTGTTTGAGTCCTGAGGGCATCTAGAGTCTGACGGTTAATATATCTGCTTTTTTGGTCATTTGTCTCGCGTACTCGGCAGGGGTCATACCGCCAAGTGCTTTCTTCGGTCTTTCCTC
>CAIOZU010000039.1 GCA_903862885.1 uncultured Pseudomonadota bacterium
CGGGTTGTCGCGCCGGTGATGGCGGGTGCGGCCTCTAAGGTTGCCGAATCGCGACGAGTGCTCAGCATCATGTTCATTGGCTTTATTGGCCTCTGTCTCTACCGGAGTGGCAAAAAAAGAATAATGATTTCTTTACCGCGAGTCAATTGCGCCACTTAAAAATCGAAGCCGACTGACGTGCAATCGCGCGCGATATCCGGGCGGTACGCGCGAGTCTCTGTATCCAGATTTGATCATGGGTATTGACGGGTAGTCACTCGTGGCGAGGGGTTGCAGCGGGTGGTTAACCAGCGCTATCGCGATAGTCAGGGGAGTCCACGTGCCCACCACCGGCGTATCGTGCTGACTTTGATTAGCAGGCCCTGAGTCCTCGTGGGCTTGACCGTCACTCGCAGAAGCATAAAGCGTTCATTGCCGCGATCCGATATGGCCCCGGGCAAATACATCGGTTTACCCAGCGGATTCATGGGATGCTGATGGGGGTGCATCCCCTCAGTGGCTTACTCAAAGGAATGAGTATGAATCGCAAAGGAATGAGCATGAATCTCACACGACATTGGCACTAATTGATAAAAGGGTTGTGAATAAAGATCCTGTATCTATCCACGATCTACGATCTACGATCTACGATCCACGCCCAGCACGATGGAGTTGAAGCCTCCATGACCGTCGGCTGTGAGCCTCCAGAGCTTAGGCGCCTAGATGTGGAGCCTCTGGGTCGCCTAGGCTATAAGCGGGGTTGAGGGGCGATGCGATGCGATACAGGATGCGGGATACAGGATGCGGGATGCGGGATACAGGACCGTATTTCAGTGAAAGCGCGTCCCGCGTTTGCGCGTCCTAGTGGAACGGCGCTCATGTTACGACACAGATTCCGACGCAAACCCCTCAGCAGACTTAAGTGAAATCCAACGCCATATCAGGGCGGCGCGGCTGATTCGGTGCATCCAGACCCGCTAGCGGGTATTGCATGGTAGCCGCGGGTGGTAGAGGGTTCACCAGCGTCCGGTTAACCAGCGTGATCTCGATGGTCAGGGGGACCTGAGTGCCCGCAACGTACGGGTCGTTGTTATTGCCATGCAGGTGGGCCACATAGAACGTCGGCGCGAGCGCTTGCATGATGGCCTCAAACCGTGACCAGTTGCGGTCCAGAGAATGGAATTCCACCACCAGCGCAGCCACCCACTGCAGGCGATCAGCAACTGCTGGCAGTACGTCATATTCCGTGCCTTCTATATCCATCTTGAGCAGCACCCAGCGCTGTGGATCGCCCTGACGCACGCACGCAAGCAGTTCATCGACAGTCGCACAGCCAGGTCCTGGCTGCGCGGCCACCATCAATTTCTTAAAATCGTGTGTTGAAAAAAACGCATCAAACGCTTCGTGCCGTTTCAGCAGTCGCAACAGGCGCATGACTTTTCTGCCGCGCAGTCGGCGCACCGACTGCCATAGATCACGGCGCACACGGGCATGGATCACGTCCGCTCCGGTCGTACCATCGACGCAGGTCATGTTGATCGTTGGGTTCAGGGCCAGCATGCCCTCTTCAAACGACCAGTCAGCTTCTACCCCTAAGCTGAGCAGGCTTTGTGTCGCGCGAATAGCGGCCAGTGGCAGCACATAACCGCCATCCGATGGGTTTCCGACCCGCACTAAATCGGCACTCGGATGAGGACAATAGGCGCGGAGGGAAGGCGTCGCGGTCGAAGTCATTGGGCCTCGTCTGTAGAAGGCCCCAGTACAGGCCGATAATCTGCCCATTATGGATGCGGCGCGCGACCTTGGCCAGTGCACGGGGCATCACTGCAGCACGCACCGAGGCTTTCATGCGGGAGCGACTGCTCGGTAATCAAAGCGGCCCCACTGGATGTTGACCTAGAGTCGCATGTGAAATCTGCTATCAGGCTGACATCGAATACCTCTTCCTTCTAAGACACGCGCTGACTGTAAAGAGTTCACCGGCGTAGCCCCCATCAAACGGGACACGCAGCGGGTTGATCGCTGCGGAGGAACTCAGCATGGGCTGTACCTAGGTTGTCGCGCGTTTTAAGTATCCGGTGTCAAGCACGCAGGCCTCATGGAAGTGTGACCTCTTAAACAAAGGCAGTGAGGCGTACAACGGATTTGGCAGGCAGTCCTGCCAAATCGAGGTCGGGCGCAGCGACATTCTCTTGCCAACGGCGATTATCCGCGCTGGTCATCATGACGACCCAGAGCAAGCGATGTTCATCTTCTAAGAGTTGCGATGACGAGGCAGCGGGGTAGGTGGCGCGATGTAGCGACGAGCGTCATGGCGCGGCGTGCCGCGACAGCTAGTGAAGGATGGTGTGGGCTCGATCCATCGCAGCACGTCGCCTCAATGACATCATGATCACCGTCAGTGGTCGGGGTGACAGGATTTGAACCTGCGACTTCTACGTCCCGAACGTAGCGCTCTACCAGTCTGAGCTACACCCCGCAAAACAGAATCAACGCGGCATCAGTACGATCGACTGACCGCAAAGGCTGCGAGCTGCCTCAGTGCGTCCGTATGAACCGAGTCGGGTATCGATTCGAGTGACCGAAGCGCTTGATCGGCCTCGCTTTGAGCGAGAGTTGCAGTGTACTCAAGGCCCCCACACGATTCAATCGCCGCAATCACCCCCGGCAGCTCATCTAATCCGCCGGTCTCAATTGCACGAGTTAACAGCGCTTTTTGTGCATTCGAGCCGGTGCGCAGGGCGTGGATGATCGGCAGCGTCGGCTTGCCTTCCGCCAGATCATCGCCGATGTTTTTGCCGCGCTCCGCCGGGCTGCTTCGATAATCGAGTGAATCATCCACCAATTGAAAGGCCATGCCCAGGTGTCGGCCGTACGCCGCAAGCGCCGTTTGGGTGCGTTGATCCGCACCGGCCAGCAGAGCGGCGATTTGCGCGCCTGACTCAAATAAGCGCGCGGTTTTGCGATCGATCACATCTAAATAGCGCTGTTCACTGGTGGCGGGGTCGCGGGTGTACATAATTTGTAGCACCTCCCCTTCAGCGATCGCATTGGTCGCATCCGCGAGCGTTCCCATGACCGGCAAGCTGCCTAAGCTCACCATCAGCTGAAAGGCGCGTGAATACAGGAAGTCACCCACCAACACACTGGTCGGATTGCCCCACACTTCATTGGCGGTGTGTCGCCCACGACGCTGGCTTGAGCCATCGACCACATCGTCATGCAGCAAGGTTGCGGTGTGAATGAATTCAATGATCACTGCACCCGCTACTTGCGGGCCGATAGGGGCTGCACCGGCCGCGCGTGCCGCCAATAAGACTAGGAGCGGGCGCAAGCGCTTGCCGCCGGCCCCAATGATGTAGCCGGAGACCTGATTGACGAGGGCCACCTCGCTGGTCAATTCCCGGCGAATCATGGCATCGACCGCGATCAGATCGGCCTCCACGGGGTGGCGGATCTGCTCGAGGGGGCTTGGGGCGTCAGGCGGCATAGAGGCGGGCATCGTACCGGCAAACCACCCACGCTGAAACCCAAACAGCCCCCTCAGCCCAGGGAAGGCCCATCTAAAGACCCACTAAAGGGTGAAGAGAGGGCGCAAAATGGGCCCACAGAGGCGGAAAAAGACCTCAATCGGGTTTGACGCAAGTCGCTGTCCGCATTAAGATTAGCGGCTCGGTCCACTCGGCAACGGGAAGACCTCTTTGGGACCCAGCGGGTTCTTATTTTAGGTGGTGTGAACATGTTTGCGGTTATTCAAACGGGCGGAAAACAATACCGCGTCAGCGAAGGCACCGTCCTCCGCGTAGAGAAATTACTGGCAGACGCGGGTGCCACCGTCGAATTCGGCGAGATTTTAATGGTCGGTGAGGGCGCGAGCGTGAAGCTCGGTAAGCCGTTTTTGAGCGGTGCTAAGGTGACCGCCACCGTCCAGGCGCATGGTCGCTCGGCTAAAGTGCGGATCGTGAAGTTCCGTCGTCGTAAGCATTATCTGCGTCAGGGCACGCATCGTCAGTCCTATACCGAAATCAAAGTCACCGGGATCACGGGCTAAGCCCTGATCTGGATCCAGAGAGAGCACTCATGGCACATAAAAAAGCAGGCGGCAGTACCAAGAACGGTCGCGATTCCCATTCCAAGCGTCTAGGCGTCAAGCGCTTTGGTGGCGAAGCGGTCTTAGCGGGCAACATTCTCGTGCGCCAACGTGGCACCCTGTACAAGGCAGGCCACAACGTCGGCGTCGGCACCGATCACACCTTATTTGCGACCGCCACGGGTAAAGTGGCGTTTGCGAAAAAAGGACCTGAGCAGCGCACCTACGTGAGTGTAGTCACCGAATAAGCTCGGTCGGTTGGCGGGTTCCTGAAAACCCCGGCCTTCGTGCCGGGGTTTTTCGTTTTGACGGCAAAGTGTCCGTCGCACGGTAGACTGTCCCTATGAAATTTGTCGACGAAGCACTGGTGAAAGTACAGGCCGGCCACGGCGGTCGCGGCGCGGTCAGTTTTCGCCGTGAGAAATTCATTCCCTTTGGTGGCCCGGATGGCGGTGATGGTGGTATCGGCGGGAGCGTGTATCTGCGCGCGGCCGGTGGCATCAATACGCTCGCTGATTTTCGTTATCAGCGTACCTTCAAGGCGCCCACCGGCACCTCCGGCAGTGGCAACGACTGTACTGGTGCTGGAGGCGATGATCTGTATGTGACCGTGCCGGTCGGCACGACGGTGTTAGATGATGAGACTCAAGAGCAGTTAGGCGACTTACTGCAAGCCGGCGACACCGTGTTGGTGGCGCGTGGTGGCAAAGGCGGTTGGGGTAATACGCGCTTTAAGTCGAGCACCAATCGCGCGCCGCGAAAGGCCATGCCAGGCTTACCCGGTGAGAAGCGCCAGCTGCGCTTAGAGATGCGAGTGATTGCCGATGTCGGTTTATTGGGATTGCCAAATGCCGGTAAGTCCACGTTGATTCGTGCGGTGTCCGCCGCTCGACCGAAAGTCGCGGGCTATCCGTTTACCACCTTGCATCCCAATTTGGGCGTGGTATCGGTGGGGCTTAATCGCAGTTTTGTGATGGCGGATATCCCGGGTCTCATTGAAGGGGCGGCGGAAGGCGTGGGCTTAGGTATTCGCTTTTTAAAGCACTTGCAGCGCACCCGGGTGCTGTTGCATTTGGTCGATGTGTTGCCACCGGATCCGCAGGCGGATCCGGTGAAAGACGCCCGCTCGATTATTGCAGAGCTGAAAAAGTTCAGTCCGGAGCTTGGCACGCGTGAGCGGTGGCTGGTGCTTAATAAAATGGATTTGATGTTGCCGGCAGAGGCCGACGCGCGCTGTAAAGACATCGTCAGACGGCTGCGCTTTAAGGGCCCTGTGTTTCAGATCTCAGGGGTTACCGGCGCCGGCACGCAAAAACTCTGTGAGGCCTTGATGACGCGCTTAGAAGAGCGGGACGCTGAGTTGCGTCATGCGGCGCTTGAGGCGCAGGGAATGTCCTGACCGCGCCATGGGCGCGGTGGGACTCGATCCATTGATCTTAGGCTTTCTTGGCCTGCAAGGCTTTCAGCAAAGCCGACAGGCGGCTCTTGTGACGTGCGGCGGTGCTGCGATGAACGATGCCTTTGTTGACCATCGAATCAATCACCGGGACGGCAGCTCGGACCGCGCCTTGCGCGCTCACGAACTCACCCTCTTCCAAAGCGCCCCGCGCCTTCTTGATGGCGGTGCGCATTTTGGAGCGCAGCGTCATGTTATGGGCGCGACGCTCGACCGCCTGACGGGCGCGCTTTTCTGCAGACTTAATATTGGCCAAGGAAAGAATCCCCAAAGAGTGTCGAACGAGCCGTGCATTTTGCTGAATTGCACAAATTCTGTCAATTTTGTTAGCCGGCGGGCTTTGGGCGTGGCCCCGGTCGTGGCGGGGGTGTGGGGGCTTTTGGCCTATTTGGGCGGTCTTTGTCTATGAAAACAGGATTTTTGCGCAATACCTCGATTGTGGGGGGCATGACGCTGGTCTCGCGGGTCACCGGCCTTTTGCGCGATATGGTGTATGCGCGCCTGTTTGGGGCGAGTCCTTTGATGGATGCCTTTCTGGTGGCTTTTAAGATTCCTAACTTTCTGCGCCGCCTCACCGGCGAGGGGGCCTTTTCCCAGGCATTCGTGCCGGTGGTGTCCGACTACCGCTTAAAACGCAGTACCGCCGAGGTCGATGAGTTGGTCAGCGGTGTCATGGGGACCTTGGGGCTCGGTTTGTTTGTGTTGACTGCCGTGGGGGTGCTGTTGGCGCCGCTGATGGTGTGGTTGTTTGCGCCCGGCTTTGACGTAGCGGGCGGTCGCCATGAACTCGCGGTGCAGATGCTGCGTTTTACTTTCCCCTATATTTTCTTTATCTCATTGACCGCCTTAGGCTCTGGCGTTTTAAACAGCTATGGCAAGTTTGGGGTGGCGGCGTTTAACCCGATCATCTTGAATGTGGTGATGATTGGTTTTGCGGCAGGGGTCGCACCGCACACCACGGAGCCTGGGCTTGCCTTGGCGGTCGGTGTGTTGGTGGCAGGTGTGGTGCAGTTGCTGGCCCAGTTCCGGGGTCTTAAACGCTTAGGCCTACTCAGTTGGCCTGCGCTTCGATGGCACCACGAAGGGGTGAGGCGGGTCGGGCGACTGATGCTGCCGGGTATCTTCGGTTCATCGGTCGGCCAAATCGCGCAACTGCTCGATACGTGGATTGCCTCGTTTTTAATCACCGGCAGCATCACCTGGATGTATTACGCGGTGCGTTTGGCTGAATTTCCCATGGGCGTATTCTCCATTGCCTTAGGGACCGTGATTTTGCCGGGTCTCACTGCGCACCATGCGGAGGACTCGCCTGAGCGCTTTAGCGCGACACTGGATTGGGCCTTGCGCTTGACCTGTGTGGTGTCCTTGCCCGCCTCGGTGGGCCTTTTGATGCTCGCGGGTCCTTTGATCGCAACCATCAACGGCTATGGCCAATTCAATGCCCACGATGTGCAGATGACCAGTTATGCACTCATTGCCAATGCCTTAGGTTTGATGGGGATGAGTGTGGTCAAGGTGTTGGCGCCTGGTTTTTTTGCCCGTCAAGACACCCGACTGCCGGTGCGCATGGGTATCATCGCGTTGTCCTCGGCGATGGCCTTTAATGTGTTGGTGGTGATCCCGTGGAGTGTGTGGGGTGGGCCTCTGCCGCATGCGCTACTGGCGATGGCCTCAGGCATCGGTGCCTATGTGAATGCGTGGCTGTTGTATCGGGCCCTACGGCGGACGGGGGTGTACCGACCTTCGCCCCAGTGGCGGCGCTTGGGCTTTCAGTTGTTGGTGGCCAATGGTGTGCTGCTGGTGTTTCTGTGGTGGGCTACCGGTGTGTGGTCGCAGTGGATGCAGTGGCACGGCCTGTCGCGCGCGGGGCACTTAGGCTTGTGCGTCGTGGGTGGTGCCTTAGTGTATGTCGCTTGCCTTTGGCTATTAGGCCTTCGTTACCGCGAGCTTCGCGCCGTATAATCGCGGCCTTCGTTCCCCGTTAGGTGTTGCCTCCTATGTTGCTGATCCGCGGACTCCATGCTGGCCACACCGATGATCGCCCCAGTGCGGTGGTGATTGGCAATGTGGATGGCGTGCATATCGGGCATCAAGCGCTGATTGAGCGCGCCGCGGCCTTAAGTCAGCCATCGGGCGCGCGCCTCACGGTGTTGACCTTTGAGCCCTATCCGCGCGAGTTTTTAGTGCCCAGGCAGGCGCCGGCGCGCTTGATGCGACTGCGTGAAAAGTACGAGGCCTTAAACGCATTAGGAGTGGAGTGTCTGTGGGTGGCGCGCTTTGATGCGACGCTGCAGGCGCTATCACCTGAGGCTTTTGTCGCTGAAGTGTTGGTGCGCCGCTTAAAAGCCTGTGATGTGGTGATTGGTGAAGGCTTTCGTTTTGGTGCCAAGCAATCCGGTCAAGTGGAGCATCTCACCGCCGCAGGGCAAGCGCAGGGCTTCTCAGTGCACGTCATGCCGAGTGTCCTGTGCGCGGCCGAACGGGTGTCGAGTACGCGCATTCGCGCGGCCTTGGCGGTCGGGGATTTTGCGCTCAGCACGCGCCTATTGGGGCGTCCGTTTATGCTCTCCGGTCGGGTGATTGCCGGTGAACGCTTAGGGCGCACCTTGGGCTATCCCACCGCCAATATGCGTCTGTATCGGCAGACATTGCCTTTAGGCGGCATTTTTGCGGTGCGCGTGCACGGTGTGCCCGGGCATCCGGCCGCGCATGGGGTGGCCTCTTTGGGCACTCGGCCGACTGTGGGCGGTGATCTGGAGCCTTTGCTTGAGGTGCACCTCTTTGATTTTGCGGGCGACCTGTACGGTCAGCGTCTCCGAGTCGAGTTCGTGGCCAAGTTGCGCGAAGAGGCTCGGTTCCCTTCGCTTGATGCCATGATGGCGCAGATGCATGTGGATGCCGCCCATGCACGTGACCTGCTTAAACTGGCGGCTGCCTGACGAGAGACCGAGTGGACTACAAGCACACCATTAATTTGCCGCACACCGACTTTCCGATGAAAGCGGATCTTGCCAATCGTGAGCCCCGCTGGCTCGAGTTTTGGAAGCGCGAAGACATTTACGGCCAACTGCGTCAGGTCGCGCGCGGCCGGCCGACCTTTATTTTGGCCGATGGTCCGCCGTATGCCAACGGCGCGATTCACATTGGGCATGCCGTCAATAAAGTCTTAAAAGACATCGTCGTGAAATCCCGAACGCTGGATGGCTTTGATGCGCCTTATGTGCCGGGTTGGGATTGTCATGGTTTGCCGATTGAGCATCAGATTGAGAAAACCCATGGCCGGGTCGGCGGCAAGCTCGATGCCAAAGCGTTTCGTGCGGCGTGTCGCGAGTATGCCGGCAAGCAAGTCAGTCTGCAGCGCGTGGACTTTGAGCGACTGGGTGTGATGGGGGATTGGGATCATCCCTATCTGACGATGCTGCCCGGCTATGAAGCCGCGCAGTTGCGCGCCTTTGCTCAGATCTATGCACGCGGTCATATCTATAAGGGCTATAAGCCGGTCCATTGGTGTCTGGACTGTCGCTCCTCATTGGCGGAAGCCGAGGTGGAGTACGAAGAGCGCACCAGCCCCAGTGTGGATGTGCGCTATGCGGTGACCGATGCCGCCGATGTGGCGCGCCGCTTCGGCGTATCGGTTGACGCTTTGCCTTCACCGGAGTGGGTGATTTGGACCACCACGCCGTGGACTTTACCTGCGAGCCAAGCCGTCAGTGTGCATCCGGAACTAGAGTACGCGGCCTATGTCGTCGGGTCAGAGACGCTGCTGATCGCGGTGGAGTTGGCGGGCTCGGTCTTTTTGCGTGCGGGGATGGAGCCCGGTCATGAGGTGGCGCGTGTGAAAGGGGCTGCACTCGAAGGGGTGCAGCTCATGCATCCTTTTTACGAGCGGGTGGTGCCTGTGATCCTAGGCGAGCATGTCACGTTAGAGGCAGGTACGGGGTGTGTGCACACCGCCCCCGGTCATGGTCTGGATGACTATATCGTCGGTCAACGCTATGGCTTGCCGGTCGATAATCCGGTGGGTGCGGATGGACGCTTCTTGCCAACCACCGCGCTGTTTGCCGGGCTTCAGGTGTTTGCCGCCAATGACTCGGTGGTTGAGGTGTTGCGGGAGAAGCATCGCTTGCTGGCGCTCATCAGTTATCAGCACAGTTATCCACACTGCTGGCGGCATAAGACGCCATTGATCTTTCGGGCGACGCCACAGTGGTTTATCAGCATGGAGCAGCAGGGTTTACGTGCTCAGGCGCTCACCGAGATCGGTCGAGTGCAGTGGACGCCGGCGTGGGGCGAGAGTCGCATTTTCAGCATGATTGAGAATCGACCGGACTGGTGCATTTCAAGACAACGTACCTGGGGCGTGCCGATTCCGTTTTTCTTGCACCGCGAGACGGGGGATTTGCATCCGAACACCGAAGCGCTCATCGAGGCTGTCGCGCGGCGTGTCGAGGTCGATGGCATTGATGCGTGGTTTGATTTGGAGGCCAGTGAACTGCTCGGTGAAGACGCCGCACACTATGAAAAATCCAAAGACGTCATGGACGTCTGGGTCGACTCCGGCATGATGCACTGGTGTGTCTCCCAGCTTCGGCCTGAGATCACCGCACCGGCGGATTTGTATCTTGAAGGCTCTGATCAACACCGCGGTTGGTTTCATTCGTCGCTACTGACCTCAGTGGCTATGCACACGCACGCGCCTTATCGCGGAGTACTCACCCATGGATTCACCGTGGATGACAAGGGCCGCAAGATGTCTAAGTCTTTAGGCAATGTCATCGTGCCGCAGAAGGTGATTTCCTCGTTGGGTGCGGATGTGCTCAGGTTATGGGTGGCGGCCACCGACTACGCCAATGAGATCTCGGTCTCAGATGAAATCTTAAAGCGCACCGCGGACTCGTATCGACGCATGCGCAACACCGTGCGCTACTTGTTAGGCAACTTAGCGGGCTTTGATCCATCTACGATGGCGGTGCCTGCGTCTGAGTTATTAGAACTCGATCGCTGGGCAATTGAGCAAACCCGTGCCCTGCAGGTCGAGATCGTCACCGCCTATCGTCAGTATGAGTTCCATCAGATCTACCAAAAGATCCACAACTTCTGTGTGGTGGAGATGGGGTCTTTTTATCTGGATGTGTTGAAGGATCGGCTGTACACCACACCCACCACGGGGGTAGCGAGGCGCTCCGCGCAGACAGCGCTGTGGCACATCGCTGAAGCCATGGTGCGCTGGTTGGCGCCGATCTTGAGTATGACCGCTGAAGAGATCTGGGCCTCACTGCCGGTCGTGGCGGATCGTCCCGTGTCGGTGTTCTTGTCACAGTGGCATGCGCTGCCGGTCGTGACTCCGCACGCAGAGATTGACTGGGCGGGTGTGATTGCGCTTAAAACAGAAGTCAGTGGTGCCCTAGAGGCGCTGCGCGCCGACGGCAAGATCGGTGGTCCGCTCGAGGCGTGTGTGGAGATCTGGGCGCGTCCAGCGCACTACGCACGCCTATCCGCTTTAGGAGAGGAGTTGCGCTTTGCGCTGCTTACCTCAGAGGCTACCTTGCAGCAAAGCGAGCAGGCGCCGGCGGATGCGATCCCAGCCCCCTTGGTGGGCGAGGGGGTGTGGCTCAGGGCGCGTCGTGCCACGGGCCAGAAGTGTGTGCGCTGTTGGCATGTAACCGCCACGGTGGGTGCTGATCCTGCTCACCCAGAGGCCTGCGGCCGCTGTGCGTCGAATGTCAGTGGGGTTGGGGAAGTGAGGCGCTTCGTATGAAGTGGTCCGCTCTCGCTCGTTTCGGTGCGCTGCGCTTCGTGTGGCTCAGTGCGCTCGTGGTGGCGCTGGATCAGTGGAGCAAGGCGTGGATAGTTCAGCATTTTGAGCTCTTTGAGCGCCAGCCATGGTGGCCGATGCTTGAGATCACGCGCCTGCACAATCGAGGCGCCGCTTTTAGCTTCTTAGGTGATGCCAGTGGCTGGCAGTTTTATTTGTTTGTCGGCTTAGCGTCGGTGGTGAGTGTGGGTATTTTCGTGTGGTTATGGCGTCAGCCGAGTGCGGCGCTGAGTTGGTTGAGTGTCGGTCTGTCGCTGATCTTAGGCGGTGCGCTTGGCAATGTGATCGATCGACTCACCCGTGGCTATGTGGTCGATTTTATTCATGTGCATTGGCAAGCGGCGTGGTACTTCCCGGCATTTAATGTGGCGGACAGTGCGATCACGGTGGGTGCGGTGTGTCTGTTGCTCGATGCGTTAGCAGACTGGCAGCGGACCGGCGGTGGTGGCAGATCTTGAAAATCCGGCTGGCGAATCCGCGCGGTTTTTGTGCCGGCGTGGATCGTGCCATTGATATCGTGGAGCGCGCCATTGGCTTATTCGGTGCGCCCATTTATGTGCGCCATGAGGTGGTGCACAACCGCTATGTGGTCGATCGATTGCGCACATTGGGCGCTTGTTTTGTCAATGAATTAGACGAAGTGCCGGATGGGGCGGTCGTGATTTTTAGCGCGCACGGGGTCTCCAAGGCGGTACAGAATGAGGCGCGTCGCCGTAGTCTCCAGGTGTTTGATGCGACCTGTCCATTGGTCACCAAAGTGCATATGGAAGTCACGCGCTACGCGCGTGAAGCGCGCGAAGTGATTTTGATTGGACACGCCGGTCATCCAGAAGTCGAAGGCACGATGGGGCAGTTTGATGAGCGCTTAGGCGGACGTATCTATCTGGTTGAAACCGCGGAGGATGTGGCGCGCTTGACGGTGGAGGCACCTGAGCGTTTGGCTTTTGTCACCCAAACCACGTTATCGGTCGATGACACGGCGGTGGTGGTCGCGGCGTTGTTGGCGCGCTACCCCGCCATGGTCTCGCCTCGTCAGGAAGATATTTGTTATGCGACACAAAATCGCCAAGACGCGGTCAAAGCGTTAGTCGATCAGTGCGATGTGTTGGTGGTGGTGGGTTCACAAACAAGTTCGAACTCCAATCGATTGAGAGAGATCGCTGCCAAGAGGGGCGTCACAGGCTACTTGGTCGATGGAGCGCACGAACTGGATCAGGCGTGGTTTGTGGAGGCGAAGGTCGTGGGTGTCACGGCTGGCGCCTCAGCCCCTGAGGTGCTGGTGGCGGGTGTGGTTGAGCGTTTAAAGGCGTGGGGTGGAGAGGCGGGGGTTGAGCTCGAAGGGCGCACGGAGCACGTGGTTTTTGGATTGCCCAAGGCCCTGCGTGGCGTCAGCAAGGCTATTTCCTAACTTAAAGCGGGGTGCGCATTGCTGTGGGGGTGTGATCTTCCGTATACTTCGCGCCCTTCGTGCCGGTGTAGCTCAGCTGGTAGAGCAGTCGCTTCGTAAGCGAAAGGTCGGGGGTTCGATTCCCTCCTCCGGCACCACATTCAAAGGCCCGAATTGCTCGGGCCTTTCCCTTTGCTCGCTGTCCTCCTGTGTTGGCGAGCATGTTGCGCCTGTGCGACATCATTTGGCAGCAAACAGCACGTCAAGCGGGTGTGGGATGACCAGACGCTGAGCCCGATGGATCGGATCGAAGCCGTTTGGCTGGAGGTGCCCGATTTCCGCAAACGCAACGCACTGCCTGATGGCCTGTACCGCCAAAACGTGCCCGCTTTGGATGAAATCGGGGTTCGTGAACTATGGGTCAACGCGCGGGTGCATCGCCCCTAGACCGAGCACGGCGACCTCTTCTTGCATCGGTACCCAGACCGACGGGAGGGGGTCAACCCCGGCCCGCTGCCAATGGGGGTGACTTCGCACAACGTGCCACACACCACCGTGCGCCGCAACGAGCACCTGGCCCGCCTGTTCCGCGTTTGGCTGGTTACTCGTGTCGCGCGTCGTGCGGGGTTGGCGACACGCTACCCGTCAGGGAGCTTTAGGTCGGCGTGGATTCTGTGGTCAGCGTAACGAGACCCGGTTGAGCCAAAATTCGCGTGCGTTTACTTGATCGGCGCGCACTAAGCTAAGACCCGCGATGTGCGATAGATCGAGCAGTCGATCGGTCGGTCCGTGGCGGATGGCCTCTAAATCAAACACAACGGTATGACGCTGCTCGGCAGCTAAGGACACGCGGGCGGTAAAGCGATCACGGTCATCTGTGTTTTTTGTGTGATCGTGAATCCGTAAGGTGAGTTCAATATCCACGGGGTTTGGGTTGGTGAGATCAAGGACCAATTGTTGGTAGTGATGCCAATCGGGACTGGGTTCATCCAAGGAGACGCCGGCGATTGTGTGCACATTAAAAGGGACCAGCACCGCCCATTCATGCGGGTGGGTGGCATACGGTACCGGGACGATCAGGCGGCTGGTGGGTACACCGGCGGTTGAGACCAAGAGGAGGTCGATGGCGCGATCGGCGATGAAGAGCACCGGGAAACGTACGCTTCGATTCGTGTAGCCGGCGAGTGTGATGCTAAGAGGCGTGAGAATGAAGCCGAGAAGGCTCAGTGCGATCAGTAGATACGCGCCACGTCGGCGCACGCCTGAGGCACCAGCCTGCGTTCTGGCGTCACAAGCGGCGGCCATCGCCAGTGCACACAGGGCGCCGCGCATATCCAAGCCCACATCACGCCACGCCGGGTCGCGATGGGTGAGCGTTTGGGCCGCTTCCGTGAGTGCGCCAATTAAAATAGCGGTGAGCAATGCAATCAGGTACTGCGAGGCCGCCCCGGTTCGTGAGTGGCTGCGTTGGCTTTGTAGGACCAGCACGCTCAATGCAATGAGGCCAAAGACACACGGATGGGCCAGTTTTTGCAGGGTATGCAGGATCAATGGTCGTCCGGGTAGCCCCGTGAATACCACTAAGAGGGCCAGTCCACAAATCAGTGAGCACCAAAAAATGGGCCGCACCACATGCAGTTGGGTGAGATCAAAACGCCCCGGGTGCGAGGGCCTGTTCACGGCCGCGCGCACGGCTGACGGCTGATGCCGTCAGTGTTGAGCAGACTGAATCTTTTGTTCAAGATGCAAAGCCAGCGAGGCAACCGTTGGGTAGTCGAACAGTTCGGTCAAATCAATCAAGCCGGGATACTGTTGATCGATGTGCTCATGGATCTGGATCAGGGTCAGTGAACTGGCGCCGATTTCAAACAGGTTGTCCTCTGCGCCTAACTGCTTATCGGGCAACAAGGCATCACAGATACCTTGAATGACGGATTGCACACCCACCGACGGTTCGGCGGTGGTCGGCGCGCTCTCTGCCTGCTGTTGGAGGGTGGCCATCTCCTCTGCGAACTCACCGGCCACAAAGGCATTCTCAAGTGCCACGCGTTGGATCTTGCCGCTGGTGGTCTTTGGAATGCGCTTCACTGGGACGACATAAGCGACTTCCAAGCCCGTTTGTTCATTGATCAGGCGCGTGATGGCGGCGGCGATCGGCCTGAATTCCAGAAGGGTGCCGCGGTGTAAGACAAAGAAGGTCAACTGATCGCTTTCAGCGCCCACGGGCCGACAGCCGGCAGCGACCACTTTGCCAAGCTCCATACCAGGAGCCGCTTGTGCGATGGCTTCTAAATCGTGTGGGTAGTAGTTCTGCCCATTGACGAAGATAATTTCCTTGGCGCGACCCGTGATAAACAACTGTCCCGCTAACAGCACACCGAGATCGCCGGTGTTTAACCAGCCATCTTGAGAAATGAGCTCCGCGGTGAGCTCTGGCGCCTCGAAATAGCCTTTGGTGACGTTCTCGCCCTTGATCAGCAGCTGACCCACGTAGCCTTCGGGGAGCGGCGCGCTGTTCTCCGCGGCGATCCGCACCTCGGTACCCGGGATGGCGCGACCGACATTCATCAGAGTCAAGGCATCGCGACTGTCTTCTGAGGCGAAGCCTGCGGCCTGGCCGACGACGAGTCGATGGCGATCAAAGCGTGCCACACGGTAAGGGGTGTTGAGTGCGGGGAAGCTCACGGCCAAGGAGGCTTCCGCTAAGCCGTACACCGGAAACATGGCCTGGGCGCCAAGCCCATGCGGGCTTAGGCGCTCGATGAACTCATGGCATAGATCCGGTGAGATAGGCTCCGCACCATTGAAGAGCACGCGCACGGCGCTTAAATCCACCTGTTCAATACGGCGCTCACCGAGCACCTTCAGGTAGTGGCGGTAGCCGAAGTTCGGAGAGCTTAAGATCGTGGCTCGCACGCGGGTGGCGAGGGTGAGCCACAAAAGCGGTCGCCTGATAAAAAGTTCTGTCGGCATCAAATGACTTTCAATTTGATTGCCAAACATAAAAATATGCTTACCGATGAGTCCCATGTCATGGGTCAAGGGCATCCAACTGAGCGACACGTCATCTGCATTAAACGCCGCCGCCGCCGTGGCCCCCCGCCAGTTTGCGATCACATTGCGGTGGGTAAGGACGATGCCTTTAGGCTCACTGGTGGAACCGGATGAGAATTGGATGAAAGCGATGTCATCTGGGGAGGGAGGCGTGAGTTCACCGGGCTGACTGAGGTCAGAGAGCCTGTCAGTGAGGAGGGCTCGGCTTTTGAGTTTCTCAAACACGGCACTTTCGCCGACCGAGGCGGCAAACTCACCGATGCGATCTAGGTTTTTCTGATCGGTGTAGATGAAGGGGTTGCCGAGTTTTTTGGCGATGCGAAGCAGCTTGTGTCGATGCTCATCAGAGATGCCAACCGCCAGTGGTACCGGGATGATGCTGCCGCTTAAGGCGCCCCAAAAGCCGTTGATGAAATACTCATTGTGGTTAAGAAAAATGATCAGCTTGTCGCCGCGCACCGCGCCGCGCGCTTGCAGGTGCCCAAGTATCCCTAAGGCACGATCGTACAGGGCAGAAAAAGACACGGAGCGTTCATCGTGCTCGCCATCATGGTAGTGAATCGACTTGGCGACGCCGCGGTGGGCGATCAGTAGGTCGACTAAGGTGTGGATGGGCATGTCGTCAAGATCCTTGGCAACCGACGGATCGGTCAGTGTCTGGCAATAAGGCGCATGCGTAAGCCGCGGCGGGTTCGAAGGTTGATGGCGGCTTCAATATCTAAGGGGCCGTCATCGACATAGTCTAGGCGAAAGCGGCGCGCGACCCGGGCGACGTGCACGGTCATTTCGTACATCGCCAGATTCTCGCCCACACAGTGGCGGGGGCCGGCCGCAAACGGGATATAGATCCACGCATCGCGTGGGTCGCTGGCCGGTGCCAGGAAACGCTCCGGCCTGAATGCATCCGGCGCCTCCCAGTAGTCGGGATGACGCTGGATCAGGTAGGGACTCAGCATGATGTCCGTGCCTGCAGGAACGGTATAACCGGACAGGGTATCTGCCTCAATGGTGCGACGGCTTAAGATCCAGCCTGGCGGATACAGCCGCATCGCTTCTTGGATGACCGCTTGGGTGTAGTGCAGCGATTCCGCCTCCTGAAAGCGCATGGCGGAGGCCTCTGGTTGAGCATCTAATTCCGCCTGTAGCTTGTCAAAGCACTCCGGGTGGGTGGCCAGCAGGTACCACGTCCAGTTCAGCGCGCTCGCCGTGGTTTCATGTCCCGCCACGACGAGGGTCATGGCCTCATCGATCAGCAGTCGGGGTGCCATCGGCGCGCCGGTGTCATGATCTTTAGATTCCATCAGCATCGCGAGCAAATCAAAATGCGCTTCTTGGCCCGCGCGGCGTTTTTCCACCAATTCGCCGACCAAGCGACACAGCGATCTGAACTGATAGGCGAACTGTAAATCGCGGGCTGAGTGATCTGAGACGAGGGCGAAGGGGTTGCCACCCATGCGATCGGCTAACCAGGCGAGATCGCTGCCAAAAATTGACCGCAGCACAATGTCTAAGGTGAGCTGACTCATCTCTTCGGTGATATCTATCGGTTCGCCTTTCGCTGCGAACCCACGCCACAGATCGAGTCGCTGATCCACGCACTGTTCGATGAGGGTGGCGAATTGCTCGACCACGCGGCGGTGAAAATGCGGCTGAATCATGCGCCGCTGACTGCGCCACAGATCGCCCTCGCTGGTCATGATGCCATTACCCAGCAGGATCTTGACGCGATCGAGCCCCACGCCTTTGGTAAAGTTGCGGTGGCGGGTCACGAGAACCCGCTTAATGTCCGCGGGGTTATTGATGATCCAGGTGTCAGCGCCTCGACCGGGCGCATGGATACGGAAGATCCCGCCCAATTGCTGTGAGAGTGTACAGAGGCGCCCTAGGGAGTCTTCTGTTGAGCCGACATCGAAGGCGTCGGCCGCCAAAGGCGGTAGGGCGCCACTCGCGGTATGCTGGTCGGACGTTCTCGGCATGCGGTGGCGGAGTCCCAGTGGGAGGGTCGTGGATCAAGTGCTCAGTTTACATTACGCCGCTGTGCCGGCGCAGCCTTGCGAGGCGCTTCAGGCCCTTTGGCGGCCTCGTTTACCCACCAACAAGCAGGCGGCGGTGGTTGCACTTCGTCAGGCGTCCGATCGTGATGCCAGTGTATTAGGCATTGCCCTATTGGCGCGCGCCTGTGCGCACGCCGGCGTCGCCTGTGAGGTGGCCACGCTGCGCTTTCCTGAGCGGGCGAAACCGCACGGGTTGGTGGGGTGTGATTTCAGTATTTCCCATGCCGGTGGTTTCGTCGGTTGCGTGCTGAGTAGCGCCGCCGTCGGTTTTGACTGGGAGCCGGAGGAGGCAGCCGCCTGGTCTGATCTGCGACAGTTGCTGATGCCCGCTGAGTGTCATCGCTTGCAGGCCGCCGGATGGACCGCCACCGAGGCGTGGGTGGCGTTGGAGGCGATCGTCAAGGCCGCCGGTATCGGCATGGAGCAGGCCAGTGAGGTGCGCTTAGAGGGCTTGCGGGGCGAGTGTTTGGGTCGGCACTTTCAGTTGATACCGGTGCGCGGGGTGGCGGGGCAGGTGGCGTGGATCGCGACGGATAGGTCCGTGAGCACACCGCTTCGTTCCTTTCGCTATACCTGGCACGAAGACTCTGCCGGGCTGTCGGCTACCGTCGCATAATGGGCACACCGTAAGGATCTATGACTGTGCCCGATTCATCCCCATCCCCTGTGCCAGAGAACCGCACGCGCTCCAGTCGACGACTCACATGGATGAGAGCGTGGCTGTATCGGCTCGCTTTCCCTGTCGCCATGGTGTTGGTGCGTTTTTGGTGGTTGACCTGTCGGGTCGAGCGGGTGCTCGGTGACGCACATGCGGTCGAGGCTCTGGCGCAAGGCCCGATTATTCCGGTGTATTGGCATGGCCAACAGTTGTTTTGCGTGCGCTATTTATTGCAGCAGCGCGCGCGCGGTCTGTCGCTCGGCTTCTTAATTAGCCCCTCAGTCGATGGGGAGATGCCGGCCATGAGTGCGCGCTTGATGGGTGCGAAAGTGGTGCGTGGCTCATCGAATAACACGGGGGCGCGTGCGCTTCGCGATTATTACGTGGCCTTGCAAGGCGGTGTGTCGCCGGCGATCACACCCGATGGTCCCTCAGGGCCCTTGCAGGTATTTAAGCCCGGTGCGGTGCTGGTATCTCAATTATCCGGTCGGCCGATCCTGCCCTTGGCTTTTAGCGCCAGCCGCTATTGGCGGTTCACGGCGTGGGATCGATTTTTATTGCCTTGGCCTTTTGCGCGCATTGTGGTCGCGGTGGGACAGCCGCGGGTGGTGCCTAAGCGCTTAACCGCTGAGGCATTGGTCGTCTGGCAAGAGGAGATGGCGGCAGAGCTTCAAAGCCTGTATCAGCGCGCGGATGCGGCGCTTAAGCGTGTGTAGTCGGCGCGCACTTCGCGTGATCATCGGCGCAGGCGGCCGGTTCGATTTGGATAGTGGAGTGCAGGATGCGGTAGTCGCTGACCAAAATGCGTTTGATGGCCGATAAGGCCGTGCCCGGATCACCGCCCATGACCAGGCGCGCATGCAGCGTGAGCAAGGTTTCGTTCGGGGTCAGCGACCAGGCGTGGATATGGTGTACATCCTCCACGTCTGGAATCTCGCGAATCAGATGATGACTCAAATGCTGTGAGTCAAAGCCCGCCGGCGTGCCCTCTTGGAGCACGTGCGCGGAATGACTGAGGAGTTGCCAAGCGCCCCGTGCGATCAACGCGGTGACCACTAAGGACAGGCAGGCATCCGCGGGCATCCAGCCGGTGGTCATGACGATGAGAGCGGCCAGGGCGGCTGCCCCTGCGCCTAATAAGTCGCTTAACACGTGCAAATACGCCGCGCGCACATTCACATCCTGATCGCCGCCATGCAGCAACCACGCCGCGACCAGATTCACGCCGATGCCTGCAAGAGCGACCCCGAGCGCGATCGGTGGATGGCTCATCGGTGTGGGGTGCATGAGCCGTTGTACCGCCTCCACCACGATCGCGATCACGATACCTAAGAGCAGCAAGGAGTTGACGAAGGCGGCGAGTACCTGCAATCGGCTGTGGCCGAAGGAGCGATGCGAGGAGGCCGGGCGTTTGGCTAAACGATGGGCAAAAAATGCCAAGGCCAGCGCCAAGGTGTCGACAAACATGTGGCCGGCATCGGCCAATAAGGCCAGTGAGCCAGACCAGTATCCGCCCGCTGCCTCCACGAGGGTGAATCCACCGATTAACCAGAAGGCGAGGCCGAGGCTTCGGCTGTGATGCGCGTGGCTGTGATGCGCGTGGCCGTGATGAGCGGAATGCCCGTGCTCGTGTCCGTGCTCGTGTCCGTGCTCGTCACCTAGGCCATGGCCGATCTGTGGGCTGTGGTCGTGGGTGTGTGGGCTTTTCGGGTCGTGGGGAGGGTGGGGGTGGGCCACGCTGGCGCTCAATGGGGGCAGGACCGTCATAGTGCCATGTTCTTAGAAATCTTTGTAGTGGCGGACGCTTAGATTGCAATCCTCGAAAACTGTGACAGAATACGATGCAACTGGTTCACTGGTGGTGGTTTGATCCGAGTGCCGGATAATATTAATCAGCGGCTAAGCCACATCGACGCGGTCCCTGCGGGGCGGGCCTGCGCGTCGCCACAGAAAGGCGGGGCGCGGTGAGGGCCTTACAGGATCGAGGCTTAAGCGCCTCCGATGTGCTGTCGGCCGATCGCTGGGTCCCTCATCAGAGCGCGCAGGCCTTTGGGCTGGATGTCACCTGCACCAAGGTGGCGGTCGATTTTCAGAATCTGACCGCAATCACTGCCGCTGGCGTGATCTCGCAAAACCTCCATTTACTTCGCGAAGCCACCAACACGGACGCCGTGTTTTTGGTGAAGTACGATCCAAGTGCTACCGAGATTCAATCGGTGGAGGCGGCGAAGGGCTTATTTGTGTCCTGTTCGCCTGAGGTGCTGCGCGGTGAGGCGCTCGCCAATTTCCCATGGATTCAGGCGCATCTCACCCACACCAAGATTCTAGAGATCCGCGACACTTTAATGGCGCGGCCGGAGCAGGCGGCTGAAGCGCAGCGCTTTGGGGAGTTGGGGCTGCGCACGCTGCTATTAGTCGGCTTGAGCGTCGGCGAGCGGCCGTATGGATTTTTAGGGCTCGCGGTCAGCGCGCCTTGTGATGGGTGGGACGTGAGTTTTCACCTGTTGTTGAAATTAGTGGGCTCGAGTCTCGCCTCGGGCCTCGAGCGCGTCATGATGAGCCGCGAGTTGGGGCGGCTCACCGAGCGCAATCGCCTCACCTTGCAATGCACCCATGAGGGCGTATGGGACTACGACGCCATCGCTAAAACCACGTGGTTTTCCCCCCAGTGGAAACTCATGCTGGGTTATGCCGATGATGAGCTCTCCACGGCACCGGATTGGAACAAACTGGTTCATCCGGATGATTTAAGTCGCGTCTCCGAGTTGATTCGTGATCACGTCGCCGGGCGCACGGTGTTATTTGAAAGCACGCATCGCATGCGCCATCGGGATGGCGAATGGCGCTGGGTATTGTCGCGCGCTAAGGCGCAAGTCGAGCAGGGCGTGATGGTGCGGTTGATGGGTGTGGAGCTCGATGTCACTGAACGCAAGCTGTATGAAGAGGCTTTGTTTCGCGAGAAAGAGCGCGCACAGATCACCCTCCAATCGATTGGTGATGGAGTCATCACCACGGACGAACGATCGCGTATTGAGTACTTGAATCCGGTTGCCGAAGAGCTCACTGGATGGCGCCTAGAGGATGCCATGGGGCGCTCGCTTGATGATGTCTTTAGGGTCTTTCATGAAGAGACCTGTGAGCCGCTTGAGAGTCCGCTGAAGCGAGCGGTGACTACCTTGCGGCCGGTTAAATCAGCGGGTCCTGTGTTGTTTATTCGCCGCGATGGCAATGAAATCTATATTCAAAGCACCGCCTCGCCGATTCGCGATGGCGCAGGGGCGGTCACCGGTGGCGCGCTCGTGTTCCATGATGTCAGTGAATCGCGCGAGCTCAATCGCCGCCTGAGTTATCAAGCCAGTCACGACGTATTGACGGGGCTTGTGAATCGCCATGAATTTGAATCGCGCTTAGAGCGCGCCTTACACAGTGCGCGTGCCCGAGAGGCGTCCTACGCGCTGTGCTATCTAGATATTGATCAGTTCAAGATTGTGAATGACACCTGCGGCCACGCGGCGGGTGATGTGTTGCTCGGTCAAGTGGGGCAGTTGCTGAAATCTAAGGTGCGTTGGCGTGACACCTTGTCGAGACTCGGTGCCGATGAGTTTGCAGTGCTGTTAGAGGCGTGCACGCTCGAGGAGGCTTTGCAATCCGCCGAGGCGTTGCGCGAAGTCGTCAGTAATTGTCGTTTTGAATGGGAAAATAGGCCATTTCGCATCGCGGTCAGTGTCGGCGTGGTGCCGATCACGGCCTCCAATGAGGACGTCGCCTCGATCTTGTCGGCCGCTGATAATGCCTGTCAGGCGGCCAAAGAGCAGGGGCGCAATCGCGTCCACTGCTTTGAAGAAAATGATTTGGATTTGATGCGCCGTCGTCGCGAGATGCAATGGGCGGCGCGCATCAATGCCGCCCTTGACGAGGGGCGCTTCGAGCTGTATCGCCAGACCATTCTGCCGCTGCAAGGCGAGGATCACGGTCTGCATTATGAGATTTTGCTGCGCATGCGCGATGAGCAAGGCATGACCGTGACGCCGGATCATTTCATCGCTGCGGCGGAGCGTTACAGTCTGACTCCGTCGATTGATCGCTGGGTGGTTGAGAATACTTTCCGCTGGTTGGTGTCAGAGGCGGATGAGCGCGACAAGCTCAGTATGTGCGCGATCAATCTCTCCGGCCAAAGCTTAGGCGATGACAAGTTCTTGCCCTTTGTGATCGACCAGTTTCATCGAACCGGTATTGATGCCAGGCGCATCTGTTTTGAGATCACCGAGACCGCAGCGATCGCGAGCTTCAGCCAAGCCAATCGTTTTATTCAGGCGCTCAAGGAACTCGGCTGTCGCTTTGCGCTCGATGACTTCGGTACCGGCCTGTCATCCTTCGGTTATTTGAAGCATTTTCCCGTTGATTATCTGAAAATAGATGGCAGCTTCGTCAAGGGTATGTTGACCGATCCGATTGATCGCGAGATGGTGCGCTCGATCAATGAAATCGGCCATCTGACCAACAAAAAGACCATCGCGGAATTTGCGGAGACGCAAGGGATTGTGGATATGTTGCGCGCACTGGGCGTGGATTATGCGCAAGGCTATGGCGTCGATCTGCCCACGCGCATTACCCATCATGGCAGCGCTCGCAGTTCAACGGGCGAACGCTAGTCGCTCTGTCGCCTCAAGTGCTAAGCGCTCATCGTTAGGCGCATGGATAGATCGAGGGCGCGCACGTGTTTGGTGATCGCACCGATCGAGAGGTAATCCACTCCCGTCAGTGCCACCGCTTTGACGTTTTCCCGATCAATACTGCCCGAGGCCTCAAGCTTGGTGGTCGAACCTAAAGAACGCGTGCGCTTGACCGCTTCGGTCATGTCCGCAAGGCTCAGTTCATCGAGCATCACAATGTCGGCGCCGGCGGCTAAGGCCTGATCCAATTCCTGCAATGACTCCACTTCCACCTCCACCGGGGCATTCGCCACCAAGGCGCGGGCCCGCGCGATGGCCGCCTGAATAGAGCCTGCCGCCGCGATATGGTTTTCTTTAATTAAAAACGCATCGAATAAGCCAAGGCGATGGTTGTGCCCGCCGCCGCAGCGCACCGCATATTTTTGCGCGAGGCGTAACCCCGGCAGTGTCTTTCTCGTATCGAGCACCTGACAGGCAGTGCCTTTGAGGGCGACGGCGTAGTGGTGCGCGCTGGTGGCGGTGCCGGACAGCGTTTGGAGAAAATTAAGGGCTGTGCGTTCACCGCTCAGCAGGGCGCGGGCGGGGCCTTGTAGCTGACAAATCACCGTGTTGGAGGTAACCGCTTGACCGTCTTGTACCTGCCACTGGATGGATACGGCGGGGTCTAGGCGATGAAAAACACGATCAACCCACGGGGCGCCACAGAGGATGCCCGCTTCGCGGCTGATGATCACTGCACTTGCCGTGGTGGTGGCGTCGATCAATTGGGCGGTGATATCACCCGTCCCGATATCTTCGGCGAGCGCGATGTCAACGGCTTGGTATAGAGCAAGACGCAGTGGGGCATCAAGCGTCATGCGGACTCAGGTCGCCAAAAAGGGCGCAAGGCAGAGGAGAGAAAAAGTGCAGAGCGTGAGGCGAGCAGACAGCGACGGGGATCGACGGTGACACCGTCGATCCCCTCTCCGGATCAGAAGGGCAGGCCGTGGCTCTGTGCGCCCATGCACAGCAGCATAGGAATCGAGAGCACGAAGTTGGTGCGTGACGCCAGCATCGCCACTTTACGGGCGACTGCTTTTTCAGCGTCGGTGGCGGCTACCACGCCTAAGATTTTCTTCTGGTTGGGCCAGATGAAGATCCACACATTGAGCGCCATGATGGTGCCAAGCCAGGCGCCCACGCCGATCGTGCGAAAGCCCTCTTGCAGGGTGAAGGCCTTGTTGAGGGTCTCGACCGACCCGTAGCCGAACAGCAAGTAGTAAGCACCCGTCACCCAGGTAGCAACCGCCGCCCAACGAAACCACAATAGGGCGCGTGGGGCGATGTACTTAGCGACACCGGCTCCGCCGGGTCCACCTTGGTCGGCCGCTGCGGCGGCGAGGCCAGGGATCTGCACGACGTTGAAATACCACAACAGTCCGATCCACATGAAGCCGGAGAGGATATGAAACCAACGACCGACGAGGGTCGCGTGCAAGCCCAGATCGCCGCCGGCTGTCGCGGTCAGGGCTAAGCTGATGGCTATGGCCAGTACGAGACCGGTGACAATAGAACCCTTGATAGAGGTGAGTGGATTCATTCAGCATTCTCCTTATAGTGGTCTGCGGTCCGCACTGATCACTAACTGTGTCAGCGCGAGCAGATACGCTAGAATAGGCATGTGGCGCGATTCATTCAACCGCCCTGTTCTCTATTTCACTGAAGTGGTCGTCTTTGTGCTCACAGCCTCCGCTCCTGCCTCCCCGTGTATACAGACCTGTCGCATCGGTCCGCAAGGTTGGTGCGAGGGGTGTTATCGTACCCTCAGTGAAATATCCGGTTGGATGCGCTTGGGTGTTGATACGCAGTGGGCAGTGATACGCGCCTGCGAGACGCGTCGCATCGAGGCCTTGAAAGCGCGTCAAGACGCCCCATTATAAGCGTAACGTATTGATTTAAGAGGTTTAATGTGATGAGCGATTCTGAAGTCACGGCCCGTATCAAAACGCACCTGTCGGCGGCACCGGCGGTGCTGTTCATGAAGGGCACCCCCGATTTTCCACAGTGTGGATTCTCCGCTCAGGCGGTCGCGGCGCTCAATGAGTGTCGAGCGGGGTTTCATGCGGTCAATATTTTTGAAGACCCGGAGCTGCGTGAGGCACTCAAGGCCTATTCCAACTGGCCGACGTTCCCACAGCTTTATTTGAAGGGCGAGTTGCTCGGTGGCTGCGATATCGCATTGCAGATGTTTCGAAGCGGTGAGCTCAAGCAAGCACTCATCGAGGCGGGCGCGACCCGCTGAGTGCCTGGGTGCCTGGGTGCCTGAGTGCTCTGGCGCCGGCAGGCTTAGAGGCGCGATCAGGCCTCTGGCTCTGCTTGGGGTTCCCTCTGCGTATCGGGCGATTCTTCGCCAAATGCGGCGTACAAATCGTCGCCCTCTAAGCGTGAGCGGGCGCGCTCAAAAATCGGTTTGAACTGATTGCAGATCTCACAAAACAGATCGGCGGTGCGCTCCGCGTCATAGCCGGCGGAGTGCGCGGCGCTGCGATCCCACGTGAGCCCCGCCGCGATCGCAGCACGCGACAGCACCGTTTGGCCGAGTGCCACGCCCCCTAAGGTGGCCGTGTCAAAGCAGCTGAAGGGATGAAAGGGGTTGCGCTTGATGCCTGCACGCAAGACCGCCGCATTAAGAAAACCCAAATCAAAGGCGGCGTTATGACCCACCAGAATGGCGCGCGTGCAGCCGGCATCACGAACCGCGGCGCGCACTTCCTTGAAAATGCGACCGAGTGCATCGCTTTCGGAGATCGCGGGTCGCAGCGGGTGATACGGATCGATGCCATTGACCGCGAGGGAGGCGGGATCGAGGCGACTGCCCGGAAAGGGCTGCACGTGATAGCGCAGGGTGGTGGCTCGATGCAGCGAGCCATCCGGTTCAAGACGTACCAACACCGCGGCGATATCCAATAAGGCGTCGGTCGCTGAATTGAATCCCCCCGTCTCGCAGTCGACCACCACGGGTAAAAAGCCACGAAATCGATCTTTAATTTGATATTCAGGAAGCATAGGTCAACGCGTTAGGGTGAACACAAGCGCCAGGCGACGGTGCTGCCTGCGCGGAAGGGGATCAAGCGGTCATCGCCAAACGCATAGTGGGTGGGCACGGTCCACGGGTCTTTGCTCAGGGTGATGCGATCGGTGTGCCGCGGCAGTCTATAGAAGTCTGCGCCATGATGGCTCGCAAATCCTTCGAGTTGATCGAGGCGGCCGGCTTGTTCGAAGACTTCGGCATACAACTCGATGCCGGCATGCGCCGAATAGATGCCCGCACAGCCGCAGGCGGCCTCTTTGCTGTGTTTGGCGTGTGGCGCACTGTCGGTGCCTAGGAAGAATTTGGGGTTTCCACTGATCGCGGCGTCAATCAGTGCCTCGCGGTGGTGAGCGCGCTTTAAGATCGGTAAGCAGTAGTGATGCGGACGGATACCCCCCTCAAACAGCGCATTGCGATCTAACAGCAGATGCTGTGGGGTGAGGGTGGCGGCGATCGTCGCCGGTTGGCTTTTGACAAAATCCACCGCCTCCTTCGTGGTGATGTGCTCAAACACGACGCGAAGCGCCGGAAAGCGGCGAGTCACATCACTTAACACGCGATCAATAAACACCGCTTCGCGATCAAACACATCGACCTGCGAATCCGTGACTTCGCCATGCACCAATAAGGGAAGATCTTGCTCCTCCATCGCCGCTAACACCGCGAAGGTCTTGTCGAGTGCGCTCACGCCCGCATCGGCATGGGTGGTAGCACCGGCCGGATAGTATTTGATGGCATGAACAAAGCCGCTTTGTTTGGCGCGTGCGACCTCGGTGGGTGCGGTGTGATCAGTGAGATACAAGCTCATCAGCGGTTCAAAGCGCGCCGACGCCGGCAGGGCCGCTAAGATGCGCGCGCGATACTCACGGGCGAGCTCGGTCGTGGTGACGGGTGGCTTCAGGTTGGGCATCACAATCGCACGGCCAAAGCGTTCGGCGGTGTGGGCAACGACGGCGTTTAACGAGACGCCATCGCGCAGATGCAGATGCCAGTCATCCGGGCGCAGCAGGCTGATTTTCATCGGCGGTCGGACCTCTGGTGAATGCGTTGGTTAAAGTGTGGATCGGTGAGCAGTGTCGTGGCAAAGCGGACACCAAAGCCGGTCACTGGGGTGCCGATGTGCGCTAATCCGCCGCTGCGCTCAGCCGCTGAAAGATCCACATGGATCCACGGAATGTCTGGGTGGACAAAGTGTGACAGGAAGCGAGTGGCGTAGATATGGTCGGCCTTGCCATCGATCAGGCACTGCATGACATCGGCCACGGGGCTTTGCAAATCCTCATCGAAGTCCTCGGGCATGGGCAAGGTCCAGACCCGCTCACCGGAGGCCTGTCCGGCCGCTTCTAAGGTGTCGCGAAGCGCCGGTCGGTTAGTGAATATCCCCGATAAACGATCGCCCAAGGCCACCACGCACGCGCCGGTTAAGGTGGCGAAATCAATGATGCAGGCGGGTTTGCTCTGGGAGGCGATGGCTAAGGTGTCGGCCAGTACCATTCGCCCTTCGGCATCGGTGTGGATCACTTGGATGCTGGTGCCATTGGCGGCGGTCACCACGTCTTGTTGCGTGTAGGCATTAGGGCCTACACGATTTTCGGCGAGCGCTAACCACGCATCGATGGGTTCGGGGTGTTTGGCTTCCGTGAGTGCTAACAGCGTGCCTAAGGCAACCGCACTCCCGCCCATATCGCCGTGCATCGACAGCATCGATTTAGCGGATTTGATATTCAGTCCACCGGTATCAAAACACAGTCCTTTGCCGACTAAGGCGATCGGTGCCCGCGCGGCGGTGCGGCGGGCTTTGGTGGGCCGGTAGGTCAGATGCACCAAGGCGGCGTCCCGCGCCGCACTGCCTTGCGACACGGCGAGGAACGCACCCGCGCCGCATTTTTTTAAGGCGCGTTCGTCGTAGATTGTAATGCCCCAGCCCTGAGCGTGGGCGAGGGTGGTGAGTGCGCGTCGATAACTGGTGGGGGTGAGTACATTGGGCGGTAACTGGGTGAGCCAACGGGCCAAGTGGGCGCCTGACTCCATCGCCACGGTGTGTGCACGGTGGACGGGGCCGGCGATGGCAATGTGCGCGGGTCGCCAGACGGGTGTGCTCACCCGCTTGCGCTGTGGCTTAGATTCGATCTCCGCGAGGACCGCAGATAAGAGTGAGTCCGTCCCTTGGGCGCTCTGGGTCCGATCAGGGGCCCACAAGCCCACGTGCTGCGGTCGACTGCGCGCCGCCTCGCGCACGACGCGACCGGCCACGGTCAGCGCCTGAAACACATCGGCGCTCGGGGGCAAGACCCCGACGATCAGGCCCAGGCCTTGGGGCGTGGTCAGCGCGCTGTGGAATACCGCGCCGGCGCTGGGCTGTAAACGCGTGAATTCGCGGATGGCGGCGGCGCTGGCCGGTAACGGTTTGAGCGCCGCCTGCAGCTCGGCGGCGGGGGCGAGCACCAGCAAGCGATCGAGGGATGCGAGCCACGCAGGATTCGGGGTGCCTGAGACCGCGCTGACCTTGGGGGGCGTATACGCCGGTAGGGTTTTCATACGTCTTTGAGGCCTTGATCGCCGCTGAAGTCAGCGCAAATCATAGCGAAGTCTTATACTAAGCGCCTGTCTCTTCGATGCTGTGAGGTTGCATGACTGATCTGCCGAATCTCGAGGATGTGGATGCGTTGGAAACCCAGGAATGGCTGGAGGCGATTGATTCTGTTTTGAAAGCGCATGGAGCGGAGCGCGCACACTTTCTGCTCGAAAAGTTAATTGATCACACGCGCCGTGCCGGCGCGTATTTGCCCTTCAAACCGAATACCGCTTACGTCAATTCCATCAGCCCCGTGCACGAGCAGCCCTATCCGGGTAATCGCGCGCTGGAGCGGCGTTTAGAGGCCTATATTCGTTGGAATGCCATGGCCATGGTGGTGGCCGCTAATCGGGAGCATTCGGAGTACGGCGGACACATCGCCACCTACGCCTCCTCGGCGACCTTGTATGAGGTGGGCTTCCACCACTTTTGGCGGGCCGCCACGGCTGATCATTTGGGCGATCTGGTGTTTATGCAGGGGCATTCAAGTCCTGGCATTTATGCGCGGGCCTATCTGGAAGGGCGCTTAAGCGAAGACCAGTTACGGCATTTTAGACGCGAAGCGACCGGGCCCGATGTCGGCTTATCGTCCTATCCCCACCCGTGGCTGATGCCGGATTTCTGGCAATTCCCCACTGTGTCGATGGGCTTAGGTCCGATGATGGCCATTTTCCAGGCGCGCTTCCTGCGCTATCTCGAGCACCGCGGCATGACGCCGCCCTCGGATCGTAAGGTCTGGGCCTTCTTGGGTGATGGCGAGATGGATGAGCCGGAGTCGATGGGTGCGCTCACCATGCCGGTGCGCGAGAAGCTCGACAACTTGGTGTTTGTGATCAATTGCAACCTGCAGCGCCTTGATGGTCCCGTGCGTGGCAATGGGAAAATCATTCAAGAGTTAGAGGCGGCGTTCTTAGGTGCCGGCTGGAATGTCATTAAAGTAGTGTGGGGTTCTCGTTGGGATCCGCTGTTAGCGCGTGATCAGCACGGTCTGCTTAGGCGCTTGATGGAAGAGTGTGTGGATGGCGAGTATCAGAACTTCAAAGCCAAAGGCGGCGCTTACACGCGCGAGCACTTTTTTGGTAAGTACCCCGAATTGCGTGAAATGGTCGCTAATCTTTCAGATGATGAGATCTGGCGCTTAAATCGTGGCGGACACGATGCCGGCAAAGTGTGGAATGCCTATGCCCAGGCGATGGCCACCAAAGGCCAGCCCACGGTGATCTTGGCCAAAACCGTCAAGGGCTTTGGGCTCGGTAAGTCAGGTGAGGCGACCAATCCGGCGCATAATCAGAAGAAGCTCGATGACAGCGGCTTAAAGGCCTTTCGCGATCGCTTTAACATCCCGATCTCCGATGAAGAGATTGCGACGCTACCCTTTAAGCGCCCCGCCGAAGACAGCGAGGAGATGCGCTACCTGCGCGAACGACGTCACGCGCTCGGGGGTTATTTGCCGTCGCGGCGTATGGATGCGCCCCCCTTAGAGGTGCCCCCGTTGGCTGCCTTCAGTACGTTGCTGCAATCATCCGGTGATCGCGACATTTCAACCACCATGGCGTTCGTGCGTCTGCTCGGTGTGCTGCTCAAAGACAAACACATTGGTAAGAACATCGTACCGATCGTGCCGGATGAAGCGCGCACCTTTGGTATGGAAGGGTTATTTCGTCAAATCGGTATTTATTCCTCGGTGGGTCAGTTGTACACGCCGCAGGATGCCGATCAGTTGTTGTCTTATCGAGAGGACATGAAGGGTCAGATTCTGGAGGAAGGCATCAATGAGGCCGGGGCCATGTGTTCATGGATCGCGGCGGCCACGAGTTACTCTAACCATGGCACATACATGGTGCCTTTCTATATTTACTATTCGATGTTTGGTTTCCAGCGGGTCGGCGATTTCATGTGGGCGGCGGGAGATCTGCGCGCGCGCGGCTTCTTGATCGGTGCGACCGCGGGTCGCACCACCTTGGCGGGTGAGGGCTTGCAGCACCAAGATGGGCATTCGCAACTCACCATGAGTTTAATCCCCAACTGTGTGTCCTATGATCCGTGCTATGCCTATGAGCTCGCCGTCATCGTACAAGATGGTTTGCGACGCATGTATGCCGAGCAAGAAAGTGTGTTTTATTACTTGACCGTGATGAACGAGAACTATGCGCAACCCGCTATGCCAGCGGGCGTCGAGGCGGGCATTGTCAAGGGGTTGTATCCACTGCACACACGGGTCGGTGCCTTGCGTGCGACGCTGTTGGGCTCAGGAGCGATCTTGCGCGAGTGTGAGGCGGCCGCCAAGCAACTGGAAGCGGATTTTGGCGTGGCGGTCGATGTGTTGAGTGTCACGAGCTTCTCTGAGTTGCGTCGCGAGGCGCTCGATCTCAGTCGCAGCAATCGCTTACATGCGGGAGACGCGGCGAAGGTCTCTTATGTGGCGAGTCGCCTTGCGAAGCATCCTGGTCCTTATATTGCAGCCACCGATTACGTCAAAGCGGTGCCTGACATGATTCGTGAGTGGGTGCCGGGCCGCTACGTCGTTCTTGGTACCGACGGTTTTGGTCGCTCCGATGGGCGCGCGGCGTTGCGCGACCATTTTGAGGTGAATGCCCGGCACATCGTCATGGCCTGCCTCAAAGCACTCGCCGATGAGGGCGCGCTCGAGGCGGCGGCCGTGGTCGCGGCCGGACAGCGTTTGGGCATCGACACCGATCGCCCCAATCCGGCGATGGCATAACCATGGGCACTCTGATCACCATAGCGGTGCCGGATTTGGGTGATGCCAAGGATGTGGATGTCATTGAGGTGTTGGTGCAGGTCAATGAGGTGATTGCGGTGGATACGCCGCTCATGACCTTAGAGACCGAGAAAGCGACCATGGATGTGCCCTCGACCGTGGCCGGTCGGGTGGTCGCCCTTCGAGTAAAAAAAGGCGATCGGGTGTCCGTCGGCACCCCGGTGGCAGACGTGGAGGTGGATGAGCGCGCCGTGGCGGCTCCCGTCGTGACGTCGGCCGTCGCGCCCTCACCCTCCGTGGCAACGGCCATCGCCCGCCCGGTCGCGCCCACGACCTCCGCGCCGCCTATGACGGTGGCCCCCTTGGCGACACCGAGCGCAGTGGCCCAACGGACCGCGTCGCGCCCCTCGGTGGCCATCAGTGAGGTGGGATTTGCGACGGCGTATGCGGGACCTTCGGTGCGTTTATTGGCGCGCGAGTTGGGTGTTGATCTGGGACGTGTACCCGGCACAGGCACTAAACAGCGCATCACGCACGCGGATGTCAAAGCGTGGGTGAAGCGCACCTTGGCAGAGGGCGTGAGAGGCACGTCGCTGCCGGCTGTGCCGAGTGTTGATTTTGCGCGCTTTGGTGCGATCGACATCACACCGCTCAGTCGTATTCAAAAAATATCCGGGCGGCGCTTACATGCGTCTTGGGTCAACTTACCGCATGTCACGCAGTTTGATAGTGCGGATATCACCGTCCTGGAAGCCAAGCGCTTGGCCTTAAAAGACAAGGCCGCAGCACAAGGCATCAAACTCACCTTGCTCGCGTTCATATTAAAAGCGTGCACCGTGGTGCTTGCAACCTATCCGCGTTTTGCCTCCTCGCTCGATGAGAGCGGTGAGAACTTGGTTATGAAAAAGTATCGTCATCTGGGCTTTGCTGCGGACACGCCGCAGGGGCTCATGGTGCCGGTGCTGAAAGACGCCGATCGTAAAAACCTCTTCGAGATCGCTCGGGAGTTAGCGGCTCTCAGTGACAAAGGGCGCAGCGGTCAGTTAAGCGCCACCGAGATGCAAGGGGGTGTGTTCACGGTCTCAAGCTTAGGCGGCGTCGGTGGCACGGCCTTTACGCCGATCATTAATGCGCCGGAAGTGGCGATTTTGGGCGTATCGCGCGCGAGCCTGCAGCCGGTGTATCAGGGCAATGCCTTCGTGCCGCGTCTGATGCTGCCGTTATCGCTGTCTTATGATCATCGAGTGATCGATGGGGCGGAGGCGGCACGCTTCACCACCGCCTTGGTGCAGTGCTTAGCCGATGTGCCGGCATTGGTGGAGGGGCTATCGTGAGTGCCGGTGAGGTATCGCTTCACGATGTGCTGATTCCGGATCTCGGTGATGTCAAAGACATTCGGGTGATCGAGATACTGGTCGCACTCGGTAGTGCCGTGCTTGACAACGAGTCCCTGCTCACCTTGGAGAGCGAAAAAGCGACCATGGATGTGCCGGCACCTTTTGCAGGCACGGTGCGAGAGATCGCGGTGGCTGTCGGTGAGGCGGTGCAGACCGGTCGTTTGGTGATGCGCTTAGAGGTCTCGCAGAGCGCGTCCGTCCCGGCGACACCCGTTGTCACGCCCGCCGTGTCTGTGCCCACGGTGTCTGCACCCACCGCGACAGCGGCCGCCGTGGCGCCGTCGGTGCCGTTGACCCCATCGCGCGCCGGGGTCGATGAACCGCTGGCCGATATCACGCTGCCTTTGGTGGTGTTGGGTGCGGGACCGGGCGGGTACACCGCGGCCTTTCGTGCAGCGGATTTGGGTCTTGAGGTGGGTTTGATTGAGCGTGGACCGACCTTGGGTGGGGTGTGTCTTAACGTCGGCTGCATTCCGTCGAAGGCGCTCTTGCATGCCGCCAAAGTCATTGAAGATGCGGAGTCGATGAGTGCCTTGGGCGTGTCCTTTGGTCGCCCACAGATTGATATGACGCAGTTGCAGGGATGGAAAAACCGCGTCGTGAGTCGCTTGACCCAGGGCTTAAGCGGGCTGGCTAAACAGCGCAAGGTGCGCGTGTTGGTGGGCGAGGCGCGCTTTTTATCCGCGCATCGTCTAGAACTCAACGGTCCCGCTGGTCGACAGATCATTGGATTTGAGCAGTGCATCCTCGCGGCGGGATCGGAGCCCGTGCGTTTGCCGGGTGCGCCAGAGGATGAGCGCATCATGGATTCGACCGGTGCCTTGGCGCTTGATCAGGTGCCTGCGCGCATGCTGGTGATCGGTGGCGGCATCATTGGTCTTGAAATGGCCAGCGTGTACAGCGCGTTGGGAACGCGTATCACGGTGGCGGAGTTGGGTGAGGTGTTGATGCCCGGTTGTGATCGGGACTTGGTGAAGCCACTGGAAAAAAGATTGCGGAGTCGCTTTGAGGCGATCTACACCCAGACCCAGGTGGTGCACTGGTTGGCCGAGCCCGCCGGCATCACGGTGACTTTCAAAGGGCCGAATGCACCGACTGAGCCGCAGACCTTTGATCGGGTGCTGGTGGCGATCGGTCGGCGTCCGAATGGGCGTGCGCTTGGGGTCGAGGCGGCGGGCATTGCCCTCGATGCGCGCGGCTTTATTCCGGTGGATCGGACGCAACGCACCGGGGTGCCGCAGGTGTTCGCGATTGGCGATCTGGTGGGCAATCCGATGCTTGCGCACAAGGCGAGCCATGAAGGCAAAGTGGCTGCGGAAGTGGCGGCGGGATTGAAGCGCGCCTTTGATGCGCGCGTGATTCCTTCGGTGGCCTATACCGACCCGGAAGTGGCTTGGGTGGGGCTCACGGAGACCGATGCCAAGGCGCAAGGGATAGAGGTCGGGAAAGGGGTGTTCCCTTGGGCCGCCTCCGGACGTTCCTTGGCACTCAATCGGGATGAGGGATTCACCAAGTTGTTGTTTGATCCACACAGCCATCGGGTGTTGGGGGCAGGCATGGTCGGCCCCAATGCGGGTGATCTGATTGCTGAGGTGGCGTTAGCGATTGAGATGGGTGCGGATGCCCATGATCTTAGCTTGACCATCCATCCGCATCCCACCCTTTCAGAGACCGTAGGACTCGCGGCCGAGGCCTTTGAGGGAACCTTGACCGATCTCTATATCCCCCGAAAAGCGTAAGCCGGTAGCCGTCGGCGCGTCAGGATCATTCGTGACTGAGTGGCAGCGAGAGGCAAAGGGCGAGGCCGGGCTCTGCGTCTTGCAGATTCAGTTCTGCCTGATGCAAGCGGGCGACCGCGGCAATCAACGACAGGCCTAAGCCGGAGCCGGGTAAGCCGGAGCTGCCGGGCAGCCGCCTAAATCGCTGCTTGGCCCATTCGCGTTGTTCTGCCGGAATCCCCGGGCCCTGATCACTGATGGTGAGCAGGGCGTGTTGTTCATGGCGAACCAGGCGAATGGAGACCGTGCTGCCGCGGCCGTACTTCAAGGCGTTATCCAGGGCATTGGAGAGGGCTTGGGTTAGCAGTTGTCGATGGCCACGCACCCACAGGGAGGGGGTGATGTCGGCTTGCAGTGGCTGAGAGGCGACCGGTTGATAAAACTCAACCAGATCCGCGGTAATGGCACTCAGATCCACGCGCTCTAGCGGCACGGTGCCGGATTCTGCCAGTGCGATGCGTAGCAGCCCTTGCAGGGTGTCGCTTAAGCGATCGATTTCGGTGAGCACCAAGGTGACGGCGCTCGTCTCTTCAGGTGAGGTGGCTTTAAGACTCGCGTCCTGGGCCGCACCGCGAATGCGATTGAGATGCCCGCGTAGATCATGGGCGGTGCTGTCTAACACGGCACGCAGGGTGGTGGTCAGGGTATCCACGCGAGCCAGCAGCTCATTGAACTGACTGACTAAGGTGTCGATCTCATCGCCGTTGCCGCTTAAGGGTAAGCGCTCAGTCAGATTGCCGAGGGCGATGCGCGCGGCGCTGCTGCTGATCGCTTTTGCGGTGCGTGAGATACGCCGTGCCAACCACCAACCGCCGATGACGCCAAACAAGAGGGTGGCTAGGACTGCCCAGATGACGCTGTGCAGCATCACGGTTTTAAACGCGCGCCGATCCTGCACGTCGTGACCCACGAGCAGGTGATAGCCGCCGCCTAAATCCTCCACTTTGGCGCGGATTTGTCGGCTCAGGTCGGTGTCGTTGTTGGTGTCAGCGACTTCGAATTCAGTCCACTCACCGGGTGGGGTTTTCAGATCCGACAGTACCACCACATTGCCCGCCAGAAAATCTCCTCGGGGGCCATGCAGTTCATAGACGCCGCCACGGATCCAAGGATCATCAGCGCGATCGACGATGGTGGCCACAAACGCCTCTGCGTCGAGGTTTTTGAAGGACTCAGTGAGGTTTTGTAACTCGATGGAGATCAGCTGATCCCCTTCATTGGCGATCAGCCGATCGGTGGCGATATAGACGCCACTTAACACGGCGATCATGGCCGCTGCCAAGACCAGGCCATGCAACACGGCGACGCGAGCAATCGATGAGCGCAGGAGACGGACGAGGCCCACGGCGCGCCTTAGGGGTCTTCTGAGAGGGTGTAGCCTGCGCCACGCACGGTGTGCAGTAGCTGGACGGTGAAGTCTTTATCGATCGCCTGTCGAAGGCGGCTGATGTGGACGTCAATGACATTGGTTTTGGGGTCGAAGTGATAATCCCAGACGCCTTCTAGAATCATCGTGCGAGTCACCACTTGACGCGCGTGGCGCATGAGAAATTCCAGCAACTGAAACTCACGGGTGGTGAGATCAATTTTTTTGCCGCCGCGGGTGACTTTGCGGGCCCTGGCGTCTAATTCCAGATCCGCCAATTTCAGGCGATCATTCAAGGAGGAGGCGCCTTTGCGGCGGGTTAAAGCCTCCAGCCGCGCGGTCAGCTCCTCTAGATGATAGGGCTTGGCGAGATAGTCATCACCCCCGGCGCGCAGTCCCTGTACCCGTTCATCCACCTCATCCAAGGCGCTCAAGATCAGCGTGGGGGTGTCATTACCTATGCCGCGCAGGCGTTTGACGACGTCGAGACCATCGAGCTTGGGCAGCATGCGATCGAGTAGTAAGACATCGTACTGACCTTGCATGGCCGCCTTAAGGCCCGCTTCGCCATCGAAGCGCTGCTCGACCTGGTGCCCAAGCGCCCGCAGCCCTTGGCTGAGGAACTCACTGGCTCGGCGGTCGTCTTCAACAAGGAGGATGTTCATAGGGGTCTCTGGGGTCCTAGGATACGGCAGATTGCGTTTCTTGGCAGCGGCCAACCTTAAGGACTCTTAACGCCGCTTTGCGCACCCATGCGCCACATCGGGCTAATCTTAGTGGGTGATACGCTTTCTCTATTCATCCTTGGCCCGTTGGATCCCGCGCGTGGTGCGGGGGTGGGGCGCTCTATGGCTGATGGGCTGGCTGCTTTGCGCGGGTAGCGTGATCTGTGAGGCGCAGGTCGTGGCGAGTGCGGAGGCTAAAACGGTACATGCACCGTCGGCGCAGGCCAGTCACTGCCAGCATTTGATTGCCCAATTTGATGTGGCCTGGCCTACCCATCAAAAAGCGCAGCAGGCGGCTCGTGGGCATAAGAGTCGCGATGTCGGTGAGACGCAATGCAATGCGGGGCATTACACCGAGGGCATCCGTACGCTTCGGCATGCGCTGCATGACATTGGGGTGAAGGCGGTGCGGACTACGCCCGCCGTGCCCCGCTAGTCGTTCGCGTACAGGCCACGTTCTGCTATGTGTATCGAGCCGCTGCGTGGGCGAGGCTTTGGGCGACCTCTTGACGCAAACTGACCGGGGCGATGACCTCGACGTCGCTCCCAAATCGCAGGATGTCCATTTTGAGGTCGCGGCTGTGCCGATAAGGCACGCTCAGATCGATACCGCCATCGGCATGGTACTCAAGGGTCTGGTCACGGTGCCATTCCTCGAGCGCCACCCGTTTGGCGGCCGCTGTAGAAAAGCGCAACACAGCGCGTTCTGTCGGCTCACCGAGTCCGATGCCATAAGTGGACTCGATCAGGCGGGTGAGTTCCTCGACTGAGATCGGTCTGCACGGGGTGGTGGATCGCTCCGTGACACGGATCCGGTCGGCTGAGAGGATAGTCAAGGCATGATCGCGGTGGCACCACGCAGCGAGGTACCAGTTGTAACGATAGAAAATCAGTCGGTAAGGTGAGACGGTGTAGCTCGCCTCACCGTGACGACCCTGGCCGCGATAATAAATGGTGATGCGTACCTGATCGGTGAGAGCCACGACTAAGTCAGAAAAATCACTGGCGTTCATGCGCCGCTTTTGCGGTGCGATCACGCTGAAGCGATGCACAAGATCGTCGATTTTTTTTGCTTTGTTGCCGAGCGTTTGACGAAATTTTTCTTTAATCGCTGCGCTGGTGCACTCAAAGAGGTTAGGCAAGAGCTTTTCGGCTAACAGGCACGCGGTGAACAGCGTGGAGAGTTCTTCGGGCTCGTAGAGCGGGCCGATCATTGGGCGTGCCGTACGCGAGTCCACAGTCAGTCGGTAGCCACCATGCTCATGGTCGAATTCCACGGGCATCTCCAGATCATGCCGAAGAAATGAAATCAATCGTTTAATCGTGGCCGGTGAAGCATTCAAGCGATCGCACAGTTGATGAAGTGCAATGGGTTCACGTGAGCTGATCAGTAGTTGATGTATTTGCGCAACGCGCTCATAGCTCGGCATTCACGTGACCCCTCTTATCCATTTTTTATTCGACCGTTTTCGTCGTGTCGGTCCCGCCCGCGTTCGCTCAGAGACGGGGCAGTCGGTGATCTCTTGGCATCTAGTGGATCATGAGTCAGGCTCACCCGCTGACCTTGACTATCGCTTGCGGCGGCGTGTGCCTCGGCGAGCGTTACCCCCCCCCCCCCCCCCTATTTTTTTGCGCCAGGGCGTCATCGTTGCCTCACTTTACCAGTGCCCCACGGCGCGCGCTAAGGCCAACCAAGCGGCTAAGACGATGAGCCCTACGACATAGCAGAGCAGGGTCCGATAGCGGCTTGTCATCGTGTGTAGCCGGGCGCGAAGACGCCGAAGCATCGAGTAAGTGCTATGAAAACCGCTGTTTTTTTGCATCCGAATCGTCCATCCCGCACCACCTGGCGGGTGCCCTGCGGAAAGATAACGGATGAGTAGGTCAGTCGGTGATCCGTGAGCGGTGAGAGGATCCGCGTCGCTTAGGGCGGTCTAAAGAGGGGTCAGGTGTTTTCTTTTTAAAGCCACACTCGGCGTACACCTGGCAGCGCCAGCACTCGGGCTTTCGGGCTTTGCAGGTGTAGCGGCCTAACAAAATCAACCAGTGGTGGGCATGCAGTAAGTACGCAGTCGGCACCACCTTGAGTAAGCGCTTCTCTACACTCAGCACGGTCCGACCGGGCGCTAAGCCGGTGCGGTTGGCCACTCTAAAAATATGCGTGTCAACCGCGATGGTGGGTTGTGAAAACACGCAGTTGAGAATGACATTCGCGGTTTTGCGGCCGACACCGGGCAGTGCCTCTAAGGCCTCGCGCGTGGGTGGAACTCGGCCTTGATGCAACGCCAACAGGCGCTCGGCGGTCGCCAGCACGTTTTTTGCCTTGGTGTTGTAAAGACCAATGGTTTTGATGTGTTCTTTGATGCCATCAAGGCCCAGTGCCACCATGGTTTTGGGTGTAGCGGCCACTCGGAAGAGGGAGCGGGTGGCGATATTGACGCTCTTGTCAGTCGCTTGGGCCGACAAGATCACAGCAATCAATAGCTCAAAGGGACTGTGCCAGATGAGCTCCGTGGTCGGTGCCGGGTTTTGGGCGTGGAGCGCTTTAAAAAACAGCGATCGCTGGGCGAGTTTCATGGTGGGTGGGGTGTCTGGCGCGCTAAGCGATGGTTGCGCGCACTGAGTCGACTGGCGTTGCGTTGTTGATGCGCTAGGTAGCGTGTGCGGTACAGTTGCTGGCGATGCGACATCTCGATAGGATCCAGCGGTTGCGGCGCGGTCTCAACCATCTGAATACAATCGACCGGACAGGCAGGCAGACACAGTTCGCACCCGGAGCAATCAGCCACCACCACCGTGTGCAGGAATTTTTGGGCGCCGACAATCGCATCGATCGGGCAGGGGGGCAGACATTTGGCGCAGCCAATGCATATGCTCTCATCGATCACCGCCACTCGCGGGGGACGCTCTAGTCCATAGCGCGGGTGAATGGGTTTGGGGGCTCTCCCTAAGTGATGAGCCAGCGCGCGTGCGGTGTGATCACCCCCCGGTGGGCATTGATCGGTATCGGCTTCACCGCTGATTAAAGCCTGCGCGTACGGTAAGCATCCCGCGTAGCCGCACCGGGTGCACTGGGTCTGTGGCAGCAGCGCATCCAGGAGAGCGGCAGAGACTGGCTGATCGCCCAATCACTTGACCTGCATGCCCGCCGCACCGCCGGCGTCGGGGCTCACGAGATAGACGCCATCGCCTTCGCCACTGGCCGCTAGCACCATGCCTTGTGAGACGCCAAAGCGCATTTTGCGAGGCTTCAGGTTAGCGACCACCACCACGTGGCGATCCAGCATCTGTTCTGGGCTGTAGGCGTTTTGAATGCCTGAGAAAATCGTTCGCTGTTCACTGCCTAAATCGATGGTGAGCTTTAAGAGCTTGTCCGATCCATCGACGCGCTCCGCGGCGATGACTCGGCCGATGCGCAGGTCGATTTTAGCGAGCTCATCTATGGTGATCTCAGCGGGGGCCGGTGCACTGGCCGGTGCACTGGCAGGCGTCGGTGGGGCGGCGGTGTTCACGGGCGGGGTACTCTTTGGTTGGCTTTGGACGGATGCGGGTGGGGGGCTAACGGGTGCGGCGGCGGCCGTTTTATCCGCTTCGATCAGTTGGGCTACCACCTGAGGATCTAGGCGCGTGGCTAAAGGCACATAGGTGGCCAAGGCGGATCCGAGCAAGGGGTGTTCGATCTCATCCCAGTGGCTGAAGGGCTTGCCGAGAAAGAGCGCGGCTTGATCGGCCATCGCTGGCAGAACCGGCTTTAAATAGCTGATCAATACCCGAAATAGGTTGATGCCTTGGGTGCAGATCGCCATGACCTCCGGCAGACGGTTCGGGTCTTTGGCGATAGTCCACGGCTTTTGGCTGTCGATGTATTGATTGGCGCGATCGGCGAGCGAGGCGATCTCACGGATGGCCTGAGCAAAGTCGCGTGCCTCGTAGTGAGCGGCAATGGCCGCTCGGGCGCCAGCAAATTCGGCATACAGCGCCGGTTCCGGCAGCTGCGCCGCCAGCACGCCACCCCCGCGCGCGATAAAACCCGCGCAGCGACTGGCAATGTTCACCAGCTTGCCAACGACGTCGGCGTTGAAGCGATGCACGAAGTCAGTGAGCGATAAGTCCATGTCGTCGATGCCAGGACCGAGCTTCGCGGCGAAGTAATAGCGCAGCGCCTCTGGGGGGAGGATATCGAGATAGCGCCGGCCGGTGATGAACGTGCCGCGCGATTTGGACATTTTCTGACCATTGACCGTTAAAAATCCATGCGCATGCACGGCCGTGGGTCGACGAAAGCCGGCACCGGTTAACACCGCCGGCCAAAATAAGGTGTGAAAATACAAAATGTCTTTACCAATGAAATGGTGCAGTTCGGCGCGGCTATCGGCTCGCCACCACGCATCAAAGGCAGCGCCCGGTCCTTGGGTGAGTGCCAAGGTCGCCGCCATGTAGCCGACCGGCGCATCCAGCCACACATAGAAATACTTGCCGGGATAGCCTGGGATCTCAAAGCCAAAATACGGCGCGTCCCTAGAAATGTCCCAGTCACGAAGACCGGCGTTAAACCACTCGTCGAGCTTATTGGCCACACTCTCGCCGACTGCACCGGAGCGCGTCCATTCGCGCAGCATCGACTCAAAGCGATCGAGCTTGAAAAATAGATGCTCGGATTCGCGTTCGATGGGTGGGGTGCCGCTGACGACCGAGAGTGGGTCGATGAGATCGGACGGCGCATAGGTGGCGCCACAGACTTCACAACTATCGCCGTACTGGTCAGGCGCTTTGCAGCGCGGGCAGGTGCCTTTGACGTAGCGATCAGGCAGGAACATGCCAGCGTGTGCGTCATAGGCCTGCGAAATGATGCGTCGGCTGATGTAGCCGCCTTGATCGAGGGCGGTGAACAGCTGTCCCGTCATGAACTGGTTCTCGGCGCTGTGCGTCGAGTGGAAGACGGCGTGTTCCACCAGGAAGTCGCGGTAGGTTGCGTGGTGCTCGATGGCCACCTGCTCGATCAGCGCTTCGGGTGTGATCTTGAGCGCTTGCGCCTTCAGCATAATCGGCGTGCCGTGGGTGTCATCGGCACAGACATACACGCAGTCGTGACCCAGAAAGCGCATGAAGCGCGCCCAAATGTCTGTCTGCACCGCCTCGAGGATGTGGCCGAAGTGCAGCGGGCCATTGGCATAGGGCAGGGCGCTGGTGACAAGGATGCGGCGCATAAGCTCTCAAGGGCGTGATCGGACGCCTATTATGCCAGTCGCTTGGCCTAAACGCTCAGGTCTGGTTTTTGACTGATTCGAAGCGCTGCTTATTCATGGCTTTGCGATACGCCTCTTGGCCCGTGACCAACCCTTTGTCGAGTAGCTGGGTGATCGCCATGTCCATTGAGCGCATCCCTTGGCCGGCACTCGTTTGCATGGTCGATTCGAGTTGATCGATTTTACCTTGGCGGATCAGATTGGCGACTGCCGGTGTGTTGATGAGGATTTCCATGGCGGCCACACGGCCAGGCTTGCCGGCGGTCGGTAGTAGCTGTTGGGAAATAATGCCACGCAGACTGGTCGACAGCATGGTGCGTACGTGCGGTTGTTTGTCGGAGGGGAAGGCATTGACGATGCGGTCAATGGTCGCCGGTGCACCATTGGTGTGTAGCGTACCCATCACTAAAATACCCATCTCAGCGGCGCTCACAGCAATGCTGATGGTCTCCAGATCACGCATTTCGCCAATCAAAATCACATCAGGATCCTCGCGCAGCGCCGAGTGCACCGCCTCTGCAAAGGACTGAGCATGCACGCCAATTTCACGCTGACTGATGAGGCAGTTCTGGCGGCGATGGACGAACTCGATGGGATCTTCAATCGTTAAGATATGACCCTTCATGCGTGCGTTGATGTCATCGACCATGGCGGCGAGCGTGGTGGATTTGCCGGACCCGGTTTTACCCGTGACTAGGATGAGCCCATTTTTTAGGCGGCACAGGGCGCGCACGGACTCGGGCATGGACAGCTCGTCGAGCGTCTTGGCACCCGCCGGGATGGCGCGGCAAATAGCGCCCATGCCATTGGCGTGGCGTAGGATATTGACGCGAAAACGTCCGCTATCAGGAATCGCGTAGGCGAAGTCCGCGCCTTCTTTAGATTCAAAGCGAGCGATCGCTTTGGCGGGCATGATTTCGTAGAGCGTTTCGCGCACAAAATCTGCACTGAGGGGATCCGGATGCAAGCTCTGTAATTGTCCATACAGACGAATGCGCGGGGGATCGCCGGCAAGGAAGTGCAAATCCGATCCATTGCGATCTAAGACGGCTTTTAAAAAGGTATCGAGTTGCGCCATGGTGTGCTTACGCTGCGGTGATATCGAGTTTGGCGAACTGTTCGGGGTTCGATACCAGCCGCTGAAAGGGTTTCTTGTCAGCCGCGTACCTATAGGCCTCATCGGGATCAATCTCTTTGAGGCGCACCGCCTCAAGGAGCGCTTGATCGAGCAGTTGCATGCCGCTGTCTTTGCCAGTCTGCAATTGCGAAGGAATCTGATGGGTCTGATCCGTTTGGATTAGTTTGCCGATTGCCCGGTTCATGATCATGATTTCGCAGATCGCACGGCGCGCGCGACTGTCAAGACGCCGCACCAGGGTCTGGGTGATCACGGCAAGTAAGCTCTGTGATAAGAAGCCCTTGGTTTGTTCGCGCTCTTCAATAGGCAGCGCATCGACCATACGATCAATGGTTTTGACGGCGCTGTTGGTGTGTAAGGTGCCAAGCACCAAGTGGCCGGTTTCAGCGGCAGTCATTGCCATACGAATGGTCTCGGCATCGCGCATTTCGCCGACTAAAATCACATCGGGGTCTTCGCGCATCGCGGCGCGTACGCCTTCCGCAAAAGACGGCACGTGCGTGCCATATTCGCGCTGGATGACTTGCGATTTTTGGCTGTGGTGAATGAATTCGATCGGGTCTTCAAGGCTAATGATATTGAGCGCGCGGGTGCGATTCAGCTCGTTGATCATCGCCGCTAAGGTGGTGGACTTGCCGCTGCCGGTGGCGCCGGTGACTAAGATCATGCCTTGATGTTGATCGAGCAATTTGCCGATCACCGGCGGTAGATTCAAGCTCTCCAAGGTCGGTACCGTCTCTGGAATCGTACGGAACACGGCGCCGATGCCGGTCTCTTTACGAAAGATATTGACCCGAAATCGACCACCTTCTTCTGAGACGTAAGAGAAATCAAGGTCTTTGCCTGAATTAAATAGCTCCGCCTGAGTCTTGGTCATGATCTCGGCTAAGTAGCCTGACAGCTCGGCGTCGGTGAGATCTCGAAAGCGGATCGGCATGAGCTCGCCGCTCATTCGAAGCATCGGCGGTACACCCACGGCGAGATGGATATCGGAGCAGCCTTGGGCGGAACCGAGTTTTAGAAAGGCGTCGACACGGGCCATAGCATGCTCGGTGGCGGGTTAGAGAAAGGGCTCGAGGGCAGCACGCATGCTGTCCATTGTATCAAAGCGCTGCTCGCGCTCCACGGTCATGGCTTTCATGACGAGCTCCGACAGTGCAACCGGTAACTCCGGTCGCAGCTCAATGGGCAAGAGGGCTTTGCCTTGCACGTGCTGATACATGACCGCCATGTGATCACCGCGTGAATAGGGAGGCTGGCCGGTCAACATCTCATAGAGCATGACGCCGGTGCTGTAGATGTCAGCGCGCGGGTCGGTGTCTTTGCCCAGAATCTGCTCAGGCGCCATGTATTTGGGTGAGCCGATCACATAGCCTGCGCGCGTGAGGTGGGCTTCGCCTTCCCACACCGCTGAGGACACGCCGAAGTCAACAATTTTGAGAACACCCTTGTCATTGATCAGCACATTGGCTGGTTTTAAGTCGCGATGGATGATGCCTACTTCATGGGCGACCGCCATGCCGCTGGTGATATCGACGCCAAAGCGCACCGCCTGGCTGATCGGCATCGGCGCGCCTTGGCTGACTTCTCGGGCGAGCGTATGGCTTTTAAAGTATTCCATTGAGATCGCATAATTGCCGCGAATATTCAGAAAGTCGTAGATCCGGATCACGTTCGGGTGGGTGATTTTTCGCGAATAGCGCAGCTCGTGCACGAAGCGACGCATGATCTCTTCATCATCGGCCACGGTGGGGTTAAGGAATTTAAGGACCAGTTGCTCATCGACCGCTTGATCGTGCATTAAAAGCACCGTACCAAACGCGCCTTTGCCGATTTTTTCGACATAGCGGTAGCGATCGCCGAGCACGTCGCCTGCTCGCAGCGTGGAGATGTCCATGCGACGGCTGCTCGAGGTTTTTTTGCTGAGCAGGGCGCGGACGTTGGCACTGTCATCAATGGAGATTTGCCCTAGGGTCGCGACCCGGCTGGTGGCAGCGGTGTCCGCCAGACGCGTCTCCAGTTCCGCCAAGATATCGCGCGCCTTGGCCGCGACGTCGGCGTCGGCGTGGGTGTTGCCGAGGCTGCGTAACGACGAAAATACCGGCTGCATGTGCGTGGTATCCGTCAGTTGCCCCAGCGCTAGGATCATCTCCAGAAGCACTTCTTTTTCCGCGCGCTCGGCCAGTGGCAGTAGCGCAAGCACGTGATTCGGTGAGCCTAAGCGGCCGATCGCTCGAAGGGTAGTCGGTAGGGCGCGAGTCGGCCCGTTGAGCATATCCAGCAATCGAGGCATGGCGCGTACCACCCCCATGTCCGCTAAGGCATCCACCGCCCGTTCACTCACCCACCAATCCTCATCTTCGGTGGCTTTAAGTAAAGAATCGACCGCGCGCTCATCCTTGGTTTGATTCAAGATCTCAATGGCGGTACGACGTACATCATCATCCGGATCGCGTACCAGCACGAGCACCGCATCGATGACTCGCGGCCCACCAATTTTTCCTAAGGCGTCTGCGGCGCGGGAGCGCACCCACCAGTCGCTGTCTTTGATGGCTGAAAACAAATGCTTGATCGAGTGTACATCGCCGACTTCGTTCAATACTTCAACTGCCGCGCGGCGTGCGTACTCAGACTCATCCTGCAGCGCCACGATCAGATGCTCCATCGTATCCGGATGGGCCGCTTTAATGAGTAGCTCCACCGCGCGATTGGCCACGTCGATGTCCGCATCCGCTAACAGAGGCACGACCGGGGCGATGTCGCTGAGTGGCGGCTGCTTGCTTAAGGCGATCAAGGCGGCCTGACGAATGAGTTTGTTGTGGTCTTTGAGTTGTGCAAGCAGCGCGCTTTGTACTTCCTTGGTGCCAAAGCGGGCGACGATCGCCATCAGTTGCACCCGAATGCCCATGTCTTTGCCCTCAAGGCGCGGCAGCAGATCAGGCAAAGCATCCGCATCCACCACTTGATGGATGATCTTAAAAAGGGCGTTCTTGTCACCCGCATCATTGCCGTAGGCGGCGCTTAACAAATCACGTACCGGGATGCGGCTTTTGTGGGCGCTGATGACCTCTAAGAGTGCCACGCTCGAGAGCTCACGGTCTTTGAGTGCGGCGATGAGGGCGGTGGCTGGGTATTTTTGGCTCTTGGCGAGGGCGAGGGCGACCGCTTGGACGGCCAGGGGATTGGGGGCGGCGAGCCCTTTCAGTAGGCTCGGCAGGGACTTAGCGTCGCACAGCTCGGCTAACACCTCGGTGTAGGCGGCGGCCTCGGCCCGATCCGCTTGGTCGAGTGCATTGATGATCGGTGTGATAACGTCCGCACCCAAGCCGATGAGCTTTTGGATGGCTTTTTTGCGTTGAGAAGAGGCGGGATCGCTGTTCGCTTTGATCTCAGCGACGAGACGCTCACTTCGCAAGGTGGTCAGGAATTTCACGGTGTCATTCTGCTTTGCTTAGGGTGCCCTTCGTTCACGCGGGTGCCTACTCGGCAAAAATTAATAACCTTCTTAAATAACTTTACGCCTCTATCATATGAATTCTAACAGATTTACGGAAATTGCCACGGCTTTAAGTGATCCGGACTTGGGAGCCCCTTTAGGGGTTCAAGTGACCGAGGTTGCCCTGAGCGGTGACACGGCGGTGCTCGAGCTCACCGTCGGCTTCCCGATCGGTGGTTACGAGGCCACACTCACCGAGCGATTGGCTAAGGCGTTGGCCGCCGGCGGCTTCACGGGCACTTTGAAGGCGCACTGGCGCGCGGATATTCGCGCGCAGGCGGTGCAGGCCAGCCTAAAACCGCTCCCTGCGATTCGCAATATTCTGGCAATCGCCTCCGGTAAAGGGGGGGTGGGAAAGTCCACGACCGCCGCCAACTTAGCCATTGCCTTAGCCCGTCAAGGGGCGCGGGTGGGTCTACTGGATGCCGATATTTATGGGCCCAGTCAGCCGCTGATGATGGGTTTGGCCGGGCAGCGTCCGATGAGTACCGACGGCAAGCGCATGCGGCCGCTCACCGCCCATGGGGTCGAGGTGATGTCGATCGGTTTTTTAATCGATCCCGCCCAACCGATGGTGTGGCGCGGGCCGATGGTCACTCAGGCCCTAGTCCAGTTGCTCAGTGAAACCGAGTGGGGCGATCTCGACTATCTGATCGTGGATATGCCACCCGGCACCGGTGATACCCAGCTGACGTTGGCGCAACGGGTGCCGGTGAGTGGCGCGCTGATTGTCACCACCCCGCAAGACATCGCGCTGTTAGATGCGCGTAAGGGCCTTGAGATGTTTCGTAAAGTATCTGTGCCGGTGCTCGGGGTGATTGAGAACATGGCGATGCACATTTGCAGTCAATGCGGGCATGCAGAGTCTATTTTTGGTGTCGGCGGCGGTGAGCGCATGGCAGCGGAGTATCAGATCCCGCTGTTGGGTAGTTTGCCGCTGGATATTCAGATTCGAGAGCACGCCGATCGCGGCGTGCCGACGGTGGCCTTGGATCCGACCGGTCGCGTGGCCGCCAGTTACCTGCAGATTGCGCGGCGCGCGGCGGCGCGCCTCGCCTGCGGAGTCGCGCGCGGCGCTTTTCCGACACTCGCGGTCAGCGATGATTAAACTCGAGTTTTTTAAGGCGGCGGATGCAGTCAGTGACGGTCCGCGACGCTCGGTTCTGGGTGTGAAGACAGTGGGGATGAGGCATGAGTATTAAGTCAGATCATTGGATTCGGCGCATGGCGAAGACCGGCATGATTGAGCCCTTTGAGGCCAATCAAGTGCGCAGCCGTGAGGGCCAAAAAATTGTGTCCTACGGCACCTCCAGCTATGGTTATGACGTGCGTTGTGCCAGCGAGTTTAAGATCTTCACGAATATTAATTCGACGATTGTCGATCCGAAGGCCTTTGACCCACAGAGTTTTGTTGATGTGAATGCGGATGTGTGCATCATCCCGCCGAACTCTTTTGCGCTTGCTCGTACCGTCGAGTTCTTTCGCATTCCGCGCAGCGTGCTGACGATTTGTTTGGGTAAGTCGACGTATGCGCGGTGCGGCATCATCGTCAATGTCACGCCCTTAGAGCCTGAATGGGAAGGGCATGTCACGCTGGAGTTTTCCAACACCACGCCGCTGCCGGCAAAAATTTATGCCAATGAAGGGGTGGCACAGATGCTGTTTTTTGAATCCGACGAAGTCTGTGAAACGTCCTACAAGGATCGCGGCGGTAAATACATGGGTCAGCAGGGCGTGACGTTACCGAAAACGTAGCATCGTCAGACGGCCTGTGTCGGCCTCAGCTTAAGGCGCGTCTTCAAAGACTCTAAGCGAAAAGCCCTTACGGCATAGGTCCCGCGGTGCTTGCATTGCCTGTCCAGTGAAGGGCCTGGAGGGTCATCAACAGTCTCAGGTGGCCCGCATCGCGCTGCTCGGCTCGTACAATCACATAGTGGAGTGCCGGCGCATACCAAAAGCGCCAGGAGCGTCCGTGGCCATCACTGTCTGTCCGGTCGCTGTCATACAAGACGGTGTCCAGATCGCCGAGGGCCGTCGCTAAGCGCGCGGTGCCGGCTGCACGATACCGATAGTGCTTGATGTGTTGATCATCGATCATGGCGTACTCGGTCGGTGGGCGCCCGGCGTTGAGATCAAAAAGCACCGCCGCGCGGATCGACAGGGGGTCGGTTAAGTCGCCTTCAAAGGGCAGATCAACGGCGCTGCCTTTGACTTGGCCGGTGAGCCGGTGGTTTACCCAGTCATAGCTGAGTGCGGCCATTCCCGTCTCGCGGCCACTGCCGTCGGTGATGCGATAGCGCACCGGCTCAATCCCATGGGCGGTGACTTTAAAAACGCTTTGCTCGATGGATTGGGGGCTGACGATCAGCCGCGCCAGCAGGGTCGGCTGGGCGTGCGTTTCGTAGGTCCAAAGATCCGTGGTGGCATCGTGTGCCAAGCTGATCTTTAAATCGCCCACCCCGATGCCTTTAAAACTCGTGCGATAGGTCGCTTCGTGCGGGAGTACGGTCAGGGCGCTAGCGGCGTGCAGGTGGAGCCCGAGCGTGAGCGCAAGGCTTAACCCGACGAGCCCTGAGGGGTGTGGATTCATGGTGAGGGTCCGGACTGATACAGGCCGTCGAGACGAATCGGCTGTGAGAGTCGCGCCCCATCGAGCCAGAGCTGATGATGAATGCATTGTAGTCGTCCTGTCGCCAGCCATCCAAGCACGGTGGGATAGAGCCTATGCTCGGCCGCTTGCACGCGCGCGGCTAAGGTCTGTGCCGTATCGTCGGGTTGAATCGGTACGGGCGCGTGCGCCACTAAGGGGCCGTCATCGAGCAGGTCGCTGACAAAATGCACGGAGCAGCCATGCTCAGCGTGTCTTGCATCGAGCGCGCGCTGATGGGTATGCAAGCCTTTGAGTGAGGGCAACAACGAAGGATGAATGTTGATGATGCGATCGCTGTAATGCGCCACAAAAGCAGGTGTCAAAATGCGCATGTAGCCCGCGAGTACCAGCAGCTGCGGTGCGTAGGCGTCGATGGCTTTGATTAAGGCCTGATCATAGGTCGCTCGGTCCGGGTATTGGCTGGCGTCCACCGTCTGTGTGGGGTACTGCAGCGCGCGCGCTCGCTCAAGCCCTTGTGCCCGTGGGCGATCAGACAAAACCGCTCGAATGTCGATCGGCAGAGCGTCCTGTTGGATGGCTTTGGCAATTGCACTGAAGTTTGTGCCGGTGCCGGATAACAGCACGACCGCCGAGAGCGTGCGCGGCTTAAGATTCGAGGAGGACACCGCGGGTGCCTGTACGAATCTCACCAATAATGCTCGCGCTTTCTCCTAAGGCCTGAAGCCGCGTAACGACTTGATCAGCGCTGTGCTTAGGGACACACACCGTCATGCCGATGCCGCAGTTAAAGGTGCGGTGCATTTCCGTGTCGCTGATGTTGCCGGTCTCTTGCAGCCAATCAAAGACCGCTGGGCGAGTCCATGATGAGCGGTGCAATACGACTTCAAGGTGGTCGGGCACGACGCGCGGAATGTTTTCTAACAGTCCACCGCCGGTGATGTGTGCCAAGCCATGAATCGGCCATTCAGCCGCTAGCGTCAAGATGGATTTCACATAGATGCGTGTCGGTGTGAGCAGCTGATCGTAGAGTGAGCGGCCATCGAGTGGGGTGCTGGCATCCGCACCCGCCTGGGTGATGAGCTTTCTGATCAGCGAGTACCCATTGGAGTGCGGACCCGAGGAGGCTAAGCCAATCAGTACATCACCCGCCTGCGTGCGGCTGCCGTCGATGATCTGATCTTCATTGACGATACCCACGCAAAAGCCAGCTAAGTCGTAATCTCCAGCGTGGTACATGCCAGGCATCTCAGCGGTCTCACCACCCACCAACGCACAGCCCGCTTGCACGCAGCCTTCGGCGATGCCAGCGACCACTTGGGCGGCCACCGGTACGTCCAATTGTCCGGTGGCGTAATAGTCTAAGAAGTACAGCGGCTCGGCCCCTTGCACGATGACGTCATTGACGCACATGGCCACTAGGTCGATGCCAATCGTGTCGTGTCGCTGCGTCTCGATGGCCAAGCGCAACTTGGTGCCGACGCCATCGGTGCCTGACACCAGCACGGGTCGCGGATAGCGGGTCAGCGGGATCCGAAACAGCGATCCGAAGCCGCCCAAGCCACCCATGACGCCGGGGCGTTGGGTGCGCTGTACGTGGGGCTTGATTCGCTCAACCAGTGCGTCACCGGCATCGATGTCGACCCCCGCATCGCGGTAGGTCATGGAGGGGCGCAAGTCAGACATAAGGCGGGCCATAGGACACAGGGAAGGCTGTGGTATTTTACATGGGGAACAGTGTCGCTGCCGCTCTAGACTCGAGAAAAAAGTGGCGACGGGGAAAATAATGGCTCGATGGGTATACAGGGCGGTCGGGGTGGCGTTGGCCGCTGCCTTGACGGGCGTGTCGGCGGCGGCGCAGGGCGTGGCCGTGCCCGGACTCTATCAGGGGGTGGTCGCGACGGCCGGTCGCGAGCCGGGCAGTGAGGCCTTGGCGGTGGAGGCGCTGCGCCAGGTGGTGGTGCGGGTCACCGGTCGGCAATCATCAGCCACCGAGCCCACGCTCGCCCCGGTGTATGCCGAGGCGAGTCACTACGCGCGCACCTTCCGCGCCACTGCCACGGGCCAAACCGTCGTGGACTTTGATGCCGCCCGTGTCGATGCGGCACTGGGGCGCGTAGGCCAGCCGCTGTGGGGTCGCGATCGGTGGCTCACCTCGGTCATGGTGTTGACCCAAGACACGCGCGCCGTGTGGCGCTTTACTCCCGCCGATGCCGAACTCAAACGATCAATGGAAGCCATGGCGATGGTGCGTGGCACGCCACTCCGATGGGCTCAGGCGCCGGCGCTCGAGCCCGCGGTGCTTGAGGCACTGCTCGCAGGCCACTTAGACCCGCTGTTGGCCGCTTTGGGGGTGGAGGCGGTGCTGGTGGGTCAAGCGGCTGAGGGCGCGTGGCGCTGGCGTTGGCTTGGGCCTGCAGGGAGTGAAGAGGTCGGCGGCAGCGGCGCCGATGCGATTAACGCCATGGCGGATCGCTATGGCGCACGCGCGGCGGTGATCGGTGGTTCGTCCAACGGACAACTCATCGAGCTGCAGGGTATTCAGTCGCTGCGTGCCTTCGCGCAAGCGCAGGCGGTACTCAACGCCGATGCCGCTGTGCGCACCGTGCAAGTGGAATCGGTGGCGGCGGATCGGGTGCGCTTTCGAGTGACGCTCGAGGGCGAGCGGCCTGATTTTTTACAAAGCGGAGTGGCCGGTTGGCAGCGGCTGGAGTCGAGTGAGGGGGTGCTGCGCTTTAGGGTATTGCCATGAAGTGGTCGCAATTACCCAATGCCTTGAGCATCGGGCGCATGTGCTTGGTGGTGCCTACGGTGTGGGCGCTGTTAATGGGGCATTATCCGTTGACCTTGCTGTTTTTTGCGGTGGCCGCGGTGACCGATGCGCTCGATGGCTGGATTGCTAAGCGCTTTGACTGGATGTCGCGACTGGGCAAAATACTGGATCCGATAGCCGATAAGATTTTGTTGGGGGGCGTGATCATCACCCTCGGTTGGCTCGGTCTTGTGCCGCCGTGGTTGGTGCTGACGGTGGTGCTTCGTGATGTGATCATTGTCAGTGGGGCGATTGCTTATCGGCTGTGGATTGGTGAGGTCGATGGCCATCCGACCTTCATCAGCAAGCTCAATACCTTGCTGCAGTTAGTCTTTGTGTTGGTCGTGATCGCATCCGCTGCCTGGCCTGTCAGCGTGCCTTTAGCGGTCATCATGGCCTTAGGCGCAGCGACCTTTGTGACCACCGCCGTCAGTGGGCTTGATTATGTGGTGTGTTACGCCCGCGAGGCGTTACACGCGCGCCGCGCACATCGGCGTGCTGGGTTATGAAAGAGCAGTTGCCCTTGGCAGTGAGGCTTCGTGCCGCTTCTACCTTTGAGAATTTTGCGGTGGGTGACAATGGTGCGTTGCTGTCTGCCTTAAGGGCGGGGGCGACCCGCGCGGGTCAGCCGCCGCTGTGGGTGTGGGCGGGGCCTGGCATGGGGCGCAGTCACTTACTGCAGGCGACTTGTCACCAAGCCACGCGCGCCGGACGTCGCGCGGGTTATCTGCCCTTAGCCGAGTCCGGGTTGCAGCCCGAGATGTTGGTGGGCTTGGAGGCATTGGATGTGGTGTGTGTCGATGATATCCACACGGTGCTCGGTCAGCCTGCGTGGGAGCAGGGTTTATTTCGTCTTTACAACGATGTCCTCGAGCAGGGGCATCAGTTGGTGATCGCCGCCTGTGCAGCGCCCGCCCATGTGCCGATCGCGCTGCCGGATTTGGCTTCGCGTCTCGCCGCCTGTCTCATCTGGCAAGTGAAGCCGTTGAATGAGCTCGCTCAGGGGCAGGCCCTCTCGGCTCGGGCACGTGTGCTTGGCATTGAGTGGTCGGAGGACACCTTGCAGTATGTGCAGCGTCGCTTACCGCGCGATATGCGCGTGTTGTTTAAGGCCTTGGACCAACTGGATGCAGCGGCGCTATCGCATCAGCGCAAGCTGACGGTGCCTTTTGTTAAGTCAGTGCTTGAGACCTGGGTTGACTCAAGCGCAGATAAACGATCACGGTCATAAATAAAGCAGCCGCGATCAGTACCAGACTGAGCGCGTAGCCTTTGGCACCGGGATTGGCTACCCAATCCATGAGCCCATAGGCTAAATACGGCGATAGCAGCAAAGTCGACGCCACGAGGCGTCGTCGTTCACCGCGCCAGAGGCTCGGCAGAATGGCGAGCCACGGCAGGATGCCGCACAGGCTCAGTATCAGTCCGGTCTGTCCGGAGTAGCGTTGGCTGTGCCACCCGACCCAGTCGGCGCACAATAAAATCACCCACCCGATGACCGCTCGGTGCAGGGACTTGCTCAGTGGGTGGGATCGGTCGGTCATGGCGTGCGCTGGGCTAAACGCGCCGCCACATCGGCCACCCGGCGGCCTAATCGTTGGGCGAGTTGTTTTTCGTCGTCACTCAGGGTGCCGTGCGTGCCCATGGCCACGCGTCCGGCGCCGTAGGGGCTGCCGCCGTGTTGGGTGCGGGCCAGCGCAGGGTCAGTAAAGGGCAGGCCCACCAGCAGCATGCCGTGATGAAACAACGGCAGCATCATCGATAGCAAGGTGGACTCCTGTCCGCCGTGTTGGGTGCTGCTGGAGGTGAACACGCCCGCGGGCTTGCCCACCAGATCCCCTGAAGCCCATTGGCTGCCCGTACCGTCCAAAAAATACTTCAGCGGAGCGGCCATATTGCCAAAGCGCGTGGGACTGCCAAGGATCAGCCCCGCACACTCGGCCAGTTCCTGATAGCTGGCGTAAGGGGGGCCGCTCGCCGGCACGGGGGCGGCGGGCGCGTCGAGGGTGGTGGTCACCGGCGGCACGGTGCGTAACAAAGCGCTCATGCCGGGGACGGCTTCCACCCCGCGACAGACCTGGCGGGCGAGGGCGGCGGTGCCACCGTCTCGCGAGTAATAAAGGACAAGAATGCGCATGATCGGTCCGCCTGTCGCTGTCATCTAGGGACGGTGCTTGACGCTGCGGGTCGCCGCTTGTTAGCGTCAGTGCATGTCAAGCGCGAATAGTCGCATGTTTTTGGTTGGGCGAGGCGCCAGCGTCGGGGCGTTGATGCTGCTCGTGGGCGCCTGTGTCGGTCCGCCGGTGCAGACCATGAGCGATGCGCGGCAAATGATCGGTGCGGCGGAGCGCGCCGGCGCGCACGTGGCGGAGTCACCGGCGCTGCAGTCGGCTCAGAAAAATCTCACGACGGCGGAGGCGTTGATCGCTAAACGGGATTATCGGGGCGCGCAGGCGGCGGCTGAGACCGCTCGGCGCAATGCCGCCGACGCGCTCGCTGCGTCACCGCCGAGCGGACTGCCGAGCGATCGGTAAGTCCGCAACCGTTAAGCACGCCAGCGGGTGGTGAGGCGGGTGAGCACTAAGTCGGGATATTCGCGGCGACCGACACTGCCGTTATAGCGGCCGAGCGCGCGACGATAGTCGTTGTGCTCAATCTCTAAGTAGTAGGCGAGAATTTCGCAGCCGAGCTTAATATTAAAATCGATGCTGCCAAACAGATGGTTGTTGACCCCTAATTGTCGCGGCCAGAAGGGCATCACTTGCATCAGGCCCACCGCGCCGGCGGAGGACACGGCATAGCGGTTAAAGCCACTCTCCACATCGATCACCGCCAGCACCAGTTCGGGCGTCATATTTAATTCCATATGATGCGCTTGCCGATAGCGCGTGAGAATCGCATGGGTCTCGCAATACACTTGTCGTAAGGTTTCGACGCGCAGCTTCGCATCCGGCAAAGCGCGGCGCAGGCGCGGCTCTTGCAGTTTAAAAAAGACTTCTTCGCCAAAACGATCTTGATGGCCATCGCAGCGCGTGCTGGCGATAGCGGCTTCAAGAATGTGGCCCAACGCCGGGTCTTCTTGACGATCGGCGTGTGCCGGTAGGGCGACCCAGCCGAGCGCCAGACACAGAAAAACCTGCGCCGTGAGCGAGGGACGACGGCGGGTGTCAGCCTTGCGCGCGGCTCTTAAGAAACGCAATGAGCTCTGCCACCGGGACATCTTCATTGTCGGTCGCGCGCCGTGAGCGGTACTCGAGTGTCCCTGCATCGAGGCCGCGCTCGCCAATGACCACACGGTGTGGAATTCCATACAACTCGGCATCTGCAAATTTGACTCCTGGGCGCGCGTCGCGCTCATCTAGCAATACGTCGAAGCCTTGTTGGGTCAGCGTGCGATAGAGCTCGTCTGCGGCGTCCCGTACACGGGTCGACTTATGCAGGTTCATCGGTATCAGCACCACATCAAAGGGGGCCAAGGCATCGGGCCAGACAATCCCCTGCGCATCGTGATTCTGTTCGATGGCCGCCGCTACGACGCGCGTCACACCAATGCCATAACAGCCCATCCAGGGGGCGACCGCCTTGCCGCCCTCATCAAGGACGGTGGCGCCTAAGGCGTCACTGTATTTGCGACCTAACTTAAAGACGTGGCCGACTTCGATGCCACGGGCAATAGACAGGGTGCCCTGGCCTGAGGGACTCGGATCGCCAGCCACCACGTTCCGTAAATCGGCGACGACAGGCTCCGCTAGATCCCGTGCCCAGTTGACGCCGGTGAGGTGGGCATCGTCCTGATTGGCGCCGCACACAAAGTCGGCGAGGGCGGCGGCTGAATGATCAACGATCAGTGGACAGCTTAAGCCCACCGGCCCGAGAAAGCCGATCTGGGCGCCTAATGCGTGGCTGATGCGCGTGGGGTCGGCCATACGCAGTGGGTTCGCCACCGCCGCTAAGTTTTGCGCTTTCACGGCGTTCAGTTCGTGGTCGCCGCGAATCACTAAGGCGACAAGACCGCCGTCGCTGCCATCGACAATCAAGGTTTTGATGCAACGCTCGGCAGGCACACCGAGGAGAGCGCTCACCGCCGCGATGGTGTGCGTCTTCGGGGTTGCCACCAAGGTGGCAGCGGCTTGGGGGGCGGGTCGTGGTGTGCGCGGTGGAAGGGCTTCTGCCTTCTCTAAGTTGGCGGCGTAGTCATCACCATCGGAGAAGGCGATGGCATCTTCACCAGAGGCGGCCAGCACATGAAACTCTTGCGAGCCGGTGCCGCCGATGGCGCCCGGATCGGCCAGTACCGCGCGAAACTTCAAACCCATGCGGGTGAAGATGCGTGTGTAGGCGTCAAACATCAATCGATAGCCCTGATCGAGCGAGGCTTCATCTACGTGAAAGCTGTAGGCGTCTTTCATCAGAAACTCACGCGCGCGCATGACGCCAAAACGGGGTCTTACTTCATCGCGAAACTTCAGTTGAATCTGGTAAAAATTCACGGGCAGTTGTCGATAGCTTTTTAGCTCGCGCCGCGCGATGTCGGTGATGACTTCTTCATGGGTGGGGCCATAAACAAAGCGTCTGTCATGCCGATCTGTCAGGCGCAACAGTTCGGGACCAAACTGCTCCCAGCGACCGGATTCCTGCCAGAGCTCAGCCGGCTGAATGGTGGGCATCAGTAATTCGAAAGCGCCCGCCCGATTCATTTCTTCACGGATGATGGCCTCTGCTTTGCGCAGCACCCGCAATCCCATCGGCAGCCATGTGTATAACCCAGCAGCCACGCGGCGGATCAGTCCTGCGCGCAGCATCAGCTGGTGGCTGATGACGTCGGCGTCCGCCGGCAGCTCTTTGAGGTTGGTAATTGGGTAGAGACTCAGACGCATATCAACCTCGGGTCAGGGCCGCTAAGCAGCCGCGGGATGGGCGCCAATCTTAGCAGGCGGCGCTCGTTTCGCCGGTCTATAGGTTGTTGAGCGGCCGCGGGGGCCCTATCATCGGGGGCTATGAACCCCGATTCGCACCGCCACGCCTCATCCCCGCCCACCGGTTTTCGTCGGCGCGGTGTGTTTTTGTTGCCGAATTTGCTCACTACCGGCACCTTATTCTCAGGGTTCTACGCCATTATCGCCGCCATCGATGGCAACTTTGATCGGGCAGCGATCGCGATTTTTAGTGCCATGCTGTTTGATGGGCTCGACGGGCGCGTGGCGCGCTGGACCCAGACCGAAACTACTTTTGGCAAGGAATTCGACAGTCTGTCGGATCTGGTCGCGTTCGGGCTCGCGCCGGCGCTGGTCGTCTATCAATGGGGCGTCTCGCGTTTGGCCGAGTACAACGCCATGTGGGGACGCATTGGTTGGTTGGTGACTTTCTTTTACGCGGTGGCGACGGCGCTGCGGCTGGCGCGCTTTAATGCGCGCTCAGCTACCGTCGATAAGCGTTACTTCGAGGGCTTGCCATCGCCTTCAGCGGCCGCCTTGCCCGCCTCATTCATCTGGTGTGTCCATAAATACGATATCGCCGGTCTTGAAGGCTTGGTGATGGCGTTTGTGGTGACGGCGGTGGCGGGCACCTTAATGGTGAGTCAATTCTATTACTCGAGTTTTAAGGGCGGACACCTCACCGGTCGGGTGCGTTTTACCTCAGTGATTTTAATTCCCTTGGTGTTTGTGACCATTGCCATTGAGCCGCCGGTGATGCTCTTCGCCTTCTCGAGTGTGTTTGCGCTCTCCGCACCCAGTGCGTGGGTATGGCGACGTCTGCGGCGCAAGTCGATCGATCTGTCGCGCTGATGGATGCGAAGCGAGCGGTGGTGTTGCAGGCGCTTGGTATCGAGCGCTTTGTGTCGCGCACCCGCCCGGTGGTCGCGACCCCTGTCCTTCTGGTTAACGCCATGGAGCGACCCGCACTCGTCGATGCGATCCGTCACTGTCAGCAGTGTGCGTTGGCTAGCCATCGCACCCAGGCTGTGGTCGGATCCGGTGCGCTGACGGCGGCGTGGTTTATCGTCGCTGAAGCCCCGGATCGAGAGGATGATCAATCCGGGGACGTGCTCACTGGCCGCGCAGGTGCGTTGCTGACATCGATGCTGCGAGCGCTGGGTTTGACCCGAGAACAGGTGTTTATCAGCACCGCCGTCAAATGTGTGCCCACAGCCGGTGTGGCTCGGGTGGCGGAGCTTGCAGCGTGCTCGTCGTATCTGCACCGACAAATTGTGTTGCAGCAACCGACCGTGGTGCTGTGTTTGGGTGAGCGCGTGGCACAGAGTGTGTTGGGTGCAGCGAGTGAGTTGGCGGCGCTTCGCGGGCAGGTGCACGCGCTTTCTTTTTCGCGCGCATCGGTGGTGGTGACCCACGCACTCGTCGATGTCCTAAAGCAGCCGCTGCATAAGCGGGCTGTCTGGGCTGATCTGCAATTAGCGGCTGATGTGGTGCATGGTCATTCCCGTTGATGTGGATCGCTTGATGTCCATCAGCCATCGCCGCATGGTGGAGGATGATTTGCCGGCGGTGCTTGCCATTGAGCAAGCGGCTTACCCCTTTCCCTGGTCGGAAGGTATTTTTCGCGACTGTGTGCGCGTGGGCTATCTCTGTCGGGTGCTGGTAGCCCCTGAGGGCATCGTGGGATATGGCTTGGTCAGCATGGGCGCGGGTGAGATGCATGTGCTTAACCTCTGTGTGCATCCCACGCACCGGGGTCAGGGTCTGGCGAGGCGTTTATTGATTTGGCTGCTGGATGAGGCACATCAAACCGGTAGCGGCTATGCTTTCTTGGAGGTGCGTCCCTCGAATCCAGCGGCCATCCAGTTGTATGACAGCTTAGGCTTCGCGCCCGTGGGCGTGCGCCCTGGCTACTATCAGGCGGTGGATGGCCGCGAGGATGCGTTGGTGTATCGGCTGGATTTGGATATATGGGCGATTGTGCGCGCCAAGGCGCCCTTCGAGCGATCGGTACGCAACCGCCAATGAGGGGCGCCGGGATCAGGCGCTGACGGCACATTAAATCCCTGCTTTTTATGTTTACAAACAGGGGTTTATAAACGAAACTGACGCCACTTATGAATACCGCCTCTTCCCCCCTTGTCGGTGCTGTGAACAACGACGTCAGCCTGCGCAGAACCTTCGCGATTGTCTCCCATCCGGATGCGGGCAAAACCACCCTCACCGAGAAGCTGCTGTTGTTCGGCGGCGCGATTCAGATGGCCGGCACGGTCAAGGGCCGCAAGGCGACGCGCCATGCCACCTCCGACTGGATGCGACTAGAGCAACAGCGGGGCATCTCGGTCACATCCTCCGTGATGCAGTTTCCGTATCACGATCGCATTGTGAATCTACTGGATACGCCGGGGCACGAAGACTTCTCTGAAGACACTTATCGAACGCTCACGGCAGTCGATTCTGCGCTCATGGTCATTGACTGCGCAAAGGGTGTGGAGGAGCGCACGATTAAGCTCATGGAGGTCTGCAGGCTGCGTGACACGCCGATTATGACCTTCGTGAATAAGCTGGACCGAGAAGGTCGTGAGCCCATTGAATTATTAGATGAGATTGAGCGGGTATTGGGTCTGCAGTGTGCGCCGATCACCTGGCCGATTGGGATGGGCCGTGCGCTGTTGGGCATTTACCACTTGGTCGAAGATCGCATCTATGTGTACGAAGCCGCCGCCAAAGGGCGTGCAGGTACTAACATCACTATTCAGGGTCTGCGCTCCAAGGAGGCGCGTGAATTCCTTGGTGATCGGTTTGATCACTTCCTTGCTGAAATTGATTTAGTGGCCGGTGCCACAGCGACGTTTGATCTGCAGGCCTATCTGCAAGCGCGGCAGACACCGGTATTTTTTGGCTCCGCCGTGAATAATTTTGGCGTCGAAGAGCTGTTATCGACTTTTGTGGCGTGTGCGCCCGCCCCGCAAAAAAGGGCGACCACCACGCGGGCGGTCGAGGCGCCTGAGAATAAATTCAGTGGCTTCGTGTTCAAAATTCAAGCCAACATGGATCCCTCGCATCGCGATCGCATCGCTTTTCTAAGGATCTGTTCGGGGCGATACAGCCGGGGCATGCGCATGTTCCATGTGCGTCTGGGCAAAGAAGTGCGCATCGCCGATGCCTTGACCTTTATGGCGGCGGATCGGCAGACCGCGGAGGAAGCCTTTGCCGGCGACATCATTGGTCTTCACAACCATGGCACCATCAATATCGGTGACACCTTCACAGAAGGGGAGCGCTTGACCTTCACCGGCATCCCTAACTTCGCGCCAGAGCTTTTTCGTCGCGCAATCCTTAAAGACCCACTCAAGGCGAAAGCGCTACAGAAAGGTTTGGCGCAGTTATGTGAGGAGGGGGCCACGCAGTTGTTTCGACCACTGCGTAACAATGATTCTATTCTGGGGGCGGTCGGGCCTTTGCAATTTGAAGTGGTCGCCTTTCGTCTGCAGGATGAGTACAGCGTGCAGTGTGCGTTTGAAGCGATTCCGGTTGCGACCGCGCGGTGGATACAGTGTGATGACGCTAAGAAGCTCGCTGAGTTTCGCGAGCGCTGCTATGACTATCTGGCGCTCGATCACTCCGGTCAATTGGTGTATCTGGCCCCCGGACGCGTCAATTTAGAGCTCACCATCGAGCGCTGGCCTTCAGTCAGTTTCCGCGAAACGCGCGAGCACTTGGCGGGTGCGAGCTAACGGCACCCTTGGATGACCGAGCCCCGACGCGTGCCGGCGTCCCTTATCTGCCGAGCGTTTGCAAGTACATGCCTAAACGCTTAGGGCGTGGATCATCAGGTCAATGCGTGCGCCTGTGTTGCGGTGGCTGTCGCGTATCGCATCCGTTTAACGGCCCGTTTGCCCATGACATCAGGCCAGACGAGCGGGTGATCTGTCGTGCGATCAGCGGCACGGGATAGACCCCCCTCGGTGAACACAGGGCCGCTGTCTGTGTATGGAATGACCCTGCCATCGCAGCGATTCGATGGGTGATTCATATGAGCTGCCCCCTCTGGTCAAATGATGTGCAGGACAAGAGTTGAGCAGGGAGCAGTGGGCGGCGCGGGGGGGGGTGAAGGGGTGGGCTTTAACGACCCGCCGCTGTGAGCGACCTCAAGAGCGGATGGAACACCACCGACACGATGGGATATCACCGGTTCACATGCTTAGGTTTAGGGGCTTGAGCGCGCGCGGAGCGTGCGGCTGCGACGCGCGTATCCGGACTCTCCTCACGCAGGGCGCCCTCGTTTAGCGCATTCCGTGTCCTTCGCGGCTTAGCGCGTGAGCCCGCGCGACCCCGCACCCGGGCGTTAAGTTCAGTCAGGGCACAGAAAATAATTGCCCCCCCCCCCCCCGCTTGTTTATGCGAAGATCCTAGTGCGTCCTGTACCGTGCGGAACGCAGCCGCTATGGCGAATCGGTCCGTGTGCATCATGGATTATGGCGTGCTGTTCCATTGGGATTGAGGATGACAATTGAGAATTTTTTTAGTCAATCGCTTTTATCAGCCTGATATATCGCCGACCAGTGCCTTAGCCACCCAGTTATGTGAGTCACTGGCAGCGAGTGGTCACGCAGTGAGGGTGATCACGAGTCGTCGCTCTTACGATGGTAGCGAGCGCAATTTGCCGGCACAAGAGATACTCTCTCAGGTGCAGGTGTATCGCACGAAAGTGTATACGCGTGGCAGTGGCCTCGTGATTCGGGCACTGCAATTTTTGCATTTCTCATTTAGTTCCGCGCTTCATTTGGCGCGTGTCGCCAAACGAGGGGATGTGGTCATTGCCATGACCGATCCGCCTTTTCTGATGGTCACCCTCTCGTTGATTGCGAAATGGAAGGGTTTGCGCTTAGTGTGCTGGTTGCAGGATTTGTTTCCCGAGATCTTAGCGCAAGAGCATTTGTTACCGCGCGGTGTTTACCGGCCGTTATTGGTTTTGCGTAACGCCGCGTTGCGTCGTGCGTGGGCGCGAGTCGCCATTGGTCAGGGCATGGCCAAGCGCCTGCGAGCGATTATTCCTGACCAACCGATTGCCGTCATACCTAATTGGGCAGACAGCGCCGTGATTTCCCGACTGATGCCACCCGCGAGTGCGCTGCGGGAGGCGTGGGCACTACAGGATAAGTTTGTGGTGATGTACTCCGGCAATCTCGGTCGGGTGCACGAGGAGCAGACGATGCTGGCCGCCGCGCAGGCCTTGGCCTATGACAGCGGGGTGGTGTTTTTGGTGGTGGGGGGTGGTGTGAAAAATACCCGCTTGCGCACCGAGGTGGCTCGCTTAGAACTGGGCAATGTGCGCTTTCAGCCTTATCAGCCGGTGGCGCGTTTGTCGGAGAGTTTGGCGTGTGGCGATGTGCATTGGGTATCCTTGACTCCTCAGTTCGAAGATTTGGTGGTGCCGAGTAAGTTGTATGGTGTGCTGGCGGCCGGTCGGCCGGTGTTGAACGTGGGGTCGCCACAGGGCGCGGTGGCGCAGGTGTTGAAAGAGCAGGCGTGCGGCGTGACCGTTATCCCAGGCGATGTACAAGGCTTTATTGCCCACATTGTGCATTGGCGTGCGCACCCGTTGGAGGTCTTGACGATGGGTGCTCGAGCGCGAGCGTTGTTTGAGGCGGAATATGATCGCCCTTTGATGGTGGCGCGTTGGCTGAGTCTCTTGTCGCCACTGGAGTCAGACGCTTCGCGTCCGCGGGTTAGCGCCCGTGGTCAATGAGCCCGTGGTCAATGAGCCAGTGGTCAATGAACCAGTAGTCAATGAACCAGTAGTCAATGAACCAGTGAAGGTGCAGTCCACGCGATGAGCTTCCATCACCTACTGGCGCAAATGCTCGCGCCGTTATCCGTGGTGATTGTTTGTCAGTTCGTGGGCCTGGTCGCGTTGTGTTTGACGAGTCATCGTGTCTTGGGCCGATGGCTGTTAGCGATCGGGTGGGTCCTTTTGTGGCTGGCAGCGACGCCGGCCTTGGCCTATGCGCTGTTGGGGGGGTTGGAGCGAGACTATCCCCGAGTGACGCTTGCTCAGTGTGTACCGGGTGATGCCATAGTGGTGTTAGGCGGCGCGCTTCGGCCGGCACTCACGACGGATCCCGTGGTGCGTTTGCACGCGGGGTCGGATCGAGTGCTACTGGCGGCGTCGCTGTATCACCAGCGCTGTGCACCTTATATCTTTGTGAGCGCGGGCAGTGATGCGGGCAGTCATGTAGTTGCACCCGAGGGCATCGCGATTCGCCAGTTGTTGGTCAGTTTGGGGGTGCCGCTCAATCATATTCAGATCGAGACAGAGAGCGTCTCGACGCAACAAAATGCCAAGCAAAGTCGCGCACATCTGTCGGCAGAGGTGAGGCGTATTTGGCTTGTGACCTCTGCTTTTCATATGCGTCGCGCCGTGCGTGAATTTGAGCGGGTCGGCTTTGTGGTCTCCCCCGCGCCGGCTGATTTTAGAGGGGTCCCCGTCGAAGGGTTAGCCGACGGGTGGCCGAGTGCGCAGGCGCTCATGCTTACCCAGTTAGCGACCAAAGAATATATGGCGGCAGTGATGGCTCACTTAAGATGAGCTGGATGGATCCACTCGGCTTTTTAAATGTCCCGCATGATCCGATGGGTCATCGCTTGGGTGCCTGTCAGGAGGGGTGCACCCGCACCCATCTCGCCGATGCGCGCTATGGGCTGAGGGGCGCGTGTTGGGTGGTGCCGTTACTATTGAGTAATACGGCGGCAGCCGCCACAAAGCCTAACAAAGGTCCGGTAGCAACCGCCAAGTCATGCATGGAGACATCGCTACCCAAGGGCGTGTTGGGTACGATCGGTGGGGTGCTCGGCGCGTTGGCTACGGCCACGGATTTCTTTCCGAAAGCCGCCTCGCAAGGAGAATGGTCTTGCAACTGAATCAATTCGCTTTTAATGATTTTTTGTTCGCAGCCATCGGGATACACCAAGATCACTTCGGATTGATCGAGCACAATCAGTTGATCGCCGGCGGCGAGTGTCATGTCCACGGCCAGTGGCTGGTACTGCGTGCCGTGGGCGGTGAGCAACAGGGCGTGACCGGTGGTGCGGAGCACGTGGATATCGGCCACCGTTTTGTCGGTCGGTGCCACCGGGCTTGCCGCGTCACTGGCGGCGACGGCCTGACCTGCTAAGCCGACGAGGAGCAGTCCCAAGGCGGCGGTCCGATGAATGATTTGAATTGCCATGATGAAGCCCCTCCGTGTCTATGTCTCGAATGTGCTCAGCGGCGGCGGTCGATGATGATTGTATAGTACAGTAAGTAGCTTGAGCCCCGTGTGATAAATCGCGCAGGTTGTGTGAAGGTGGGAGGGCGTGTGCACCCTGGGTAGAGGACGCTATAGGCGATGTTAAGTGTCGACGCGATGACCGAAGTCAAAACCGTGACCGATCTAACGCGGCCGGTACCGGAGACCCGTGTGCAGTGGTTTTTACTGTACTCGCAGCCTCGCAAGGAGGTTTTGGCCTCAGAGCATCTGACTCGGCAGGGTTACCACATCTGTGTGCCGAAGCTGCGCTTGCCTAAATTACGACGCGCGCACTGGCAGCAGGTGGTGGAACCGTTGTTTCCGCGCTATCTGTTTGTGGCGGTGCAAGAGGGCATTCAAGCCTTTCAGCCACTGCATTCCACTCGGGGCATCAGTCGGGTGGTGCGTTTTGGCCAGGACTATGCGCGCGTCTCCCCGGCGTTAATTGCTGCGATGCAGCATGGAGGGGATGCAGAAGGCGTGCATGAATTCAGGGAAACGCCCTTTGAGGCAGGTGAGCGAGTGCGCGTGATGGCAGGTCCTTTTAAGGACCTCGAGGGCGTCTTTGAGCGTGCCAGTGGTCAGGAGCGGGTGCATGTGCTCTTAGACGTGCTCGGTGCCGCCAATCGGGTGACTTTAGAGGCCGGGCTGATCGTGCCGATGGCCACTCGATGCGGGGGCGCGCGTGACCGCTAAAGCCTTGAAGGCCATGCGCCGTTATCAGTCGGGCCGCCGGGTGCTGGTCACCGGCGGTGCGGGCTTTTTGGGCTCGCACTTATGTGAGCGCTTGCTAGCGCGTGGCGATGAGGTGCTGTGTGTGGATAATTTTTACACCGGCACACGCCATAATATCGCTTCTCTTTTGGTCCATCCGCGTTTCGAGATGATTCGCCATGATGTCTGCTTTCCCCTCTATGTGGAGGTGGATGAGATTTATAACTTGGCCTGTCCCGCCTCGCCGATTCATTACCAGCACGATCCGGTGCAGACCACCAAGACCAGCGTGCATGGGGCGATCAATATGCTGGGCTTAGCCAAACGCATTGGTGCCAAGATCCTGCAGGCCTCGACCAGTGAAGTGTATGGCGATCCCACCCAACATCCGCAGACTGAGAGCTATTGGGGCAACGTCAATCCCATCGGTATTCGCAGTTGTTACGACGAGGGTAAGCGCTGTGCAGAAACGCTGTTTTTTGATTATCACCGGCAGCATGGCTTAAAAATAAAAGTCGCTCGCATCTTCAATACCTACGGCCCGCGGATGCATCCGAATGATGGTCGGGTGGTGTCAAATTTTATTGTGCAAGCCCTGCTGGGTCATGATCTCACCGTGTACGGCGATGGCTCGCAGACCCGGTCGTTTTGTTTTGTGAGCGATTTAGTCGATGGTTTGATGCGTTTCATGGACAGCGATGAGGCCTTGGTGGGACCGGTGAATCTGGGTAACCCGAACGAGTGCACGGTGGCGCAACTGGCCACTCAGGTGCTGCGACTGACGCAGTCTCAGGGTGTGCTGCAGTACCAGCCGCTGCCTGCCGATGATCCAATCAGGCGCTGTCCGGATATCACCCAAGCCAAGGAGCGGCTGGGGTGGCATCCACAGGTGGATTTACAGACCGGCCTGCAGTCGACCATTGATTATTTTCGATCGATTGAGGTGACGGACACCTGAGATCACCGTCGCGGTGCGGGTGGTCGTTGAGAGCGTGCGTGAAACGATACCGTCTTTAATGGCATGAATGACGCGGTAGGGCGGTAGCGTGCCTGAAGGGGCGCCCGTTTAGGCAGTGACGTAAGATAAAGGACGCAAAATCAGTGTCGAGCGCCTTGATTGTCTGTACCGCCAACGTGTGCCGAAGCCCAGTGGCTGAACTGCTGTGGCGCGCGGCGGCGGCGCATCGGGGCGTGGTGTCGAAGGCAGCCTCGGTCGGCCTACAGGCACGTGCCGGGGACAGCGCCCATCCGGTGATGGTCGAGTTACTGGAGGGTCAGGGCTTGGATCTCAGTCCGCATCGCGCCACGCTCTTTGTGCGTTCCATGGCCTTACAGTACGATTTAATCCTGGCCATGGAACCGAGCCATGTGCGCGCCATTCAGGCGAGGGCCCCTGAGTTATCCGGTCGCGTGCAACTGATGGGTCGCTGGTCGGTGGGGCCGATCTCGGATCCAATCGGCGAGCCTTTGGCCTCCTTTGAGCGCTGTGTGGCTCAATTGGCGCGCTCCGTCGATGACTGGCTCGATAAACTGTCCGCAAGGCGCCCAGGCGCTTCGATACGTAGCGTAGGAACACCATGACGCGATCTGTTGTTAAGTCTCTGTGGGTGCTGGTTCTGGTGGGTGTATTGGCAGCCTTAGGCGGTTGTGCGACCGCCAACATCAATTCCGCCAGCATCCGCGAGGCGAATCTCAAAGCGCCCAAACAGCCGGCGCAGTCCTTGCCGGCGATGCCCTTGGAGGGCGCCAACGAATATCGTATTGGGCCTTTGGATGTGTTGAGCATCGAAGTGTTTCAGTTGGCCGATCTCACCCGTGAGGTGCGCGTCAGTGCGACCGGCGAGATCTCCCTGCCCTTGATCGGTCGCTTAGAGGCCGGCGAAAAAACCCCGGCTGATCTGGAGAATGCCATCGCTGAAAAATTACGCGACGGCTTTTTAGAAAAACCGCAGGTGACGGTGTTCGTCAAAGAATACATGAGCCATCGGGTCACGGTCGAAGGCGCGGTCACATCTCCTGGCGTGTATTCGCTCACCGGTCGCACGTCTTTGCTACAGATGATCGCTACCGCCCATGGCTTGGCTGATCTCGCCAACCCCGCGGCCTGTGTGGTGTATCGCACCCTCGATGGTCATCGCTACGCGGCGGGCTTTGATATCCGTGAGGTACGTGCGGGTAGGTTGGTGGATCCTGAAGTGTTAGGTGGCGATACCGTGGTCGTTGACTTCTCAGGGAGTCGATCTAACTGGAGAGACTTCTTGCAATCCTTCCCCCTGTTCGCCATTTTTAGACTGCTGTAGTCGAGACCCTTATGGCTAATCTTCCGCCCGTTCCCTCCGAACGTTTTCCTGAGCGCTATGACCCACGTGCGTTGGCCGTGAGCGGCGCTTCGTCGTATCCGGTGCCGCAGGGTCGCGGTGCGTATGAGGCGGAGGAAGGCGTTGAGATCTCTTTGCGCGATTACTGGCGGGTATTGGTTAAGCGCAGAAAGCAAGTGCTCGCCGTGGCGGCGGTGGTGTTCGTGGGTACCTTTTTGTTCACCTTATTAGAAGCGCCACAGTATCGGGCGACGGCGGTCTTGCAGATCGAACAAAACGCCATGAAGGTTTTAAAGTCAGAGGGGCTTGAGGTTAACGAGTCCGGCGGTGCCGCCAATGACTTCATCGGTACGCAGATGGAGCTGCTACACAGTCGCTCGGTCGCAGAGCGCACCGTGCGTGAGTTGTCGCTGATTGATGATGCGCGGTTTTTGAAGGCCAAGCGGGTCAATCGGGGCTTTGACATCCTGTGGTCTAAGTTAGGCGGCACCGCTGCGCCTGAAAAAGTATCGACCGCCTCCATTGAGAGTCGGGAAGCGGCCGCGATTGGTACGATCTTAAAGCATCTGACCATCACGCCGGTGCGAAACGCGCGCCTGGTGGAGGTGAATTATGAAAGCGCAGATCCAGGCGTTGCCACCTTGGTGGCCAATGGCATTGCAAAAACGTACATGCAATCGAACCTCGATCGACGGATCGATAACACCCAGTTTGCGAGAAGCTTCCTCGAGGATCGACTGCAGCAGCTAAAGATTAAGCTCGAAGACAGTGAGCGCGAATTGATTGCCTACTCGCAGAAAGAAAAAATCGTCAATGTGGATGACTCCGCCTCCCTAGCCGCTAAAAACTTATCACAACTGAGTGAGGCGCTAGCGATCGCGCAGGCAGCGCGCATGCGCGCCGAGGCGGTCGCGCAACAAGCGGATGATGTGGATGGCCTCTCTTTAGACGGCTTAAAAAGTCCGGTCCTCGAGACGCTGCGACAGAAGTTAGTGGAGCTCAAAGCCCAGTACGAAGCCAAGCGCTCAGTCTATAAGCCTGATTTTCCTGAGATGTTGCAGCTGTCGCGCCAGATCAAGGAAGTCGAGGCGCAGCTACTCGCCGAGAAAAAATCCTACCGGCGCGCGACCTTCGCCGAATATAAAGCCGGCAAGGCCAACGAAGTACTGATTAAAAAGCAGATGGATGAACTGCGCGAGCAAGTGCTGTTTTTGCAAGGCCGCAGTATCCCGTATAACATTCTCAAGCGCGAAGCCGACACCAATCGTCAGCTCTACGATGCCCTGTTGCAGCGCTATAAAGAAATCGGCATTGCATCCGATGTCGGTTCCAACAACATCTCGCCGGTCGATTGGGCGACCCGCGGTGTGCGCTTTAAACCGGATTTTTCTGCCAACCTCACCAAAGGATTGCTAGGTGGCTTGTTCTTAGGGATGCTGATGGCGTTCTTGATTGAGATGTTGGACGACACCTTAAAAACACCCGAAGATATTGAGCGGGAGCTTCGATTGCCGGTGGTGGGGATCGTGCCTAAAGTGCCTGAAGACGATGCGGATGTGATTTTTAAAGACCCCAAATCCTCCTTCGCCGAGGCCTATCGATCCTTACGAACCGCCCTGCAATATATTACCGAGCAGGGCGCGCCGAAGGTGTTGATGATCACGAGCGCACTGGCCGGTGAGGGTAAGACCACCACCAGTGTGATGTTGGCGCAGCAGTTTGCCTTGTTAGGGCTTCGCGTACTGGTGATCGATGCGGATTTGCGAAAGCCCTCGCTGCATAAGCAGTACGACTTGAGCAATGACATCGGCTTGACCAGTTATTTGTCAGGACAGGTCGAGGAGCCGGCGATCTTCCAAACGACCGGCGAGGGCGTGTTAACGGTGGTGACGGCCGGTGGATTACCGTCTAATCCGGCGGAGCTGTTGGCCAGTGTCCGCTTTCAGACCCTGCTCGAACATGCGCGTGAACACTTTGATCAGATCATCGTCGACTGTCCGCCTTTGCTGGGATTAGCCGATATGCCCACCATCGCCAGTTTGGCGGATGGCATCTTGATGGTCATTTCTGCGGCCACCACTCGCGTAGGCGTGGTCAGAGCCACTCTCAAGCGTCTCGCGGCCGCGCGTGCGCCGGTGGTGGGCACGGTGCTCGCTAAGTTTGATTCGAGAAACACCGGCTACGGCTATGGCTACGGCTACAGCTATGCGGATCACTATTATTACTATTCGCACTATGGCGCCTATGGCGCGAATCGGCCCGGTGCCTATGGCGCCAGTCAATCCGGGTCGGTGGCACCGATGCGTCGTGAGCCTGACGTTTAGGAATGACGCGCACCACCGACGCCTGGATGTGGATGAGCGCCATCCGTTGAACCGACGCGTGGCCTATCGATGAGCGGCGCACCTAAGGTCTTGGGTGTTCGAGCCTGGCAGCGCTGGGCGTTATCGGCTGCGATCCTACTCATCGTGTGGCGGGTGTTGAGTTTAAGTCTTGCCGTGCACGTGGCGTCCTCCAACCCCTCTTTGGCGCTCGTCTGGCGTGCCGATGAGCCACATGCGTTAATGCAAGCGGCCAAGGCGGCAATGGAAGAGGGCGATTGGGTTAAGGCGAAGGCCTACGCACGTCGTGCGCTTCAAGTCGACCCACTCGATGGTTCGATGTTCTCTCTATTAGGGCAGGTGGCACTTTTGTCCGCTGAGCCGACCGTCGCACCTCAAGCCGAAGCGCAAGCAGGCGCTGACCGGCTCACACCGCCGCTGGAGTCGATCGTCACCCCCCTCATGCAAACCGCCCTACGCCATGCGCCCACGGATCTGTTGGCGCGCGCGTGGTTGGCGGAGGACGCGGTGCGCAACGGGCAGATCGATCAAGCGCTGGGATTCTATGATCGGATACTGCGCATCGCCCCCGAGGCGCACGAGGCGGTCCTTCAACAATTAGCGTCGCTGATGGAAACGGGTGAGGCGCGCGAGTTGATGGCGCTGCGCTTAAGTGAGCAGCCGCCGTGGCGCCTAGATTTTTTGCGGACGGTGAGTGCGCCATCGGTGCCTATTGAGACGATGGAAGCCACCTTCACGACCCTGCGGGTGCGATCTCCCTTGACGGTTCCCGAGACGGCCTTGCAGGTGGGGCGCTTCGTGCAAGCGGGCCAGTGGGGGCCAGCCATGAGCGCGTGGGCCAATAGCTTAAACGACGCCCAGCGTGCGAGTTTGAGCATGCCCTTTAATGGGTCCTTTCATGAGCCCTTAGCGGCTCCGCCCTTTGATTGGGAATTAAAAGCGCCTTTAGGTGCCGTGGTGTCCATTGAGCCCACGCTGTTCGGTGATCACTCGAACGCGCTGCGGGTGGAGTTCCATGGTAAGCGGGTGGACTTTCATCAAGCGCGCGAGCTTGTGCTGCTCACACCCGGTGCCTATCGATTCGATTGGCGCTATCGCTTAAGCGGCTTGGTGACACCGCGGGGCCTTGATTGGGTGGTGGATTGCGCCGCTGCGCCGCATCAGCGACTGGCGACGTCTGAGTTGATGAAAGGTCACAACGACTGGCGCCAGGCCGAGCTTCGCTTCCAGGTGCCGCCGGGTTGTGGTGCGCAGTGGCTCACGCTGCAGTTAGATGCGCGCATTCCTGCCGAGAGCCTGGCGAGTGGTCAGGCGTGGTTCACAGCGCTTCGCCTCACCCGCTTGAGTCTCGATGAGTGGCGCTCAGCTGAGCTCGCGGTCCACTAAGGGTGCCTACACCAAAACATCGCACGCGTCGTCGCAAGGTCGATCAAGGACCGACGTGGACGGCACAGGTCTGGGCCTATTTAAGTCCGCGTGCTTTCTTTGGGCTGATCCTTCTGATCGCATTACTCGCAGGTGGTGTCGGTGGCGGTCAAGGGTTCTTGCCTGAGCATTTGCTCTCTTTACTGGGTCTCTTGTTGATGGTGTGGTCCCTGTGTCGCGTGCAGATCAGTGACGCGCCGATCGATCGCGGGCTGTGGCTGGTGCCTGCGCTGGTGATGGTCTTGCCTCTCCTGCAGTTGATCCCTTTGCCGCCGGTACTGGCGAATGCGCTGCCTTATCGATCCGTATTACATACCGATTTGGCCCTGTCAGGTGTTACCTGGGGCTGGCACCCGCTCTCCTTAAATCCCGCCGCCACTGAGCGCATCCTGTGGGGATCGTTAGTGCCGGTGGGATTGTATCTCGCGGTGTGGCAGTGCGATCGATTACAGCAGCGGTGGCTTGCTATGGCGGTGCTCTACTTTGCGGTGGCAAGTGCTTTGTTGGGCTTTTGGCAGTTGCTCGCAGGGCCTGAGAGTGTGTGGTATCTGTACAAGGTCACCAACGTAGGTCAAGCGGTGGGCTTGTTTGCCAATCGCAATCATCTCGCCTCTTTGCTTGCCGCCCTGTTGCCGGTGAGTGCGGGTCTTTTAGCCGATCGCATTCGTCGCAAGATGGATGTATCCGATCCGATCGTGTGGGCTTTGGCCGTGTCGATGGTGATTCTAGTCTTAGGGGTCACCGCCACCCAGTCACGGGCAGGTTTTGCGCTTTTGATGTTAAGCGTGCTAGCAACGGTGGCGGTATTAATTGGCCGCGGTCGGGGGCGGCTGTGGTTCAAGCGTTTTAAGACTTGGATGCAGGTGGTAGGTTTGGTGGGCGCTTTGGCCATCATTCAATACACACTACTTGGATTGCTCGCACGTCTTGAGCAAGATCCTTTGGACGATATTCGTTGGACGCTGGTGTCACGCACGCTGTCGGTTGCCGCGCGCTTTAGAGGATTAGGCGCTGGGCTTGGGAGCTTCCCAGAGGCTTATTATCATTTGGGGGAGGTGACCGCGGATATTCCCGAGGTGGTTAATCACGCCCACAATGACTATGTGGAGCTGTGGTTAGACGGCGGGGTGCCGGCGATGCTCTTGGTGGCATCGATGCTCTCCCTCATTATTTATAAAGTCGTGGTGAGTATCAGAAACCCAGCACCGGCAAGACCAGTCAGTCGGCGCGTAGCGATTCGAGATCGGGCGGAATCGCCTGGGCTTGTGATGGGAGCGGGCTTTGCGCTTCTATTATTCGCGCTGCATTCCTTGGTCGATTACCCGCTTCGCACGATGGCACTATCGAGTGTGGCGGCGATGCTGTTGGCGATCGTCATGAAGCCAGCCAAGCGGGCGGCGGGAAAGTCTAGCGTCGACACCGCGGAGTTGACGCCTGCGGCCCCTGCCGTCGAGTCTAGCGTGTCGTGAGCGTAGGACGGTGCCGCCTCGGTGCATTTTTTTCGTATGCGGGTGGTGGGGTCGTGTTGCAGGGCGGCAGCCCTGAGTCTAGAGCGGTTTACGTCGACTCCGTGCCGATGGCCGAGGGTTGATCGCCGATCGATAGATCCTCTGTCTCTACACGATGGACTTTAATCGCCTTTTTTGGCCGCCCGTCGGGGCTGGCGTCCCACAGGGGCACACATGCTTTACGATCGTTTCTTAAAAACACTGCTCCGACTTTCGACGATCGGCCACTATCCGCCGGACGAGTGGTCTGCGCACTGGCTCTCACATGGGTCTCCACAGCCTCTAGATCATTTAAAACCGTTGAATGGCGGTGTGCATGCCACCCATCATGTGATTTCAGCTTTTTTTATGGGGCTCAGGCACCTGCATCCGCTCGAGGGGATTTATTGTTCCTTGTATCAACTCGAGTCGGGGGTGATGCGTTACTTCATCAGTGCCTCTCAAGCTGTCCTGCAATCCTCCATAATGAATCAACCCGTTTTCATTCACCTCTGCGATCAATCCGCTTTTACGCCCATACCCAAGACCTATCCTTCGCGAATCGTACGTTACTCATCCGGCCGCATTAAGGGACCGAATGAGTGGGTTTCGACTCAGACGATTAGACCGTATCATGTATTTGCCATGCGCCTCAGTGATTTAGCGGTGACTGAGCATGCCGATCACGAACGCCGCCAAGCCGCTCGTCTTTTTTATCGATGGCGATTGGCACGCTTTACATAAAACGGC
>CAIOZU010000040.1 GCA_903862885.1 uncultured Pseudomonadota bacterium
ATAGTGGCTTGTCGAGTCATACGTAACCAGTACAAGCGTAACCAGTACAAGCGTAACCACTACAAGGCGTCGTCCTGTCGACGAGCACTATGGATTTTACTCTCTCACCAGACACCGAAGCGCTACGCCAACGCGTCAAACAATTCATCGACGACATCGTGATCCCACGGGAAAGCGAGGATCTGTGGACGCAACCGGAGCGACTCGATGAGATTCGACGCGAACTACAGGCGCAGGCGAAGGCCGCTGAACTGTATCTGCCACACCTCCCCAAAGCGCTCGGTGGGCTAGGCCTCAACTGGAGCGACACGGCCGTGATCTTCGAAGAAGCCGGTCGAAGCCTATTGGGGCCACGAGCGCTCAATGCGGCAGCACCAGATGATGGCAACATGCGCACTTTGTCGCACTGGGGCACCCCAGCGCAGCACGCCCGCTGGCTTAAGCCATTACTCGCCGGCGATATTCGCTCCTGCTTTGCCATGACTGAACCGGCACCCGGTGCCGGCTCTGATCCAAGTGCGCTGCTGACCGTTGCGAGCAAAGTACCAGGCGGCTGGCGCATCAATGGACGCAAGTGGTTTATCACCGGCGCGGAAGGCGCCTCTTTGGCGATTGTGCTTGCGCGCACGGATGCGGGCGCCACCATGTTCTTAGTCGACACGTCCAATCCAGGCTTTCGTCTGGGCCGCGCCATGAGAACGATGGATTCCTTCGCGGTGGGAGGACACAGTGAGTTGGCATTCGTAGACTGCGAGGTCGGGGATGATGATGTGCTTGGCGAGATCAATTGCGGCTTTCATCATGCGCAGTATCGATTGGCTCCTGCCCGAGTCACCCACTGCATGCGCTTTCTAGGCGCGGCAGTACGCGCCGTCGAGATTACCCAGCGCTATGTCACCCAACGACAGTCCTTTGGGCGGGTATTGTCTGATCATCAAGCTGTCCAAACACAGCTCGCTGACTGTCATATTGAAATCAGAGCGGCGAGACTAATGGTGGCTCATACCGCGTGGGAACTGGACCATCTAGAACCCACTGCGGTCAAGCATGGCTCGTCGATGACAAAAGTGTTTGTGTCCGAGACCGTCCATCGCGTCATTGATCGTTGCATGCAGCTGTGTGGCGGCTGGGGCACGACTGAGGAGTCCATGCTCGCGCACCTATACGCCGATGTGAGGCCATTTCGCATCTATGACGGCCCGAGCGAGGTGCACCGCGCCTCGATTGCTAAGCGGGTACTTAACCGGTCAATGCGCCCATAACCATGGCCACCACGCCAGCACAGACTGCTCATGAATGAAGCGGCGGCCGATGAAGCGGTACGCCTCGCCTTGCCCGCCGCTCTAGAGAAGGCGTTTGGCAGACCCATCGCGATCGCTAAAACCTGGCGCTTAGGGGGCGGCGCCTCGAAGCAGGCCTGGGCGATCGACCCCGAGCCCGCTAGCCAGGCACCCCCCCTGCTGTTACGCCGCCTAGGTGGCGGCTTTTTACATGACCACACACTGTCATTAGGCAGTGAATTGGCTGTCATTCGGGCAGCGGCAGCCTCGGGTATTTTGGCACCACCCACCTTTGGCGCACTCCTTGAGGTGGCTGGTCGAGACGCCTTTCTGATGCAACGCATGCCAGGCGAAGGCGTGGGTCGTCGCATCGTGCAACGTGATGAGTTCAGTGCAGCACGTACCCAGTTACCAAAACAAATGGGGCAGTCACTGGCAGCCATTCATCAGATCAAGCCCAGTGTGCTCACTGAACTTCCGTTACCTAGGGTGCAGGAGGCCATCGCTCCTCGCATCATCAGCAGGCTTGAGAAAAAGCTCGATGAAGCCCCTGAGGCGCACCCAGCCATCGAGGCAGGCCTTGCTTGGCTCAGGCGGCACTTATCCGAGAGCGGCGCTATCACGCCTAGGGACCCGGTACTCGTGCACGGTGACTTTCGTCTCGGCAATCTTTTGGTCGACAGCACAGGACTTGTCACCGTACTCGATTGGGAATTTGCTCACTGGGGTCACCCACTGGAGGACCTCGCATGGCCTCTGGTACGCGCCTGGCGTTTTGGCCAAGACCACCTGAGACTCGGTGGCGTAGGCACCGCAACGGCCTTCTTGGCCGCCTACAACCAAGCAGCGGGCAGTGACTTTACCCTCAAGCAACTCACTTGGTGGGAGGTGGCGGGCAACGTCCGCTGGGCCATCACCTCCCTGATGCAAGCAAAACGCCATTTAAGTGGCGCAGAGCCAAATGTCGAGCTCGCGGTACTGGGACGATTATGTAGCGAAGTGGAACTAGAGATCCTAGACCTCATCATGGAAGGCGCGCATGCAAGACCGACCTAATGCTGCGGAACTTGCCGCCGCGATCGCTCACTTTCTTCGTGAAGAAATCATGCCATCGCTGCAGGACGATCGCTTACTGTTTCGTACCCGCGTTGCCCTAAACGCATTGGGCATGCTTGAGCGCGAGGCACGCACTGGCACCGCCGCACTGGAATTCGAAGCCGCCACTTTGCAGGCGCACTTGCATTGCACTCGGCCGCCGGGGGATCTGGCCGACGCCGTGGCTTCACTCAACCAGCAACTGGCGGCACAGCTGCGTGCGGGCACCGAACCGCCAGGAACATTAGCGCTCCTACAGGACCTTATCCGACGCAAAGTATTGATCGCAAGCCCACGAGCGCTTGAGAAACGCCAAGCCTCTCGCGGCCTTAATCCAGACCCGCGTGCGTAAGCGACTACCGTTCTTCGCGCACCTGAGGTCTCTTCGCCTACCGACCACTCAGGGGCACTTGTGCCGTTTACGATTTGACCCTACCATCCACGATGCGCAGTCCAATCCTGCGCCCTAACTGACATCGAGAGCGCTATGAGCAAGACCTATCCCAATTTTAAATACGCCGTCAGCGGTGGTTATGAAATTAATCTGGCGGAGACCGGCAGCGGTCCAGCGGTGGTCTTCATTCATGGCAGCGGCCCCGGTGCATCTGGAGCTTCAAATTTTCGACTGAATGCCGGTGCGTTTGCAGCTGCGGGCTATCGGGTCATACTGCCGGATCTCATTGGTTACGGCGCCTCCTCAAAGCCCGAGGGCATTGACTACACGCTAGACTTATTTACCGACACCTTAATGGATGCCTTGCGCCAACATGGCATCACTCAGGCATCCTTCGTTGGCAACTCGTTAGGCGGCGGCATCGCGCTACAAATCGCACTGAATCAGCCTGACTTTGTCAAAAACCTCGTACTCATGGCCCCCGGCTGCATCGAAGAGCTAAAGACCTATATGGCCATGCCAGGCATCTCAAAAATGATGTCTAACTTCGGCACACCTGCGTTTACCATTGAAGAACAACGACGCTTAATTACCCATCTAGTGTTTGATCCACACTTCGTCACCGATGAACTAGTGGCCGAACGTTACGCGGTAGCACGCACCCAGACCAAAGACATGCTGATCCGGATGCGCACCCCGAACCTCCAGCCGAGACTGGGTGAGATCACCAAACCCATTTTAGGTTTTTGGGGAATTCATGACGAATTTTGTCCAAAACAAGGCGCGCAGTATTTCCTTGATCAATGCCCGGACGTGCGTTTTATGTTCTTCACCAAAGTCGCCCATTGGGTTCAAGTGGAGCGTTCGAAAGAGTTTAATGACTACTCAATCGGTTTTTTGAATCAACACAGATAACCGTACGCTGCAGTCAACCAAGGGATCTATGACCCAAGCCTGCGGTCATATCCACTAGGGCTCACTAGGGCCCGTCATCGCCGCTGACCAGGCTATTCACCCCACACGCCCAAATAAGGTCAACAACCGATACGATGGATCGGACGCGCCGGCGCTACCCGTCGGAGCGCCCACGCTCAAATCTTGATAAGCAGCAAGATCTGCCTCTGATACCCGACACCAGTCGAGTACCAGCGAGCGGTGCTGAAATTTCCACACGCCATCACGGCGCGTGTACTGATCCAAATACCGCCCTCCGACCACGATCTCGCGTGATGGCGATGGTGGCGTGCGATGGTAAGCCGTCGCATATAGCTCGCCTTCGGCTCGATCGCCATCAATACGGAACAACATATTACTCAGTGAGTGCACTGTGCATTCAAAACCATTGAGAATGGAAGGTAGCCACGCAACGTAGTCCTCCGCCGTGCCATAAAACATGTGGCCGTGATCATCGATGGCGTCGTCGTGGTAGAGGCTACGCACCAGCGCGTAATCACGTCGGTCGATGCCACGACAGTAACAGAGCACGAGCTCCACTAAGGCCTGCTTATCAAGCAGCTCCTGTACGGCAGGCATAATAGGTGTTCCTAACTCTTCAGGACGCATGATGAACCCCCTTAATCGAAGATGAGAGCTTAGCATTCACTATTTATAAAACGCCGTACTTAAAAAAAGCGAGCAACTAATGAACCCAAAGCAAACTACTATCTGGTTTGATCATCTGTTCGCGGGGCCGGCTAGACAGAGAGTCGAAGGGGGCTAACGAACTTTCACAGAATGGCCGACCCTAGAGGCGCGAACTTCACTGACATTAGTTAAGGTCACTCAATGGACTTCACTACCCCAAAGAAAGCCGCTAGCAACGGGATCACTATAGAGTACTTCGAGCAAGGCGAGGGCCCGGCCGTGCTGCTTCTGCATGGCTTTCCTGAACATCCATTCTCTTGGCGCTACCAGGTGGATGCGATTGCCGCTGCTGGTTATCGGGTGATCGTTCCCTGCCAACGCGGCTATGGTGGCACTGACGCCCCTGCCGATGCACAAACCTATAGCATCAAGAATTTAGTGGCCGATATCAGCGGGCTACTCGACGCACTCGGGATTTTGCAGGCGGTGTGGATAGGTCATGACTGGGGGTCGGTGCCGGCTTGGTACTCAGGCGTCTTTGCACCTAGCCGTGTGCTTGGCATTGGGAGTTTATGCACACCGTACTTTACGTGGGAAGCACCTAAGGACATGCTCCAAATTTTTGATGAGGTTCGCGGGCCGAACCATTACATGCGGACTTTTCAAGAGCCAGGTGTGGGTGAGGCGATCTTGGGCAAGGATATTCAACATACTTTCCAAGCGATGCTGCGTGGCCATGGCTATACGATGGAACAATTCGAAGCTGCGCCGCAAGACATACGTGCCGTTCCAGCCGGCGTGTTCATCGGCAGTCCACAGTTGTTTGGGGAACCGATCGTCAATGAACAAGAACTACAGTTTTACGTGGATATCTACCAGCGCACCGGCTTCACGGGTGGGCTCAACTGGTATCGCGCGTTGCGTAAAGACTACGAAGAGGCTCAGGGTTCCAACTACACTATTGATAAGCCGGCACTCATGATTAGCGCTGAGGCCGACTGGTTCATGGCCCGCGGCTCAACCGATGGGATGCAGAGCCGACTCCCCCAACTCGAAATGCACGTCATTGCGGATGCTGCCCACTGGTTACAGCAGGAAAAGCCAGACGAAGTGAATGCCATCCTCGTGCCGTGGCTGAAGCGGCATTTTTCGGCTTGACCGACTTCCGATCAGCGGACGCTCACTAGGGAATAAAAAGCCAAGATAAGGTGGTGGCCCCTCGTTTGGCCGGGACGGTACGCAGCCGCTATCACGGCGGGTATCGGTACCAGTGGCCACCAACCACCGCCCCCTCGCGCCTGCATACACTGCTGGCAAGTGATCATCGTGAAAGCGAGCATAAACCGAGCGCCAGAAGCTATTTACGGAAGCATTTGGACGGTCTACGATCTAACCAGAACGGACAATTTCGCCGCTACCCCTATGCTGACCACTGACGCAAAAGCGGGCGTCTCGCTCCTCGCCTGTTAGGCGGACTGCCACACGGACGCGACGCCCAAGTCGCCGAACACGTTGCGGACCCGCCCACCATGCTCTGCTGCGCAGGGTGAATAGCGAGTGCTTCGTGTATTGCTTATCTGGAGACTAAATCGATGACTGGCAGCAAGGACTACAAGTTAGGTCAATACGATTTTCCTCGCGGTTGGTTCATGGTCGCTGAAGCGTCGGAGTTGTTGGGCACGATCCCCAAAGCACTGCGATTCTTTGGGAAAGACTTTGCTCTTTATCGCGGCCAGAGCGGCAAACTAGTCATACTCGATGCGCACTGCATCCATATGGGTGCACACCTAGCGAGCGGCAAAGAAGGTGCCCTGGTTAAAGCGGGCACTCAAATTGAGGGCGACTCCATCCGTTGCCCCTACCACGGTTGGCGCTATGACTCGTCGGGACAAGTCGACAATATCCCGCGCTTTGACGGCCCCTGCCCGAAAAACGCCAAACTCCAGTCGTATCCTGTCG
>CAIOZU010000041.1 GCA_903862885.1 uncultured Pseudomonadota bacterium
AAAGCCTTGCCATAGCAGTTCCAGTACGCCGAGCAGCCCTAATGCGATGGCATCCGTATTGAAGGTGGTGATGCGCTCAGCCGCGATGACTCGACTTATAAGATCATTCACCAGGCGTTCGAATTTGGCATCGCGGGCACCACAGATTTCTAAGTATTCTTGGCGGGAGCTCGCTTCCCCCCAGAACGAGTACCAGACCGATACCTTACGCGTGCTGGCGATCTCGGCACTTAAATACAGATCGACCAATGCTTTTAGGGCGTCGACGGGTTGGTCTTTGCGTGCGGTGATCGGCAGTAACACCTTCTCCTCGAATTCAGTCGCCAGAAATTCAAGCGATGCCACTAACAGGGCGTCTTTGGAATCAAAGTAAAAGCGCACGATGCCGGGTGACATCTGCGCAATGGCCACGACTTTCTCAACGGTGGTCTTTGAGGGGCCGTGGATGTGCAGCGCCGAGATGCACGCATCAATCAGTCGCTGGCGTTGCAGCCCGCGCAAGGCGCGCGGCTGGTGACTCTCTGCCTGTTCCTCGGGGGTGCGCCGTCGGTTCATGCAGCCTCTTGAGGCGACGCGGGAGCGAGGGCTCTTTCGGTGGCGCACGGAGTCGGGCAGACTGGGGCAAGTGCATTCATAAGGCGTCGATGTTGCCAACATTAGATCCCATAATCAAAAGCGCCTTAGCGCCTCGGAGGGGATTCCTCGCGCAGTCGGCTCGTTGGCTGATCATTGCGCCGCCCTTGTTGTTTTTGTTGGTTTTTTTCTTAGTCCCCTTCGGTTTCGCCTTAAAGATCAGCTTTGCTGAGGCGGCTCTTCGTATCCCACCGTTTACCGAGGTGTGGAGCATTGGCGCAGACCATCATCTGCATCTTACCCCCACGATGGCCAATTTCCGCTACTTACTCACCGATGAGGTGTATGCGGTCTCTTATCTGTATTCCTTAAAAACCGCCTTTTTCTCCACGGTGTTTTGTCTGCTGATCGGCTATCCGATGGCTTATGCCATGGCGCGCGCCTCGAAGGGGACACAAAGCGTGCTGATGTTAATCATCATCTTGCCGTTTTGGACGTCCTTTTTGCTTCGGGTGTATGCCTTGGAGGGCATCATCCGCGACGGAGGTCTGTTGAATACCGCGTTGCTGTGGTTGGGCGTCATCGATCATCCGATCAAGCTCATGCGCACCACCTTTGCAGTGTACTTGGGCATCGTTTACTCCTATCTGCCCTTCATGATCCTGCCGTTGTATGCCACCTTAGAAAAAATGGACTTAGGCTTGCTGGAGGCCGCGTCTGATTTGGGGAGCAAACCGTGGCGCGCATTTTTTGACATCACGCTGCCCTTATCGATGCCTGGTGTGATCGCAGGTAGCATGCTGGTGTTTATTCCCGCCATTGGGGAATATGTGATCCCCGCCCTGTTGGGAGGCCCTGATAATCCCATGATCGGTCGTGTTCTGTGGGATGAGTTTTTTGAGAACCACGATTGGCCGGTGGCCGCGGCAGTCTCCATCGCTTTCTTATTGTTGTTGGCAGGACCGATGGCTTTGCACCAGTACACTCGCGCCCGCGAGTTGGAGTCGTAAGCGATGGAAGAGCGTCGCTCACCTTTGCTGTTTACTTTTCTATGCGTTGGCATCGCGTTTTTATACATCCCGATGCTGGTGTTAATCGCCTATTCCTTTAATGCCTCTGCCTTGGTGAGTGTGTGGGGCGGGTTTTCAGTGAGCTGGTATGTGGAGCTGGTGCACAATCGGCAGATCTTATCGGCCGCTTTATTGTCTTTAGAAATCGCTACGATCGCCTCCACACTGGCCCTGATTTTGGGGACGCTCGCGGCCATTGCCTTGGTGCGCTTTCATCGCTTTCGCGGGCGCTTTTTGCTCACCGGCATGATCAATGCGCCACTCGTTATGCCGGAGATCATCACCGGCATCACGCAGCTTCTGCTGTTTGTGTCGATGTTGAAATTATTTGGCTGGCCTAATCGCGGTATCACCACCATTGTGATTTCGCATGTCGCTTTTTGTACGGCCTATGTGGCGGTGACGGTGCAATCACGCCTCGTGTCTGCGGATCGCTCATTAGAAGAGGCGGCCATGGATCTCGGCGCGAGTCCTTGGCGGGCTTTTTGGGATACCACCTTGCCCATCATTTCACCCGCGCTCATCTCTAGTTGGCTATTAAGTTTCACCTTATCGCTTGATGACTTAGTGATCTCTAGTTTTGTTTCAGGGCCGCGCTCTAGCACATTGCCCATGGTGATTTACTCGAAAGTGAAGTTAGGGGTAAGCCCTGACATCAACGCGCTGGCTAGTTTGATTATTTGTGTGATGGGTATGGTGGTGGTCACCGCTGGCGCCTATATGAGGCGCGCTGAGCGTATTCGCGAGCAAGACATGCAAAAAGCCGCGCGCAGCTAAGCGGCTAACAACCCTTTGCAGGATGTGTCCCCTAGATTTTAGGCATCAACGCCAACGTACCTCGGATCAAAAGCGGGGCGGGCGAAGATCTCACGTACCAAGGGCATAAAGTGCGACAGGGGTTTCGTTGGGAAGTCGGGGTCAAACGAAGCTTGATCCCATTGCTCACAAAAATCCGCGCACGACTGAAACCAACGATGGGTCCGAAAGCGCTCTCGCCCATGACGGTCTTTGCCGGTGTGATGGGCGAAGTAATAGCTTTGGAACAATCCATGTTGCTCCACAATCCAGGTGACTTCGGGGCGTACGTACGGTCTGATTAGGGCGGCGGCTACTTCTGCGTGATTAAACGGCGCCAGATCATCGCCCATGTCATGGATGAGGGCGGCGACAATGAGTTCGATGTCAGCGCCTGCCGCTTCGGCGCGGGTGGCGGTTTGTAGCGAGTGTGTTAAGCGATCTACCGGGTAGCCTGCCAACCCGGTCGCAAGCTTTAGGAGACCCGCCTCAATACGCTCTGGCAAGCCCACCAGGTATTCGTGCTCAAGCTCATCTAACAGCTCGTAATCGGCCTTCGTGCCGTCTTTCATTTGCCGAAAACTGACTGTGCGGTTCATCGAAAGACTCCGGATTAACGCGACGTGTTACTTGCGATTTAGGCGCTTAAGATCATGTCAGCCGCTTTCTCGGCGACCATGACCGTTGGGGCATTGGTGTTGCCTGAGGTGACGGCTGGGAACACTGAGGCATCTACGACGCGCAGCTTGCCAATCCCATGCACGCGAAGGGTGGGGTCGACCACGGATGCGTTCGGGTCTGTGCCCATCATGCAGGTGCAGGAGGCGTGATAGACCGTGCTAGCGCGGGCTCTAAAGTCCTCCAATATAGCTTCGTTAGAGGTGACCTCAGGTCCCGGTTTGTATTCGCATTCGGTGACGGCCTGCATCGCTGGGCTGCTGCTTAGGCGGCGCATCAGGCGAGCGCCCTCGTATACGTCATCGACGTCTTCTTGGGTCGACAGGCAATGGGTATGAATGGCGGGTGCTGCTAAGGGGTTATTTGATTTGATGTGTACCGTTCCGCGGCTGGTGGGCCTGCAGGTATTGAAGGACATCAGGTAAGCGGACCACGGATCGGGTTGCATCAGCTTGCGCGTAGGGCCTTTGGCGACGGTGTAGCTGATGGGATTAAAATACACATGTAAGTTCGGACGGGCGAGTTCCGGTCTGCTTTTCACAAAAGCACCCGCTTGGTTCACGCTCATGCCTAAGGGGCCGCGGCGATTAAGCGCGTAGTGCATGCCAGCCCATAGTTTGCCCCACCAAGGACGTAGCGCGTCATTGAGGGTCGGCACCTTTGATTTGTAGAAATAACAGACCGCCAGATGATCTTGCAGGCCTTCGCCCACGCGCGAGGCGGCGTGTACCACCGGAATGCCCATTGATTGCAGTCGCGTTGGGTCGCCGACACCAGAGAGTTCC
>CAIOZU010000042.1 GCA_903862885.1 uncultured Pseudomonadota bacterium
GCCCTGGCCTTGGCCCAGGCGGGCGCCGATGCGGTCAAGGTGGGCATTGGGCCAGGATCGATTTGCACCACCCGCATCGTGGCCGGTGTGGGCGTGCCCCAAATCACCGCCATCGACGGCGTGGCCCAAGCCCTGCAAGGATCGGGCATCCCCTTGATTGCCGATGGCGGCATTCGGTACAGCGGCGACATTGCCAAAGCCATTGCTGCTGGGGCGTCCACCGTGATGATGGGCGGCATGTTTGCCGGCACCGAAGAGGCACCGGGCGAGGTCGTGCTCTATCAGGGGCGCTCGTACAAGTCTTATCGGGGCATGGGCAGCCTGGGCGCAATGACAGATGGCTCGGCTGACCGCTACTTCCAGGATCCTGCCAACAACGCTGACAAGCTCGTGCCCGAAGGCATCGAAGGGCGCGTTCCGTACAAGGGCAGCGTGCTGGCGATCATCTTCCAGCTGGCCGGTGGCTTGCGCGCATCCATGGGCTATTGCGGCTGCGCCACGATTGAAGAAATGCGGACCAAACCGCAATTCGTTCAGATCACCGCAGCGGGCTTTCGCGAGTCGCATGTCCACGACGTCCAGATCACCAAGGAAGCGCCGAACTACCGCGCTGAATGAGTTCAGATTGAAACGCGCAGGCGCAAAGGCCTGTGCTTCGCATCATTTACAGGTTTGTCTTTCATGCATCAGCGCATACTGATTCTCGATTACGGTTCACAGGTTTCCCAACTGATTGCACGACGCGTGCGAGAAGCGGGCGTCTACTGCGAGCTTCATCCTGGTGACGTGTCGGATGAGTTCCTCCGGACGCAACTGGCCCAGGGACTCAAGGGCGTCATCCTGTCGGGCAGCCACGCCTCGGCCTACGATGAATCGTCACTGAAAGTCCCGGCGGCTGTCTTCTCCCTGGGCGTGCCGGTGCTCGGCATTTGCTACGGGATGCAGGCCATGGCGCAGCAACTTGGCGGCGAGGTGAGCTACCACGATCACCGCGAGTTCGGCTACGCAGAGGTCCGCGCGCACGGCCATACGCGCCTGCTGAAGGATATTGAGGATTTTCGAAACGACGAAGGCCACGGCATACTCAAAGTCTGGATGAGTCACGGCGATCAGGTCACGCGCTTGCCCGATGGCTTCAAGGTCATGGCGTCCACGGATTCGTGCCCGATTGCGGCGATGGCGGATGAGGCTCGCGGCTTTTACGGCGTGCAGTTTCATCCGGAAGTAACCCACACGATGCAGGGCAGGGCGCTGCTCGCGCGTTTTGTCAACGAGATTTGCGCGTGCCGCGGCGACTGGAACATGCCGGATTACGTCGACGAGGCGGTTTCCCGGATCAAGGAGCAGGTCGGTGACGAAGAAGTCATCCTGGGCCTTTCGGGCGGCGTCGATTCGTCCGTTGCTGCCGCGCTGATCCATCGCGCGATTGGCGACAGGCTGACCTGCGTCTTTGTCGATCACGGTTTGTTGCGCCTGAACGAGGCCGATCAGGTCATGGAGACCTTCGCGGTCAACATGGGCATTCGCATCGTGCACGTCAACGCCGCGGCCCAGTTCATGGGCAAACTCACGGGTGTGGCCGATCCGGAAGCCAAGCGCAAAATCATCGGCCGCGAGTTCGTTGAAGTATTCCAGGCCGAGGCGGCAAAGCTCTCGAACGCACGGTGGCTTGCGCAAGGGACCATCTACCCGGATGTCATCGAATCCGCGGGTGCGAAAACAGGCAAGGCGGTTTCGATCAAGTCGCACCACAACGTGGGCGGCTTGCCCGATACCCTCAATCTCAAACTGCTCGAGCCGTTGCGTGAGCTCTTTAAGGATGAAGTGCGCGAGCTCGGCGTGGCGCTCGGCCTGCCCCACGGCATGGTGTATCGCCACCCGTTCCCGGGACCGGGCCTTGGCGTGCGAATCCTGGGTGAGGTCAAGCAGGAGTTCGCCGATCTGCTGCGGCGTGCCGATGCGATCTTCATCGAGGAGCTTCGCAATACGCTCGATCCCGCAAGCAACCTGACCTGGTACGAGCTCACTTCCCAGGCGTTCGTCGTGTTCCTTCCCGTCAAATCCGTCGGTGTGATGGGAGACGGGCGCACCTACGATTACGTGGTCGCGTTACGCGCGGTGCAGACATCCGATTTCATGACCGCAGATTGGGCACCGCTGCCGCACCCATTGCTCGCGAGGGTCTCTTCACGCATCATCAACGAAGTGCGGGGCATCAACCGGGTCGTCTACGACGTATCGAGCAAGCCCCCGGCAACGATCGAGTGGGAGTAGTTGATTCACACAGACCGATGGTGACTTTCGTATTCGTCCGCGCGAATTGAGACCAGCAAAAGGCACAAGGCACCTGGCGTTTGGGGATGCCCAACCGCTTGCGCACTTGTGCAGATAACGCTCAATACAGAATTGAAATCAGGCTGCTGTAGTCGTCTTTCCAGGGCAGGAAGTTTTTCGGTGCTTCCATGCGTTTGGCATCTTTGAGCAGTGCATTGTCAAAGTAGGCCTTATTCCTGGTCATCACCGCCCAATGTGACCTGAAGCCTGCCTGGCCTGGGGCGACTTCCATCCTGACCATGCGAACTTCCGCAGCGAAGTGCTCTGCGGCAGTCCAGACGACAGGCTCAAGATCCAGAAACCGGTTGGTAACGTGAAGCGCCAGGACACCATCGGGTTTCAGGTGCTTGAAGTACTGGGCAAACGCTTCGAGTGTCAGCAAATGAACTGGTACTGAGTCGCCCGAAAATGCATCAATCACCAGTACATCGAACTTTTGCGGTGGCTCATGCTCAAGGCGCAGTCTGGCATCGCCCAATATCAGATCCGACTTTAACGATGCGGATGAGAGGAAATCAAATCTCTCCCTGGCAACTTCAATAACTTGCGGATTGATCTCATAAAACCTGAATGCGTCGTCCGGCCGGGCGTAGGCGGCGAGCGTGCCGATGCCAAGCCCGATCACACCGACCTTGATGGATTTCGCCCCGGCCTGCCCAATCGTGATGACCTTGCCTACCCCGCTCTCACGCACATAGTAGGACGTTGGCTCAAGCCTGCGATTCGGGTCTGTGTATTGTCTGCCATGACTGATCTGGCCATGCATCAGGTTTATATAGCCACCTTCAGCATTTTCAATGACCTTGAGCGTGCCGTAAAAGTTTCTGAGACTTAGTTTTGAACCTCTCAGCTCGAAGAGATGATCGTTGACACGAATGAAACCAATCAGTGCCAGGAAACAAACCGCACCGCCCACGGCAATCACTTTTCTGGAGGTTCTGTCAAAGCGCTGATCTGCGAAGAACACGATTGCAATAATCGTGCCCGCCAGAACGATGCCGATCGACAGTTCGTAATTGCCATTAAAAAAGTAAGGCGCAATGACGCCGACAAAGAATCCGCCGGCGACCCCACCGATGGCCAGCATCAGGTAGTAGGTTGTCAGGAATTTCGGATGTGGTTGTTGTTGAGCAAGTTCACCGTGGCAAGCCATGCATATGACGAAGAAGCAGGCAAAGTTGATGGCCATCTCCACAAACGTGGGTAAGGCGTGCACCTCCATCGTCGGCAAATAAGAAAGAACGAACAGGCTTACGATCAAGAGCGGCAGGTAAATTTTTCTTTGATACCAGCCTTTGCTCTCAAAGCACAAAATAAACGACAGCAGATACAGCGTCAGGGGTGCAACCCAGATCATGGGCACCGGTGCAATGTTCTCAGTCAAATAGCTCGTGTCCGCGACCATGAGAATGGATGGACAAGTCGCCAGCAAAATCCAGGTCGTCAGTGACCGCGCTGAAGGCGGTGGCTCGTTCGTGTCATCTGCATGCGCCAGCGGTTGGCCATGCCGCTTTTGCCACGCGAGTGTTCCGCAAGCCAGCACAAAAAAGAAAAACAAAGCGGACCATGAATACGATTGCCACCTGGTGGGGAGCAACGGCTCAAAGAGCGTCGGATAAGCCAGCAAGGCAATCATTGATCCCAGGTTGGACAGGGCGAACAAACGATAGGGCAGGCCAGCGGTCTTTTCGCGCGCGAACCAGGCTTGTACTAGCGGCCCGGTGGTAGAAAGCACGAAATAAGGCAGTCCGATCGACACGAACAGGAGACCCAGGATCTGCGTCGTGGGATTTTCGTCTCCAGACGGTTTCCAGATCTCGCTGGGTGCAATCGGAAGCAAAAACAGGCTCAAGACCAGCAAGGCAATATGCAAAATGCTTTGTTTGTAGGGGCTAAGCGCCTTGACGATCCAATGTGAATATACGTAACCGAACAATAAAGTCGCCTGAAAGAACAGCATGCAGGTCGTCCAGACCGAGGCCGATCCGCCGAACCACGGCAAAATCAATTTTCCCATCAGGGGTTGCACCTGAAATAACAGGAAGGCGCTCAGAAAAATGATCAGGCCATATTGAAAGGTCAGACCCGCGTTGTATTTCATCTCAGGCTTCCAGAGGAGTACGGCAGAACCGCTGTATAGGTGCAAAAGTAAGATAATATTTGCGGCACACTATAGCCCCTCGCCCGAATAACACAACAACTTATGCAGATATCCACGATCCGGCGAATTGTCGTACAAACCTTCTTGCTGTTGACGGTCTTGCTCTTCAAACAGGTCTGGGCTGAAGAAGTTCGCAATACATTGGGCATGGAATTCGTCCTGATTCCTTCAGGCACCTTTGTGATGGGCAGGACAGAATCATTAAAGGCCTTGCGAGCCGCTTTTCCGGCGTTTGAGGATTGGCGGTTCGGCCCGCTCGATGACGAGTTGCCATCCCATGAAGTCGAAATTACCAAAGCTTTCTATCTCGGCAAGCATGAGTTGACCGTGGGGCAATTCAGGCAGTTTCTCAAAGAGTCCGGCTATGTGCCCGAATCGATCAGGGACAAGACCGGTGGGTATGGATATAACAAGGACTACGACCCTGAGACCACCGTCAAGAAAGACGCCTTCGAGGGCCGCGATCCAAAGTATTCCTGGGAGAACCCGGGATTCCCGCAAACAGAACGTGATCCGGTGACAAATATCACCTGGAACGATGCGGTCTATCTCGCAAAATGGCTCTCAGAAAAGGAAGGCAAACATTACCGCTTGCCGACAGAGGCGGAATGGGAATATTCATGTCTGGCCAACACGAAGACGCGGTTTGGCGTTGGAGACGATCCTGAATCCCTCAGCGCGTACGC
>CAIOZU010000043.1 GCA_903862885.1 uncultured Pseudomonadota bacterium
GTTCTTTTGCCTCAAACCGATCAGCAGGAGGCCGTTGAGGTGGCAGAACGCCTGCGGATCGCCATTGGCGATACGCCAGTTTCGCTTGCGCAGGGGCTGCCTCTGCACTTCAGCGTCTCAATCGGTGTGAGCACAAGGCTGTCTCCGGAAGACAATCTTGATATGTTGCTCAGTCGGGCCGATGATGCGCTTTACGCTGCCAAGACCGCCGGGCGCGACCGCGTTGCCGTCACGGATGCATCAGAGAATCTCGCACAGCCGGACATGAAAGTGGTGCGTTGAATGGCGTGGCGATGCGCCCTGGTCATGGCAAGGCCTGCGTTAATGGTCATGCATCGGGTCGATTGACGCTCATCGCGGCACCCCTCTCGGCGCATCGCACCGTTTGCACTATGATGGTGCTTTTCGTTCAGGCGCATTCATGACCGCGAGCTCTCGCCTCTTCAATAAGAACCTGATTCTGCTCATCGTCTGCCAGGGCCTGTTTCTCACGAACAACGTCACGTTCATTGCGATCAATGGACTCGTTGGTTTCAACCTGACCCCGATTCCGTGGATGGCTACGCTGCCTGTCATGGGATATGTCGTGGGCGGCGCGCTCTCGACTTCTCTCGTGGCCCGCATGCAACGGCGCTACGGGCGCAAGGCCTCGTTTCAGGTCGGGCTGCTCGTGGCGGTGCTGTCCGTGCTGATTTGCGCCCTGGCTGCGTGGACGCGTAGCTTTTGGCTGCTGGTTTTTGGTACGTTCGTCTCCGGCTATTACAGCGCCAACGGGCAACTCTACCGCTTCGCGGCGCCGGAGCTCGTCGTCACAGGTTTGCGCGAGAAAGCGATTTCCTGGGTACTTGCGGGCGGTTTGATTGGCGCCGTCATCGGCCCCAACCTCACCGTTCTGACAAAAGGCGCGCTTGCGGCACCATTCGTCGGATCGTACCTTTCGTTGGCGATCGTCGGACTGATCGGCATTGCAGTCATGCGACACATTCATTTCCCGGATGATGCGGGCAAGCGTCCCGGAAGTGGCAGCGGCAGGCCGCTCGCCGAGATCTTGCGCCAGCCCGTGTTCGTGGTGTCCGTCATTGGCGCCGCCCTGGGCTACGGCATCATGAACCTGCTGATGGCGGCCACACCGCTTGCCATGGATGTGTGCGGATTACCGTTCTCGGATACGGCCATGGTGCTGCAATGGCATGTCATTGGCATGTTCGCCCCGGGATTCTTCACCGGATCGCTCATTAAGCGCTTTGGCGCACTGCAGATCATGGCTGTCGGTTTGGTGCTCAACTTCGTGGCGATCGGGATCGGGCTGTCCGGCTCCGATTTGATTCAGTTCCTGGTTTCCCTGACGCTTCTGGGCGTCGGCTGGAATTTTCTCTTCATTGGAGGCACCACGCTCGCCATGAACGCCTACCGGCCGGAAGAGCGCGACAAGGCCCAGGGCGCAATCAATTTCTGCGTGTTTTTCGTCATGGCGATTACGTCGTTCAGTTCGGGCGCTCTGGTGACGACGCAGGGGTGGTTCTGGCTCAACATGGGTTCGCTGTTGCCTGCGGTGCTGATCGGCGGCGCACTTTCCTGGCTGGCCTTACAGCATCGCCGTCGTCGCCTCGCTACCTAGCTGCCTAGCTGCCTAGCTTTGTGCGAGGCGTCAGCATTAAATATCCGGATTCAATTATTCTCTTGTGCTCTTGAAATATAAATTCAAGGGAATACAATTAATAAAAATATCCGGTTTATTGATTGTTGAGGCGCAAATGAACGCTAAACAAACATCCAAATCCGCGTCAGCGGGAACGCTTAAGCTGTTTGATGATTTTGCGGTCAAAGTGGGCGAGGTCCGGGGCGATGGCGTGGACGCGGCAGACGGCGTGTCTTCCACCGCAGCGAGAAAGAATGCGGTGCCGAAATCGAAATCGGTTGCGCGCGCAGCGTCCCCCGCTGCCCGACAGGCTTTTCTACCTGGCTTGTCCCGGCGCGGTCGGCCGCGTTCGCCCAATCCGGTTACCGCTGTGCAGCGCACGGCGGAGCATCGCAAAAAGCGTCTTGCAGAGGGCGCGCGTCGCGTCGAGATGATTCTTGCGCCGGATGTGGCGATTGCCCTCGATGCGCTTGCGACGCACTACAGTGAACCGCGTTCGGACGTGGTGGCCGGCTTGA
>CAIOZU010000044.1 GCA_903862885.1 uncultured Pseudomonadota bacterium
AAGCGGGCACTCAAATTGAGGGCGACTCCATCCGTTGCCCCTACCACGGTTGGCGCTATGACTCGTCGGGACAAGTCGACAATATCCCGCGCTTTGACGGCCCCTGCCCGAAAAACGCCAAACTCCAGTCGTATCCTGTCGCTGAGGCACTGGGGGCGATCATGATGTGGTACGACCCTGAAGGTGGACAACCAGACTACCCCGCACCCACATTGCCTGAGTGGGAAGATAGCCAATGGATCAATGGCGTGTATGACCACTTGGGGATGTTGGCACTGCACCCTCAAGAAGTCTTAGACAATATGGCCGATTCAAATCACCTAGGACCCACCCACGGTGTAGACCCTGAATACTTCTCAAATGAATTCGTTGGCCATGTCTACTATCAAACCGGTGGTGGTTACAGGCCTGAATACAATGCCTATTTGCGCGCCTATACGTGGTACACCGGCCCGGGACTTCTCATGTCACGCATGCACATTGGAGAGGCACGGTCGGTCGAACTCATATTCCATACGCCTGTTGAGAACGGCTCCGTCAAGGTTTGGCATAATGTGACCATGAAGGCGCCGAACAAACCCCCAACCGACGCCGACCGAGCGGCTCAGATTCCGTATCAGGCATCAGTTTTAGAGGCTTTTGCTCAGGACTTTGACATCTGGGCGCACAAAGCCCCTGCCATTAACATTGCGGCCTTGCCTACTGAGCGGAACTTCATACTCGCCCGTACCTGGTACAAGCAGTTTTATAACCCGCGCGCAATGGCGCCCGAGTTTCACGCAAAGATCAATGGGGAACATTTTACGCCGCATCGGTCCGCACCGACGCCTGAATGCTACTTACGGGACTATCTCGCCTAGGGCGATATCCCAAGTACCTCACTACGCAATAACACATCGGCTTGGACCAATTTACTGGAGATGAATAAATGAATACATCAGCGTCAACCCAAACCATGAAAAATCTCAATGTTTCACCGATTCTAGACCGCTTAGAAAAACTCGCGCCAGAAGGTCGCGCACAACGCAACCTAGAAAAAGAGACGATTCAACTACTCTCGGACGCGGGTATGTTCCGAGCGATGCTACCCACTGAATTTGGTGGATTTGAAACTCACCCCGTGGATTTCTTCTCTGCCGTCATGCAGATCGCAGAGCGCGACATGAGTACAGCGTGGATTTCAGCCGTGGTCGGCATACATCCATTTCAAATCGCTCTTATGGATAAGCAGTCTTTGCGGGACGTCTACAGTACAAACCCCGACACCCGTGTGTCGAGCTCATACAACCCTATGGGTGCAAAAGCAGAAAAAGCGGAAGGCGGCATTATGTTGAGCGGCCGTTGGGCCTGGAGTTCAGGCAGCGCACACGCCGAATGGCTCCTGTTAGGCGCAATCGCTCCCGGCGAGAACCTCATCTACACTTGCCTGATCCCAAAAAAAGATTACGTTATCGAAGACACTTGGTTCACGATGGGCCTACAGGCGACTGGCTCCAATGACATTGTCATCGCTAAACCGGTGTTCGTGCCCTTTACGCGCATTCATAAGCAAACCGATGGCTTTATGTGCGTCAATGAGCAGACCAATCCCATGTATAGCATCCCATGGGCGCAACTGTTCTCAGCATGTGTAGCCGCACCGAGCATTGGTGCCGCCAAGCATGCGTTGCAGCTCTTCATCGCTAACAAGAACTCGACCAGCATTGACGTTGCAAAAATGCACAGCGATCCAGACATCGCACGGCGCGTCGCTGAAGTGGATACCTTGATCGACAATGCCGAAGCAAGCTTGCTACGCAATATGGCCCGTCTAGTCACTCTTGTGGATTCAAAGCAAGAGATCCCTATGCTGGAGCGCGCCCGCATTCGCTATCAAACGGGTTCCATTGTCAAAAACATGATTGCCGCAGTGGATATGCTGTTCGCCGTCGCGGGGGGTCGCAGCGTGTTTACCAATGCGGCGATCCAAAACGTCTGGCATGACATCCGCATGACGCACGCACATATTGCAAATAACCACATCCCCCTCGAACGTAACTACGGCAACATGATGCTCGGTCAAGAGAATGCGAACTTCTTCATGTGAGTGGGCTGCTCTAGGGCTTGGCACTTGAGGCCTCAGCGCGGGAGCTGACGGTGCCGGCGTCATGCACCGCAGACACGGCGTAGACTTTCTACCTCATTAATTTATGCAAAGGAAACGTCATGGCCGGTCGAATGCAAGACAAGGTAGCGATCATTACGGGTGGTGGCACCGGTATTGGGCGAGCCAGTGCGGAGCGTCTGGCCGCTGAGGGCGCACACGTCGTCATCTGTGGCCGCCGGCCAGAGCCCTTAGCGCATACATTAGCGGCTATTCATGCGAACGGTGGCTCTGCCGAGTCGGTCGCTTTAGATGTCTCTGATTTAGATGCCTACACGGCTGTTATTGCCGACGTCGCAACACGCCATCAGCGACTGGATGTGCTAGTCAATAATGCGATGTCTATCGGTTACACCTCCATACTCGATACACCGATTGAGGACTGGCGTCGTGATTTTCGCGTGAACATGGAGGCCGTGTTCGTCGGCACACGCGAAGCACTGCGTGTCATGATGCCGAAAAAAAGAGGTTCCATTATCAATATCTCCTCGCTCAACGGCGTCCGAGCCATGCCTAACATGAGCAGCTATTCCGCCTCTAAAGCGGCGTTGATTCAGTTTAGCGCGGTGGCCGCGATGGAGGCCGCAGCCAGTGGCGTACGTGTGAATTCGATTGCACCTGGGCAAATTGCGACTGACGCAGTGGTTAATTTTTCAAAAGCACATGCGGCAGCTGCAGAACGTATAACGGCCACGATTCCGATGGGTCGCAGCGGCGAACCGACCGAGCTGGGGAACGCCGTACTTTACTTGGCCTCAGACGAATCGACATTCACCACCGGCATTTGTCTTTATGTCGATGGCGGTAAAGCCGCACAACTGTATATCCCTATGTAGCCATGGCGGGCGCCAGGCAACGCGATGACGTCGTCAGATAAATTTGGGTAACCGTCGCCTGGGCGCGTCATTTATCGGGTCGCTAGCCGTCTTTTTACTTGTCCTAGGCGCCAAAGCCACTGTCAGTAACCACCGGCGTATTGGTCCACTCCCCAGTCGGGGTACGGTACCAACCGCCCGCAGCCAGTGCACCACCATCTAAATGAATGGTTGTGCCGGTCACCCACGCCGACAGCTCGGTCGCTAGGAACACTGCGCAACCCGCTGCATCGGAAGGTTCCCCAAATCGGCCTAAGGGGATCCAACGGGGGGTGTTATCTCGGTACTGTGGACGGATATAAACCCCCGGCTTTACCTGCTCAGTGGCCGTGGTCTCAGGCGCAATCGCATTGACGCGGATACCGGCTGGTCCAAGCTCTAGTGCTAGGCTCTTGGTGAACCCTGTAATGGCAGCCTTAAAAGCGGAGTACAGCGCAGCATTGGGAATGCCGCGAAAGGCCTCAATGGTTGAGATATTGACGATACTCGCGCCACTCGATGCTTTGCGAAGCAGTGGAATCGCGGCGCGCGTCACTAAAAAGATATGCCTAAGATTAATGTCATAAAGCGCCGACCAGTCGGCTTCCGTCGTTTGCTCGAATGGTTTGACGATATATAGAAAGTCGCCGACGTTGTTAATGAGTACATCCAAGGCCCCATAGCGACGTGCGACCTCCCCCATGAGGGTATCCACCTGTACACCGTCACGAACGTCTGTCACCGATACGTAGGCGTCCACACCGAGTGCCGCAAGCGCGCCACGTACATTCTCTGCCCGTACCGGGTCGATCTCAGCGACGATCACCCTAGCGCCTAGGCGACCAAACGCTTCGGCGATTCCCCGTCCAATGCCGGCACCACCGCCCGTTACCAATGCGGTTCGACCTGACATGCTGATAGTGGTCATAGCGTCCTCGTGATGAGTGGGTGAACGTAGCGCGTCAACGATCGAGAGATGCCGCTCCTAAAACAAGTGGCTCGCATGCGACTCAGTTTAGTACAACACAGCCACCAACGAAGTGAAAGCCTCTTAGAATCACCCAACTTGCAGAGTCAGCATATTAACTTTTCATTTCATGGCGGCGGGCAGAGGGCGCCAGGCAGTGTGCCGGCGCTTTTTTCCTAGATACGGCAAAAGCACTCGTAACGTAAGACCTGCTCCACACGTACCGTATCACCGGAACGAGCTGGCTCGTGGAACTCGATTTCGTTACTTCTGACAATCCCGTTCGGAAAGCCAAATGCTTCTTGAACCATAAAGTGCAACTCCATGGGGCGCACACCATTCCCCTCCTTACCTAGATACCACTTATGCTCGTGATCCCAAGCCGGGCAGCATCGCCAATGGCGCAATCGTCGTGACCGTATGTGGCTTCGCAGCATCCTCATCCCAATACAGCGGATTGCCATCCTCCAGCCGCACAGAAATCCCGTCAAAGGCCTCGCTCGGCGACCACACGACGATCCACCGCCACTACCGTCTTACCGATCCACTCTTTCACCGAATCGGGCATCTCACTCATAGGGGTATCCTTTATAGAGTGACACCACGGTCACGCGGGCACGTCGTGATTCAGACAATTACAGACTGAAACCCCCATCAAGCACTAGGGTCTGACCGGTTAGATAGCTTGCTCGAGCGGATGCAAAAAACACCACCGCATCCGCGACCTCCTCCGCAGTACCCAAGCGCTTCAGAGCCGTGTTCTTGATGGCGGCTTTAAAATAGTTTTCGTCATAGGCATTGCCCTTAAAGCGCAGTGCCATACCCGCGTTAATAAGACCCAGCGCCACTGTATTTGCTCGCACACCACTGCGCCCTTCCTCGCGTGCAATGCCTGTGATCAACGCATCAATGGCCGCCTTCGGTGCAGCGGAGAGCACATCACGCGTTGCCCAACGGCTAAGAGCTACAGTTCCAATTTGCACATAGGAACCTCCCTGCTTGCGAAGGTGCGGTAAGGATGCATGCACGACGTTGAAAAAGCCATTGGCGTCTGCGTTCATGATCTCTGCCCACTTTTCTACAGTGAGATCACCGATATAGACCATTGGAATACTTGATCCAGCCGCGTTTACCACAGTGTGAATCCGTGAATGCTCCGCTGCCACTTTTGCGAAAAACGCCTCGACCTCGGCTGGGACCTCACTGGTCAATGGATGGCACTGAGCCTGTCTGCCGCGAGCCGTCACCGCGGCAGCAACGTCCAAAGCAGCCGCTTGGTTGTTACGGTAAGTCAAAATGACATCGGTGCCTGCTTCAGCTAAGGCCACGCAAATGGCGCTGCCAATCCCGCCACTGCCACCAATCACGATGGCCACACCTTCCGGGAAATCCTGACGCTGCGGCGACTGTTTCAGTGTCCGACCGATGACTTCACCCATGATCTTAAAACCTTCTAGTAACGCGTAAGAGCCGGCACGTGCAGCCGACGAGCACCGGACACCTCAAAGATGGGTTACAGCTTTCGACCAATGATTTCTTTCATAATCTCGTTGGTGCCGCCATAGATCATTTGCGCTCGGGCGTCGGTCCATGCCCTAGCGATTGGATAATCTAAGATGTAACCGTAACCACCATGCAATTGCACACATTCATCTAACACTCGATTCTGTAGCTCCGTACACCACCACTTGGCCATCGCAGCCGCCTCCGGATCAAGCTCTCCGCGACTCACGAGATCGAGACAATAGTCTACGTATACCCGAGCAATTTGCGTTTTTGTCTTACACTCAGCTAACTTAAAGCGAGAGTTCTGAAACTCGATGACAGACTGACCAAAGGCCTGACGCTCCTTGGTATAAGCGACCGTTTGTTCGATCGCTTCCACAGCACCCGCAACGGATCGGATGGCAATCATGAGTCGTTCCCAAGCGAGCTCCTCCATCAGATAACCAAAGCCTTTGCCCTCCTGCCCGAGTAGGTTAGTCGCAGGCACACGCACGTTACTTAAGAAAATCTCGGCCGTGTCCTGCGCTTGCTGGCCTACTTTATTAAGTGGTTGCCCCTTACTAAAGCCAGCACGGTCGGCTTCCACGAGAAACAAAGAGATGCCTTTGGAGCCAAGCGTCGGATCGGTTTTGGCGACCAACACGATCAAATCCGTGATGAAACCATTGGTGATAAATATCTTCGAGCCGTTAATGACCCACTCATCGCCCACTCGCTGAGCGGTCGTCTTAATCTTCTTGAGATCCGAGCCTGCGCCAGGTTCCGTCATGCCAATGGATCCGATCGCCTCGCCGCGCGCCATTTTAGGTAACCACTGGGCTTTCTGCTCAGGAGAGCCGAAGCGAAGTATGTAGGGTGCGACAATGTCGGAGTGCATCGGAAAACCGGGACCCGCGGCATTAATACGTGCCTGCTCCTCAATCAAGATCGCACTGTATTTACGATCAGCCCCAGCGCCACCGTATTCTTCCGGCATGGTCACGCAGAGCAAGCCAGTCTCGCCTGCTCGACGCCAGAGCTCACGATCCACATACCCCTGCTGCCGCCAACGGTCCATGTGAGGCGCGATCTCTTCCTCCATGAATCGCCGCACGGAGCTTCTAAATAGCTCGTGCTCTTCAGAAAAAATGGTGCGTTGGATGGGCATCGACATAAAGAGACCTCAAAAAAATCGGTATACAGGCCAAATGTGGCGGCCCAATAGGCCCTCCCTCGATACCTCATTATGGGTGAATAACGGCCTCAAATGGAACTCGCAAAGAGCCGCGCGAGCGGCCTCCTGTGCAGTACCCAGGGCGCCGGTTATGCTGCACAAAGCGAGTGTAAGGTGAGTGCATTTGGCCGATACTATCCCTCACTAGGATCACTGCTGGGGATCTGGGATGAGCGTCTACCTGATTGGTTTCCTGCGCGCCAAGGACTGGAAATGGTACCGGGAGTATCGTGCGAGCTCTGAGCCACTGGTGGCCAAGCATGGTGGCCGCTATCTCATCAAAGGGGGCCCTCTCTCTTGGCTAGAAGGAGACGCCGCGCCTCCTGATGCGGTCGTCCTGATTGAGTTTCCGTCGCGGACGCAGGCCGAAGGGTTCTACCGCGACCCCGATTACCGTCCCATGATATCGCTACGTCAGACGGGTTGCCTCACGGACCTGCTGATTGCCGATGGACTGGCTGAGCCTGTGCCCTAGTCAATCGTGCGACTTGTGCCCGTATCCTTAACCTCGATAGTCTGAGAATCTATGCTGCAGTTTCAAGAACCAGAACACGTCGCTATGATGCGCGAGTCAGTCGCTCGCTTTGTCAAGAACGAGATGCCGCGCGAACTGGCGCAACAGTGGGACCGCGATAACCACTTCCCGCGTGATGTGCACAACAAGCTCGTCGAGCTTGGTGTCATGGGGTTGACGGTACCCGAGGAATATGGCGGTAGTGGTCGGGATATCACCGCCACCGTGGCAGTGATCGAAGAACTGTGCTCTCGCAGCCTCGCAGTGGGCGGCGGCTATATTAATTCAGCGTGTTATGCCGGACTCAACCTTGCCGAGGTCGGCAGCGAGCA
>CAIOZU010000045.1 GCA_903862885.1 uncultured Pseudomonadota bacterium
AGGTGGCAGTACCGACTGGCCGGACCTGGGAAGGGCGGATGGTCCATCAGGATATCAGCGGCCGAAATTGGCGCGCACTCCCAGATCGGCAAGTCTAGACCGTATTCTGCTTCACTCTGCTGTAACTGATTTAGCGTAAGCAACCGACTGAGGGTTGGCGCAGTAACCCAGACATGCGCAAACCCCATGCCGGGACCGCCGATGGCCGAGTCTTTGAAAACCTTACTCAGACCGCCAACACAAAATTGCTGGTGGGCAAGAAGAACCTGGGCAATCTCATCGGCAGGTTCTACATAGGCGCCTGCCTCATGATGGTGGTCCATTAGCAACTTGGAGTTGCCGGAAGACCATTCGGTTGTGATGCGTGCCAGAGGATGCTCGCGCGTCGCCGTCTTTTCATGCTGACCGAGCCAGGGCGCCTGCAAAAAGGGGCGGTCTTGGTCGTAGAGATCGAAACTGGCCGTCCACGTATCCAGATAGTGACGGAATTTTTCAGCTGGCCATGGCCCGTTTAACCGTGCAACCGCTACGTCGATGGACGACAAGCGATGGGCCCGATGAGCGATGGCCAATAAAAAACGCAACATCGCGATCTGCCGCAGCGGGGTCGAACACTCAAGCGTAGCGATCCGGTTGGCGTCGCACAGCGCCATGCGCAACCCAATTTTTTCAACCCTCCCGTCGATCCACCTGACGGGAATCCATGCACGTTCGATCAAGTTAAAACTCGGTCTCATGCGTCGGTATCCAACTTTCCGAAAACAATTCCTAGTGCCGGATCCAGTCGCAGAAGCCCAGGAAGGTCGACTGACTGGCCGTCGGAAGTAACGTACCACGGTAACGCCCCTATTAGGGCTGGGTATTTGTCCCATCCCCGGGGCTTCTGGGATCGGGATTTGATCCCACGGATCACTCGTTGGTTCGATATTGAGACCGTCTGGAGGGCCAAACGACGCGCGCTGGCTAATGGAACAGTCGCATCACGCGCCCATGAGTCCTCCCCATCAGGCAATGGGCTATACCGGTCATTGATGACGTAAATTGAGATAATCAGAGCGGAATTCTCACCAAGGCGGGTACCCAAGAATTCAGCATCATCATCTAGCAACCTGCGGAGACTGGAAGTGGAGGGTTCCAACGGTGACGGCAGTACAGCACCGTTCGCTAGGGATGCCTGCGTCTGCAGGCTCACCGCTGTGGTCCGGTCGGCCAACTCTCCCTCTTCCCTCGACTCCGCTGGCCAATCAAACGCATCGGCATACACTCGCTGCACCAGGGCATCGATATCGTAAGGCAACAAAACCCGGTCCCGCCCAAGTAATAGCAATTGGGTCCTGGCGAGGGGCCCCGGCTCATAAATCGGCGCAATCGTTTTGCGCGCCGTCTCGAATGTCGTCAGCAGACCCACCACATACGCCGTTGCAATGGCTGCACAGGGTGGTCGGGGCCTGTCTTGGTGGCGGTGCAGCCTTCCCATCCGCTGAAACAGAAGGTCCATGGGGGCGAGATCAGAAATCAGAACATCGAAATCAACGTCTAAAGATTGCTCGACAACTTGGGTAGCGATCAGTATTCCGGGCCTCGCGACCCCGCTTCCTGCCGGCCCATAGGTTTCAATAACGTCTGATTCGCGCCGCAAACGCTCCTCGGCCGGGTACCGAGCATGGAACAACCGTACCTGCACTCCGGCAGCCACCAACTCCCGATAGCGAGCCTGCGCTCGCGTGACGGTATTGCACACTATTAAAACAGCCGCGCCGTTGGACGCGGCTGCTAGGGCATTTGGGATGACCTGAGCGTCATCGACGCCAACGACGCGCACCTCACGGGTCTGTGAAGGGGAAAAAGTTTGTCCCGTCACGGGACCATTACCCTGCATACAGATCAAACGTGGATATGGGAGCGCTGGAATCTGAACGTCCTTGCCAGCCCACGCCCGCACTAGGCGGTCGCGAAGGCCCGCCGGTAGCGTGGCAGACATCAGCACAACGGAACTACCAAGAGCGCCCAACCACTCGACCAACCGCTCGATTAGTCCCGACGTATAGGCGTCATAGGCATGTACCTCATCGAGCACAACGGTACGGTCAGCCAGTGCGAACAATCGTACAAAGCGGTGCTTTGCCTCCAGTACGCCAATCAGCGCCTGATCGATCGTGCCCACGCCGACGGGGGCAATCAAGCCGCGCTTACGCTGCCCAAACCAAGCGGAACTCAATCCATCCTGCCGGCCGCCGTCGATACCCTTTGGAGCAACTTCAAGTAATTTTTTTTTGAGTCCACCATGAACTAGTTGAGGGTCTGCGGCCCCTTCCACCGCAAACTCTTCCAGAAAGGACCGGACACGAGGGAAAAGACCGTTAGCGGTTGCCTGAGTCGGCAGCGCAAAATACAAACCTCTGTCACCTAACAATGACTGCGCTAAAGCGACCCACAGAGCAGCCTCCGTTTTCCCTTCTCCCATCGGCGCCTCAATCACGAGGAGCAACGGCGCATTCGTAGTAGCGACCGAATCTATCACCGCCGTTTGCAACGGGCGGGGGTCGCGACCTCGGAGAATCTTTTTCATCCAGTCTGCACGCGGCAGGTGCGCCGCCACTAAAGCCGGTCCCGCTGCAAGCCCAATCGCATCAAGCGCCTGCTCAGCAAGGCTCTGAGCCTCGATCCAATGCGCCTCGTAAGACACCCAGGCCCGCTCATGTGAAAAAAACCTCGTATCGGAACCAATCCAATCGGCGATCGAGATCAATCCAGAAAGCCATTCACGCAAACGACCGAACGCTACCTGATTCTGCGGCCCAATAAAGTTAGCCCCGGTCGAGGCGAACAATAAGTCAAGCAGTTCGCGGTGGCACTCCCTCCATTTGTGCTGTAGCGCGTCCAGATGCTGCACCGACGGCGCATCGTGAATCGCGAATCCATGGTGCGCTCCGATAGCGGAGACAACTTCGCGACGCAAGGGCCCTGAGACTCCTTTACGCCTAAATTCAGCATCCGCAATTCGAACGCTAAAGGCATCATGTCGGTCTCCAAGAGCCAACTGGCCGAGATCGAACGCAAACCCTTCGGCCTCAGACAACTCGCGGCCGGGGGGCCATTTCGCCTGAAAACCCGGCGTGGCTTTACCAAGGTCATGCATCCCAGCGCACAAGCCCACGATCGGAGCCGTATCGGCAATTGGACAGTTAAAATCCTCAGCTACACGGGACCGTGCACCAACCGGTAGACGCCGCGCTAATGCTTGGCCTACAGCCGCGACATCCAACAGGTGTAACGGCAATGAGTAGCCACCTGCATCGTTGCTTTTTGCCCAAAGAATATGGCAGCAGAGTCTTGAGGCGCTCAAAGCATTGAAACCTCTATAAATTAAATTCCAAACACCATCCAAACTTCCGATGCAACGGTGGACACACAGTATCAACGCCCTATAGGGCGTAGCGAGTGGTTTACGTTAATTAAGTAGGGCTCACGCTGCTAGACCTTAAAAATAGCCTTGTTAATGATGCGACCCTTCCGGCCGCGACAATCCTCGGATCATTACCTCCACCAAGTTGACGTTAGCGCAGTACAAAAGCACGGCAGTGGGATGCAGCACCTCTTCAGGACAGGATCTCAACGTGCTGGTCTTGGCGGGCACCGTGGGCCTACCTCCTGCAGTTTTAGAGTACTTTGATACTGTAATGTACAGTAAAATTCTGTGGGATACGTGCGCGTCCGATGCGGTACCGGAGATTTGGGGTGATCCCCATCGTCCTAATCGACTGGGCTTGCGGTTTAGTACACGGCGATCGCTCGCCGTCTTATGTAAGGGTACGGGGGCAACTCAAATGGACTTTTTATCGACCAAGAATAAGCCGATTCTGCCTGGATTTACTACGTTTGACATTCCCAGCCAGTTACAACTTGGCGTGGCATCAACCCCCACGAGTTTCCTGTCGGCTAAGAATACGCAACTGATGCCGGGGGGCACAGAATTCGGCCTTTCGGACAAACTGCAACTCAGTGTTGGCTCAAGTACTCCAAACTTCCTGATGCCGACAAATCCGCTGCTGCTATCAGGAGGCACAGAATTCAGCCTTTCGGACAAACTGCAACCCAGCGCGGGTTTAAACACAGCCAACTTCTTGTCGCCGAAGAATGCGCCATTACTGTCTGAACGTGCGGAAATTAGCACTGTCGGTAAGCCACAACTTGGCGTGCACGCCAGCCCACCGGCCAACAAGCAACATCCCTCAGACCCAGCAATCGGTTCTGCAGAATTTCGTAGTCGACTAGCAAAAAAAGCTGCGGATGCCAGACACTCTAAACCGGGCGGTAGCCGCGACAAGGCAAAAAAAATCCGGACAATTTGGGCCTCCGGTAAATATACAGCACGTGAGATTTGTGCCGAACAAGAATGCGCAGCACTTGAAATGTCTTTTTCAGCAGCCCGAAAAGCCTTAAGAAAAACTCCGGCACCCAGCCAGCGCTCCTAGCCGCTGCTCAGCACAGGTTAGCCGCTGCTGAGCACAGGTCATTCTCGGGGAAATCCCCAGCGTCCATAGTCCAAGCCATGTTCAACGATGCCCGAGGAGGCACGATCATGGCCCACGTAATACTGCGACTTCCGGATGTTAAACGACGAGTGGGGCTTTCCCGCACGTCTATATATGAGCGAGTAACAGCGCGCACTTTCCCCGCACCAGTAAGCCTCGGGGGCAGGTGCGTAGGGTGGTTAGAACACGAACTCCAAACGTGGCTAGAAAGTAAAGCTGCCTTCCGCGACCGGTCGCTGAAGCTACTTCCGGCAATAGCCATAAGCCGGCGCCCACGCACGATCCTTACCCGTCCCAAAAAGTCTAGGGAGCGGCGGCCATTACGCCACGGGGGGCACCAATGAAAACGCCCTCGAACCAACCTGCATTCGAGAGCGGCCCCAGCAAGGCGAATTCTACTCTCTTAGTCAGCGAACAGTCAGCACTCAATCTTATTTCACCTAGGAGTATCGCCATGGAAGATTCAAGCCCCCCAACCCCAAAAACTACCACCCGTTCTGATCTCGAGTCACTGCGCTTATCGAGCAATTTTGGCGCAACGCTTGGCGTTAAGAAGCTACTGACCAACGTTCTCGTTACCAAGCCAAAGAAGATGCAATTTTTTAGAGCGCACACGTCTCCTGACATGACGTTCCCAGCCATGATTTTAGAAAACAAAGAAGCTCGGGAGTCATATGTTGTCACACCTGACACAGCACAATTTATTAGTGAGTTGGTCCGTCCGGTAATGCTGCACTCAGCCATAGATCGCCAAAACAATGTCTTCCTTATCCCCGTCCCATTGCCCGGTGAAGATGGAAATAGGAACCCATGGCATGAGTCATTAGCGCAGGCGGTCGAGCATGCAAAAACGTCGTGGATACGAATTACCGCCAACATGCATACGGGGGGATATGACGTTTATGTCGCTGAGGCAGAACTAGCAGCACCAGAATGGCCCAGTCAGGATATTGATGCAGTAGTTAAAACCGCTTTCCGCGGAAAAATCATCACCAGCCTAGACCACCCCATCGTGCAATCACTTTTGGGGAGAATCTAATGGCGATACCAACGTTTACTGATGGCATCTTCTTATTGGATTTCGAGTTTTACCCCGGTAGGAAGATAGAGGGTAATCGGCCAGTACCACTCTGCCTAGTCGTTCGGCAGTGGCCCTCCGGCCATACCCATCGCTATTGGCAAGACGATATGACAAAAATGCCGCAAGCCCCCTTCCCAACAGGCAGCACTGCCCTCTCAGTCGCCTATTACGCATCGGCAGAAATGGATTGCTTTCAGGCATTGGGGTGGCGCCCCCCGGAAAATCTACTTGATCTATTCACGGAGTTCCGCTGCCTAACCAATGGGCTTCGCGTAGGTCATGGTAACGGCCTAATCGGTGCACTGATGCACTACGGTTTACCCGGCATTGCTGGCGAGCGGAAAGATGCCATGCGGGATCTGATCCTGACAGGTGGCCCTTGGAGTCCTATAGAACAAGAAAATATTCTGGAGTATTGCGAAACCGACGTGGTGGCGCTGGCTGTATTGCTGACTGCTATGGAATACCAGATCGACTGGTCGCGGGCGCTAGTGCGGGGCAAGTACATGTGTGCGGTTTCACGCATTCAAATGATTGGCGTCCCGATTGATGTGAAAACACTTCGGAAGCTTCAGGATCATTGGCTAAGCATTCAGGACCAGTTGATCGCTGACGTCGATCTAGACTACGGCGTCTATGATGGCCGCACGTTTAAAATGGCTCGTTGGGAACACTATCTGGTCGCTCATGACATTCCTTGGCCCCGCTTGGAAAGCGGCAAGCTCGACATGCGCGACGG
>CAIOZU010000046.1 GCA_903862885.1 uncultured Pseudomonadota bacterium
CCACCCGCACCTGAGACGACGGTGGTGCGTTTGACGACGTTGAAGAAAATAAGCGAGACTCAGATCGCTGCGTAACAGACATCAGAGCTGGACCAGTTAAAGCAGGTCGGTCACCCCCACTGAGCACCGATTCAGCAGACTCGGCGCAAATCAGTCCTAGAAAAATCATCGCCCTTAAACAACAACGGTAACCCGCGCACCTTGGCCAGCGCGTAGCTAAATAGATCGACAAAATTAAGCTCAGCGGGGCGTGAACTGACCGTTAATGCTCTGCGCGACCGCACCGCGCCGACTGTCGTTACAACCCCTGTTCAACCCGTAACGAACGCACAGCCGATTGAGCAAACGGCGTAATCCACCGACTATCGTTTCAGCGATCCACGGGAATGATGCACGCTTTAGTACAAAAGAGCGGCTCAAATGAACATGTATTGGACTGAAATTTCGCGAGCAGCGCATCCAGCGTAGCGGCGTGTGCGGGATCGACCGCCACCTGACAATGACACGCATCGTCTGGCGCAGCCACCCGCCGCGCTGTGCAGATGGGCGCGCCCGTACCGGTACAGGCCACCTGCGCTTTAATGAGTGCCGCCTGATAGTCCTGACGAATCGCCGTACAGCCGCTGCCACTCGGCTGTGCCATAGCGCACCCCGCTACAGCAACCAGCGCCATCGTCCCTAAAAGAGACGACCACCAACTCATGCGAAACCGATGATGGGGAGACGACGCATGCAGCAAAGCGCTTTCATTACTGAATCGTAAACCCGACGGTCGTGGCGTGCGTCTTAACTCCCTCCACACCCGTCACAGTGACCGTAGAAGTGCCCTTAGCGGACGAGGCACCACTGTTTGACTTGGCGTACAGCTTTAAGGTCGTTGAACTGCCGGCATTAATAGACGAGGACGAGAGTTGACAGCGAGCATTGGTTGGGCAGCCACTCACCGTGAGTTTGACCGTGCCAGAGCCGGATACCACGCTTGTCTGTACCTTTGTACTCTGACTCGAACCTGAACCATAACTGAAGGTCAGCGTCGTTGGGTTGGTGGAGATGGAGAAGTCTGCTGGCGGTGCTGCCGTGATCGTCACCGGCACCGTGACCGCATGACTAGAGCCGCCCGTCTCAGTGCCCGTCACCGTCACACTGTACGCATTGCCGGCCCCGCCCGTACCCCCATTCACCGTGAGAGTCGCACTGTTGCCGGCGGTGACTGAACTGGGACTGAGTGATGCACTGGCACCCGATGGCAAGTTACTGGTCAAGGCAAGTGCGACCGATGCGGCACTACTGCCGGAGGCCACGGCCGTGGAAATCGACGAGGTAACCTTGGCATTTTGCACCACACTCAAGGGGCTCGTGAGTGCAGAGATCGTGAAATCCGGCTTCGCCACCACAGTGACCGCGACCGTAATCGAATGAGTCGCCGCGCCCTCAACGCCTGTCATGGTCAGCGTGTAAGGCCCACCGACACTCGCCGTGCCGGCGTTGAAGGTGAGCGTCGATGAACTGCCCGCAGTGACCGAGGTCGGACTCAATGTGGCTGTGGCCCCTGGCGGCGCACCGCTCACGCTCAAGGCGACGCTCCCACTCGCCCCCGCAGCGACCGCCGTACTGATGCTCAGCGTACTTGACGTCCCCACGACGACCGACAACGTGCTGGCAGCGGACAATGAAAAATTAGACGGGGCTTGGGACACGATGCAACTGCCCGCGGCATTCGACCATTCTTTTTGCACGGTATACGTGATGCTGTCGGCGCCCACCAAGGTGCCCTGTTGCCCATTACAGATGTCACCAATTTCACCGTTGGTCTGATCGTACCAGGCCATTGGCGGCGCATAACAACATGCCAGACCGACGCCCGGATCCGTCATGGTCTCCACCATCTCATGCGAGGCGACCGATGTTTGATTATCAAATATTTTTGCCGAGCCACCGCAGCCTGTCGAGCATATACCCGCATTCAAGTCTGGGTGGACACCGTAGAGCAAATTTACATTACTCGAATAAGCGATGGTGCCGTGATACGCACAAAACCCACCGGACGCACAGGAATTACCTGAACCGCTCAGCGAGATGGATGTGCCCTTTGGGAAAAATAGAGCGTAATAGGTATTAGCGTAACCCTGCGCGTCGGCGGTCGGCTTGGGCAGAATGCCACTCGCTATCTGCGCCTGTAATTCCGTCTGGATCACGGAGTCATCAATGGTGCTGCTACTCGCACTCGTGGACGGCGTGATGGTGATGGGGCCGTTCACGGCATTGGTGGTGGTGCGGCCAATCGTTTGACCCGTGCCCGAGGCCTGCCCACTGGTGTTGTATTCAGATAGCCAATCCACATAGGAACTGTTCAGTGCCTGCGTGTAGAACGAAGTCATGCTGCCTGTCGAAGGACTACCTGAAAGCTCAGGCAGATAGGTCCCCGTGCCCCACAACACGATGACCACCTGCATATTGGAGACGACCGGTCCACCGTAGTAGTTCAGGTGTGCAGTAGACGCCGTGCGCGTGACGCTCGCGGAACCTGATGACCGCACCGGATGTACGGGCAAAAAGTGCGGCTTACCTTGCGAACTAAAGAGCGGCGGCTCACCGTTCACTGGCGGCGCCGCGAACACTGCCTGGATCCCCGCGAACGCGCACATCATCGCCGCGAGGACTATCGACAGACGGCGGCGTACATGCATCGGTCGACCAATTTTTAATAGACTCATAGAAGCTCCGCACTGACGCCACACAGACAACATTCGTACTCACAAGAATCAAAAACTCGGCAGATCCGCTTAAGCTACAACGACCGCACCTACGGCGGTCTTCGCCCCTTGGGACATGATCCCACTACGCAAATAGTGTCGCACACTCATTTACGTGTAAATTTTCATTTTATGAAGGTTTTATGTCTTTTATTTTACATAATTCAATGCGGAGCACTCATGGCACGTGCCCCCTCACACCCTCTCGGTGAGCCCATCACCTGCTCGGTCAGCATAGGCGCCATCATCATATAGCCATTCTTTCAAATAAATTGGCCCTGCATTTAAAACACCCGCGGCTCACCGGTTGATACGATCGACCCCCTCATGGGCGGTGATACGCTGACAAAGCGACTCCGGGGATGGACAGACTGAATCGGATCATCGATGTGGCGGTGGTCGATGCCTTCCCTTGGGAGGTCGAGCAGTCGGATGACATCACCTGCATCGCCCTCTGCCACCGACCTAGGCAAGCGACTGCTCCGACCTAAGAAAGCGCAGGCAGACCCATCAATCGTCCGCCGCACCTAGCTGAGCAGATTCAATGGCTGAGGCAGCGTGGCTAACAAGGCCTCGCTGAAACGCGCGTCCAGATGAAAAAATACCGCGCGCGCCGTCACTGTCGATCGATTCTCCCACGCATGGTCCGTGCCGCGCTGCACCACCACATCGCCCGAGCGCAGCACCACCTCACTGTCATCTAAGATCAACACCAACTCCCCATCGATCACCACCACATAGTCCAGTGTTTGCGTACGATGCATCGCGGTACGCTGCCCCCCTTGACTGAGAGGATAGACCTCTAGGATCCGCAGCAAATGCCCGGATGTGGGCATCAAAGTAAACGGGCTAGTCACCGGATCATCAACGACGCTGGGTCCGAGTTCAGGTACCGGTGAAGCCTCACGCCACAGCTCGTGAAAATCAGCACCGATGGCAGGTCCTTGCATCGAATGGTTCTGCGGCGGACAGGAATCCGTGAGGATCACAGACTTTCCGCGGGCATCATGACCGGTGACCACGCGACGCGTGATGGTAGACATCCGATGGCTCCTTATTCTTTCATTTCGTGGTCACAAGGCTACGCGCTACACGGCCTAGGAGCCACCCGAGCGGTCTGGCGCTCACAAAAACCCCACCGACGCTTACCGACACACCACCTCACCCACCGGAGCGCAATCGTATGTCACGTCACTCTGGGGGATTGTGAAGCTGCACTGGGACCGCTTACTATCAAGCCACCCACCGCTATCGAGTGGAACTCGAGTGGATCCTATTTTTCTGAACGTCCAAGGATGCAACCATGGCACTGCCGCAAGATATTTCACCGGTCAATTCGGAAGCGATGGAATCCCTGGTGCGCAGCAACCAAATGGAGTGGGTTGCGCAGACCTTTGACCCACAGCGCTCATTTATGAAGGTGCTTTGGACAGGGCCTGAGAGCGGTCGCGTCACCCTGCTGTTTAAGTGCCTCAAAGGCGCCACAGTACCCGCACATAAACATCTGGGGGATGCCCACACCTTCGTGCTGAAAGGCAAGCTAGAAGTACGTGGCACCACCATCGGTCCGGGTGATTATCTCTATGAAGCGAATGGCATGGTGCACCACGCGACAACCGCACTCGAAGACACGGAATATCTATTTATCATGCAGGGTGCCGTTTTGTTTTTTGACGATAACCAATTCTTGGGCTATCAGGGCTGGGAAGAATTTCATCGCGTTCGTGAAAAGACGCTCAGCGCGCCGGCAGCGTGATGCGCCGCGCGTCTATCTATACGCGACACCCAGAACCCGCTAGGCTTTCCCTTAGCTATCCCTTGGTAAGGTCAATATGAACGCCGCCGTTCCACTCCTGCCCGACGTCGATTTCGCCTACGATGCAGTACCCAACCTGCATGAGTTGCTAGATCAACTGCGACCGTTCGGACCGGTGGTGCGGGTCAAGTACCTTGGTGCGCCCGTCTGGTTGATCCTCGCCCATGCGGAGCTTGATAAAGCCTTCAATGATCTGGTGAACTTTGATCCCAGTGACGGCTATCAACTTATTTCTGCACCATCCATGGGCCATACCCTGCAAACCATGCGCGGCGAAGAACATCGGATTAATCGCGCCTCGGTCGCAGGACAATTCTTACCCGCCAAAATACGCGCCTACGTCGAGTCTCTGATCGATCCCGTTGCTCATGAACTACTCGATCGACTAGAGGGTGAACGTGAGGTGGACTTCGTCGCGCGCTTCACCCGACCTTATCCCTTCACCGTCATCACGCGTTTACTGGGTATCCCAGTGAGTGACGAGCCGCAACTACTCGAGTGGGCCGTCAAACTAATCGACTTCCCCTGGGATCCAGAAGGCGCGCTGCGCGCTAAATCAGGCTTTGATGGTTATATGTCGGACATCTTAGCCGCAAGACGCCGCGCACCCACCGATGACTTTGTATCGATGCTGGTCAGAGCCGAGTTTGAAGGGAAAACCCTTGACGACGAACGCATCTTAAGTTTTCTCAGGCTGTTGTTTCCGGCAGGGTCCGACACCACCTACAAGGCGGCCGGCAGTCTGTTCTCCTGCGTGCTTGCCAAGCCCTCGCTTCGCAAACAAGCAATGGGCAGCACCGCCGATCGCGAAGCCCTGGTATCCGAGGGGCTCCGCTGGCAAACGCCCACCGCTTTGCTTCCCCGAATGGCCACCGGCGACGCGGTGTTGGGCGATGCCCACATCAAAAAAGGGGAATGGGTGCTGTTTGGCATCACCGCGGCCAACAATGATCCGGCGGTCTTTCCGAATCCACGGGCCTTCGATCCCAGCCGCGATCATCGCGCCTTAATCAGCTTTGGCCGGGGCGTGCATTTCTGTCTCGGCATGCATCTGGCCAGACGAGAATTGGAGGCGGCACTGCGCGTAGTACTCGCACGCTTCCCAAAGATCCGACTGAAGCCAGGCAGTCCGATTGACTATATCGGTGGCGTCCTGCGTGGGCCTCAGTCGGTATCGGTTGAACTCTATGGTGAACCCTAACGTGGACAAAGGCAGGCCCATGCAGATTCACTTTATCGATCTCAATGATCAGATACGGGTAGTGGATGGTGAGATCGGCGAGAGTCTGATGCACTGCGCCACACGCCACCAGATTCTCGGCATTTTTGGCGAGTGCGGTGGTGCATTGGCCTGTGCCACCTGCCACAGCTACCTCACCCCACCGGATGGCCAGAGCCTTGAACCCCCCTCAGCGCAAGAGAGTGCCCTGCTCGAAGGCTGCCTCGATGTACGCGCCAACAGCCGCTTGACCTGCCAAATCGCTCTGACACCCGCACTCGATGGATTGAAGGTTAAAGTACCCGCGACCCAAACCTAAGCCCCTCCCTCACCCCACGACAGCACGCTATGCATCTCGGTCTCATTCCATTGATGAAACAAGGCTTCACCACCCAACCTGCCTGGGTGCGTCCGTTCCTACAGATGGTGGAAGCCGCCGGTGTGGAATCGCTGTGGACGGTTGAGCACCCCATCATGGCGGAGCACTATGAGCCGCTTTATCCGTACAGTGAGGATGGCAAAGCGCCTCTGTTACCCGACACAGAAATGTGCGACCCCCTCGAATGGCTGGCCTTTGCCGCCGGTGTCACCCAAACGGTCAAACTGGGTGTGGGTGTCATGCTGCTGCCACTGCACTCCCCCGTGATCCTCGCCAAGCGCATCGCTACCCTCGATGCCCTATCCGGCGGACGGATGCATTTAGGTGCTGGCATGGGCTGGCAGCGCGAGGAATATGAATCCATCGGCGTCCCCTACGCCGAACGCGGCCGCCGCTTAGATGAGTCGATCGGCGCTTTGCGTGCCTTGTGGACACAATCCCCAGCGAGCTTTAACGGCGAGTTCTATCGCTTCCATCGCGTCCACTCCGACCCAAAACCCGCCCAAGCGGCGGGCGTCCCTATCCTGGTGGGTGGCTCGAGTGAGCTCGCCGCGCGCCGTGCCGGTCGCATCGGCGATGGATTTTTCCCACACGCCATATCACCCGATGACTTAGCCCATCGCATTGACACCATGCGCGCAGCCGCTCGCGAGGCGGGGCGTGATCCGGATGCCATCGATCTCACCTTCTCACCGTGCAGCTGGAAGTTTGGTGCGTCGCTGGATCTGGGCATCATGCGCGCCTATGCCGCCCTCGGTATCACCCGACTCATCGCCGTGGCCCATGAGGCGATGAGTACCGACATTAAAGACATCGAGCGCTTTATCAAAACCTGCCAAGATACGGTACTTGCAAGGCTCTAAGCCAGCCGCCGCGCCCGATCAATCCACGGAGAGAGACGATGCAAGACCCTGAGAGCGTAGTCACGTCGATGATCGCCAGCTGTTGCCGCCGCGACATTGATGCGGTGATGACCCATTTTCACAGCGATGCGATCTACCACAACATCCCCCTACCCGCGGTGCAAGGGCACCCAGCCATCCGCGCCGTGTTGGCGGGCTTTTTAGACAGTGCGACGGACGTGGATTGGCGCATACACTACACGGCGTCTAACGCAGCGGGCATCGTGATGAATGAGCGAACCGATTGCTTTACGCTGCCGGCAGGTCGGCTGGAGCTTCCGGTGATGGGCATCTTTGAGGTGCGAGAGGGACGCATTGCTGCATGGCGTGATTATTTTGATATGGCCCCGCTCGCGCCCTTCCTCGGCGGCTAAAAAGCGCACCGCCGTCGTACTTTTTTAAGGCGCGCTGCGGGCGGCGCTGTCGGCTTCCCGCTGTGCGGCCGCAAAGGCGTCCCGCGCCATCGCCATCATGTAGCCCGCCTGCACCCACCGATCGCTTTCTTCACACTCTTCACCCGCGGCATTGCGCCGTGTCTGCGCGTAGTACAGCGGGTACTGCACACCGCCCGCCTCCGCCATAGCCGGCAGTAGCTCCGGCGCAAACGGAATGCGCTCCGTCGCACCAGCGTGGGCAAGAAAGGCTGAAAAACAGCGGGTCCACAAGCGCCGAAAGTCATCAACAAAGGGCCTGTGATCACGTTCTCCCTCTACCGCGATCTGCACACAGGTCGGCGAGGCAATGCGCCCGTGCACAAACCGCACCCGGGCAAAAATGGGCTCAAGCGCATCGAGCTTCGCCTTGAAATCCCCATCGTGCAAATCATTACCCACGTACCAGTGGGACAGATCAGCAGTGAACCGCAGCTCTGGAAAGCGCGCCACCGCCCCTAAGGTACGACGGATGTCTTGGCTGATCGAACCGCGATGAGTCTCTAAGAGTAAGGGATGCGAGTGCTTGACACTGGCTTCCAACAAGGCGGCGCAATACTGATCAAGCGCCTGATCGGTCTCAAGGCCAGAGCCTGCAATGACCGTAGTCGACTGAAAGCCCAAGGCCCGATGACTGCGCGCTACCTCATCGATCTGTGACAGCGCCGTGATGCGCGCCAATCCGAACGCACTAAAACGCCCATCGGGGACGGGAGCGGGCCACGGCGACTGCACCGCCTCATAGCCTGACGATTGAAGCACGTCATACAAATTCGCGTGATCTAGACGTGGACCGGAAAAGAAATCTGGCGCACCCCACAAGTTGATCAAATTAAAACAGGGCAGAAAACGCGATCGCGGATCGATGGCAGCTGCCATTAGGCTTCCGGCGGCAAGTGGATCACAAGACCCGTCAAGTCGTCAGTGATGCGGATCTGGCAACCCAGTCGACTGTTCGGACGACGCCCCTCTATATTTTCCAACATCGCCCGCTCCTCATGACTCGGTGGCGGCAGCCGATCAACCCATGCTGCATCGATGTAGCAGTGACAAGTCCCGCAAGAGAGCATCCCACCGCACATCCCTTCCATGCCGGGAAGGGAGTTGATCACCGCGCCCTCCATGACGGATTCATGATAATCCGCCGAGATGTCATGCGGGACACCAGTGGCCTCTACGTAAGTCACCTTTGCCATCGACTCACTCCTCAGCGCGCGGGCACTGTAAAAGAGAGGGGAAGTAAATTGAAGCCATGGACATTCGCCGAATGCACGATGCGGGTATTCGCCTCATCCACCTCATAGCGTCCCGTCATCTTAAAGAACTCCTCTAAGGCGATGCGCGACTCCAATCGCGCTAAGGGTGCGCCCAAGCAACTGTGCAACCCATAGCCGAATCCAATGTGATCACGCGAGTTTCGGCTAATATCAAACACATCCGGGCGCTCATACTTTCTTTCATCGCGTCCCGCCGAACCGAACAAAACCGCCATCTTGGCGCCCGCCGGGACCACGCGACCATGCATCTCTACATCCCGCGTGGTGGTTCTGGCTTGTAACTGCACAGAAGAGTCGTAGCGCAAGGTCTCTTCGATGGCAGCACCTATCAACGACGGATCGTCTAGCACGTCCTGCAGTACTGCTGGGTGCTTCCACAACTGATACACCGCATTACCCATCAGCTTGGTGGTCGTTTCATGACCAGCAAAAGCCAGTAATTGCAGATAGCCCATGGTTTCTAAATGATTGATCCGTCCGCCCTGAAGACCCTCGATCAGATGACTCACGAGATCATCGCTCAAGGACAGCGTCGAACGTGTTGCGATCACATTCTCGTTGTACTTACCCAGATTAATAAGCCCCTCAATGCCGGCAGCCGTTAGGCCTTGAACACCCTCCTCGGTATGCACGGCGTCATTGGTCCACTTCATAATCCGCGCGTCGTCCTCAGGTGGATACCCAAGTAACCGGCACATGATCAGCATGGGCAGACGACCTGCATAATCGGCAATCATGTCGATGCGACCGCTGCCACGACAGGGTGCAAGAAGCGAGCGCGCGGTGCTTCTAATCAGCTGCTCTAGTTCGGCAATTTTCGCCGGCTGAAACAGCTCACTCATCACGTGTCGAAGACGCGTGTGATGGGGTGGGTCGGTGGTCATCACGTCGGAGTAGGCGACGTCGTGACGGCCCTGGAGCTCAATGCCCTTGGCACTGGAGAACACAGAGAAGTTCTTTAAGACCGCCTTACAGTCCTCGAAGCGAGACACCGCCCAGAAGTCATACTTCTCATTGTGATAGAGCGGTGCTTCATCGCGCAACCGACGATAGATCGGATAGGGATTTTGATGCGTTGCGTAACTGTAGGGATCAAATTCAACCATCGGACCTCTCCTGTCCAACCGCACCAACGGAGTAAAAGGCGGTGGCCAATCGTAGCATAAGACCGACCTCGCACCCCCCCGACCGGTTGCGAGGCAAAGCCACCGACTTTTTTAAATGAGCCATCGTCAGCGTACGCGGCGAGCGAGCCTTGGCCGCACCGCAAGCTCAAGGGCCTATCGGGGGTCGCGGGAGGGGTCTTGAGCCCAAATCAAGGGTCATTGGCCTGTCTCGGCAACCACCCGACGCGTCCGTCTTGACACTCGCCGCCAAAACCCGTCTGATTCAGGGTCTGATCAGGTGAGTGCTGGATATGATGCACGGTCCTTGGAGCGTATCGGCGGAACTCAAAGCGGCGGATGTGACCGTCCAGCTGAGGGGCTACCATTGGCCAAACCCCAACGAAGTCGTCGTCTGTGAAGAGCCCACTATCCTTGGACTGAACCTCGGACCGCACCCGGTGGTTGGCGTAGCCCGCTACTGCGTACCGGACCTCACCCACGCTTTTGCGAAACTGGGCACACTGACATTCATGCCCGCCGGTATCCCCCTGCACACCCGCGGCAATGGTGGAGAACATCGGATCGCTGCCATCTGCTTCGATCCCCAAAGATTTGAAACGATCAGCGGGGTACGTGAATGGGACACGAAGCGCCTCGAGCGCTGTATCGACATGCGCGCCCCTGCCGTTGAGCAAAGCGCGCGCCGGTTGGCTCGGGAAGCTGAGGTACCAGGCTTTGCCAGCGCTTTAATGACCGAGTGTCTCGGACTGTCGCTGATGATCGACATCGCACGCCACCTTCACCCTCGAGAAGTCATCGACTCCACCCGCCATCCTCTCTCCAAACAACAACTCGCCACCATCCGCGACCTTCTTGAAGAACCCGATCGTGCAGCGCCAAGGCTCGCTGAGATCGCTGGCGCCTGTCACATGGGCGTGCGCACCCTGACGCGTGCTTTCCGGCACACGATGGGGATCTCGATCGGCCAGTACGCTGCAGAGATTCGAGTCGCGCGGGCGCGGGTATTACTGACGAGCACTGATCTGCCCTTAACAACGATCTCTTGGCGTTTAGGTTTTTCGCGCCCCGCGGCTTTCAGCACCGCTTTCCGACGCGTCACTGGCACCAGCCCGAAGCGCTATCGACTCGATAGCCGCAACTAAATCCTCGTCTTCGCCGCGGCGCCTCCTCAGTGAGGCTATGCGCAGCCAACCAGCCACTGCGGCCAGGGGTCCAGCGTACACGGGGCGCGCGCTCCGCCTCCCGTCTCCCCCGCTCACACACAAAGCACAGCCAAAGGAGCCGAGCGCCTTCGCGTCGAGTCGTTGACGCACCCGACACATAGCCTGAAGCAACCACGCTTACCCTACCTGGCCAATCGCTTATTAACTCTGGCCAACGCAACACCGAGCGACTCGCACCGATTGAAACGCGCATCCACTCAGTGCTAGATTGACCCAGTCCGCACACTCAGACGGGGAAGCACCATGTCATCTGCCAACGCCCGCACCCGCCACACGCTCTTTGTTTCAGCGGTTGATCAACTGGTCGTTAAAGAGCGCGCCCTACCTGCGCTTGGCCGTCTGGACGTGTTGATACGCGTCGAAGCCTGTGGCATCTGCGGTAGCGATCTTGGCTATCTCGCTGCCGGTGGATTACCGATGACCCGCAATCAACCCTTGGCCATCGGACATGAGTTGGCCGGTATCGTGGAAGCCGTCGGACCCGATGTCATCGGCATCACACCCGGCGTACGCGTCGTCGTCAATCCCGATGTCAACGGGATTGGCGCAGGCGCCCCTGAAGCGGGGTTCTCTGACTGGCTGGTCATTCCCAACGCACAGCTTGGACACAATCTCTTACTCGTACCGCATCAGCTTAGCCCAGAGATTGCTGCCTTGACTGAGCCACTCGCCGTGGGTCTGCATGGAGTCAATCAAGCGCGTATTTCTGCCAGCAGTCAGGTGGTCGTGTTTGGCGTCGGCATGATCGGACTGGGCGCGGTGATCGGGCTCAAACGGCGCGGTGTCAAACACATCCTAGCGGTTGATCTAAATGACACGCGCCTCGCCTTGGCACGACGCTATGGGGCGCACGCCACCATCAATCCCGCCCGCGATGATCTGACGAGTCTTCTTGGCAAAGAACACGGCGTGGGCGAGCGCTATGGATGGCCGGTGGTGGGCACGGATGCTTTTATCGACACGGCCGGATCAGCCACCCTTCTGCAGAACGCACTGGGTGTAGCAAAAGCACGCGCCCGGGTGGTCATTATCGCGATTCACCAAAAGCCAGTGGCTCTCGACTTGCTCATGCTGATGGGCAAGGAACTTGAGATTATCGGCTCTTGTTCCTACCCGCAGGAAGAACTCACTGAGGTGCTCAATGCGCTCGCTGCGGGTGAGTTTGATCCCTCTGCCTTGATCACTCACCGCTTTCCGTTTTCTCAAGTCACCGACGCGTTCGATTGTGCCCGCGCCGGTGGAGATGCCATCAAGGTGATGGTCACTTTTTAAAGAAAAAAACCGCGCGATACGCCCCCTCAGGGGCGCTCCGTGCGTAGCGCCTTACCCGGCAAAGTCATCCAACAGCAAGAAGCCCGTCGGTGCGATGCCACCCACTGCATCGGTCACGACTACGGTGTAGATCCCAAAGGCATCGACGGTCAAGGTCACAGGACCGGCGATGACCGTCTTGGTGCCTGGCGCGGTCAGGGTTAAATCATAAGAGCCGGCAGCGATCTCCTGAAACGCACTAAACCCCTGGAATGGCACATTGGCGAACCAAGGCGTACCCGTGGCCACACCCGCTGCTGGGGCAGTCAGATACAGATCAACGGACCCACTGCTCAGTGACCCGTGCACAATACGAAGCTTCGCCGCCGTGGCGAGCCGTCGTCGGTTATCCCACGTCGATTCAGTGACAAAACTGGTCAGACTACCTAAGGCGTACACGGTCCGCTCCTGACCGGCCCATAAGGTGAGCGCTTGAGTGCCGAGTGCGGCAACCCCGGCCGTTGGCACAAACGAAAAACTATAATCGCCAGGTACCACGGGCAAGTAAGGGGTCGCTTGGGAAAAACCGAGACCGTTGACGATCGGCGTCGTCACCGCCGCAAGGGTCGCCGTGATGTTCATGGCAGGCACATTCCCCGCAGCATGAACAAATCGCACCTGCGCCGGGGTGTTGACGTCATACACAAGCCCGTTATTACCCCACGCATCGACCGCCGCTAACACGATGGGCGATGCGCCTGGCCCTGTGTTTTGCACGGCCGTGATCACTAAGTCCGTGCCGCCCACCAAGGAGATGGTTCCTGAATCAAAGAGCACCGGTGAGGTGACACCAGCCGGTGTCACGCGGATTTGATAAGAGCCTGAGGGCACATCGAGCGGGCCGATCGCCGCTTGATAGGCCACCGACCCACCGCCCAAAGGCTGGCTGGTCGTTAAATCAGCGCCGGGGGCGGTGACGTACACAGACACCGCGGGCGCCTCAGGCGCCGCATGCAGAATCTGCACCCGCGTGGCGGTCGATGCCACCACCGACAAGGGATGCGGGAAAATATGCGAACTGATATTCGCTGTCACGCCCTCAATCGCAATCACGAAGTCATTGTCGGCCAGAAAATCAACCGTCTGAGGCCCTAGGACCACAACAGGGCCTGCCGGTGTATTGGCCTGAACCGTGACGGTGTGGGAGCCCGCAGGCAGTGTCGCCTCGCCTAAGCCATCACCGTAGTTAAGGCAACTGCACCACACTTGGCCGTCAATCAAAACGGTCACCCGCGGCGCATCAGGTGAGGCATGCACCACTTGAAATCGGGCGGTGGGTGCGGCCGGCGTATCCGAATGATGACTAGAGGAACACGCAGCGAGCAGCAACAGCATGCCCGACACCATCCATCGACCTAACATAGACATGACGGGCCCCTTAAATACGGCGATAGTGCACAGAGCAAAATCATAAACCAGCCCACGCGGCGGCGACGTCGCCGACCCAAAAACCGCAAACTCGCCCACACATTTTTAATGAGCGCTTGACCCATCCCTCGCCCCCCGGCGCGAGGCCGACCACCGAGCCTTATGAGGCACGCACCGCGTCTCTGTCCTTAAACGGCGGTGCGTGCGTGCAACTGCCCACCGGCCGCGGGCAGCCATTGCGACGCGGACAAATGATACTGGCCCGATGACCAACCGCCTCGCCTACCCAATGGATATTCAGCACCTGCGACACCGCCCGAATCGCTTGAACCGCCTTGGGTGGAATCTCCCCGTCCCCACTCCCGAGACACGATTGCTCCACCGCGTGAGCAATCTCCTCGCCATCAAAACCCTGCGCCTCTAATGCCGGCACCAGATCAACGCCCACCGACAGGACGTGCATCGCATCACTGGCATCTTGTGTTTGCATCGAGTGGCAGCAGTACAAACGCGAGCGATTCCCATCGTGCATAACGGAGACCTGAGACCGCGGTGTCTGCGCACTGGGATGCGCAGACACCTCCTCATGCAATAAGCGAAAGACCGCCCACTGCGGACAGGGATCAGAGACTAAAGTCATGTTACCCCAAGGCAGTGGAATACCATTGCCACGGTAGACCGCACGCAGATAGCCGGGCGGATAGGCGTCAAAGTAGTGCCAATGCCGATAAGGCGACACCGCCGTCATCCGCCGCATCACCACCGCCGCGGTGACACCGAGCTTATGACAGGCCAACACGCTGTGCGCCTCGCGGCTCAAAAACCGTCGAAACGGCACCCGCGGACACAGCAAAGCCCCGGCAAACACGCTGCATTCAAAGTCACGCCACGCGTACAGAACATCCTGCTTTCCCATACCGCCGGCCACGACCACTTCAGGCCCGTCACTCGAACCATGCGCGGTGTGCGCGGAGATCAAGCCATCCCCATCATGCAATATCTTATGACCCGCAAAGAAGGCCAACTCGTACTTCAGGCGCTCTTCTTGGTGACGCAAGCGCTCATTAATCACAATCGTATGAGGTGGCTCAAAGCGTGAACGCACCAATGCATCGGTACGGCCATTTAACTCGCCGGTAAACCAGCGGATCTGCAGACCCAGTTTTTTGACAATGTCGAGCAGTCGGGCGGACGACAGCGGCATCTCACGCTGGCCTAATTGTTCAGCGGCACGCTCGATATCCGGAAAGTCGTTTTGGTGTGTCTCCTGCCATACGCGAATCAGCAGCTGGGCAAACTGACGGCCACTGGTGCCGGTTTGACCCAATAATTCCGGGAGCGCATTACGCAAAAGCTCGTGCGAGAACAAAAACGCGGGTTCTAAGGGCATGGCCTCCAACCCCCCCCGATCAGCTCGCGCGATCACCGGCTCCAAGGGTTCGTTGTCATCCAAAAACCAACGGACCTCCTTGCTGAACACCCCGGCTAACAACTCCAACATCGCCATCGCCGGCACCCGTCGGCCGTTCTCTACCATGCTGAGGTAGGACACCGACGGCGCGCGCGCCGCATCCACCTGCACACAGCGCGCGGAGAGCTCCTCCAAGGTCAAGCCATTGCGCTTGCGAAGCGTCTTAAGCTTCGCGCCTAAAAAGTGACCTTGGCGGATGAGACTGACCATTTTGTGAAGTTTACAGTGTGAAATTTCGATTGTGAAAATATTTAGTGCAATCCCCTAAGATCAGCCCACGGCTGTCCGGTAATCCGCGATTAAGCTATTGTTTTTATTAGTTATATTAGTATTTTATCCCTTCGCTGCTTACGCCCCTAGTCACGCTATGCGCACTGAACTGCCGACCGCACCGCCCCAGGCCGATACCCCTCGCCCCCTGCGAGCGGCGATGCTCATCGCCCATCACTTTGTGGTCTACAACGCCGCCTTCCGGCGTCTGACCGAGCGGGCCGCCCAGTCCTTCATCGATTGCCGTTGGTTAGAGGCCAGCGCCGATGCCATGGCAAGAATCGAACTCTACGAGCAGCACGTCGCCTACTGCGTACACGCCATCACGCCGGACTTGGCCGAGGCACGAACGGACATACGCACCTGGGACCTCATTAAAAAAGCCTACGACCAGCATATCCGCCGCTCGCCTGACAGCGATCTGTTCCGAACATTCTTTAACTCGGTGACTCGCGACCTCTTCTCCACGGTGGGGGTCAATGCCGATGTCGAATTCTGCACACCCAGCAGCACGCACGGCTCAGGCTCCGTCCCCATGTGCATCTATCCCATTGGGGGAGCGCTGCAAGGTGCGATCGAAGCGATTCTCAGTCACCTAAGCTTTATCACGACACCCGCGGTGAGATCAGCGGCTGTTCAACAGATCACACTGAGCATTGGCCGACACTTTCATACTCGCCTGCAAAGTGCCGGACCCGAATGCATCGAAATCATTGACGCCATTTTTTACCGAGGACAGCGTGCCAGCCTCGTCGGACGTCTGGTGAGTGACAGCACGATCACGCCGCTGGTCATCGAATTTTCAAACTCCGCCCGCGGCATCCGCGTTGAAAACGTCCTGCTGATGCGCCACGAAATCGGCCGATTTTTTGGCTTTACGCGCTCTTATTTTCAGGTCGACTTACCGGTCGTGGGGGCTGCGGTTACCCTGTTGCGCTCCTTCATGCCACACAAGGCAACCGACGAGCTCTACACCGTGCTCGGCCGCGCCAAACAAGGAAAAACCGAGCGTTATTTCACTCTACGCCGTCATCTCTCCCTGTCCATTGACACCTTTGTCCATGCACCCGGCCAGCGCGGACTGGTCATGATGGTATTTACCTTACCGTCCCATGATTTGGTGTTTAAAATTATTCGCGATCGCTTTGGGCCACCCAAAAACACCTCGCGTGCCGAAGTCATGGCGTGCTACGAATGGGTCTTCCGCCACGAACGCGCCGATCGATTGGTCGATGCTCAGGAATTCCGGCAACTGCGCCTACCGGTATCGCGATTCATGCCCTCGCTACTGGAGGAATTGCTCACCGAGGGGAGCGAGACCTGCGTCTTAGATGGTCAAGATCTCATTATCAAGAGCTGTTACATCGAGCGTCGTCTACGACCCCTTGACGTGTTTCTTCGTGAAGCAGACCCTGCGGCCAGCGAAGCCGCCATCATTGACTACGGTAATGCCCTGCGTGATTTAGCGGCCAATAATATTTTTCCAGGCGACTTACTGCTGAAGAACTTTGGCGTCACCAAAAGTGGCCGCGTCATCTTTTACGACTATGACGAATTGTGCGAGGTCACAGACTGCCATTTCCGTGATCCACCGAGTGCCCAATCGGATGAAGAGGACTTAAGCGCAGACCCTTGGTATTACGTTGGCCCGCGCGATGTCTTTCCGGCGCAATGGCTGCCTTTCCTCGGCATGTCAGACACCCTAAAAGAGGTGTTTCTGCAGCACCACGCAGAGGTGTTAACCGCGCAATGGTGGCGAGAGCGGCAAAGTGCCGCGGCCAAGATCAGCCCACCCGCCGCACCGGCGCTTGCCACGGCAACCCTATGAGTGACCGCAGTGGATGACTTAAACCACGGGGACGCCCTTTTTGCTTGTTTTGTCCATTATTGTTTAGGAGTTTTGTCACGATGAATAGATCCGATAAGCCCTCACTGCCGACCAGCGCACAGCTGACCCAGATGTGGGCTACTCACCCACGGTGGCGCGGCATTACCCGTCCGTATAGCGCAGACGACGTCGTGCGCCTGCGCGGGACCATTCCCGTTGAGCACTCGATTGCGCGCATCACCTCTGAAAAGTTATGGGACTATGTGAATCACAAGCCCCTAGTCAATGCACTCGGTGCACTGACCGGCAATCAGGCGTTGCAGCAGGTGAAAGCGGGCTTGGATGCGATCTATCTGTCCGGCTGGCAAGTCGCGGGTGATGCGAATCGCTCAGGCCACATGTATCCTGACCAATCGCTGTACCCAGCCGATTCAGTCCCCGATGTCGTCAATCGGATAAATAACACGCTCAGACGCGCCGATGAGATCTCCCATGCGGAGGGGGATGATTCGACTGATTGGCTAAAGCCGATTGTTGCGGATGCTGAAGCAGGCTTTGGTGGGGTACTGAATGCCTTTGAGTTAATGAAGGGCATGATCGAGTCAGGTGCCGCCGGCGTTCACTTTGAGGATCAGCTGTCATCTGCTAAAAAATGCGGACATATGGGCGGCAAGGTACTGGTCCCCACCCAAGAGGCGATCCAGAAGTTGGTGGCCGCCCGCTTAGCAGCCGATGTGTGCAACGTACCCACTGTGCTGATCGCGCGTACCGACGCGGAATCCGCCACCCTCATCACCGCCGACGTCGACAGCCGCGATGTGCCCTTTATCGACCAAAAGAAAGGCCGCACCACCGAGGGCTTCTTCCACGTGCGTGCAGGCCTCGAACAAGCGATTGCTCGCGGACTGGCCTATGCCCCCTACGCTGACATGCTGTGGTGCGAAACCGGTCATCCAGATATTGAGGAAGCGCGTCAATTTGCGGATGCCATCCATCGGGTCTATCCAGGCAAACTACTGGCCTACAACTGTTCACCCTCTTTTAACTGGAAGCGAAAGTTGGATGATGCCACGATCGCCAAATTCCAAGTCGAGTTGGCGGCCATGGGCTATAAGTTCCAGTTCATCACCTTAGCCGGCTTCCACGCGCTCAATTACGCCATGTTCGATTTGGCGCACGGCTACAAAGATCGGCAGATGTCTGCGTATGTGGCCCTACAAGAGGCCGAGTTTGCCGCGGAAAGTCGCGGTTACACCGCCACCAAGCATCAGCGAGAGGTGGGCGCTGGTTATTTTGATCAGGTCACCCAGACGATCACGGCAGGGGCGTCATCATTAAGCGCCCTCGTGGGCAGCACGGAGGAGGAACAGTTTCACGCCCCTTGATAAACAAAGGGCGCCCCGGTTCATCACCGGGGCGCCCTTTTAATCACTGCAATCACAGCGCTTGATGTCAGCGCACCTCACACACGCTCGGCTGACTTTTCTTTGTCCATCAAGGTCTGCACCCGCCGCCTAAACCGCAGGGGCGCTGCATCCGTGGCAATATCAATATTCGGTGTCATCGATTCGTCAAAGCCCTGCTGGACTGCATTGAGCACTCGGCGATCCTCCTCAAACGCAAAGCGCACCCCGTTGGCCATCAGGGTCGACATATGTTCATCGTGCGGCAGCACATTGCGCATCTGAAACCAAAAATAACGCGTCTGCGTCGCATCCACTGGTGTCAGAAAATTATAAGAGTCCATCACAAAGGCCGCTGGATGTTGAGACGCGTCTGGACCACCGACACCCGCCGGCACCAAGACGGCCTTGATTAAGGCGTTACTGGGATAGCGCACTTCATAATGCTGTAGCCGATCGCAGTGGCCCTTAAAGCCCAAGAAAGGCACATACAAGGGCGCGGGCTCAACCGAGCGCATCCAGCGAGACGCAATCACCCCTTGATCGCTCGCTTGTACCTCAATCGGCGTCGCTTCACAGGCTGTATTGCCAAAGGTGGTCAGATGCACCCAGGCCACATGCGAAGGATCAAGCAAATTATCAGTCATATACAGGTAATGACAGTTAACCGTCATCGCATCGCCGCGGGTAACACCCCACGAGGGATCGCCCCAGTGCTCGACCTCGAAGATCTCGGATTCATTCACGAGCTCTGCAGGCCCCATCCAGATCCACAGCAAGCCATAGCGTGCCACCACCGGGTAGCTGCGAACACGAGCACCCTTAGGAATGCGATCGGCACACGGCATATGCACGCAGGCACCCGAGCGATCGTAGCGAAGACCGTGGTAGCCGCACATGACGTGATCGCCCTGAATGCTGCCCATGGATAAGGGCAGCTTTCGGTGCGCACACGCATCCTCAAGTGCCACAGGATTCCCATTGGTCTGTCGATAGAGCACCACCCGCTCATTTAACAGTTTCACCGGCAGCAACTGATCGGTTAACTCAGCATCCAGTGCCGCCACATACCACGCATTTCGCACAAACATAGCTGACACCTTTAATACCAACCGCCGTGGCTCATTCCGTACCGAGCGCGCGACTGATGTACTGCCAAAAATCCCAGATGGTTCCCTCAAACGCATCAGGCGCCAAGGGTCCCGGCACATAGTGACGGCTGTGCAGTCCGATATGCAGTCGCTCTAATTGCATCCGATCTTCTGCGCTGAATTTCTTACAAAACTCGACATAATCTTTAACTACCGGCGACTGCGGGTCAGCCGTCATACCCGTCACACCCCAACGGATTCCGACCGTTCCCGTCGTCAGCGGGCGCAGACACATGTACAAGGTAAAGTGCGGACAAAAACCGACGACAAAACTCGGGTAGACACAATAAAACACATCCGATCTCTGCTCTTGACGGGTGAGATCCCCACTAAAAGGACCCCGCTCGGGACAATCCGGATGGAAATTGGATCGATAACCGGTAAACGCAGGACCGTCCGACAGTTTTTCGCATAAGGCGGTGGGTGTGACCGCATGTAAGGTGGTCGCATGCAAGGGACTTAAGTGGTAACCCTCCATGAAGTTCTCGACAAGACTCTTCCAGTTCGTATTCCACACCTCGTCCGCGCAAAACACATGATGCTGCTGCTCGGGATGGTAATTACGAATATGTGGTATCGCGGCGGCGAGCGTCGGCGCCAATGGTGCGGCTTGCCCATCCAAGTTCACAAACAGATAGCCGTACCACCGCTCTGAGGCCAGGGTGGTCAGGGCACAGTCTTTCTTTTTAAAGACCTCGCTCTCCACCATCAAGGGTGCGGCCAGCAAGCGACCATCTAAGCCGTAGCTCCACGCGTGATAACTACACACAAAGCGACTGGCATTCCCAGCGCCCTGCGCCACCGGACTGCCGCGGTGACGACAGACGTTAGAAAACACCCGGATATCACCATCCGCCGATCGCACCACCAACAAGGGCTCACCGACCAACTCCGTTGTAAAGTAATCACCCGCCGCGGGCACTTCTCCTTCATGACCAATGCAGATCCACTGGGTACGAAATAACCGGTCGCGTTCTAGAGCGGCAAAGTCGGGCGAGGTATAAAACTCACCGGACATGGCCCGCGCTTGACTGCGCGCCTGACCTTTAACCGCGGCGAGGCGGGCTAACAACTCAGACAGACGGGACGGGGCTTGGCTAGTCATGGCCGGCGTCCAATAAACGATCAATAAAGCCGTGCTCCCGTACCGCTGACACAATGGCTCGCATGTTGAAAACGCGAGTCCCCTCTTCACCAATAGGCAACAGCGGCCGAAGCGTCGCATAGACGTGCCGCGGCCCCTCACCCAAATCGCTTGCGGCAATATCCCGTCGCGCGATAGCCCACACACCGATCGCCATCTCAAGCGCCACCATCTCCCACGCCAACTCAATCACCCGCTTGGTTTGCGTGACCGATAAGGGCAGCAGGCTGGTCACATCCTCCACGCTGTCTGCGGTATGCCCAATATAGTGAAGCAGCACCGGACCTGCGGCGGCAAGCAACGAGCCCATGCGTGCAGAACCGATGTAATTCAGATTCAGGGACAACACCCCGCCATCTGCAGCCCCATCGGCAGCCAGCCCCACCGGCAGTCCGGTAAAGGGGGGCGACTGCAGTTTGAGCGCACGCTCCATACTTTGAATGGATACTTTAGCGAGGATTTGTCGCAAGGCATCCATCGACACTGCCGGCAGCAACGACACCATGCTTGATGAAGTAAAGAGTTCACCGCTGGCTAAATCCACCAGCGGGTTATCAGCCGAGGCGTTGATTTCCCCCTCAAATTGCTTCTCAGTCCAACTCAGCACATCGAACGCCGCACCATGGATCTGCGTGATGCTGCGAAAACTGAGAGGGTCTTGTAAGAACCTCGCCTGGTCAGGCTGGTGCAAGCGACTACCAACCAGTGCTTTCGCTAAATTCTTACGGGAGCGCGCTTGCCCTTCACCATCGTGGCCGGCCGCTGCCTGTGCGTGCGCTCGAAGCCCGCCTCGAATACCCTCAAGCGCAGTCGCCGCAGCAAGTTCAAAGCCCCGCAGCAAGCGATCCACCTCCACCAATACCAGTGCGCCCGCACCCAAGCCAAAGGCATTGCAATCAATGAGAGAGACCGACTCCTTAGGCGCCAGATCAAAGCGATCAGCGAAGATCGGCGGCTTCTCATCCAGAGAAAGACCGAGCAGTGCCAAACTTAACTGCGATAAGGGCGTGAGATCGGCCGTACCGTAGGAGGTGTCATCACGCACCGTCGGCATCTGTGGAGAGGCATAAAGCGCAAGCAAGCGTCGTACCAATTCAGGCCGTACGCCCGTATTCCCTCGGGCCATATTATTGATAAGAACCACCAAGCAAGCACGCACCGTACGATCCGAGGCCGCAGGGCCCGGAAAATCGGTAGACTCACTGATGATCATGCGATTACTGAAGTCGGCTAGATGAGCGTCAGCGACTTCCACATCTTTTTGCGAACCAATACCCGTGTTGGCTCCATAGATGGTGGCGCCGGCGGCTAACTGTCGCTCGACAATGGCACGCGAAGCCGCTACCCGTGCCCACGCCGTTGGCGTCAAGTCAACTGCCCCACAGCGACCTGCCAGGTCGGTCACTTGACCGACTGACAAGCCACTGCCATCAAAGGTGTAAATCACGGACATACGACACCATGCCTTAGAACTTGTAACCGATCCGCAAGTTCACAGTCCGCGGACGATTTGGGGTCACTAGGTGCACCGTCGTGAACCCATTATTTACGTACAACTGGGCGCGCTTATCGGTCAGATTCTGACCCGCCAGTTCGACACTCCAAGCGCCCTGCTTAACGCCCACGGACGCATCATACAGCGTGTAAGGCTCTTGATTCTGGCGTGGCGACTCAAAATTACCCACGTTGATGACCGATGACCACGAATGCGCTGTGTGCGTGGCTCCGACTTGTAGGTAGGCATTGACGGCACCCACCGGTATTTCATAGCGCGCACGCACATTCCCCTGAAAGGGCGGGCTTTGCGCGAGTGTGCTGCCCACACCGTCAGTGGGAAACAAAGCCACCGGCACGGTGACCGGTGGATCACCGACTTGACCCAGAATGCTCGGTGAATTCTGTTGGGAACTGCTATTCCATGCAAAAGAAGACATCAATGTGAGATGCTCGGTCGCATTAAAAATCAGATTGCCTTCCATGCCGCGCACCCGGTAATTGGGTCCATTCGCGACAAAGGTTTGAAAGCCATACACGGCGGGTTCAAATATAGACAACTGCACACTTGACCAGTCCTCTTGGTAAATGGCGCCGTCGAACTGTAAGTGATTATTCAGCCAACTGGTCTTCCAGCCGATTTCTTTGTTTTTCAAAGTGTCCGGCGCGTAGTAAAGCGGGAGCTTAAAGTTGGTGTTAGCGAGTGGCGAGTAGCTCGGCAAGAACCCTTGACCACGATTAAAGCCACCGGCTCTGAATCCCTCTGAGTAGGTGGCATAGACCATGACACCCTCCATGGCTTTCCAGCTCAAGTTAAACTTGTTTTTGTGACCGGTGAAGGTTTTATGCAAGTGCTCAGCATCCAAGTTATGGCCGTCTGGGCATTGCCCCGTTGGCACGCCACGACAGTAATATGCCGAATTAGACGACCCCAGTTCATAGGTATTAATACTGTAGAGACGCGTCCCCACGGTCAAAGTGACCTGCTTAGGTAATAACTCGTAACTGACCTCACCAAACGCCGCTTTCTGCTTATATCCGCGTGTGATGTCATCAAAAAAGGTCACCCCGGCCGGTCGAATTGAAGGATCGATGGCGGTACTGCCGGCTGCGGGCGCCTGACCAAAGAATCCCGCATCGGCCGTCGTGTACTGCCAGTTGGTGACATCCTCAATTTTATAATCTTCGTAGAACAGCCCACCGATCGCGCGTAGCCGCTTATCATCTGGCGTACTCACCCGCACTTCATGCGACTGGTGGGTATTGCGCTCGATGTCATACCACACGGAACTTGGCGAGTAACAGTTGTCAGCCCCGGTGGTGGTGCCGGTATAAAGACTGGGCCCGTTACACTGATAAGCGGTTCCGTTAATACCCCGTGAGTACGATGTGTAATCTTGCTGCTCATTGACACGGTGATCCAAAAATCCACCGGTGTACACCACCTTTAAATCACCGATGTGGCCATTGATGGTGAGCGCCGTGTCTTCGAATTTGTCTTTATTGAACGACGGGTTGTATTCCTGCACATTTAAATCGCCCAATACGGGCGCGTAGGCGTAGGATCCTTCGGCATTAATCTTCTGGTAACTTTGCTGAATCAACACATCCCACGCATCATTGATTTTATACAGAGCGGATAGACGAACTCCCTTATATTCGCTGGGGTTATACGCTTTGTTAACCAACGATTTATTTGAGAGCGTCTGACTATTAGCCGGCACGACGCCACCAAAATAATACTGAACACCCGGATCACTCGGTAAGCGCTCAAAGGTGCCCGGGATATTGTGGATATAGCCACCGCGCTTGTCGTCATAGACCACCGCACGAACGGCTAAAGCGCCCGCTATCACGGGTAGATTCAACGTGCCCTCAACGCTGTGGCTGGGATCGCCATGTGCGGTCGTTGAGGTACTGACATTCACTGCCCCCTCTATGGTGTCGAGCTTGGGCTTATTGGTGATGTAACGAATCGCACCCGCCTGAGCACCCGATCCATACAAAGTGCCCTGTGGGCCTTCGAGTACTTCGATGCGCTCAATATCGGCTGCATACACATCGAGGTTGCGACTCGGCAACTGAGCGGACTGGTCATCTAAGTAGACCGCCACGTTGGGGAAGTTATTGATTCCTCCACCGCCTTGTGCGCCACCCTGGGTGGTTGACAGACCGCGCATGTAAATCTCATTGATGCCAGGACCCTTGCTGGCACTGCTCACGTTGGGCAGATACTTCACATAATCGTCAAAGGTCTGCACGTTGAGCTGCGAGAGTGTTTCACCGGTGAGCGCCGTGATGGCAATGGGCACATCCTGCAAATTTTCAGCGCGACGCGTGGCCGAGACCACGATCTCCTCAATGGCGCCGCTGGCATCAGCGGCCAGGACGCCTTGGGCATACGGCGCGCTCAGTACGGTCGCGATGACATAAGAGAGTCTTGAATAGCGGCGCATCATCTATCCCCTTGTTTTAAATCAGAATTATTACCAATAGTCGAAAATCTCATTGACCCTCAGTCTACGTCGCGGGCTGACCCTCGTCTTACAAGTCATTCTGTCATATGATTAAGTTTTGCTAAACTCACAGTCGCCTAGCCCACCGACCTACTGTGCAGCACCACCGGATGAATCCCTTACCCCCCTTAGCAGCCCTTCGCGCCTTCGAAGCGGTCGGTCGCGCCGGCAGTGTCCGAGAGGCCGCCGCAGAGCTCGCGGTCTCTGCGGGCGCCATCACACAGCACATCCATACGCTCGAACGCCATTTGGATCGCCGCTTGGTACAACGCAGCGGTCGAGGCATCGAACTCACCGCACTGGGCAAAATTTATTTATCGCATCTCAGCAAAGGCTTCAGTGAACTGCACAAAGCGCAGGAAGCGATCGACAGCGAGAAGCGCTCTAACCACCTCGTTATCAGCACCTTCCCCTCCCTGGCGAGCAAGTGGCTAGCACCGCTGTTATTTATTTGGAGAAATCAAAACCCACACAGCAGTGTCATGATCAGTGGCGTTCACCCCGAACCCCAACTGGATGAAGCGGAAGCCGACTTTCGTGTGTCTTATGGGGAACGACATCGCTACCACCGTCGCTACACCCACCTGTTCACGGACCGCGTCATCGTGGTGGCCAGTCCCAGCCTCTTGGCGCGCACCGGCCCCCTCCTGACGCCAGCCCACCTACTGACACAGCCCCTTTTATGGGTGGATTGGGGCAACGAATATCTGGCACTGCCCTCCTGGCAAGATTGGTTCGCTAAAGCCGACGTCGCCTGCAAAACTCTGCACCCGGATTTAGTCTTCTCATTTCCAGCCGCGGCGGTCGATGCCGCCATCGAAGGACAAGGCATTGCACTGGTGCAGTATTCTCTGGCGACTAGCGCCTTGGCCTTAGGCTCTCTGGTGCGCGTTCTGCCCCTTGAAATACCGCTCGCAGAAGCGCACTTTCTGGCGTGGAGCAGCTCCGCGTTAGAGAAACCCTTGGGCGCTGCTTTTCAAACTTGGATCATTAACGAGGCCCGACGCTTTGATACGCCACTGTACTGACTCACTCACCCTCGGCCGCCGGGTTGCTGCGTTCCTCGCGATGAGCCTCCTGGTGTTGTGCACCGCCTGCTCATCCTCCACCGCCGTGACCCCAAAGGCGATGGAGCCATCGAGCACACGTTCCATTCAGCAAGGTCTGATCACCGGATTCAGCGATGCACAGGGTGGCCACACGTGGTTGGGCATCCCCTATGCCGCACCACCGGTGGGCCCGCTGCGCTGGCGCCCACCGCAGCCCGCCAGCGCGTGGAGCGGCATGCACTCCGCACTGCAGGCGGGGCCCGCGTGCATCCAGTATGGCTGGCCACTCGGTGGGCTCGGCAAGAACGGCAGTCACCAAGGACAAGAGGATTGCTTGTACCTGAACATCCACGCACCGCACATCGACCCAGACGCTCTACCGACTACTCGCTTACCCGTCATGGTGTGGATTCATGGGGGTGCGAACACCATCGGTCAAGCCGTTGACTACGACGGGAGCCATCTGGCCCATAGTCAAAATGTCATTGTGGTGACCCTCAACTATCGGCTCGGTCCGTTTGGTTGGTTCATTCTGCCAAGCGGTGGAACGCCCGATCAGCCACCGCGAAGCGGGCTCGATGCATCCGGTAATTGGGGGACGCTCGATACCCTCGCCGCACTGCGCTGGGTTCAAGACAATATTGAGGCCTTCGGCGGTGATCGAGGCAACGTGACGCTGTTTGGTCAATCGGCGGGTGCGACCAACACACTCGCATTACTGGTATCCCCTTTAAGCGAAGGGCTTTTTCAGCGCGTCATCATCCAAAGCCTCGGCTTTGGTCTCGCGCCCATGGATCGCATGTCGCATGCCATCGATGACCCGCAACCCGGCACCGAATACAGCAGCACCGAAATTTTACTTAAACTCCTACAAAGCCAAGGACGTGCCACCGATCGAGCTCAGGCCAAAGCCTTGGTAGCGACATTAAGCAATGATCAGATCGCCGACTTCCTGCGCAGTATCGATCCCTGGACGCTCTACACCACCTACCACCCATCGACGCTCGCGACCGCCAAATTCCCCACTGTCTTCCAAGACGGCACGGTGATTCGCCAAGGTGATCTGAGCGACTTATTGGCTGACCCTAAACGCCATCTCGCCGTCCCCGCCATCGTCGGCACCAATCGCGATGAAGCGAAAATGTTCATGGCCTTTGATCCTCGGCTGGTAGTGACCTTGGCAGGCTTGCCGGTGTGGATCAAGAACTCGGCGGTGTACGAACGAGAATCCCACTATCGAGCCCTTCTTTGGAAAGCCAATGGTGTCGATCAATTAGCCGCCGCACTGAACGCGGGTGGCTCGACGACTTACGCCTACCGTTGGGACTGGCGCGAAGAGGGTCGACATTACGGGTTTATTGACGCCAGTCGCTTAGTCGGTGCCTCGCATGGACTGGAGATTCCTTTCGTGTTCGGCAACTTCACGATCGGATCCTCATCCACACTGCTCTTCAATAAAGATAATGAAGCGCCTCGCCTACGACTCAGTGAAGCGATGATGAGCTATTGGGGACACTTCGCGCACAGCGGCGATCCCAACCAAGGCAGACACCCCACTGAACCTATCTGGCCCGCTTGGCAGGCCACCGAACAGGACCCAGCGCTGATGGTGTTTAATACGGACGCTCAGGGTGGCGTCCGCGCCAGCAATGAACGGACGTCTAAAGAGCAAGTACTTGCCCTCATGGAGGCTGAAGAACCCAACGACCTGAGCGCGTGCCGTATGTTTGTGGCCACTTTTCGTGACCGCTTCAACACCTGGGCCGACCAGGTCTGGCCTACCTTCAAACATGGCCTATGCAGTGTCCAGATCAGCGCACGGCGACCTCTACCGCCGTGACAGGACGACTCGAGAGACCTCTCACCCCTCTGCATCATAGAAGCACAACATGCACCCATCGCTCTGGTCCCGAATCTGTTATTTTTTTTACATCGACTCCCCACCCGTGTCCGCACACGAAGCGTGGCGTTCCACGCTCGGTGCCTTTTTAGGTCTTGGGATCACAGGCCTCATACTTCACCACGTGGCATCCGAAAACCTCTGGTTACTGGCGCCCATCGGCGCCACCACGGTGTTGGTGTTTCTCATGCCTCACAGCCCCGCCTCCTCCCCGCGGTCTGTGCTGGGCGGCTATCTATTGGCGGCCCTCTCATCAGCGCTCGCAATTTACTTGATTCCGTATGCACCGATACGCACGGCCGCCGCCGTTGCACTATGCATCTTCTTAATGGCGCGATTCAATTGTGCACATCCGTCCGCGGGTGCCGCGGCATTACTGCTCTCCGTCGGATCCTCGCACCTCAGCAGCCTCTGGTTATCGTTACTGACTCTCCTCGAGGGCAACATGCTGTTGTTGTTTCTATCTGCCTGGCTCGTCAACAGGGTCATACTGCAAAGACCGTACCCTTACCATCCAGGAAGCAAGCTAAACAAACCGAGTGTCGCACCCACCGACACCCTAGCGATCAGCCATAGGGACCTTGACCAAGCGATTCGATCCAGCGACAGCTTTGTGAACGTACAAGAAAATGAACTACTCGAACTGTACGAAAGCGCGCTACAAAATGCGCGCACCCGCTTGGCCGCACAGACCCGTGCAGGCGGCCCGTCCTAAAGAGGCGCGACCTGCCACCACCAGGCGATGGGCGAGGAGACAGCGACCATGCACCGGCCCTCGCTGTTCACTGTGCTTTGCGTAAAAACCGATTTGATGCTATTATTTTCAGTGCGTTAAACAGCTATCATTTAGCACAACCTCCTTCATCAGCACCTAGGTTGAGATGACCCGACTGCGGCATACTGCCCCGATTCTGTTGGCTGCACTCTTCTGGCTTGCCCAGCTGCAAGGGACATGGCACGGCATCAGCCACCTCGCGGACTTGACGCATGTCCAAAAGCACGTCAACCAAGCGCACACAGCGAGCTGCCTAGACTGCGCGGCACTCGCCCAGGCGGGTGGCGCACCCATCGTGGCCACCACCGCCACGCCGCTACTATCACTCACTAACGATCTCTCCTTCATCGTCATCGCGGCCGCCATCCCGACGCTGTTTGGCGCCGCCTATCACTCGAGGGCACCACCCGACACGCTGATCTGATAGCGACTGACGGGTTGTGAGAATCACAACCCCCTAGCTGTTTGCTTTCGTTCGGAGTGTACGATGTCACGTGTTCCTAATATCCGAGCGGCGATCGCCCTGGCCATCACCGCGTTAACTGTCATGGCGAGTCCCATCGCTGCCTCCCCATTGGAGACCGTGGAGACCACCCCAACAGACACACTCGCTGAGATACAAGTGATCGCTAAGCGTCTCAACGAGGCACGCAGCAGCATCCAAACACAAACCGGTGCGTCGACTTACACCATTGACGCCGCTGCCTTAGCTGCCACCCCGGGCGGAGACAACTCGCTACTCAATCAAGTCATTCTGCAAGCGCCTGAAGTCACCCAAGACTCCTTTGGTCAGTTTCATGTGCGTGGCGAACACAATGGCCTACAGTACCGCATCAATGGGATGATCCTGCCCGAAGGCATCGCCGCCTTTGGGCAGTCACTGGATCCGCGACTGATCGCTTCGATGAGCTTAATTACCGGCGCGTTACCCGCTGAATACGGCCTTCGCACCGCAGGCATTATCGACATCAGCACAAAAAGCGGAGTATTAGATCCCGGTGGCAGCGTGTCGGTGTACGCGGGCAGCCATGGCACGACACAACCCAGTGTCAACTATGGCGGCGGCAGCGGAGCCTTCAGCTACTTCGTGTCAGGTGATCTATTACACAACGACGTCGGTATTGAGTCCCCCGATGGCAGCGCCACTCCGCTTCATGATCACACCGCGCAAACCCATGCCTTTGCTTACCTAGAGGACATACTCAACGACAGCAATCGCATCGCCTTAATGGCGGGCAGCTCCGTCGGCACTTTTCAGATTCCTAATCTCCAAGGCAAACAACCGAGTCTCGGCCTCACGGTCAACGGCACCTCGCTTTACCCAAGCGAACAACTCGATCAGCATCAGCGCGAGGTCACCCAATTTGCGGTCATCAGTTGGCAACACGCCGCAGGCGCACTGAACGTCCAATCGTCGTGGGTGGCACGCTACTCGAGTCTCACCTTCGTCCCGGACTTACTCGGCGATCTGCTCTATAACGGTCTGGCGCAACGTGCCTACAAACAAAACGTCGCTTACGCCGGTCAAAGCGATGGCTCCTACGAATTGAATGACACCCATATGGTGCGCGCCGGCGTCTTTATACAAAGCGATCACTCTATGAGCGAGACCCACTCATCCGTGCTCGCCACCAATGATCAAGGGGTGCCACTCACCGACAGGCCCCTGTCTTTGGTCGATCAGAGCTCGCGGACGGAAAGTATCTACAGCGCCTATCTGCAGGACGAATGGAAGTTAGCACCCGATCTCACCCTTAACTATGGAGCGCGTTTTGACCAGTTCACCGCCTATACCAGCGCCCATCAGCTGAGCCCGCGGCTGAATATGGTCTGGAAGGCATCCACAGAGACCACCCTCCATGCAGGCTACGCACGGTACTTCTCCCCACCTCCCTTTGAGCTGGTTGGCAGTCAATACCTCGCCCTGTTTAAAAACACCACCCACGCCCCCTCCTCTCTGGTGGCTGATCTGCCACAGCCGGAGCGCGCCCATTATTACGACCTCGGCATACAACAAAAAGTGACTCGCGACTTAACGATCGCGTTGGATGCGTACCTTAAGCAATCGACTCAGCTCATTGATGAGGGACAATTCGGGGCCCCGATCATCTTGACCCCCTTCAATTATCGCTATGGCAAACAAAAGGGCGTTGAAGCCACGCTCAACTACACCACCCACAATCTCACCGCCTACCTCAATCTGGCGATACAAGGCGCGACCGGTAAGGCGATTGATACCTCACAGTTCAATTTCGCGGCGGCGGACTGGTTGTACATCGCGCAGCATGACATCCACCTAGATCATGAGCAGCAGCACACCGCCTCCGGCGGCGTATCGTATCAATGGCATGACACCCGCTTCAGTGCAGATTTTCTATATGGCTCTGGGCTGCGCGCGAATCAACCCTTGCCGGTGGGTGAACTCACGCCCTTCGGTGGCGACGGCATTCCCAACGGCCTGAGTCTGCCCGTTTACACGCAGGTCAACGTCGGGCTATCGCGCCTCCTCCATCCCCAAGGCGCCGGGCCCTTAACCGTGCGCTTGGATGTCATCAATCTATTTGATACCAAATACGCCATCCGTGACGGCACTGGCGTGGGCGTGGGCGCACCACAATTCGGTCCGCGACGCGGACTGTTCGTGGGCGTATCGTTAGCCTTCTAAGATATGAACCCGACCTGAGCGGGTTGAGCCATCCCCTCAGCCGTCCGTCCGTCCATCCATCAGCCACGGGACGCTCGCTCAGCGCTTGACGAACACGGGAGGTCACCGCACACTGACGGCGTTTCAGGTGCTTGCTAGGCGAATGGCGCTCGCGAGTTAAACGGGAAACTGGTGAGGCCGCAAGGCGAGCCCAGTACTGCCCCCGCAACGGTAAGTGAGTTAGCTCAGGTCAAATAGCCACTGTGCATGCGCATGGGAAGGCGACCTGAGAGGGACATCCCCACTCACGAGTCCGGAGACCGGCCTGTAAAAGCGCGGCAAGAGTTGCGGTGGGCAACGTCGATGCGAACATCGGAAGCACGTGGCTCCGTTCGCCCGACCCCACCCTGTCATGCCCTGATTTTTTTATGCGCACGGCGGGTGCGTCAAGGCGGACGGTATGCGTGCACATCGATCTCAGTGGATCAGCGCCGGTGTCGCCCTGATGGCACTTGCGTGGATGAGCGCTCACACCTTGGCGATGTCGGCTCCACAGAGCCCCAGCGTGACCGATGATCGCGGACAGGTCATCCACTTTGATAAACCACCACAACGCATCATCACCTTACTGCCCTCTCTCTCGGAGATGATCTGCGAACTCGATGCCTGCGATCGGCTAGTGGCCACTGATCGCTATGCGAACTGGCCCGTCCGTGTGCGCACCCTACCCAAGGTGGGCGGCATCGACGACACACCCATAGAAGCAGTCATTGCACTGCGACCGGACGTGGTCGTGGCCGCGAGCTCCTCGCGAGCCATCCATCGTCTGGAGGAGCTCGGCATTCGAGTGGTCGCACTGGAGCCTAAAACATTCGGCGACATCCATCGTGCCTTCATCACCCTAGCGACCCTATTAGGCACACCCGACCAGGGCGCGATTGCATGGCATCGCCTCGAGACGCGAATGCAGGCGGCAGCGCTACGGATCCCGGCGAGTGCGCATGGAAAAACCGTGTATTTTGAGGTGTCAGATGCCCCGCATGCCGCGAGCACGGCGTCTTTTGTGGGTGAGATGCTCGCGCGCTTAGGCTTAGTCAGCGTGGTGCCAGGCCAGCTCGGACCGTTTCCCCAGCTAAACCCTGAGTTTGTGGTCCGCGTGCAACCGGATCTCATCATGGCGCCTAAAGAGTCCTTAGTCAGCATGCAAGCACGTCCCGGTTGGTCACAGTTAATGGCCTTTCAACACGCAATGACCTGCGGGTTCACCACCGAGCAATTTAATATTTTGGTGCGTGCGGGGCCACGACTCGCTGAGGCGGCGGATGACATAGCGCAGTGTGTCACCACCTTGTACGCACGAAATCCCCCATGACCACTCTCTCATCCATCACTCCGCCCAAGAGAACGGTGCGACGCTTTAGCGCGATCCATTTGGCACTTGCCCTCGGAGTGATCGCGCTGCTGTTGGGGCTCGGCGGGCTGGCGGCCGGCAGCGAAGGCTGGTCCTTTGCGCTGGCTAGAGACTGGTGGTTCATTAGTATGATTCGCGCGCCGCGTACGATGGGTGCGTTTTTGGCGGGCGGCCTACTCGGTCTCGCTGGCGCCATTGCACAAGGCGTTTTCCGAAATCCACTGGCTGATCCCTATTTGCTCGGATCCGCCTCAGGCGCCACGTTCGCGATCGTGCTCACTTTATCGGCGGGCAGCGCCTTCGGATTACCGATTGGCATCCTAGGTACTGACTGGTTTTTGCGACTGGGCTTAGTGGGCGTGGCTTTTCTCGGCGCCTTGGGTGGCATCGCCCTCACCCTCGCCTTAGCACGGGGCGCAAAGCAACCGTCGGTGCTGCTACTCGGTGGCGTGGTGGTCGGCGTGCTACTGGGTGCCGTCTCTAATCTCCTCATGCTGGTGTCTCCCGAAGCGCTTCGCGGCGCGCAGATTTTTTTATTGGGCACCACCGGATTTTTAGGTTGGAACAGCGTCTTCCCCTTACTCGCGAGTCTGGCACTGTGTTTACCCACCGCGGTGCGGTTCGCCCGCGTCTTAGACGCATTGGTATTAGGTGAAGACACCGCAACCACCTTAGGCATCCGTATTCCGGCGGCACGTTTACTACTGGTGCTGCTACTGGCATTAGCCACCGGCACCGCGGTGGCAGAAACAGGCCTTGTCGCCTTCGTCGGTCTGGTGGCACCCCACTTGGTGAGGCGCACCGTGATCGTTACCCACGGTGCACTGCTCGCGCTGTCGGCACTGGCTGGGGGCGTATTATTACTCGCCGCTGATGTCGTGGCACGCAGCGTTCTTGCTCCGCAGGAACTGCCGGTCGGTGTGCTGACCGCCGTCTTCGGCGGTCTTTATCTATTGATCCTGTTGCATCGGCGCTCCGCCCGTGAGGCGACCTGATGAGTGCGCCGGTCATTGAAGCAAAAATGCTGAGTGTGCGACGCGGCACACGGCTAGCAGTCAACCAAGTTTCAGCGGGCTTTTACAAAGGTGTGTGGACCACGATTGTCGGCCCTAATGGGGCCGGCAAAAGTACGCTCGTGTCTGCGTTGGCAGGTCTGTTATCAGCGCACAGCGGTGAGATTCACTTGGACTCAAAGTCACTCAGACACTGGACCTTAAAAGAACGCGCGCATCGGATGACGTGGCTTGGCCAAAGCGGCGCCACCGAAGGCGATTTAGCGGCACACGAAATCGTGCGCCTCGGTCGTCTGCCTCGCTATGGCTTACTGGGTGCACCGACCACCACGGATGAGCACGCGATCACAGCCGCATTAGAAGAGACGGAAGCCACTGACTTCGCTGATCGTCGCCTCCGTGAACTCTCAGGCGGTGAACGGCAACGCGTGCTGTTAGCGCGGGCATTCGCCGCCCACACGCCTATTCTTCTGATGGATGAACCCACCGTTCACCTCGACGCACCCCATCAAAGACGCCTGATTCAAAGCTTCAAGCGCCGCGCCCTCGCCGGGTGCTCAGTGATCAGCGTGCTCCATGATCTGACCTTGGCACTGGCCGCTGATCGCTTACTCGTGATGGCGGACGGTCGCGTGCACGCCGATGGCGCACCCGAAGACCCTGAGGTTCAAAAGATCCTGATGCGTGTGTTTGACCACGCTTTTACGATTGAGTCGATTGGCCACGGTGCTGAGCGACGCTTGGCAGCCGTGCCTCTCTTCTGAGGCCGCCGTCGCGCCACACGACGTTTCTGCCCGCTACCGAAGCAGGCGAAAGCCGCTTACACTGGGCATCCTTCCTACCTGATTGCACCGTATGGCACGCGCCCCTGTTCAGCTGATGATGAAATCCGTCGGATGGATGCTGTGCTTGGGCGCGGCACTCTTTGTATGCGACCACGTCATGGCGCAGGCTGTACCGCGTGAACCACTCGGTTTGGGTGGTTACGAATTTCCTTTGGCGGTCGCACGCCATGCGGGCAGCACCTTGCCTCCCCTCGCGAACCCGCCATCGGGCGATCTCGCCGACCAAGCGAAGCCCACCAATCAGTGGTACTCATCGCTGCTCTTTAGCCACGCCCCTGCTCCGTTGCACGCTCACCCGATGAGCTACCGCGCAGTCCCTGGCGGATTTGAGATATCGAGACCGGTCGGTCATTTACACGTGACACCGAAGGGCCAGCAGGAAATGCAGTTTAGGCATATCCCGGCCATCACCGTCAGCCCCGACGGCTTCTACGCCGGGGAAGGCCACCTCTCTCAGGTATCGAACTGGCTGGTGGAGGTGACACTGCCGGGACCCGTGGGCGAGACACTGACCGCTCGTGTCTTGCATGGCAGCCCGTTCAGCTACTTCACCTGCAGTCAGGGCGCAGTGCGCCTCCACTTGAGTGAACCCTCGCTTGCACCCAGCACCCTCCCACCGATGCGAGATCCCAAAGTCACGCTGATCACGATCAACGAACAGACCTACGCACTGTTCGTACCCACCGGCGCAACGTCCGAGTGGCGTACCCCGACCGATCTGATCTTGCATCTACCGACCGATAGACACTATTTCTCAATTGCCGGTTTGCCCAACCCAGACCCCACCACCGTCGCTGACTTCTTGGCGGTGGCTTACGCATTTCCAACCCACACGGAGGTCACCTGGCGCTATGACCAAAGCACAAGCACTGTCACCACGCAGTTATCCGTACAAACAGAAGCCAAAGAAGGCAACCAGCACCTCACCTTCATGGGTTTATACCCTCACCATTGGAATTATTTAAAAGATAAGCTCCCATCAAACTACCAATACGACTCGGTGCGCGGCCCCATTCGTTTGGTAGCCCGCAATGAGATCACTCTGCAACACACCTTTAATGGGCTCCTGCCGCGTTGGCCGGATCTAGCCGCGCTGGCTGATCAGAGCGTCGTACAGCACTTACTACAAGGCGAGCTGCCACGGACACAAAGCCGCTTCACAGACGGCGAACAAGGCGCGTACTGGCGCGGGAAGAGCCTCGCCGCCGTCGCCCAAGCAGCCAACGTCGCCGAAGCCGTGGCCCTACCCGAGATCAGCACGTCACTGGTCGGTGTATTAAGAAAACAGCTCGAGTCGGGCTTAGATGGGCATCATCCGCTTTACTTCGCGCAAGATGTCACTCTTGGCACGATGCTCTCCTTCCCAGAAGAGTACCGCAGCATCAGCTCGATGAATGACCATCATTTTCATTACGGATACTGGATAGCCGCCGCCGCTCAACTCGCGCTTCGTGATCCGGTGTGGGCAGATCAGAACCATTGGGGCGCGCTGATTAATCGCCTGATCGCGGACATTGCCACCCCGGAGCAGGGACGATCCGATTTTCCGCTTCTTCGGCCGTTCGATGTCTATGAGGGCCACTCGTGGGCATCCGGCGAAGGCAATCTAGACGCAGGCAACAATCAAGAGTCCTCATCTGAGGCCATCAATGCCTGGGCTGCCATCGTTTTGTGGGCGGAAGCCACCCACAACACAGCGCTTCGCGATCTCGGCATCTACCTGTACACCACTGAAGTGGCCTCGATACAACAATACTGGTTTGACCTCAATCACCAGGTGTTTGCCACCGACTTCAGCAGTCCCTTCGCCAGCTTAGTGTTTGGTGGGCAGTACACCAACACCACGTGGTGGACCGCAGAACCCCGTCAAAGCCAAGGCATCAACTTATTACCGATCACACCGGCGTCTATTTATCTGGCCGCTGATCCGGCGTACCTCAAGCGCTATGTGGCCCTCATACCCAGCGCCCGCCTCGCGTATGAGGCGAAAGGCGCACCCGATGGCAGCGACTCGGATATTTGGCAGGATATTTTCGCAGAAGCCTTGGCTCTCGCCGACCCCAATGCGGCTCTCGCCTCCTGGCAAAAGAATGGATCCGTGGAATACGGCGAGACGCGCGCACACGCTCTGTATTGGATCCTGAGCTTACGGCAGCTGGGCACACCGGATCTGAGCATCACCGCCAACACACCCCTCTACGGGGTCTTTCGTCGCGGCGACCTTCACACGTATGTCGTCTACAATGCGAGCGACACCGCAACCGACATCAGCTTTAGTGACGGCAAACATCTCACCGCGCCACCGCATCGCTTGACACAAGCGCACTGATACTTCACCGCCGATGGCAGGGATTCGCCACGGCGCCCCTCACCACATCAACACGCGATCCGCGGGTGCTCGATACATCCGATCACCGGCCTTGATGGCAAAAGCCTCAAAGAAGCCAGGCTGGTTGGCTACCGTGCCCAATACCCGACAACTGGGCATTGAGTGCGGATCCGCTTTAATCAGCTCGATCATAAATTGATCACGCGCCTTATCACGCCACACTTGGGCGAATCCCAAATAAAAGCGCTGCTCGCCGCTAAAGCCATCCAACGTCGGCGCTGAATGACCCTGTAACGACAACTGATAGGCCTTAAACGCAATCGCAAGACCCGAGTTATCGGCAATATTTTCACCCAAAGTCAATTCGCCATTCAGGTGAAAGCCCTTGACGGGCTCAAAGACATTGTACTGATCAACTAACGCCTTTGACTTGGCGGCAAACGACTCATGATCAGCCTGTGTCCACCAATCGCGCAAGTTCCCCACCCCATCGTACTGAGCCCCCTGATCATCAAAACCATGACTGATCTCATGGCCAATGACTGACCCAATCCCACCGTAATTGACGGCATCATCGGCAGCCGCATTAAAAAACGGCGCCTGCAGTATCGCCGCCGGAAAGACAATTTCGTTTAATTCTGGGTTGTAATACGCATTGACGGTCTGCGGATACATACCCCACTCTGAGCGATCAACCGGACTACCGATCTTGGCCAAATTACGCTTTGCCTCAAACTCAGCGCCTCTCATGACATTACCCACGAGATCATCTGCTTTAACTTCAAGCGCACTGTAATCCCGCCAATGATCTGGATAACCAATTTTGGTAGTGATGGCTGCAAGCTTCGCATGCGCTTCGCGCTTTGTTTCAGCTCCCATCCAGTCAAGCGTATCGATGTCCAAGCGATAGGCGTCGAGCAGGTTTTTAACCAGCGCATCCACGCGTTGCTTGCTTTCCGGGGGGAAATAGCGCGCTACGTAGGCCTCACCTAAAGCCTCACCCATCATGCGATCAACCAACGACACCCCTCGTTTCCAGCGGATGCGATTCTCAGGAACACCCTGCAGAGTCGTTCCATAAAATGCGAAGTGGCTATCGACAAACGCTTTCGACAAATAAGGCGCATACGCCGACAACACCTGCCAACGAACATACCGTTTCCACACGGGCAGTGGTGTCGAGCGCACTAACGCGCTCAATCCTTTAAAGTAACTTGGCTGACTCATGTTAATCGCGGTGACTTTACCCTGAAGACCGGCGGCGCCTAAATAAGCTTGCCAGTCAAGTTGAGGCGCGACTTTGCTCAAGTCTTCTGTCTTAATGAGGTTATAGAGCTTCACCGGGTCGCGATTTTCTACCTTCGTCCATTGCACTTTTGCAAGCGCCGTTTCTAGCGCAACAATCTGCTTGGCGTCGCGTTTCGCCCGCTCATCCCCTGCTAAGGCCAACATCTGCGCGATGTGCGAGACATACTGCGCGCGAATCTTCGTTAAAGTCGCCTCATCGCTTAAGTAATAATCGCGATCCGGGAGACCTAGGCCGTCCTGACTAATATCATAGAGGTAGCGCGTGGAATCCTTATTATCGAGATGCACGAAGGATGCAAAAGGAACCGTCACCTCAATACGTTGCAGGTGCGCAAATAATTCGAACAGTTCTGATTTGCTTTTGATCGCATCAATGCGCGATAACTCGGCGGTGAGCGGTGTGAGACCCTTTGCTTCTAGGCTCGCTTCATCCATAAAGCTTTGGTAGAAAGCGGCGACTTTGTGTGTGTGAGCAGAGCCCTTCCCGTCCGCACCCGACACAGCCTCCTCAATCAAACTCTTTAGCTGCGACTGGGCATCATCGTAGAGCCGATCAAAAGCGCCGTAGCTTGACTTGTCAGCCGGAATATCCGTGGTGGCGAGCCATTTTCCGTTGACGTAGGCATTGAGATCATCCTGGGGACGAACCGAGCCATCGAACTCAGCGACTGAGAGGCCTGACGCCAAGGGCGCGCTGGCGGCGGGCTTAGGCTTAAACAAACCGGCGAGCGACAGCAGAACCAGACCCACCGCAAGCATTCGCCGCATATAAAAACCCCTACGAAAAGACCTGACACGATGCCGGCAGCCTAATGGATGCCAGCGCCTTCACGCAAGACCCGCAACCCCCCTCAGGGCGCTTTAAATATAGGCAGAGGGGGCGCCGCCTTGGGCTTAAAGCGCCTAAAATCTCGCCCTAGAACCGCAGCAACGGTCGCTGCGATCTGCCCCTGGGTCACTGGCGCGATGTGTGTGCGCTCACCTAAGGCGGGAGTATCAGGGCCCATGACCGCGATCCAGATATTCTCTGAGCCCGGCTCTTTGACGCCATGCTCACGCCACAACAAAGGGCCACTGCCGCGTCCGTGGTCGGTGGTGATAATGAAGGTCGTCTGATCGCGGTACTGAGGGATGGCCTGCATTTGCTCCCACAAATCCTTGATGAAGGCATCCGCATGTTGCACCGTTTGCAGCAGGGCATCATAGCGACCAAGATGGGCCCAGTTATCAATGTCGCCATAGCCCACGAATAGCACGCGCGGGTGGTGCTCCATCAAGCGATCTCTAAGCACCAAATGCACGAAGGAATCCATCGGATCTTCGTCCTCAAGACGCGTGGTCGTCTCGTACAACTCACGCAGTTGGCGCGCCGCAGGCAAGGTGGCGCTCGGATCCAATAGCGTCTCACCTGATCGAATCAGCAGATGACTACGAGGCTCGTTGAAGATGTCGTGGAACGATGCCCAGTTACCCACGATCTCGACTTGATCGTGGTAATCAGGCAAGTCATTTAACCACTCAAAGACCGTCGTGTTGGGATTCACGCCGAACTCATTCGTACGGATCCGTCGGTCAGCAACCCCGGTCGTGATCTCATTATAACCAGGGTATGAAATCCAAAAAGGGTTGGTGACCACCGCCTGACTGCCTAGCCGTCGGTTGCCAAAGAGCTGTCCGTGAGTCGCCACCGTCTCCCACAGAAACGGCATCAGGATGCGCCGCCTCGCGTGCACCTCGTCAGACCAAAACTGACTCTTTAACTTAGGTAGTGCAGTCCAGCTTCCACCCGCTTTCTCGTTGCTGATCAACAATGGATCCGCACCGGTGAAGACCTCCTGCCAGCGCAGACCATCCAGAACAATCAACACCACGTTCTTCGTTTTAAGCTCCTGAGCAAGCGCCGGCAGTGCCAGGCAACAGGCGAGCACCCACCACCCGGACAGTCGCACAGCCAAGCGCACGCTCAAGCGCATAACAACCTCTCAGGATAGGCATCTCTTGTTGTGCCCCGGGTGTATGACAGATTGACGGCAGGAGCGCTCAACGACGCGCCTCCCCCGGCGCACTGTATGCACGCGAGCGCCCTCCCAAACCCAGACTCATGCGGCGAAGTTCGGCGATCTCATCGCGCAGCTTGGCGGCCCCTTCAAACTCCAGATTGCGAGCAAGCTTTTGCATGTCGATCTCAAGTTTCTTGATGCGCTTTACCATTTGCTCGGGGGTCATATCCAGCGGAATCCCCGCCTCAATGCGCCGTCCCCGCTCATCGGAGGTGCGCGCGCCCTCCATGACATCTTGCACAGCCTTTAAGATACTGCGTGGCGTGATGCCATGCGCTTCGTTATAGGCGATCTGCTTTGTCCGGCGTCGACCGGTCTCATCCATCGCTCGGCGCATCGATCCGGTAATCGAATCCGCGTACAGAATGGCTCGGCCGTTGAGATTTCGAGCCGCTCTGCCCATGGTCTGGATCAATGCCCCTTCTGAGCGCAAGAAGCCTTCTTTATCAGCATCTAAGATGGCCACCAACGAGACCTCAGGTAAGTCCAAGCCCTCACGTAATAGGTTAATACCCACCAACACATCAAAGGTCCCCAAGCGCAGATCGCGCAGAATCTCCATGCGCTCGACCGTCTCCACATCTGAATGCAGATAGCGAACCTTAATCCCATGCTCATGCAGATAATCGGTGAGATCTTCTGACATGCGCTTGGTGAGGGTGGTAATTAATACGCGCTCACCGCGTGCGACGGTCAAATTAATCTCGGATAACACATCGTCCACTTGCGTGCGCACCGGTCTTACTTCGACCGGTGGATCGACTAAGCCGGTGGGGCGCACCACCTGCTCGATGACCGCATCCGTTGAATGGGCATACTCGTAAGGCCCTGGCGTTGCTGACACCAAAATCATCTGCGGCGCCAAACGCTCCCACTCCTCAAATCGAAGCGGCCGGTTATCTAGGGCGGATGGCAATCGAAAACCGTAGTTCACCAAGGTTTCTTTACGCGAACGATCGCCTTTATACATGCCTCCGAGTTGTGGGATCGAGACATGGCTTTCATCCACCACCAACAGCGCCCCCTCAGGGAGATAATCAAACAAACATGGGGGTGGCTCGCCGGGCGCTCGCCCCGAGAGGTAACGCGAATAGTTTTCAATCCCGGCGCAGTAACCCACCTCGTTCATCATCTCCAAATCAAACATCGTGCGCTGCTCAAGACGCTGCGCCTCGACCAACTTAGACTGCGCGCGCAACTCCGCCAAGCGCTCACGGAGCTCATCTTTAATGGCATCCAAGGCGCCGACTAGGCGTGCTTTAGGGGTCACATAGTGGCTCGAAGGATAAATGGTGGCACGCGGCACGGTGCGGGTGATCTCCCCAGTCAGCGGATCAAAATACTGAATCGACTCGATCTCATCATCAAACAAGCGCACCCGCACTGCCTCACGCTCGGATTCGGCGGGGAAAATATCGATGACATCCCCACGCACCCGGTAGGTGCCTTGCGATAAATCAATATCATTACGCGTGTATTGCATATCCGTGAGCCGATGCAAGAGCTTGCGCTGATCGATGCGCTCACTGCGCACGAGGTGCAACACCATGGACAGGTAAGCCTGCGGATCACCCAATCCATAGATCGCAGAGACGGTCGCTACGATGATGCAGTCTTTGCGCTCTAGCAGCGCCTTGGTCGCTGACAAACGCATCTGCTCGATGTGGTCATTGATAGAAGCGTCTTTCTCGATAAAGGTATCAGAAGCGGGCACATAGGCCTCTGGCTGATAGTAGTCATAGTAGGAAACAAAGTATTCAACCGCATTATTGGGAAAGAACTCTTTGAACTCCCCATAGAGCTGCGCCGCCAAGGTCTTGTTGTGCGCCATCACAATCGTCGGACGCTGCACGTGCTCAATCACATTGGCAATGGAGAAGGTCTTACCGGAGCCTGTGACTCCGAGCAAAGTCTGATAGCGAAGACCAGCGTCTAGGTTTTCAAGCATCTGCGCAATCGCCGCCGGCTGATCGCCCGCCGGCTGATAGTCAGCCACCAACTCAAAGCGCCGGTGCTCCGCGCTAGGAACCGGGGCGATCAGCGCCATTGGAATTGATCCTGGAGTGCATTTACGGGAGAATTCACGCTCGTTACCCTGCTCTTGGAAGTCATCGTGCCCATTGTCGTGTCAAAGCGCGTCCACCGCATCAAGCCCTCGCCCACCCTCGCCGTGACGGCCCGAGCCGCGCAACTCAAAGCGGAGGGAAAGGACATTATCGGCCTTGGCGCCGGAGAGCCCGATTTTGACACGCCCGCCCACATTGCAGAGGCCGGAATCGCAGCGATCCGGGATGGATTTACCCGCTACACCAATGTCGATGGCATCCCGGAACTGAAAGACGCCATTATTGCCAAATTCAAGCGCGACAATGGCCTGAGTTACACCCGTCCGCAGATCTTGGTGTCTGCCGGCGCCAAGCACACCATCTTTAACTTAGTCCTCGCGCTGCTCGATGCCGGTGATGAGGTGATCATCCCGGCCCCGTACTGGGTTTCCTACCCGGATATGGTGCTGTTAGCGGATGGCGTGCCGGTGATCGTCCACGCGGGCGCGTCTCAAGGCTACAAGATCACCCCACGGCAATTAGAGGCCGCCATCACGCCTAAAACGCGCCTAGTCATCCTCAACAGCCCCTCCAACCCCACCGGCGCCGCCTACACGCGTGCGGAGCTGGCCGCTTTAGGGGCGGTACTGCTCAACCACCCCAAGATCGTCATTGGCACCGATGATATGTACGAGCACATCTGGTGGGGCCCAGAACCGTTTTGTAGCTTGGTCACCGCCTGCCCTGACTTGATGGATCGCACCGTCACGATCAACGGCGTCTCCAAAAGCTATGCCATGACCGGCTGGCGTATTGGCTACTGTGGGGGGCCGGCCGAACTGATCAAGGCCATGGCGACCATTCAGGGCCAATCGACCTCAAATGCCACCTCCATCAGCCAGAAAGCCGCGACCGTCGCGCTCAATGGCAGTCAGCAGTGTATCGCCGAGATGAACACCGCCTTTAAAGCGCGACATGACTACGTGGTCGCCAGGTTGAACCGCATCCGCGGCGTGTCCTGCTTACCCGGCTTTGGCACTTTTTATGCGTTTGCCGATGTGAGCGCGGCCATGAAAAACCTGCAGATTGCCGATGACAATGCCTTCGCAGAACGCCTGATCACCGATGCCTTAGTGGCGGTGGTGCCCGGCTCTGGCTTTGGGGCCCCAGGTCACATGCGCCTGTCTTTTGCCTGCTCGATGGAAACCCTAGAAAAGGCCCTCGAGCGCATTGCCCGTCTCCTAGACTAAAAGCGGCCGCCGCCTAGCGCGATCTCAGGGATTTGGGCCCGCCCCCGCATCCAAGAGCCTGGTTTTTAAGCTGAAGACCTTCTTTCCTTGACTTGCTGCAGCGCGGTCGGGACAATGCGCGGCCTGTTTCAGAGAAGCTTTTTCAGCTGTTCCTCGGTAGCTCAGTCGGTAGAGCAAGCGACTGTTAATCGCTGGGTCGCAGGTTCGAGTCCTGCCCGGGGAGCCAAATCTCTTTGGCCAACAACACATCTGGCTGAGGGTAACCCCTTGTTACGCTCAATGTGCCAACGATTGACACACTTCATGACTCGCAGGCTTACCTCAATGAGGCGGCCTCGCCTCGAGGCACCGATTTTCGCAAATGCCTTTAGGCCATTTGGCCACTCACCCGTTTACATCTCACGCAACGCTTCGCTCGCAGGACCAGCGAACGCAGTGATCGGCTTAGCTGAGGCATTCAAGCGGACGCGTCACTCCACTGTCGATCGCTTGCCTGCTCGAATCATAATCACTGTCGGTGGCGCACCCCGAACCAGCGCCAAACTCTCGAAGTCATTAATCCTGAGTGACAATCATAAAATCATTTAGCCGCGCGTCGCGCCCACTCTCAAGGTCGTTTCTGGCGTGTTTTTCACGTTATGCCATTGCGCACGAGGGAAGGAAAAATGTGCCATCCGCGCATACATCGGCGGCTTCTCTTTCACTTATGCGGTTTGCGCGCTGGCGCCCCCGGAAAACACAGCGCCCAAGGTAAAACCCACCAGCGCACACATCGTGTTTGTATCTATTTTTTCATTATAAAATCCTTTTTATAAGTGTGTTGACTTAAACCCCACCTCAACGTATGTCCTTATACGAACTCACGATGTGCGCTTACTCACGCGTTAGATAGAGCGTCTCGCTCATCACCGAGGCTTTAACGATATCTCGTCGCAAAAACGCCAACAAAAACACGCACACGCCCGCGCCTGCCGAAATAATTAAGCCAATGGGTATTAAAGACGGTCATTACAGTCATTCGGCGCTTTACACCGTCCTGTCGCACAGAGGGTGAGCGCCCGCCACCTGAGGTAAGGTGGGGTGAGCGGCGTATGAATAAGCCGCCGCCACCCTCCATCCCTTTGCAGTCCCGATGATCACGCGCCTCACTACGTGAACAACAGACAAATGAGTCATGCAAAGGCACCGCCCACAAGCGGCGCCTGGACTGCGCGGTCATCGCTTAGAATTTATAAAGCACTTCGAGTCCAACTGAGGACTGATTATCAGCCAGATCCGCATACAGGCCATCCACGATGAGCGGACTGCGCACGAAGGCTTTCTCGGAACTTAAGTCATACCGAAATTCCAAACGAATCTCAGTTGACTTCACGGGCGAATAGCCATAGGTGAGGGTCGCCTCCTTCCACTTTTGCGCTAATCCCGAACGATAGCCATCGCGATCATCAAAGTACTCCAAGCGAAGCGACGTCCGCGACTTCTCAGAGAACTGGTAGTTGACATAACCGGCAACACCCGTCCAACTGGCGCTGGAGCGAGGATCCGTGGGCAAGCCATTGGCTGTGATGCCCGCTTGCCGTCCCCAATCCACATTCAGTGACAGCGCCAAGGCATCGGTCAGATTCCAAAGAACCACCGCATCCATCAGATCGCGTTTGCCGATCAGTCCCGTGTCGGTGAGCCCACCGACCCGCGCATCGCCAAAGTAGCCTTGCAGACTCAATGCAAAGGCCTTGGAGGGCGTGTATGCCACACCCAATTCCGCCGTCTTTCCAGAGGTGGTGGCCCGCACATCATCCCAGCCATTATTCACGCCAACAATCCAGTGCAGTTGATCAGATGGCGCATAGGTCACCCGCACCCCGGTATGAGCAAAAGGAATTGCGAAGCCATATAAGATCGAACGTGAGAAATTCGTATTCAAAGTGGGGTCAATAAACTCAGCGCCTGCGAAGGTCACATAGCGTCCGGCCATCACCAACCAAGAACCCTGCGCGTACTGCACGTACGCGGACGGATAGTCAAAGTGTCGCGTGTCGCCAGGATTCGCGGGGTACGGTGCAAACACATTGGGATCTTGCCCGGCAATCAAGGTCATCGCATAACCAAAGCCTTCCTTTGGTTGATAAGACAGATTGAGCGCCACCTGGTGCCACATAAAGGCATCCACTTGACTATCAAAGACTCGACTCGATGTCCCACTCGACAACAGTCCGAGCCCATTGATGTGTTCATACGACAGATCCACGTAGCCTGAGTAGGTGAACGCGGCGGGCGTATCGACGGCGAGTATCGATGGCTCCTCCGCATGGCTTGAGACACTCGCACTGACACTTAAGACCAGTGTGGCAAGCGAACGCAACAAACCCCAAGTAGACCGCTGTCTGATTGAATGTGCACTCATGTATGAACTCCAGTGGTTCAGCCGCACAAAAAAAGAAAGACCAGCGAGTGCGGCTGTCAGGAGAGCGGGCTGCAACCATCGTGCCAACTGATTTTGGTGATCAGCAGTGACCCGCAATTGGAATATAAACTATTGTTTTTATTGTATTTTATTTTAACGACGACGCATCGTCGACGGCACCACGCCAGGCCGCTATCCCAGTCAACGGCGGTGGGCGCGCGGCGCGTGCCCCCATCCGGTGCGGGCTTGCACCGCGGACACTCCCCCACGGCGAGTACTCAGTCGAAGGGGTGTCTGAGAATAATCGTGTGGGCGCGATCAGGGCCCGTACTGACGATATCAATGGGCACGCCCGCCAACACCGCCAAACGTTCCAAGTATTGGCGCGCCGCAGCGGGCAAATCCTCGTAGCGCGTCACGCCGACCGTGGACTCCTTCCAACCGGGCATGTCTTCATACACCGGCTCACAGTCCGCATAGTGATCCGACAGCAGTGGCGGCTCGGCACTCACCGAACCACGCATTTTATAACCTGTGCACAGTCGAATGACATCGATGCCATCGAGCACATCGAGTTTGGTCACGCACAGACCACTGACACTGTTATGCAAAATCGATCGGCGCAGCGCCACCGCATCAAACCAGCCCGTGCGTCGACGCCGACCGGTCACCGCGCCAAACTCATGGCCGACGCGTGATAAATGCTCACCGTACTCATCAAAAAGTTCGGTGGGAAAAGGCCCTGAACCGACCCGCGTCGTATACGCTTTCACAATGCCGACCACATGACCAAAAGCCAAGGGCCCAAGACCTGTCCCTGTGCCTGCATTGCCTGCCGTGGTGTTCGAGGAGGTGACGTAGGGATACGTGCCGAGATCCACATCAAGCAACGCACCCTGCGCCCCCTCAAATAGGATATTCGCGCCTTTTGCCTGCAATCTGCCCAAAATCAGACTGACATCGTCAACCAGCGGCTTAACCCGTTCGGCTTGCGCCAACATCTCATCTAAAACCTTCTGAAAATCGACCGTCTCGGTTTGGTAATAGTGCTTGAGCATAAAGTTATGCAGATCAAGCACCTCACCGAGCTTAGCGGCCAGTCGTTCCCGTTGGAATAAATCCCCGACGCGCACGGCGCGACGTGCGACTTTGTCTTCATAGGCAGGCCCGATACCGCGACCGGTCGTGCCAATGGCATTCACGCCGCGCGCGCGTTCACGCGCGAGATCCAGCGCCACATGCGAAGGCAAAATCAGCGGACACGCAGGACTGATGCGTAGCCGATCGAATACCGGCACGCCGCGTCCGACTAACATATCGGCTTCTTTAAGTAGCGCGGTCATGGAAATCACCACGCCATTACCGATCAAACACTGCGAACCGTCACGCAAAATACCCGAGGGGATCAGCGATAGAACGGTTTTTTCGCCCTCAATCACCAACGTGTGTCCGGCATTATGCCCACCTTGAAAACGCGCCACGGCCGAGGCGCGTTCGGTGAGCAGATCAACGATCTTGCCCTTACCCTCATCACCCCACTGGGTGCCGATCACGATGACATTTTTACCCATAATCATTCCGGTGGTGGTGACTGAGCAGCGCTCAGCGACGAATGACGTACAACAGGACGCATCCTGCGATCATGCTGACCAAGCCCATGATACGCAAGGCGCGCTCAGGCGTCGCGGCCATGGCCTTAAACGCGCGCTGCGCCATGGTGGGACTTAAGAACGGGATGACGCCCTCCAACACCAAATACAGCGCGAAGGCCATGCCGAAGGTCGACCAGTCGATCGTCATGGATCAAGCGAGTCCAGAAAAGAGTCAGACTTCAATTACTTAGCTGCCGGGTCGCGGAAGTACTTAAAGAATTGACTGTCCGGCGAGAGCACCAACACGTCCCCATCGCGACCTAAGGTTTTGCGATACGCCTGTAAGCTCCGATAGAACGCGAAGAACTCGGCATCCTTACCGGTCGAGCTAGCAAAAATGTTGGCCGATTTGGCGTCGCCCTCACCCCGAATTTTCTCGGCATCGCGCGCCGCCCCCGACAAAATCTCCGTGCGTTGGCGTTCGGCCTCGGCGCGGATCTTGATCGCCTGCTCTTCACCCTCAGCGCGCAGTTGCGCGGCCTGGCGCGCAAAATCCTGACGCATGCGATTGAACACCGATTCACTGACATCGTCCGGCAGATCAATGCGTTTCACACGCACATCCACAATAGTGACACCCAACTGCTTGACGCTGTTGCCGGCAAAAGTCAGCACATCACCGATCAGCTCCGAGCGCTCCGCCGCCACCACCTGCTGAATGGTTCGACGAGCAATCGTTCCCTTCAGGCCGTCTTTAACGATTTCAGCCAAACGCGCCGCCGCCGCGTCTTCATGGCCACCGGTTGATCGGTAGTACTGCGCTAAATCCGCGATGCGCCACTTGACATAAAAGTCGACGTTTAAAATCTTGCCTTCGCTGGTCAGGAACTGCTCAGCGGGATAGTTGCGGGTCATCAAGCGTTTTTCAAACTTTTCGATGCTTTGCAGAAACGGCACCTTAAAATGCAGACCCGGCGCATAGTCATAGCGCACCACGCGCCCAAGCTCCAAGTTCAGCGCCGACTCGGTCTCACGGACAATAAACATGCTTTGCGTTAAGCCAATCAGTATCAAGGCCAGCGCGCCAATCAACAGCTTCTTAGGGGCGAGCATTAACGATCTCCTCGGGTGCGGCTGCGCGCGTCGGCGGCCGAGTCGACAGAATCCGCTCGTGAGGGCGATGGGGTCACGTTCACTTCCGGCAGACCCGGTCCGGCATGCGCAGGCTCGGCGCGCTTTTCCAGCAACTTATCCAATGGCAAATACACCATATTGCCGGTGCCTTTGGTGTCAATGATGATCTTGCCCGTATTACCGAGCACCGCCTCCACCGTTTCTAGATACAAGCGTTGTCGGGTCACGGCAGGGGCTTTGTCATACGCCGAGGCCAGTTGCGCAAAGCGTGAGCCCTGACCCTCAGCATCGGCCACAATGCGTTGCCGATAGGCCTCTGCATCCAGCATTTGCTGTTCGGCCGTGCCGCGCGCTCGGGGCAAAATATTGTTGGAGTAGGTCTCCGCCTCAACGCGCAGGCGCTCCTTATCCTCGCGCGCCTTAATCGCATCTTTCTGCGAAGGGGCCACCGGCTCCGGCACGTTGACGTCCTGAAGATTAACGCTGATCACCTCTAGCCCTGACTTATAACTGTCTAGGGTTCTTTGAATCAAAAGCTTGGTGCGAAGCGCAATCTCTTGTCGCCCCTTCTCCAACACGAAGTCGAGCTGGCTTTGACCGATCACCTCACGAATAGCGCTTTCAGATGCCTCACCCAAGGTCTTCTGCGGATCCACCAAATTAAAGACAAAGGCCTTTGGATCGGCGCGCCGATATTGCACCGCCATATTGATATCAATCAGCGCCGCATCTTGGGTGAGCATGCGCGTGTGATCCGTGAAACTTTGAAACTCTTGGGTATTCACCAACTGGCGGACCTCAATCGGCCAAGGCAGGCGAAAGTTAAGACCCGAATCTTCAATGCGGACAAAGCGACCAAACTGGGTGACCACGGCTTTTTCAGCAGGGCCCACCATGTAGGGGCTACCGAACACGAACCACACGCCAATCAGCGCCAAGACCATGACGATGTAGTTAGGTGCCGCCAAATGAGGGCCTGACGGCGATCCACCCCCATTGGCGCCGCTGGGACGCCCCCCGAGTAGGGCAGCCAGCTGCTTACGCAGCTGGCGCACGAGCGCGTCGAGATCCAAGGCGCCACCCTCCGGCTTTCGATCCCATGGGTTACGGGGACCCGAATTCTTCTCGCCGCCAGACTCGTTCCAGGACATGGGAATTTCCAGTATGAAGAGGTTGTGCCGGCTCGGCCGACCCAATAATCAGTGCAAAGACGTCGTCACGGGCATGGATTGTAGGAAGCCATTCACTTCCACACAAGGTAAGTCGCTCAAAGCGGGCAAATCAATGCCCTCCCGACGGCATAAAGCCTCCAAATCACGCGCAGACAGCTCGACTTCCAAGGTCCAGCCACCCTGCTCGTTCGGCTGTTCCGATAACACCGCCGCGCGCCTAAACAGCTCCGCCCGGGCTCGCCCATGACGCGGCTCTAGAGACAACGTCCGCCGCACCCAGCTGATCCCAAAACGTTCTGCTAGGGCGGCTTTTAGCAAGTCGATGCCTTCGCCCGTGGCCGCAGACAACCACACCCGCCTCACCTGACCCTGCGCGTCACGCTCCACACGCGGACGCTCACCCATCAGATCGGCTTTGTTATAAACCTCAATGGTAGCTACGTCACCCGCCCCGATACTCCCTAATACCTCGTGCACCTGTCGGATGCGCTCACTGCGCTCAGGATCGGCGCAATCGATCACATGCAGATGCACATCCGCCTCGCGCGCTTCCAACAAAGTGGAACGAAACGCAGCAATTAACTCATGCGGTAAGTCCCTAACAAAACCTACCGTGTCCGCCAACACCATCTCAGGACAATGCGCCAACTTGAGGCGTCGCACGGTCGGATCCAACGTGGCAAATAATTGATCGGCGACATAGCCATCGGCCCCGGTGAGACCATTAAACAGCGTCGATTTGCCGGCGTTCGTGTAACCCACTAACGCGGCGCCTGGTACGGGCACTTGTTTGCGTGTGTGGCGCCCGGTGTCGCGTTGCAACGCGAGCTTTTCTAAGCGCCGATTGAGTGTGCGCACACGATTATTGAGCAACCGCCGATCGGTTTCTAACTGTGTCTCACCTGGACCGCGCAAACCAATACCGCCTTTCTGCCGCTCTAAGTGAGTCCAACCGCGCACTAAGCGAGTCTGTAAATGCTTTAGCTGCGCTAACTCCACCTGCAGCTTGCCCTCATGGCTACGCGCTCGCTGCGCGAAGATATCTAAAATCAAACCACTCCGATCCAGCACGCGCCGCAGCGTCAGCTTCTCGAGATTCCGTTCCTGACTCGGACTTAAGGCGTGGTCAACCAAAATCACTTCAGCACCGGCGCTCTCTGCCAGTTGCTTGATCTCCTCCGCCTTGCCACTGCCCACGAACAGACGCGAGTCCGGTCGTGAGCGCGAACCGGTGACAAAGCCCACGGGAATGGCGCCAGCGGACACCGCCAAGGCCTCAAACTCACTCAGCTCAGCCGGGGCGGGATGCGCGCCGATGCCCAAACGCACCAACAGCGCCCGTTCACCGCTTTTGGGGCGTTCAAACATCCACGACCACCCAGGCTATCCGCTGACCGCGATGCCTCATTCGCCGCTGGGCTCCTCAATCGTCACCTCATCGCCCTCAGCGCCACTGATGCGGACATTGCGCGCGGGCACGATCGTCGAAATGGCGTGCTTGTAGACCATTTGACTGACACTGTTTTTCAACAGCACGACAAATTGATCAAACGAATCGATTTGACCCTGCAACTTGATGCCATTCACTAGGTAAATAGACACGGGAATCCGATCTTTACGCAGCGCGTTCAAAAAGGGGTCTTGCAGGGATTGGCTTTTGGCCATCTTCTATCTCCTTGTTTTTATTAATCTAACGTCCATCGCCATCTACAGTCACGGCAAACGGCCACCGGTCAGAGAAAGCATCCTTCCTGACATGGGGCCGGGACTCGAAAATGCTAGCACACGCGTTTTAAATAATTGCCTCGGTAGGCCACCATTGACTGATCTTTGCCGAGAGCGCAGCGATCGTCTGTCCAGTACCGGCAAGCACCGTGTGCGTATCCGTTTCTGCCCGAAGCCACGTCCCCTGGCGCTTTGCCAATTGTTGGGTGGCTTGGATGGCCGCTTGGCAGGACGCGTCTAGGGGCTGCCCCGTTGTCAGGTGCTGCCACAGTTGGCGATAACCCACCGCGCGCATCGATGGCAAGGAAGGCTCTAGATCACCACGCGCGTGCAGTCCTGCAACTTCCTGCAAAAACCCATCGGCCAACATCCCGACAAAGCGATTTGCCAAGGCTTGGTGATGACGGACTCGCTCAGGGGGCGACAAGACGAGCTTCAAATAATGTCCAGCGCTTGCGCCACGCAGATCCTGCTGCTGCAACACCGACAGCGGCGTGCCCGTCAATTCAAATACCTCCAAGGCCCGTTGAATGCGCTGTCCATCCATTGGCTGAATCCGCGCGTACGCCGCCGGATCAATACGTTGCAAGGTGGCATGTAACGCAGGCCATCCTTCGTCAGCGGCGCGTGCACTCAAGCGCGCGCGCACCATCGGATCCGCAGGCGGCAATTGGGCAAGCCCCGACTGCAGCGCGCGAAAATACAGCATGGTGCCACCCACCAGCAGCGGCATGCGCCCGCGCGCACGAATCTCCCGCATCACGCGCGCGATATCCGTCAAAAACGTACCCACTGAATAACGCTCGGTGGGCTCACACACATCAATCAAGTGATGCACCACTCGCTGGCGCAATGCGGCACTGGGCTTAGCGGTGCCAATGTCGAGGCCGCGATACACCAAGGCGGAATCGACACTCACCAACTCCACCGGAAACTGCTCCGCTAGTTGCACCGCCGCATCGGTTTTGCCGGTGCCGGTTGCACCCATGAGCAAAATGGCCGCGGTCACTCAGCGGCCCCGCAAAAACAGTCGATCAAGCTCAGCGAGACTGAGGCGCACCCAGGTGGGTCTGCCGTGATTGCACTGATCGGCACGATCCGTGTGCTCCATGGCGCGCAGCAAGGCATTCATCTCAGCCAAACTCAAGCGCCGATGCGCGCGCACCGCCGCGTGACAAGCGACGGTCGCCAACATCCGATCGTGACGATCACTGACCGACAGGTCATCGCCCCCCTCTGCCCACTCCAACAGTGCATCGCGCACCAGCCCGCCTAAATCTCTGGACCCAAAGGCCACTGGCATCTCACGCACCGCCAACCGTCCGGGTCCGACTTGATCAAAGACAATGCCAAGTGCCGCTAAGGCATCTGATTGCTCTAACGCTAAGTCGAGCTCAGCGGCACTCATCTCAATCACCTGCGGGACCAACAGGACCTGACGTGCCGGTCCACCGGTGGCCAATGGCTGCTTCAGCTGCTCGTACAGCACCCGCTCGTGGGCGGCATGCATATCGACCAACGCCAAGCCCTCGGCCGTCTCACTTAAAATGTAAATGCCATGCACTTGCGCCAGCGCATAGCCAAGCGGCGGCACCGGCGCCGGCTCAACCGATCCCTCCGCTACGGCATGCATTCCCTGCGCGCCGGCAGATGCGCCACGTGCATGCCCCGCGGTGGACTGAACGGTAGGCAGATCACGCCAATCCATCCGCCCACCGACCGTCTCTGCGCTCTGAAAGACAAAACCCCTCGATGTCTGCCCACTCGGCGGACTAGGGTCAGCGCCTGTGAGTGCCACCGCCGCAATGGGCCCAAAGGCGGCGTGTGAGGGACGCGTATCGGCGAGTACGGTTTCCACCGTGCGTCGGATCATATCGTGCACGGTCCGGCCATCCCGAAAGCGCACTTCAAGTTTTTGCGGATGGGCATTCACATCCACTCGAGCAGGATCAAGATCAAGATACAACACGTAGGCGGGGTGGCGGCCATGAAAGAGCACATCGCGATAACCGGCGCGGATGGCATTGGCCAATAAGCGATCACGCACCGCGCGACCATTGACGATCACATACTGCTCATCCGGCTGCGCACGGGAGTAGGTGGGCAAGCCCACCCAGCCGCGCACGGACAGACCCAGTGTTTGATGCTCGACATACAAAGAGGCGGCCACAAACTCCGCACACACCAATGACGCTAAGCGTCGCTCTTCGCTGCGCCGATCGGTGGCCCCCTCGACCGCCCAGCTTTTGCGGCCGTTGTGACTTAACTGAAAGCCAATCGACGGGCGACTGAGTGCTAAGCGCACCAACATGCGAGCAATGTGTTGAAACTCGGTGGCTGCACTGCGCACAAACTTGCGGCGTGCCGGCACATTAAAGAATAAATCGCGCACCTCTACCGACGTACCGAGCGGATGCGCCACGGGTTTCACCGCTTGTGCTTGCCCGCCGTCCACCTCGATCTGCGCCCCATGGGACTCGGCGGCGCATCGTGACGACACACACACCCGCGCGACCGAGGCGATACTAGGAAGCGCTTCGCCACGAAAGCCGAGGCTTGCGACCTGCTCTAGATCGTCCATGCTGGCGATCTTGCTGGTGGCGTGCTGCGACATCGCGAGCGGCAAATCTACCGCCGCCATACCACCGCCATCATCACGCACCCGAAGCAACGCCACACCGCCTTGCTCAGCCGCCACCTCAATCAGTGACGCACCGGCATCGAGCGCATTTTCCACCAACTCCTTGACCACGGAGGCCGGACGCTCAATCACCTCGCCCGCAGCAATTTGATTCACCAAATGGGCAGGTAACACATGAATCGACATGCCAGAGCACCGAACGCGACACGGGGCAGGTACTTTAACAGTTGCCACTGCACCCGGACGGGTGCCTCGGCCACGCCGGGCGTTTTTTAAGGGTGTGCCGCTGACACGGCTGACACCTGGGCCAGACGCGACCCCGGTGGTGCGCTCTCACGGAAGTAGCCTTTGAGCCCAGTCACAATCGCATCAGCAAGCTTTTCCTGGTAACCCACATCGCGCAGTCGGCGCTCTTCTTCCGGATTGGTGATGTAGGCGGTTTCAATGAGCATCGACGGAATATCGGGGGATTTCAACACCATGAACCCCGCTTTTTGCACCTGCGACTTACGCACTTCGCCGACTGAATTAAGCTGTTCCACCACTTTCGCCGCCGCCGCCATGCTGGCGCTCATTGCAGCGGACTGCGATAAATCCAACAGCACCGACGCCAACACCCGATCTTTACCTTCCAGTGACACGCCCCCCACGAGGTCAGCGGCGTTCTCACGTTCAGCCAACCACTTGGCGGCCTCACTGCTGGCGCCATGCGCCGAGAGCACGTACACGGATGCCCCAGCGATCGACCGATCGTTGACGGCATCCGCGTGAATTGACACGAAAAGATCGGCCTGCGCTTGTCGCGCCCGCTGGCTGCGTTCGCGTAGCGGCACAAACACATCGCTGCTGCGCGTCAGTATGGCATGCATGCCAGGCTCTGCCTCAATGCGCGCCACCAGCACGCGGGCAATAGCTAAAGTGATGTCTTTTTCATGGGTGCCGTCGCGGCCACTGGCGCCGGGGTCTTCCCCGCCGTGACCGGCATCGACGGCAATCACCACGGCGCGCGTAGCCACGCCACGTGACACACGTGACCGATCAACGATAGCGCGCGCCACACTGCGCTCAATGGGCGCAAGCACGGGCGGTGACAGCACGGGCGCGGCCAGCGCAGTAGGCACTGGCGCACTGACCGCAGCCACTGGCGCGCTGTCAGAATGCAGCGTCAACAACCAGCGATGATCGCCATCGTGCGAGGTACTGGCCACCGGTATCGGCGCGCTGTTCACGGCCACCGCGGCGTGACCCTCGATGTGCACAGGCCCCAGCAAATCAAATACCACGCGCAACACACCACCCGGTCGCTGCGCAAGGCGCACGGCACGCACCAATCCACTGGGAACGATCGGTTGAGCCGTCGATGCGAAGGAACGCACGCCGCTGAAATCCATCACCAACCGATCAGGGTCTGCGAGCCTAAACACCTGTGCGACGCTGTCGCCACTGAGCGCAAGCTCCACACGCGTGTCGGCAGCCACACTGTTCACGACAATCGACTTAAGCTCCGACGCCCACAGGGGCGAAGCCCAAAAAGACAGCGCGCCACCGAGCAGCCCACAGAGGGCCCAGAGACCGCGACGACCGACAGACAGGGGCAGCATAGGCATGCCGCGACTGTAGCGCTAAAGACTAATAAACTCAATTACAATTAATGACCTACGTCTTAGTTCTCACGTTTTTTGTGCGCTCAACTGGGCCAGCACCGCCGCCCCCCGATCACTTTGCGCCGTGAGGGTCACGCGTCGCCCCAGCCCCTGATAGGTCAATACCACCGCCACATCCGCTCGCGTGGCCACCTCCGGGATCCGCTCAGGCCACTCCACTAAGACCCAATGTCCCAAAGCCAGCAATTCCCGAAAGCCCAAGCCCTCAAGATCCGCTTCACCCTGTAGCCGATACCAATCCAAGTGGTGAACGCATCGTTCACTGATCGGATAACTCTCAAGCAAACTGTAGGTTGGACTGCGCACCAGTTCAGTGACACCGAGTGCGCGCAACAAAGCGCGCACCCACGTGGTTTTACCCGCACCCAGCTCGCCCGACAAAGTAATGAACAGCGCGCCGGGATTGACGACACGCAAGGCGTGCGCCATCCAGCCACCCCACTGCTCGGTCGCTGCCTCATCCGCGAGATGGATGGTTAACATGCGCTATTCACGCTCGCTTGAATGTGCGCGATCACATCACTGGCGAGTAACCCGCGCTCGGCACCGCGCGCCGCACGATCGCCCGCGGTCGCGTGCACCCACACACCCACTGCGGCCGCCTGCGCCAAGCTCGCACATGGGTCACGCTGCTGCGCCGCGATGCCCGCAATGATTCCGGTCAACACATCGCCCATGCCGGCCACGGCCATGCCGGGGTTACCCCGATCACACACGGCGGCAATATCTCCGGCGCTGGCAATTAAAGTACCTGCACCTTTTAAGACCGCCACTCCGCCATAGCGTGCGTGCAACTGATGCACCGCACCTAGGCGATCGGCTTGCACTGCGTCGGTCGTCATCGACAGCAATCGAGCGGCCTCGGTCGGATGCGGCGTCAAACACCACTGCGCGCGCACCATCGGCTGCAGAGCCAATAAATTAAGCGCATCGGCATCCACCACCAAGGGCGTGTTACCCGCGTAACACGCCGCCCACAGTGCCCGTGCCCACACGCTTTGGCCAAGTCCAGGCCCAATCGCCACCACATCGGCCGCCGCTAAAGCCGGCGCCAGATCAGCGATGTGTTCTACGCCGATCACCATCAGCTCGGGTTGCGCACAGGCCATAGCCACCGCGTGCTCAGGCAGTGTCGCAATCTGTACCCGCCCCGCCCCGGCCCGCAATGCCGACAGACCGGCAAGCAGCGCCGCACCCGGCATGCCTGCGCCGCCGCCGATGATCAGTACACGGCCGTGTCGGCCCTTGTGGGCACTGCGCGCACGCGCCGGTAACAGCGCCTCCCGATCAGCCACTGCAACTCGACGTAACACCGCGGGACACGTGGCAAACAAAGCCTCAGGTAGCTTCAGCCCATCCGCCCACAGCGCACCGACATGATCCACTGCGGCACCCAAAAACAGACCCGTTTTTAATGCTAAGAAACTCACGGTGGCGGTGGCACGCACCGCCACACCGCGCACCTGACCGGTCTCCGCATCCAAGCCCGAGGGAATATCCAGCGCGTACACCGGCAAGCGCTCCGCATTCGAGCGCGCATTCACCTCGGTAATGATGGCGTGGAAGAGCCCTTCAATCGGGCGTCTCAAACCTATCCCAAACAAGGCATCCACCACCAACTCGGTCTGATCCAAGAGTTCAGGCGACCACGGCGTCAGTACGCCGCCCGCCGCCTGCCACCGTGCCCACATCTCGCTCGCCTCACCGCTGACCGGCACACCGCCCGGCGCACACACCACCACCCTAAGACCCGCAGCCATTGCCAAACGCGAAAGCTCCACCCCATCCCCACCGTTGTGGCCAGGGCCGCACAGCACCAACAGCTGCTGTGCCACAGGCCATTGACTGCGAAGGCACCCAAACGCCCCTAACGCGGCCCGCGCCATGAGTTCGCCGCTCGCCAGCCCCACCGCCGCCGCCTTCTCAAGGCGGCGCACCGAGGCCACGGCGTACACGGAGCTAGGGAGTCTATCCATCGGGTGATTATCGCTGAGAAAGGCCCCTTATACTGGCTTGCATGACAGAAGCCGCCGCCTTAGCCACCGAAATCAAACGCCGAGCGCTGGCGCTTGGCTTTGACGATGTGGGCATCACGGGCATTGACCTCGCGAACGATGAAAAACACCTATTGGCCTGGCTGGCCCGCGGATTTCATGGGGAGCTGCACTATATGGAGCGCTTCCAAGCGGCCCGCGCTCGTCCCGCCGAGATTACCCCGGGCACCATTCGGGTGATCTCCGTGCGTCTGAATTATTGGCCGGAGTCCGCAGCGCCGGCATGGCCTACGCTTGCCGATGGCACCCTAGGCTACATCTCACGTTATGCCCTCGGTCGCGACTACCACCGTTTGATGCGTCATCGCTTACAGACACTCGCTGACCAAATCAAAGCGTGCGTCGGCACCTTAGGTGCGCGCGTGTTTGTGGACAGTGGACCGGTGCTTGAAAAGCCACTGGCACGCAATGCGGGTCTGGGTTGGATTGGTAAACACACCAATCTGATCCATGCCAAGACCGGTAGTTATTTTTTCTTAGGGGAAATCTATATCGATTACCCGTTGATGATTGATCAGCCGGCGACTGCGCATTGCGGTAGCTGCGAGGCATGCCTCCCTGCCTGTCCGACGGGTGCGATCGTTGCCCCGTACCAGCTGGATGCGAAACGTTGCATCTCATATCTCACGATTGAATTAAAAGGCAGCATCCCAGAATTACTGCGACCGCTGATGGGCAATCGCATTTATGGCTGTGACGATTGTCAATTGGTGTGCCCATGGAATTCATTTGCAAAAGGCACGCAAGAACCTGGATTCAATCCTCGACTGGATCTCGATGCCCCGCGTCTTACTGCGCTGTTTCAATGGAGCGAACAAGAGTTTGAAGAGCGCTTAGCGGGCAGCCCCATTCGCCGGATTGGTCATGAACGATGGCTGAGAAATATTGCTGTGGCACTTGGCAACGCACCCCCCTCCACCGAGGCCCGACAGGCACTGATGGCACGGCGATCGGATCCGTCAGCCCTCGTCCGCGAGCATGTCGAGTGGGCCCTGACTCAGCAGGATGCCGTCACCGAGTCGCGTGAATCCATCGCACACCAAAGGTGCGCGCTTATTGAGGTAGAGCCCTCAAGTCACTGATATAAATCACATACTAAGAGATGACTCGACTGAGTCGCCGCTCCCCCCACTCACCGAGATGGGGGGTGGGCACACCGCAAGGCCTGAGCGCACGATCAGCGGCGCTTAACCCCGAAAGGGATTGAAGTAATGACGACCATGGCGGGGACGGCTGATTTCCGCGACCAGCTGACTGAAATGCGCCTCATTGCCGATGAAATCGACATCCGTGGCATTCACAATCAACAAGGGCGATGCGTCATAAACATGAAAGAGACGCGCATAGGCGTCGACCACGCGCTCGAGATACTCGCGCTCCATCCCTTGCTCATAGCGAACGCCCCGTCGCGCGATGCGCTCTTGCAACACCTCCACCGGCGCTTGCAGGTAGACCACCAGATCAGGCTGTGGTGCATCAATGGCCAGTCGCTCGTACACTTGTTCATAGAGCGCGTACTCCTCATCGTCCAAGGTCACGCGCGCGAATAGCCGATCTTTTTCTAACAAGAAATCCGCAATTCTCAAGGCTGAAAACAAGTCGTTTTGTCGAAGCGCCTGCATCTGACGCGCGCGCTGAAATAAAAAATGTAGCTGCGCGGGGAAAGCGCCGGTACGCGGGCTCCGATAGAAGCGCTCTAGAAACGGATTCTCTTCTGCTTGCTCAAGCACTAACTCGGCATCAGACAACGCTGCCAAGCGACGCGCTAAACTGGTCTTACCGACCCCTATCGGACCTTCAATCACGATATAGCGATGGGCGAAGGCAGGCGCCGTTGCGACCGTTGCTTGCGCGGTATTCACGTGTTGCTCTTCACTGCTCTGACAACCCTTCAGACCCTAGACGCGACTTCAGTGTCCGTACCCGACCGTGACCTAGGATCCAAAGATCAGGGGCCACATCGTTTAAAGGATACAGGACGAAGGCACGCTCGTGCAGGCGTGGATGGGGCACTTGCAAGGTCTCGGTCGCAATCACCTGCGCGCCGAATACCAACAGATCCAAATCAATCCGACGCGGCCCAAAACGCTCCTTGGGCGGCACCTTACCGAGCTGCCCTTCGACCCTCTGCAGCGCCTCATGCAGCGCGGTGGCAGAGAGTTGGGTAAGCAACACCACCACCCCATTCAGAAATCGTGGCTGATCCTTAGGACCGACCGGATCCGAGCCATAGCGAGGAGACTCCACCACCCACCGGCAGCCAGGGACGGCTCGAAGAGCCTGAGACGCCAGACTCAGCTGCGTCGGCGGGTCATCTAAATTGCTGCCAAGACCGATGTAGGCAGGCGTCCACACGGGAATCACTCAGCCGTCGTCTCAGGACCCGGCGCTTGGCCTGGGGGTCGACGGCGCCGTGGCCGGCGTCGACGACGCGCCCGGGGCGCGCCCCCTTCTTCCTCCGGCAGTGCGGCAGCAGGCGCTAATTGCGCCACGCGCTCTAAACGCTCCTCTGCACTCAAGGTCTGGATCTCAGTCCACCACACACCGACTTCGCTGGGCACGAGCCCCGCTTCAACGCGCAATAACAAAAAGTCATACGCCGCCCTAAAGCGCGGATGCGCCAACAACCCCAACGCGCGTCTGCCATCACGGCGCTCTAAGCGCATCTGCAGCATGAGCATCTCGCGCATAGGTAACGTAAAGCGCTTAGGAATCGCCACGCGCCTGACTTGGGACATGATGATCGTATCGATTGCATCGATGATCGCGTGACTCTCCGGCATGCCGGCAGCCATGTTATCCGCCATGCGGCGCATGATCGGCCCATACAGCAACACGGCAAACAGAAAGGTCGGTGTGACCGGCCGATCGGCGGCCACGCGCACATCGGTATTCACTAAACCCAACTGCAACACACGCGCACTGCCGCCGTTCGGTTCGCGTTTGAGCTCATCCGCGACCGCAGGAAATAGCTGAGGCAACAAATCAAAATCGACCAGCCGATCGAAGGAGGCGACCGCTTGACCTCCCAAAAAGAGCTTCAAACACTCATCAAATAAACGGGCAGCGGGTACATCAGCCAGCAACGTCGCGAGCTCACGCATGGGTGCGCGCGTGGCCTCGTGCAGACTGAATCCAAGCTTTCCCGCGAAGCGCGCCGCTCGCAGCATGCGCACCGGATCTTCGCGATAACGCACGGCCGGGTCACCGATCAAGCGCAACACGCGACCGTGCACGTCCTTCACGCCATCCACGTAATCCCAAATCGAGAAATCGGCGATGTTGTAATAAAGCCCATTGGCGGTGAAATCCCGTCGCCAAATGTCTTGATCGATTGAACCGTACAGATTGTCTCGAAGGATACGACCACTGTCGTTTTGCACGCGCGCATCATCCAGCTCTCGATGATCTTCGTCATCCACTTCAGGTGGAGACTCGGCAGCACGGAAGGTCGCCACTTCAATGATCTCGTCGCCGTAATGCACATGCGCCAGACGAAAGCGTCGGCCAATCAGTCGGCAGTTGCGAAACAGGCGCCTAACCTCTTCAGGGGACGCGTCGGTCACCACGTCAAAATCTTTGGGCGTTACGCCGAGCAACAGGTCGCGCACACTGCCGCCCACCAAAAAGGCCTGGTAACCGGACTCTTTGAGCCGGTACAGCACTTTAAGGGCTTGTGGGGAAATCTGAGCTCTAGAGATCGAGTGCTCAGCGCGTGGAATGATCACAGGGCCCTCTCGCGGGCTTATCGGCAGGTCATTACCATCTATCGCGGCACTTGGGGAAACTGTAATAAGAGGCACTCTCGCTTGTCGTTCTAGCCAAGCTTCGTATAATAGCAGGCTACCGTTCGTGGGGGCCTCCCAGAGCGGATCTACGCTCCCATCGTCTAGAGGCCCAGGACACAGCCCTCTCAAGGCTGGTACGAGGGTTCGAATCCCTCTGGGAGCGCCATTTAAATCAACAGCTTACGATTTTAAAAACCATCAAATTCAGCGTGTGGGAATTAGGTGGGAATCAAACACCTCGCCCTGTGTCGACTTAACGCTTAAACGAGAGCCCCAGACGTGCTCGGTAACAACTTATCCAGCACTAAGCGGCACCAGGCACCACTGCCCACGCATTGGGACACTACCCCGTCAGTGTGCGTGACCCTCAACACGCCCCCCCACCAAGAAAAAACGACAACTTGGCAATGCGCATGAATGACGATCGGCTAGACCAGCGGATCACGAACTGACCCAGCATCAAATGACAATGACATTTGATCTATGACAGCACCCATTGCACTCGAAAGTTCACAATTCAGGTCGCAAGCGAGGTGTAGCCTACGGTCAGAGTAACTAATCCAATAAACCCGTTGCTGGGGAGCAAACATGTCTAAGAAGAACGGCCTTCACTCAGCCTCACTACAGTATGCAGTCGGTGCTGCACTTTGCGGCATCTCTGGCATTGCCACTGCGGCACCCGCCATCAAGGCCGTCTACACAACCTACTCAGCCAGCGGCCTTCCGGCATCTATCAACATCACCGGCACAGGGCGACGTCCCCCCTGAAATGAGTCCTGAGGGCATCTAGAGTCTGACGGTTAATATATCTGCTTTTTTGGTCATTTGTCTCGCGTACTCGGCAGGGGTCATACCGCCAAGTGCTTTCTTCGGTCTTTCCTCGTTATATTCGCATCGCCACGCCTCAATCGTCCGCTGCGCTTGCGCCAG
>CAIOZU010000047.1 GCA_903862885.1 uncultured Pseudomonadota bacterium
CGAGTATTCAGCGCATATCGCCCTTGCTCACGGCAAAGCTAGACCGCGAAAAACGTGTCAGCACGCAATTACCGAAACACGCGTTGGCGATGCTAGAGCATGTCGAAGCACATGGCCGTCTGACCATGGCGGGAGCCATCGTACTGACCACAGCCAGTCGAAATACGCTGAAACAGCAACTGCGGCACTTGGTTGAAAGCGGCCAATTAATGCGTCATGGGCAGGGTCGCTCCGCGTGGTACTCACTCCCGTAGCGAGCGTGGCGAGCCAAGCCCACATCCTCAGGGCGAACGTCATAAATCGGCGCGCCGATGATGGCGGTGGCAGGGAGCCTGAGCGCGAACGCTCGCTTCAGTCATCCACCGTCCCGCGAAAAGCGCTCGGCCATTACGCCGTGGGCAGAGCAAGTTACCGCCGCCTTCTGATGAGCCACGCGCCGTCGTTCAGGCTGTCTTGTTTTCGGATTCCGGATGTTTACCCGCTCGTTGAGGGAGCAAAACAATCAGGGCAGCGATCACGATCGACAGCACCAAGGATGCAATTGGCCGGCTAAAGTCGAGGCCGCCCTGGTCCAGAGGCTTGTCGAGGAAGTCGCCCACGGTCGCGCCGAGAGGCCGCGTCAATATGAAGGCCGCCCAGAACAGGAATACCCGACTGGTTTTCGTCCAAAAATAGAGCGCCAGCAGAGCGAGCAGGCCGGCACTGAACAGCACGGCTCCACCCAGGTAGCCGAGACCACCGCTGTCCGCCGCCCAGTCCCCCAGCGCGGTGCCCAGCGTTTGCGAGAAGGTGATCGTGATCCAGTAGAACATTTCTGTCTTGGAGGACTGGACCGTGGCGACTGAAATAGAACCCGTTGCCCGATGCCAGACCAATAGGGAGATCAGCACACAAGCGAGCAACAGGGCTGACCCACCGGTATAGCCGATGCCCATGGAACGGGTGGCAAAGTCGGCCATGGTCGTGCCCGCTGTGGTCGACGCGATGATCGTCGTCCAATAGAGCCAAGGCTGGAAGGTGCGAGCGCACATTTGCCACCAGACCAGCGCCACCAACAAGGTCGCGAAGATCGCGGTGCCAACAAGATAACCAAGGGCCATCGTCATCGAGACGGTGTCGCCAGCCGTCTCGCCGAGTGTGGTCGCGAGGATCTTGATGACCCAGAAACCAAGCGTTAGCGCCGGCACCTTGGAGAGGGCTTGAGCATGTCGATTGTCCGTCATTACGTAGTCCCTAGAAATCGAGTCCAAACTGCAGAAATTGGACTGTAGCCGGCAGCGTGCGTGCCTGGCACCGGGGTTTGAGACGACTTTTCCTGGCCGCGACCGTTCGCCGCAGTCAGAAGCCCCAAGCAAAAAGCCCCGCGTGGCGCAGGGCCTGAGGCTGCCTCAAGGCCTGCTGAGCAGGTTTGAGGTCTTTGTACTGGCGGAGAGGGTGGGATTCGAACCCACGGTAGGCTTACACCTACGCCTGATTTCGAGTCAGGTACATTCGACCACTCTGCCACCTCTCCGATGACGTCGTCCCCGACAGAACGCGGTCGGGTATTCTACACAAATGATCACGCTTCGATGCCCCAACCGCCCTCTAGCCACTGTGCGTACAGCCACCCATGCAATCCGCTGGTGTGCTCTGTTCACTCTACTGGGGCTCATCAGCACCTGCTCCGCGCGTCCGTCCGTCCTTGAGCAAATCAGAGCCTTAGGGGCCCTTAAAGTGGCGACCCGTTATGGGCCGATGACTTACTATCAGGGAACACGACTGCCAAAAGGCCCAGAGTTCGAGTTGGCTTCTGAATTGGCCGCGAGCCTTGGGGTACCCATCCGACTCCTGGTTTTACCCTCTGAGGTTGCCATCTTAGAAGCCGTGGCGGCGGGCTTAGCCCCCCTAGGGGCTGGGGCGCTGGCCATCACCCCACACACTGACCCGCAAGTGACCTTCTCGCTCCCCTACCAGCGCATCGGCCTGCATCTGATCGAACGGGCTGATGCCTCTACGGCGTCTGATCTCACCAGCAACGACCCTGGCATCATCGGTGTCCAAGCAGGCTCAAGTGCCGCCGCGCTATTGCGATCAACGCCCCACAGGAAACGGGGGCACATCCGCGACTATTCCGATCGCACCACCGCCCAACTGCTGACGCTGGTGGCGAATGAAACATTAAGTGCCAGTCTCGCGGATGACAACGAATTCGCGTTCCTGCAAGTGTACTACCCCACCCTGCATGCGACGGCACCCCTCTCGGTTGACTACGCCCTCGCCTGGGCACTCCCCGCCGATGATCCCCGTTGGGGTGAACGCATCAATGCGTTTCTTGCCACCGTGACCCCCGATATCCATCAACGCATGGCACGCCACACCACACCTCCAGCACACGTAGAGGACAGCGCGGCACGCAACATGCTGGATGCGGCAGAAGCCCACCTGACGCCCCTAAAAGCTTATTTCGAACAAAGTGGCTATGACAGCGGCGAAGACTGGCGCCTACTAGCCGCCATCGGTTATCAAGAATCCCATTGGGAACCCGAGGCCGTGTCGCCGACAGGCGTACGCGGCATCATGATGCTGACCCATGAGACGGCCACCGATATGGGTATTGGCGATCGCGCAGGTGCGGCGGAAAGCATCCGAGGGGGCGCCGCTTATCTTCATCAAATGCGCGATCTCATTCCTGATCACATCCCGGAACCCGACCGCACGTATTTCGCCATCGCAATCTACAACCTCGGTTATGGACATCTCGAGGATGCTCGCATCCTCACACAAGCGCATGGCAAAAACCCCGACCTATGGAGCGATGTGCGCCTGTACCTCCCGTGGCTCAGGCGCTTGAATTTAAGCGCCCAACTCAAGCACGGTTATGCGCGCGGCGACGAAACGCAACACTTTGTCGATAACATACAAAGCTATCTAGAGTCGCTCGAATGGTGGTACCCGAAGGGACCCCTCTCAGCGCCGACCCCGCATTGACCCAACGCATGGGCACGAGCGTGAGTCATCCACGCTTTGACTCAAAGAAAAGCCGGAGCATCCGACCGCACTCATCCGATAAGACGCCACCAAAGGCATCCACGCGATGATTCAAGGCTGCCGAATGACTGAGATCAAAGGCACTCCCCGCCGCGCCCTGACGCAGATCCCAAGCACCAAAGACCACGCGTTCGATACGCGCATGCACCATGGCCGTCATGCACATCGCACAGGGCTCTAGCGTCACATACAAGGTCGCACCGGCCAATCGATAACTTTTTTGCGAAGCACCCGCCCGCCTCAGTGCGAGTATCTCCGCATGTGCGGTCGGATCGTGACTCGACACCGGCTGATTAAAACCCTCGGCAATCACCTGCTGATCCAATACGATGAGCGCACCCACAGGAACCTCACCGTTGCGCTCAGCTTCTTCAGCAAGCAACAGAGCTCGCTGCATGTAATCAACGTCGGTTAAGCCCTTATTTATTAAACCCTGATTCATCAAAACCACGCGGCCGCTTGCGGACAGCCGTCCAAAATATCGTAGTAATCTAATTTATCGGCAACAAAGATATGTCGATCAATGGACAGACCCGTCGGACCGTCAAGCGTGCCCGCCATGACACTCGTAACCCGCACCGTCCTAGCTGTCTCTCGCCAAAACAGATTGCCGCCACAACGACTACAAAATCCACGTTCTGCCGTATCAGACGATTTAAACCAGGTCAGCGTTGTTGCCTGCAACAGCTGAATCGCCTCCGTTGGCGCTTCGGTGGCTGCCACCACATGCCCGCTGGTCTTGCGGCATTGCGAACAATGACACACCGTCACGGGACGTAAGGGGCCGTGAATCTCGTAGCGGACGCCGCCACACAAGCAGCTGCCGCGCGTCACGGGTGAAGGGGTCGGCGGCATCAGCGAACTCCCGACCATTGGACGCCGTTATATCTCGAGATTATCGATCAGTCGCGTACTACCCAAAGTGGCAGCAGCCAGCACCACCAATGGCTCGCCCACGGTTGCCGCCATCAAATCAGACCGGCGCCTGATCGCCACATAGTCAGGCTTAAATCCCAATCCCACCAAGGCAGCAATGGCATGCGCTTCAATCTCACGCCAGTCCATCTCTCCAGCACGCACTGAGGCGGCAATCTCCTGCAATAAACGGTGCAACTGAGCTCCCTGAAGGCGCTCAGCATCGCTCAAGTACGAGTTTCGTGATGACAAGGCCAGGCCATGTTGATCGCGAACTGTATCAGCTGCGATGATCTCAATGGGCAAAGCCAGCTGCCGCACCATGGCGCGGATGATTAATAACTGCTGATAATCTTTCTTGCCAAATACCGCTTTGGAAGGCATCACGATGCTGAGTAATTTAAGCACCACCGTGCAAACACCCGTAAAAAAATCTGGCCGGGTCGAACCCTCCAAAATATTGGCGAGTTCGCTCGGCGGCTGAACTTTAAAAACCTGCGGTTCAGGATAGAGCTCTTGTTCACTCGGCGCAAAAAGAAAGTCGCAGCCAGCGGCCGCCAATAAGTCGATGTCTCGGTCAAGTGAACGCGGATAGCGACTGAAGTCCTCGGCTGGGGCGAACTGCAAACGATTTACAAAGACGCTGGCCACGACAGGACCACCGGTGTTCACCGCTGCGGTGACCAATGACACGTGACCCTCATGCAACCCACCCATGGTGGGCACAAATACGATGTCACGCTGGCCCGCCAGCGCCGCCCTTAACGCCGCGATGTGATGTATGACTTGCACGCCCGTCTCAGTCAGTAGCCATGCAGCGTATCATCAGGGAATCGGCCACTTTTGACATCAGCCACGTAGCATTGCACGGCCGCGCGGATGTCGTTCTGGCCTTGCATAAAATTACGTACAAAACGTGGCTGCCGCCCACCTGACACACCCAGCATGTCATGCAAGACCAACACCTGACCACTGCAACCGGAGCCGGCGCCAATGCCAATCACCGGAATAGACAACTGACTCGTCAAGGACCGCGCCACCGTCGCAGGCAGCAACTCTAGAACTAACAGAGAGGCACCCGCCGCCTCAAGCGCTAACGCGTCAGCTTGCAGCACTTGTACCGCGACAGCATCACGCCCTTGAATGCGGTAACCACCCAAAGAAAAAACTGACTGTGGAGTAAACCCCAAGTGACCACACACCGGAATACCGCGCTCCACTAAAGCGCGCACCAAAGGAGCTGCCCATGCGCCTCCTTCGAGCTTAACCATATGAGCGCCGGCCTTCATGAGTTGTGCAGCGTGCTCGATTGCTTGCTCAATCGTGCCTTGATAACTGCCGAACGGCATATCGGTGATGACCCAGGAGAAACGATTAGCGCGCGTCACACACTCCGTGTGATACACCGATTGCGCCATCGTGACAGGCAGCGTGGTCGCGTGTCCCTGGACCACCATGCCCAGAGAATCGCCCACCAGCAGCGCATCGACACCCGACTCATCGAGCAGACGAGCGAAGGCCGCGTCGTAGCAAGTGAGCATAGATATCTTCTCGCCGACTGCGTGCATCTGTTTCAAACGATGCAGCGTCATAGGATGACGTTCAGACATACGACAGGCTTCTAAGCAGCTCGCAGTTAACGGGGCGCAGATTGTATCTCACCGCACAGCGACTGGAAGTTATATCGTTGATTTGCTTGATATTTTGTGAGCGATTGCTGAGCGCTCAGCACATATAGTGATATAAAACAGTGACTTATAAGAAATGCGGCCCCGCGCGGCCGGTGACCTTCCGCCGATCACACACCAAAGCTCAGTCAATCCGTGAGCCCACCTCCCACGTTGCGCAGTATGCTTAGGCCGCACCCCTGCCTATCGCCGACAATGTCATCGCGAGAAAAAATGGTCTATGTATTTCTTCTACTAGATCGCCCTGATGCCGAGGCACTACGCCTCAGCGTCCGTCCAGAACATAAAATCTATCTGGCGCAACTGGCTGATCGGATTGCCTTTGCGGGGCCATTACGCTCAGAAAGCGGCAGCATGATCGGCAGCCTGCTAGCCATCGACTTCCCCTCTGAAGTCGCTGCACGCGCTTGGCTCAGTGAGGAGCCATTCACTAAAGCCGGATTATATGCCAGCACGCACATACACGCTTTTGACAACATGTGGCCGCAGAAAGTGGGCTTCCCCAGTCTCTGATCGGGCTAAGCGAGCGCTCACGCCGGACGAGACATCAACAGAGCGTACCGCTCTGCAGCCTAAGGACTCACCAACCCAAATACTCATCGAGATACTGGATGGTGCTGCTCGCATCCCCCAAACCGGCGACACCCCCTGGGACATCGTGGGAATACTGCATACCCAACATGGTATGTACAAAGCGTCTACCGGGTACTGAGACGCCGGTGGCACCAATGCGCCCAAGCAAATGCCCCTCACTTTTCAGCTCAGTTAATGCCTGTAAAAGGCCGCGCAGCAAAACCATGGAGATCCCTTTGCTCTGGTAATCAGGCCGAACCACCATGGAGGCAATATAAATATCGACGGGCTGCGTTTTACTCCACTCAGCGATCGATGCTTCAGTCAGCAGCAGATCAAACACGCTCTCGCGGGTGCTCAAAAACTGCTCGAAAGCCGCTGCCGTCACAGGGATGTATTCCAGATATCCCACTAACGCGTCCACATGGTAAGCCACAACCCGAGATCTCGGGTTTTTCTTAATCTGTGGGTTCTCCCACTCCGCTGTGCTCTGATATTTCTCATCATAAACAAGACGATCGAGTGCACGACATTGCTCAATCAACTCTGGAACAAAGACCCTCAAAATCTCAATGCGCGCTTCATCCGCCATAGAAAAAGAACCCTAAAAAATTTATTGATATTATGCACTGGGCGCACCCTGACGGGTCACTCGGCAGGTCACTTTAAGGAAAATATACGGCCTATCTCAGCTAATTGTCGGTGACAGTAGACGGCAAACCCACGACCCACAGCGCCGCAAAACGCGCAAAACCCTCGACTCATCAGCCACCCTTTTACCGTTCGACAGACGAAATCGTCGTATGCTACAGCCCCTGTCGCACGCCATAGTCCATGTACAGCCCCCTACCAGACCACCCGACCACCCATGACCCGCAGGCCCCTGCTCAGGGCTTAGATAAAGAAGAAGCACTGTTGCGCCTGCTGGAAGGTCACTGGCGCTACCTACACAACGAAACCGTCACGGCGCAACTTTCAAGCGCAGATCGCACGCTGCATTCCGAAGGGCAGTTTCCCTTCGTTGCCGTCCTTGGTTGTGCGGACTCTCGAGTATCACCGGAACTGATATTCGATCAAGGCCAGGGAGACCTATTTGTCGTCCGAGTGGCCGGCAATATCGTGGGTTCTGGAGAATTAGCGAGCATTGAATACGCGGTCGAGCACCTCGGCGTGCGCCTTGTTATGGTGCTAGGCCACGACCAGTGTGGCGCGGTGAAAGCAGCGACAGAGAATGCAGATATCCATGGACCCATCGGCTATCTTGTCCGCGAGATTGCGCCGGCGATCGCCCTCGCCAGAGCGCTGCCAGGTGACCTATTGGCCAACTCGATAGATGAGAATATTCGACACTCCGTAAACCAACTGATCGACGGCAGCGAAGCGCTCGCACGGCGCATTGAATGTGGCGATGTCCGCCTGATTGGAGTCCGCTACTCATTGAAGACCGGTGATGCCGAGATCCTGCATACACGAGGGTAACCATCAAGTGAGCCACTCACCGGGCGGTCGACCAAAAGGCGCGGCGCGCCACGACCCTGTCTTTATTTTGGAACGTGCCAGTGCGATCATTCCCCATCAGCGCCGCCACGCAACCTTAGTCTCAACCCTTATCGCTTTCTTATGCTAAGCAGGCTCATAAAACCACACCGTCAAGTGACCGCAGTCGACCATCGACGTCCGGTGGCGGTCGGGCTGTTTAATAAAAAGGCGGCTCAGTCTGGGTCGGTGAGATACGACACGCGCATACGTCACGCCAACCTCTGACCCTATGCCCCTTTATCAACACACTATCGGTACGCAACATTACGTTTTCAAAGACTTGAAAGACGTCATGGCCAAAGCGACCCCCGCCCGGTCAGGCGACGACCTAGCCGGGGTGTCAGCCGATGATGCGGAACAGCGCGTGGCCGCACAGATGACACTGGCCGATTTACCGCTCACTACGTTTCTCAATGACTGCGTCATCCCCTACGAAAGTGATGAGGTCACCCGACTCATCATTGATGGACATGATCGAGACGCTTTTCAGTCCATTTCGCACCTCACCGTCGGCGACTTTCGCAACTGGCTACTCAGCGACCAAGCAAATACGGCGGCACTGAGCAAAATGGCTGCAGGCATTACCCCTGAGATGGCGGCTGCGACTTCAAAAATCATGCGCATTCAAGACTTGGTCACCGTCAGCAAGAAATGCAGCGTAGTCACCCAATTCCGAAATACCATCGGTCTGCCGGGTCGCTTGGCAACGCGCTTGCAGCCGAATCATCCCACTGACGATCCCACCGGGATTGCTGCCAGCATTGTCGACGGACTACTCTACGGTGCAGGTGACGCTGTCATTGGTGTGAATCCAGCTTCCGACAACGTGGCCAGAGTCACCCAAATTGTCAACATGCTGGATGACATCATCCACGAGTACCAGATTCCAACTCAATCCTGCGTCTTAACACACGTGACGAGCACGCTGATGGCCATCGAGGCAGGTGCTCGGGTCGATCTCGTCTTTCAATCAATCGCTGGGACCGAAGCGGCTAACCGCAGCTTTGGGATCAACTGCCAACTACTGACTGAGGCGCGCGAGGCCGCCTTATCCTTGAAGCGCGGCACGGTTGGCCAGCACGTCATGTACTTTGAAACAGGCCAAGGAAGCGCCTTATCTGCGCAAGCTAATCAAGGCGTGGATCAGCAAACATGCGAGGCCCGCGCTTACGCCGTGGCGCGCCAATTTAAGCCATTATTAGTCAACACCGTTGTCGGATTCATCGGTCCAGAGTACCTATTTAACGGCAAGCAAATTATCCGTGCGGGGCTCGAAGATCACTTTTGTGGAAAACTTATGGGGCTGCCCATGGGATGTGATATCTGCTACACCAATCATGCAGAAGCCGATCAAGACGATATGGATGTCTTACTGACCTTACTGGCTAACGCGGGCTGTCATTTCATTATGGGTGTGCCGGGTGCGGATGACATCATGCTAAATTATCAAAGCACATCGTTTCATGACGCGTTGTACGCTCGTCGCTTACTCGGTCTAAAACCGGCACCAGAGTTTGAGGCATGGTTGGCGTCTGTAGGTATTGCCTCAAGCCAAGGACCCTTTCAGCTGACCAACCAATTACCGACCCATTTTGCGCAGGCATTGCGCCGACTGACATGAGTAACGCAGCCGACACCCCCTCTTTGGTGGCCAGCAATCCATGGTCAACGCTCAAACAGTTCACGCCCGCTCGCATCGCGCTTGGCCTAGCTGGATCGAGCCTACCCACTGCACCGCAGCTGGAATTTCAGCTCGCCCATGCCAGGGCAAGAGATGCCGTATACCATGAGTTGGACACGAACACACTCACCACCACCTTGCGTCGAGATGAGCGCTTGTCCGGCTGGCCATGCGTCGTGTTACACAGTGCGGCAGCAGATCGTCTGACTTACTTGAAGCGTCCCGACCAAGGCCGAACACTCCATACTGCATCACGAGATGCCCTGTTACGCCTTAAGAAAAATACGGCGCGCACGCAGTTTGATGTGGCTTTTGTCATTGTCGATGGCCTGTCCGCTCGCGCCGTCGAAACTCAGGCATTGCCGGTTTTAAAAAACTCTCTGGAGCGACTGACCCACGCGGGATTCACGGTCGCACCGATTACCATCATTACACACGGGCGCGTCGCTATCGCAGATGAAGTCGGTGAGCTACTCGGTGCTAAGTTAGTGGTTGTGATGATCGGCGAACGTCCGGGACTTAGCACGCCCCATAGCATGGGCATGTACATCACCTGGGATCCGAAGCGCGGGCTAACAGATGAATCCCGCAATTGTATATCCAATATTCACGCAGACGGTCTCAGCCATTCTCAGGCTGAGGAAAAACTCTATTACTTAATCAGTCAGGCTCACCGCAGACGCTTAAGCGGCATTGACTTAAAGGACGAAACGGATATACGCGTTATAGATGCGTTGGCACCCAATAAAAACTTTTTGGTTTCCGAATCTAGTCACGACAGCGCGTCAGCACCCCCTGAGCATTAAAGACCCGCGGCACTCGAGCCAATGCGTTGACTCTCTTTATTTCTTTTTAGTTGATGGTTCACCTCAGCCTCGAAGCGCGTCCTAAACGCTCATATGCTTTACCAAACTTCGCGCAGAACCACGCGTAGTCACTTAGTTACCGCATTACCATGCCACAGGCAGTTGCGTCGGACCACGAAGAATAGCCCCTTGAGGTCGAGACACCGCCTCATCGAGCAGGCGCAAGTTGGGTAGCCGAGCGAGCAACACATCCAGCACCACAGCAAGCTGGAAACGGGCAAGGTGCATGCCAGGACAGAGACGGGGACCGGGACCAAAACTCAGCAGCTTACGACCTGTGTCTCGTTCCATCATAAACTGATCTGGGTCAGAGAACACCGCGGGGTCGCGATTTGCAGCAGCAATGCCGAACAAGCAGAAGGTTTCCGGCGGAATGCTCACACCGTAAAAATCAATCGCGTGACGAGCAGACAGGCGCGGCAACACTGCGACCGGTGACTCCCAACGCAACAACTCTTCAATGGCATTGGCGCGCCATGTGGGCTCATCCCGTACCTGAGCCCACCGCGTTGGCTCACTCAGCAATGCATACAGTAGGTTGCCCAAGGCATCCGTCGTCGTTGAGGCGCCGGCGCTAAATAGCAAACGAATGTGCGACAGGATTTCTTCATCCGTCAATCGATGACCATCGGCATCGGCGGTGATTAAGGCTGAAATCACATCATCACGCGGCTCGATGCGCCGTTCGCTGATAATCGGCAGTAAATAATCGGTGATCTGACGAGCGCACCGCCTTGAATGCTCCGGGTCGCGTGGGAATTCGAGAAAACCGACTGCCCAGTCGCGAAACTGCTCTTCGCCATGCGCTGGGATACCCAACATCCGACTGATCACAAGAAAAGCGACTCGATGAGTAAAAGACGCTGCGAGGTCCGCCGTGCGAGCGTTACCGAGCCGGTCTAACAGTTGGTTTGCGATCTCAGCAAGTCCCTCCCGTTCCATTGCCTCGACGGCACGCGATCGGAATGCTGGGGTGGCCAGTCGGCGATATAGGCGGTGCTGCTCACCCTCCAGCGTTTGGAAGGTAACGCCCTGAACAGGCTCAATCGTTATTCGGTAGGCGTCAGCCGGCGGGAACTTTTCATTGTCACGAAAGGCATCCGCCAGTGCCTGGTGCCCAGTGATCAGCATCGCCGAGCGACCGCCGAACAAAGCCGGGGTTACCGGCGACTGGGCACGACGCGCATGAAAGGCCTGATGCAGCGTCGTACCAGGATATATTTCCACCGCAAAGTCAGCTGTCATCAGACCCCCCCTACCTTGCAGTTAACCTAGGCCAAGCGGCCAACGCGCACTGTCTTTATCCCAGATCAGACCCTAAATTGGGCGGGCAGTCAATTTAGGGGGGCGAGGCTTCGTTCATATCACGGTAAACAATAGGCGATGTTTGATCATCGAGCATAGGCGCACGTCGACCCAGCACCGGTATCCGATGACGCACTTGAATACGGATAGCGCACTATCGAGTAAACACGCCTAGCGAATAGCGATATATATACGCAGACACCACCCAGCAAGCTACTCAAGCGGGCGACTGAGCCTGCAACGCATACGCGAGCGACGCCCGAGCCGCGCGCAGCCGGATGGGTGGCAACGCCAAAGTACTTGCTTGCCAGCTGAGTGGCAAATGACTTCAGCCACAGATCGTGTCGAACTTCGTCTGGTCACTTAGCGAAGCCGAGTGTGTTTCGCACAACCACAACGTGTGCCCTAAGTCCCATGTCGGACGCCTTGTGCACAGCCATAAGGGGAAGCTCGTGACAAACGGAGGACACCATCGCATCAGCTTCATACCTGCCTCTGGACTTTTTGAGGGAAAAGAATTAAATGACATGTTCCAGATGGATGATTCCCGACAATGCCTACAGCTCGCCGTCGCGTTCGCCGGTGGAGCGACTACAACCTCCTTTAATGAAGAGGTGGGCGGAGTCCATGAAGTATGGCAACGCATCGAATCGTATTGGGGAACCTAGTTTTTTTTTCGCAGACTCCTTTTAACCGGCGACCTGCCACAATGAGGCCAACTGAGTGCGTGAGAATTTGAGGAATAAAATACTTGTCATCGGATGGCTATTGGCTTACCTGTGCACGCCGGCTCTGACTCTGGCGGACGCCATCAGTCACGACGAGCCCGCTGTGACTCCGTATCGACCAACGGTATCGACGCCAGCCACATTGTCAGCACCGGGCTGGGTCGAGATAGAAGCCGGCTGGATCGGCGGCGGTACGGGACCCGACAAGCGCCAGTCGCTTCCTTACTCACTGAAACTCGCGGTCAGCCCCGACTGGGGCATACGGATCGATGGCGAGGCAGCGGTTGGCGTGCCAGCCGCTAATCGGCAAACGCAGTTTGGCTTCGGGGATACGTCCTTTGTTCTGAAACGTCGTTTCGAGATCAATGATCGCTCGGCTTTCGGGATGGAAGCAGGGATAGGCACGTCAACGGGCAAAGAGCCCTTTCAGAGTGGTAGCGGTCGCACGGACTACACACTGAACGGCATCTACAGTACGGACCTCGGTGAGGCCTACCACGTTGATTTGAATTACGCGGTCACGCGATTGGGGGCTGTCTCACCCACAGAGGGCCGTGACCAAAGCCGATGGGTGGCTGCCGTATCGCGCTCTCTGATCGGTTCCTGGGGCCTTGCTGGTGAGTTATCTGGCACCGCTCAAGCAGGCGCCGCTCCCACACGTCAGCTGCTCCTTGCAGCGAGCTACACGCCGTCACGGATCGTGTGCTGGGATGCCGGCTTCGCCAGAGGCTTAACAGCCGCTTCTCCACGTTGGTCTATTTTTGTTGGCTTTACTGTGCTGACAGCCAAACTATTCTGAACGTCTCTTGTCCACAGTCATTATTAATTTTTTTACACCTATTTTTCCGTGATCCAGAGATCACCCCGTTGACAAGGCTGTCGATCGCTTAGACACTGACATCATGAACACGTGAAGGGGACCACAGATGGATGCACAGGCTGCAACCAACGCTTACATTGACGCGATGGGACCAGAACGACTGGCTCGCGCCATGGCTTACACAACGGGGAACCACTGGATTCTGCTGGGGACCTTAGTCGTCTCCATCCTCACGGCTTACCTCATTGCCCGCAGCAACGTGCTGACGCGAGGCTTTCTCAAGAGCGAGCAAAAACCCAACCGAACCGCCTTCCTCAGTTCCGCTATTTTTATGCTGCTTTTCTCAAGCATTTCTTTACCGTGGACGCTTTATGCTGATTGGGTTCGCCAGCATGCGTATCAACGATCAAGCCAACCCCTTGGCGACTTTCTCAGTCAGTGGGCTTTAAGCACTGTCATCTCTGCTGTGCTCGGCGCGCTACTGTTGGCCGCTATCTATCTGATTTTACGCCGTATCGGTCAACGTTGGTGGCTATGGGCGACGGGCGTGGTTGCCGTGAGCATGACTGCGCTATTGCTTGCCTCCCCAGTGGTCCTCGAACCGCTGTTTAACAACTACCAACCTCTACCTGTTGGCGCGGTACGCGATGCGCTGATCCCAATGAGCGTAGAGGCTGGAGTGCCTGCTGACCGTCTCTTTGTCTTTAACGGGTCGCGTCAATCTAATAATTTCACCGCCAATGCGGGCGGCATTGGTGCGACTGCACGGATTGCAGTCTCAGATGTCGCCTTCAAAGACGCCACCCTTTCAGAAGTCCGTGCAGTGACCGGCCACGAAATCGGCCACTACGTATTGAAGCACTCGCAATGGAGCATCTTAATAGTCAGTGTACTGACATTAGTCAGCTTATTCGCAGCGGATCGCTCCTACCCAAGGATTGCGCGACTTTTTGGTGTCTCAGCACCTATCGCAGATCCTGCTGGACTGCCAGCGCTCATGACGACCGTATCAATAGTTGCTTTCCTCGCCACGCCATTTCTGAATACGATGTCACGACACTTTGAGTTCGAGGCCGATCGCTACTCACTGGAGCATGTGGGTGAAGCTGATGGCCTCGCCACGGCGCTCGTTAAGACGGCAGACTACCGCAATCCACGTCCCGGATTGGTTGAGGAAGTGCTTTTCTATGACCACCCATCCGTGTCACGACGGGTATACAAAGGAATGATCTGGAAAGCAGCCCACGAGGCGTCGCCTTCAGCCAGTCCCTCCATACCCTCTAACTAATTACCTCATCGCAGCCGCACGCACTGAACTCAATCACCGAGACATGAGAACCAGCGAACGTTAATACATAAGGCGACTCATACAGCAGCCTAACCAACTATTTCGAGGTAACGCGATTACGGCCAACGTGCACACACCTCATGACGTAACCGCGCCTGAAAGGCGACACCCGCCCCGAATGGCCATCAGCAAACAGACATAGGCCAGTCCGCACGAGGGAGAACCCTCCAGCGCCAAGCGCGCACTCAACGCCTCACCCAAATTCGAATGAGGTCACGCCAAAGACCTTCGCATAGGTATCAGGTGGCGCCTCTCCATGGACCATGCGCGCACAACCAAATGACTCGGTCCAACCCAAGACAGTCGCCAACTCAACAGCCATCGTATTGGGCTCAGGCACATCTATTTGCACTTGCGCGCCTGGACAACCTGACATGAGGGCATAGACGACCGTGCGCGCCGTGTCCGCATCATCCGCAAACACGGGACCGAGTTTATAGCCCACCCGACAGGGCCTCAACACACCATACCCCACGAGCACCCCTTCGCTTTGCGTGGACGAGCGAATAGCCGCATACCCCATGACACCGCTCGCCGCCACCCAGCGACGCAAAAAGTCTCCACGCGGCACACCAAACACACCTAGGTCATATCGCTGCAACTGATCAAAAGGCAGGTCGCGAAGCGAGATGAGACTCACGCCAGGTGGTGGCTGAGCCTTGACGGCTTCAGCGGGCGCTAGGCCCTGATAACGCAGATCACGATACAGATAATGAAACCCACCTGCGGCATAGAAGGGCGCCATAGCGAACACGCCATCCATGCCTATCCATGCGGTAGGCTGCAAACGTGAGCGCAACCGATGCAAACGTTCGTACCACAACACACGACCTAGGCCGCGACCGCGATAGTCAGGCCGCATAATAAACAAGCCCATAAATCCCGCTCTGCCACCGTAAGACAAAATGACACCGCCACCCACCAATTCGCTCGCCTCGACTCGCCCCTCGGCATGAAAACGCAGTGCAATGAATGCGGTAGGATCATAGCCCCAAGCCACCTCAAGATCAGCGTATCCCGGGTTCCAACCCTCCGAGACAGCCCAATCCATCAGCTGTTCCGCTTCCTTATAAGTCATCGCGGCAATGTGGTAACCCGCTGGCAGTGTATTCATGGGAGCGCTCACAGGGTGCGACACTCAGCGCTCGAGGAATCGTAACGCCGTCAGCACGTGAGCCTTGACGCCAACAGGCAAGACCGCCTCATTGACGTCGAAGCCAGGTGAGTGGTTGGGCGGTGAGGTGGCTGGATCCACGCCCTCTTTCGATGCACCCAGATGATAAAAAACTCCTGGAATCTCTCGCGAAAAAAAGCTGAAATCCTCGGCAATGGTGGTGGGCGATGCATCTGAGCGTACCGCCGCAACACCCACAGCCTCTGCAAGGACTGGCGCCAACCAAACCGAAAGCGCCTCATTATTAAACACAAGAGCGGCATTCTGATGCACGGAAAACTCCGCCGTTGCACCGTAATTAGCCGCCACATTATCTACTGCATGGCCTACGCGGCGAACCACGTCATCGCGCTCAGCCGTATCAAAGGTCCGCAACGTTCCAGAGAGCACCGCCCGATCAGGCATGATGTTGTAGCGCACGCCCGCTTGCACTGTTGCAATGGTAAATACCGTCGGCGTGGTCGTCGGATCGATCGTGCGCGCCGTGAGGCTATTGATGGTTTGCACCACATCCGCTGATGCAGAAATGACATCTACGCCCTTCCACGGCAATGCGGCATGGGTCTGACGACCCTGCAACACGATATCCACCCGGTCGGATGCAGCCATGAATCCACGTGGACGATAAAACAGGGTCCCCGGCTTACCGGGCACGACGTGCAGGCCAAACACAGCTTCTGGCCGCGGATCGCGCAGCGCACCTTCATCAATCATCAGTGCAGCACCGCCCTTAGGCTCCCCAGGCGGCGCGCCCTCCTCTGCTGGCTGGAAGATAAACACCACGGTCCCGTGAAGCCGCGCTTTCATCGTAGATAAAACCTCCGCAGCGCCCATGAGCATGGCAACGTGGGCATCATGCCCGCAGGCATGAGCCACCGGTACCGTATTGCCCATGTAGAGGCCCGTCGCTGTTGATGCGAATGACAAATCGGTCTCTTCCCGCACCGGCAGGGCGTCCATATCCGCGCGCAACGCAACGACCCTCCCCGGTCGACCACCGCGTAGGATGCCTATCACGCCGGTGTGCGCCACACCGGTGCGCACCTCAAAACCCAGTCCACGCAAATGTGCCTCCACCAACGCAGCCGTGCGCGTCTCAGCGAAACCAAGCTCCGGATGGGCGTGCAAGTCCCGCCGCCACGCAATAACCTGAGATAATTCTGCAGTCACGGCGTGATCCACCTCACTCACCGGTACATGCGCAGACCCAGCGCCAGCAAAGGGACTGAGTAGCAGGGAAAGAGCTGTGATAAAAGCCATTAGGAATCGACTCAACATGCGACACCCCCATCTGGTTTATTCAAAAATCGCTCTCCACATCAACAGGCCTTGATACTCCTGAGCTTCATCGAATCAGTAGCATGGGCGCCCTTAGGCGCTTTTCACTCTGAAAAATCGTTCGATGGCATACCTTGCGTCGTCGACTCACGATCGGACGGCGCATCGTGACGGCCTGTAGCGGATATCGATGGATGATAGATACGCTAGCGCCCTACCGCTCACAGCAGATCATCAAACTCAGCGGCGACTTCCTCGCCGCTAAGACTAATAAACGGCTGCAACTTAGACTCGAAACGCTCACGTGCGCCAGCCTCTGACAAAGCAGCATCTAAAGCGCAATTCAACTCATACACATCGTGGTCATAACCGGCGTCCGCCATGGCAGCGCTAAAAGCCTCCACGTGCGCCGCACCGACCTGATATACGCCTGCGGCAAAATCGGGGTCGATCTCCAGATTGGCAGGCTCCTCGAAGGATTGCTGACAGCCAATTGCGCTGGTTGCGTGATAGTTGCGGCACGACTGAGGGCGGGCCACGTAAATCGAGCATCGCCCCTGAACTAAAAACGGACACTTGACGTTCCGAGTAACCCGCTCAGTTTCTCCTAGCCTGCTGATTGCCTTACTATTTTCCCGAACTTCTAAAAATATTTGAGCCTGTTCATCAGGCGTCAGGGAGTGCTGCACGTACTCCAATATTCCAAACACCTCAGCCGCTCGCACGTCCACGGTGAAGTAGCAACACCACGAACAGCCCGCTCGGCACGCCAGTGTGCCGACATCCGGGGCACCAGCGATTCGCTCATCTTGGCGTTTCAGAGAGTGCTGCAGCGCACCCACGGCCCCGACCGTGCGAATCTCATCGCGCACCTGAGCGCGCTCCTCAGAAAGAACGCTGCAGATAAGTGGAATGTCGAGAGTAAACTCCATAGGCTCATAATAAACCGAATCCGCCAGCAGTGCCGGGCACGATATACTTTCCACCATGACCGCCATCCGTGCACTTTCAGTCATCCCTCCGATGACCCAGCTGAACACGCCTTACCCGTCAACGGCGTATCTCACGGGCTTCTTACATTCGCAAGGGATACAAGCGGCCCAAGTCGATCTATCCATCGCCTTAGCGCACAAGCTACTATCTGTGGCAGGCCTTGACGCGATCCATGCGCAAGTCATCGCCATTCCGAAAAAAAAGCACACGGCTGGGATTCTCTTTTTCAAAGAGCATGTGGAGCTCTATCGGACGACGATATCAGCGGTCGTTCGATTTCTACAAGGCCGCGATCCCACCTTAGCTCATCGCATTGTTTCACGACGTTACCTTCCTGAAGGACCGCGATTTGCACTGCTTGACCAGTACGTCAACAGTCAACCGCATGAGGGTGATGCGCTCGACTGGGCGTTTGGCGCGCTCGGCCTTCAGGACCACGCTAAACACATCGCCACACTTTACCTCAATGATCTCGCAGACGTTATCCGCGACGCCATCGACCCACGATTCGAATTCGTGCGCTATGCAGAATCACTGGCGGCCAGTCAACCGAGTTTCGATCAACTGCATAACGCGCTGAATGCACCGCACAACCTGGTTGACGCGTATCTTCATGAACTTACGCTTGATGCACTATCGACGCACACACCTACTCTGCTTCTGATCACAGCACCATTTCCTGGTAACGTCTATGGCGCTTTTCGGATTGCTCAGACTGTTAAGAACGCAAACCCTGCTATCGCCACAGTATTGGGGGGCGGGTATTGCAATACAGAGCTACGTGAGCTCAATGAGTCACGCGTATTTAATTACTTTGATTTCATTACTCTCGATGCAGGAGAGCGCCCACTGCTTGCGATCACAGAATACATTCGAAATAAAAGACCCGTCACTCAGTTAGTACGCACCTACACTCGATCGCATCGCTACATTGACTTTAAGGAGCCAGACGTTGCTTTGGCTCAGACCGGCACACCGACCTACGTCGGCCTCCCGCTCAGTGACTACCTTTCTTTGCTGGATATGCTTAATCCTATGCATCGCCTATGGTCAGACGGTCGGTGGAACAAAATCACGGTCGCGCACGGCTGCTATTGGAAGAAATGCAGCTTCTGCGATGTGAGCATTGACTACATTTCGCGCTACGAGGTCGCGACGACTGATGTGCTTATACATCGAATTGAATCTCTGATTGGCGAGACCGGGCAAACAGGATTTCATTTTGTGGATGAAGCAGCGCCGCCCAAAGCACTTAAATCGCTAGCAAGTGAACTTGTCAAACGGAAACTCGACATCTCTTGGTGGGGAAATATCCGATTCGAGAAGTCCTTCGACGCTGAGCTTTGTCAACTTCTAGCGGACAGTGGCTGTATCGCCGTCACCGGCGGGCTCGAAGTTGCCTCAAATCGCTTGCTAAAACTAATGAAAAAAGGCGTCTCTATCGAGCAGGTTGCTCGCGTGACTCGCGCTTTTTCAGACGCAGGAGTCCTCGTGCATGCTTATCTAATGTACGGCTTCCCTTCTCAAACGGAGCAAGAAACCATCGACTCCCTCGAATATGTCCGCCAGCTGTTCGCCGCTGGTTGCATACAATCAGGCTTCTTTCATCGCTTTACCTGCACGGTCCATTCGCCGGTCGGCAAGCACCCGGAGGAATACGGGGTAAAGCTATCGAGGCCACAAAATGCGCCGTTTGCCAATAATGACATTAGCTTTCTTGACGGGACCGGCATTGATCATGACGCTTATACCGCGGGGCTTAAGAAAGCCCTATTTAACTACATGCATGGCATTGGCTTAGATCTGGACGTCCGCACATGGTTTGATACGACGGAATCTCACCGCGTCACCCAAAAAGGTACTCGTCGGCGCGCGATGCTCGGGGTCCCAAGCACATCCGTACACCCTGATTTCATTGAGCGCGCACTCGCGTGATTTGACGTCGTCTAGAATGACTCGCATGTGCTCGTGAGATAAAACGGACAGATAATTTGTGACTGGCGCAGCTTGACTCTGATCATTTTTGACGAAGTAAACTAGAGTACTTGTGCCAGCACGAGTGTCATTCTGTCGTCTTAAGGTGACAGGTTATAGCTGCTAGCTATTAGTCACTCAGCGCAGCGTCAATCGCGGAATACATGATGCCCACTGGGTCGGGTGCTATCGCGGGACGCCGGGCACCGTTGTGAGCCATCGCAAACACTCTCATGGCTGCCCGAAAGCAGAGGCTTTGCCATTAATTGACGTAAGTCGCTACTCGGTCAAACACAAAATCCATCGACCAAGCCTCGTTTGCTGCGATCGGCCTGTATAGCGGATGGCGTTCAACACGTGCCAACTTCTTGCGTCGACGTTGACGAACTTGCAGCTTTTCCAGGCCATAAAGACGCTCTACACGC
>CAIOZU010000048.1 GCA_903862885.1 uncultured Pseudomonadota bacterium
CCGGCGATCGCGATCAGCGCCAATCCGGCGCCGGTCGGCGACATGCGCGCATCCGTGAAGAGGCGCCGCATATCGGCTTCCGGATAATCCATCAGCGCCTTTCGCGCCCAGTGCGCTAGCGCAATTGCCCATATCCCTTGTGCCAGGGCGAGAGCGCCCAGGACGGTCGACAGCCCCCGGTCTGGATCGGAAAGTAGTGAGGCGATGCCCGCAACAAGGGCGCCGCCCACCAGAAACAGAATGCGATGACGCATGACGACTTCCTTTCTTGGCTTGACTTGATATGAGGCCCTGCGTTTTAGAATCACTTTCGTCAGTGCCGCATGCGTGTTGGGAATGGGCGCAAGAGCCCACGCCTAGATTTGCCCTTGATTACGGTGTAAAGTGACTTTCATGAATACCTCTATTTCTCCTATCGTTTCGGAATTCGAGACGGAAGAACAAGCGGCCAGTTACGACGTCTGGTTTCGCGCCAAGGTACAAGCCTCGCTTGACGATCCGCGTCCTAGCATCCCCCACGACCAGGTGATGGCCGAAATAGATGCAATCATTGCCGAGGCAGAGAAGCAGCATCGTAAGCAGGCTTAATGCTGCCGGTGTTCTGGCGTGCAGCAGCACGAGCCGACCTTGCTGCGATCATTCGCTTTATCGCTAATGAGAATCCTCCCGCGGCACGTCGAATGCGGGAGTTGATTGAAACTTCTGTGCTGCCTGCCGCCGAGCATCCTTACTTGTAGGCTCATTTAGCGAATAACGTGGCTGGCTCATCTAGCGAGCCTGTGGAAGTGGATACTGGCTACATAGCGCACGGGCGCTGGAGCCAGGAGATGCAAAATGAGGACGAGAGAATTGGCAAGGCTCATCGGGACATTGGGCAAACTGCCGCGTGATCAGCGCAAGACGGTTGCGGCTGAATTGTCGGCGATGGAATCGTGCGCATCCTCGACCGATGTGATCGAGACCGGGATGCCGACGCGGCCTGACTGCCCGCTCTGCGCCAGCCGGCAGATCGTCAAGCATGGGCGTTGCGGCGGCTTGCAACGGTTCCGATGCCGTCACTGTAATCGAACCTTCAACGCTCTGACCGGCACGCCCCTGGCGCGCCTTCATCTGCGCGGCAAGTGGCTGGGCCAGGCCGAGGCTCTGCGCGATGGGTTGACGCTGCACCAGGTCTGCGAGCGGCTTCACGTGGCTCAGAGCACGGCCTTCCGCTGGCGCCATCGCTTCCTGGCGCTGCCGCAGACTGTGCAGGCCCGGGCGTTGATCGGCATCGCTGAGGCAGATGAGATGTACTACCTGCACTCCTGCAAGGGTCAGCGTCACGGCATCGGTCGCCCAGCACGCAAACGGGGCGGCAAGGCCGCTAAGCGCGGTTTGTCCGGCGAGCAGGTGCCGGTATTGATAGCACGTGACCGTATAGGCAACACCGCAAACTTCGTGCTGGGTGCGGTAACCGCCCAGGAAATCAGAACGGTGCTGCGGCCCATCTTGCCGGCCGACACCGTGTTGTGCACCGATGGGGGCACCGCGCTGGCCGCTGCTGCAAGACATCTCGATGTCGAGCATCGCCCGGTAAATCTCTCCCGTGGCATTCGCGTACAGGGCGCGTGGCATGTGCAAAATGTCAATGCTTACGGCAGCCGATTGAGGAACTGGATGATCCGTTTCAAGGGCGTAGCCACGAAATACCTCGCAAATTATCTCGGTTGGTTCAGGGCGCTCGACCGGTCGCCGCGATTCAGCCCGGATCCCGTGCAGTTGCTCGCTCTCGCCGTCAGGGTATGAGTTCAACAACATCATTCGCTAAATGAGCCTAATAGAAAGACAAGAAAATCCGTCACCCGTCAAGCGAAGGCAACAATCAAAATGTTTGCAACCACATAGAAAACAGCCAATGCCCTTCCTGTAAGGCGGGAAACTCTGTCAGCCTTCTGCTCATCGCCATTATGATAAATACCGAACGTATAAATACCAGCCACGAAGACAAGGACGATGATCGCCAGGGTCAAATCGCATAGTTGGTCGGCCATGCAAAATAAATCGCTTTCGGGCAGTATGGAGGCCAGTGAGCTCTGAGTCATCCCAGCCAGGAATACGCCGGAAAGAATAAGTGCAAAGCGCGCATCAATATGATCCGATCTTACTGCAAAGGCA
>CAIOZU010000049.1 GCA_903862885.1 uncultured Pseudomonadota bacterium
CCTTATACAAGGCAAGAAGCGTTTGCACAGCGTTTTACGGAATGGTATTTTTACGCGCCGTCCACCTAGCAGCTGTTTTATGGGTCGCGTCTCCTCTATCTTCCGACTCAATGTCCAACTGGCCGCTCTTCTGGCAACTGGGCTCTGTGGTGTCGCGCAGGCCGATATCAGCGCAGTCGTCGTCACCGCTACCCGCGAACCAGAAACGATTGGCGATCTCCCCGCCTCCATTGATGTGATTGATCAAACAGCTATTGAGACGGGTCGGCGCCAGGTCAACCTATCGGAAACGCTGGTGCAAATTCCCGGGGTCATCGCCAGCGAACGACAAAACTATGCACAGGATTTACAGCTGTCGGTGCGCGGCTTCGGTGCGCGCTCGAGCTTCGGTGTGCGAGGAGTACGACTGTACGCAGATGGCATCCCAGGTACCATGCCGGATGGACAGGGTCAGTTTTCGCAATTCGATCTAGGCTCAGCGGGACGAATTGAAGTATTACGGGGACCCTTCTCGGCCCTTTATGGCAACTCGTCGGGCGGTGTCATCGCGCTATTCACCGCAGATGGAGAGCCTGGCCAACAAACAGGGGTCACTGCGATGACCGGTCGCTTCGGCACCGAGCGCTATGCCATTAAAGAAGCGGGTGACATAGGCACATTAAATTATGTTGTCGATGCCAGCCATTTTCAGACGCAAGGTGATCGCGCCCACAGTCAGGCGGAACGCAACCTGTTCAATTCGAAGGTGCGCTTTCAGTTAGCCAACGAGGCCACTCTCGCCGTGGTCACCAACCTCATCGAAACACCTTTCGTGCAAGATCCGCTCGGGCTCACCCGTGCGCAGTGGCTGGCGGATCCGACACAAGCGGGTGCCGGCGCTGAAACCTACAACAGCCGAAAGGCCCTCGATCAAGAACAACTCGGCGTGACCTACTCACAGCCATTCGCCGCTGCCGAGCTAGAAGCCAGCGTCTATGGGGGGCATCGACAGACGGTACAGTACCAAGCACGGCCCAAAAGCACCGAGCAGCGCCCCACCGATCCGGGTGGGGTCATCGACTTAGCCCATGGCTATGGTGGTCTCGATGTGCATGTGACCCAACATCAAACCCTCGCGGGGGCACCCCTGTCACTGACTGCCGGAGTGAACTTTGATCATTTGGATGAGGCACGCCGCGGTTATCTCAACTTCAATGACACAGAACTCGGTATCAAAGGCGCACTGCGACGCGACCAGCATAACCAGGTCGTTGATCTCGATGAATATCTGGAGGCTCAGTGGCAGCCCACCCACCAGTGGTTGGCACTGTTAGGCCTTCGAAACAGCGTGCTTGATATTTCATCCAATGACCATTTAGTTGTCGGCGGGTCTGGCATCTCCAAAGTGCGCTACAACGCGCTCAACCCAGTGGCTGGACTCACCTATCATTTAACGTCTCAAGTGGCGATTTACGGCGCTTATGGCCGTGGCTTTGAAACCCCGACCCTTAATGACTTGGCGTACCGTTCCACCAACGGCAGCCTCACGGGCCTCAATGTCAGCCTGCAGCCGGCTCACAGCAACAATACCGAAATCGGCATCAAAGTCGGTGACACCGCCTTGTCCAGCACGCTCGCGGCGTTTCAGACGAGGACCCACGATGAACTGGCCGTAGCCGCCAACTCCAGTGGCCGCTCTGTCTACCAAAATATTGGTGAGACGCAGCGTCAAGGGGCCGAGTGGTCTTTAAACGCTGTCTTGTCAACCCAATGGTCGACGCACGTTGCCTACACGTACTTAAAAGCCATCACCGTGACACCCTATAGCACCTGCGTCACCTTGCCCTGCACCCCACAAATCATCCCCAGCGGCAACCAATTGCCAGCGGTGCCTAAGAGTGCGCTCTATGCGAGTCTCACCTGGAAGACCCCTGCACCCGGTCTTATGATCACAACAGAGCTGATCAATCGCGCAAAAATCTATGTGGACGATCGCAACAGCGACGCTGCGGCAGGCTACTGGTTGTTTAATACCAGCGCGACGCTGCAGCAAACTTTTTCCCGCTGGCGCCTGTCTGAGTCGCTGCGAATTGATAACATAGCCAATCACAGCTATGTGGGCTCCGTGATCGTCAACGAGAGCAACCAACGCTACTTTGAGCCGGCACCCGGTCGGGTCTGGTCTCTGATGGTCAACGCCCAATTCCGCTGACTGGCGTGATTCCGGCTCCTGCGCTACTCCATGGTGGCTTAAAAGCACTCAGTCTTCGATATACTACGCACACCGCGTGGATCGATACGTGTCATGCCTCGAAGGAACGCCCACATGCAAGATGAGCACGTTGCCTACGAAGTGCGTGATAAAGCGGCGTACATCACGATCCAGCGCCCTGAAAGGCGAAATGCGATCGGCAGCCTCACCAGTGAACAACTCATCCGTGCGTTTCACACAGCGAGCGCCGATCCCGCCATCTGGGCCGTTGTCCTCACTGGCGCGGGTGATCGCGCTTTCTGCGCAGGTGCTGATCTGAAGGAAATGGATGAGAGCGCGAAAGCTGGCCAGAGCATTCACGGCCAGACCGATCTGCACCGCGCACTACTCAATGTCATCCTCGACACCTATAAGCCAACGATCGCTGCGATCAACGGCACGGCCGTCGGCGGCGGATGTGAACTCTTACTTGCCTGCGACGTGCGCATCGCGGTGGCCGGTGCGATGATCGGTATGCCAGAAGCCAAACGCGGCTTAGCGGCTAACTTTGGCTCCGTGGTGCTCCCCCGTATGATCCCACGGGCGATCGCCTTGGAACTGCTCTACACCGGCCGCTCCATCCGTGCGGAGGAGGCACTCGGCTTTGGCCTGATCAACCGAGTCGCGACTCGCGAAGGATTTGATGCGGCTGTGGCGAGTTTTGTCAAAGAAATCACCGATAACGCACCACTGACCTTGGCGCGATACAAAGAAATGTCGGTCAAAGGCTGGGAGTTGCCGGTACCCACGGCGCTGACCCTCGATGTCGGCCCCAACCCGTATGTGAGTGAAGACCGCGCCGAAGGCGTCAGCGCTTTCCTTGAGAAGCGACGCCCTCAGTGGCGAGGAAAATAACTCCGTAAGCCACGGGGAGCGCGCGGGAGTGCGCGATCGCCGCTGCCACTCCCTCGAGACCTCTTTCATGACTCATAAGCGGCGCTTAGAGCGCGCACTCACCCTTCGCTTACTGGGTCTTATACTTGAAGGTCAGGAAATAACGACGTGGCGGATTGTAATAACCCTCCGCATACCCAAAAAAGGAAATGACGTCGAAGCCACCGACCAACACTTTGGTGTCTGTCAAGTTCTTGATCTCAACACCCACCTGCCAACGGCTACGGTCCGCGACATAGAAAATACCCGCATCACTGATCGTTCTTGATCGGGCATGCAGGATCGGCGAATTTTCAGCATTCAAGAACATATCAGCGGCGTATGACACATTACCCAGTAGCCGCACCGCCGCTCCGCCATTGACCGGCACGTCGTACACACCGGCGAGATTTGCCGTCCACTCCGGCGCATTAGCCAGCTTACGGCTCGAGTAGTCAACGGGACCACCGAGTGCATTAGGATCCAGCCATTTGTCATAGCGTCCATGGTTATAGCCTAGGCTTCCACGCAGCGTGAAGTGCTCAGTCACCGCTGCATCCATGTCCGTTTCAAACCCGTAGATGGTCGCCTTAGCGGCATTTTGCGTGACCACCGTTGTACCGAAGGTTAACAGCACTTGCTTGTCATCGTACTTGTTATAAAAAACTGAGGTATTTAGACGCAAGCGATGATCCGCCAAGAGCGTTTTCACACCAAACTCATAGGAAGTGAGGTTCTCAGGCTTAAAATCATGGACGCCTGATAGCTGAGTTGGGCGACCGTCAAACCCGCCACTACGAAACCCCTTACTAGCAGCGGCATAGCCAAACACATCATCCGACCACTGGTAAGTAAATCCTAAACGTGGCGACACATTAGACCAACTGGCTTCGCAGTCATAACGGGTGCCACTGGCATACACGTTGCTGCACTTCGAGGTCGGTGGTGTCACGTTGCTCTCATCCAACACGCCGGTAAACGGATTGGTGGGTAAAAACAAGGAGGAGTTGCTCTCGCGTCGCAGCGCGTACTGATTAAATACCTTCTTTTCACTGGTATCACGAATGCCCGCCTCCACTGAAAACCGGTCCGTCACCGGGAAAGTGCCATTCAGGTAGGCCGCATAATCTTCCGTCGTTTGGCGATTGTCAAAATTTAGATTGAAGTCCAGCGCATAGCGCGCCAAATACAACCCAGCCAATGGATTGCTTAAGTCATTCAGAAGATTCGGGATGCTTCCTAGGCTATTCAAGGCATCATAAAGACCTGATGCAGTGACCAGTTGAGTCTGGTCATGGGTGCGCTCTTTGAAGTAGTAAACACCGCCTACCCATTTAATGCGATCCACGGAGCCACTCGCCTGAAACTCTTGGCTCACTTGATCGCTGTGTTCATCGTGCACGTCGCCATTGTAATTAAACGCCCCGTTATCACCGTCGCGACCAAAATTTGCGTGCGTGCTGCGCACCGAGGTGATTGACTTTAGTTGCAGTAAAGTCGACGGCCGCCAACTGTTGGTCCATGTCACCGAGGACCCATGCAAATTGTCAATATTCAACGGACCTTGCGCAAAGCTTCGGGTTAAGGAGTTGGGTGTGCAGCACGTGGGTGGTATCGTCGGCGACACGAAGCCATTAAACAGCGGCGAGAAAAAATTCGCTGCGGGCTCAAAGTTCAGCATCACATTGGCGTTGCTGGCTTGATTCTGACTTAGAAGTTCAATGCCCAAGATGGACTCAAAGGCACTGCTAGGGCGCCATGCCAAAGTCGCCCGAGCGCCGGCTTTGTCTTCCTCGCCGCCATTGGGGCCGGGGCGCACTTGCCAACCATTGGACTTGCGAGACAGTACGGCGATGCCTAAGGACAGCGTGTCACTCAACGCCTGATCCGTATACGCATCTGCGTACAGGGTCCCATAGTTACCGGTTGACACCTGCAGGTCAGTCTCACCACTGCCGGTGGGTTTACGGGTGGTAACACTGATCGCACCACCAATATTGTTCTTACCAAACAAAGTGCCCTGTGGTCCACGTAAGACCTCGACACGCTCCACATCGGCTAACTCCAGAGGGCACCGAAGCTACGCGCCATGTAGACGCCATCCACATAGGTACCAACCGCCGGATCCGTGGTCAGAATAAAGTCGGTCTCGCCCACCCCTCGAATAAAGGGATTGACCTGCGAACTGCTGCCGCCGTTGCCTGGGTTAAACACCAAGTTGGGCGCGGCACTTTGCAGAGAGGTGATTTTTCGAAGATCGAAGAGATCCAAGAATTCACGAGTGATTGCCGTGACCGCGACCGGCGTGGACTGCAGATTCTGTTCCACTCGCTGGGCCGTCACCACCACCTCCTCGAGCTCAACACCCGTGGATTTCGTTTGCGCTACTGCCGACAGCAGGGGCAAAGTCATGGGTGCAGCAAAGGCAAGCAGCATCAGACGACGCAAGAGCGTGGCGGTGCGTGGCATAAAATTTCCCCTAGACGAACATCTATTTTTTCGTGATGAGCCTACCCGCAGCGAACGCGCGCAAACTCTTGAGTGCATTGATAACATACGCCTTATCAGGTTGCAAACAGGACGGACAGAACGCCCCATGCAGCCCCTAGCCACTGTCTGGCCACTCGGCTGGCTACTTGGCTGACTAATTGGTTTGCCCCTCGCCTCGCCAATCAACAACCGCTCACCATCCACTCGCATGTCAGGCAGGTCCTTGATAAAGGTGGGGATGCCCTCCTATAGTGGCTTGTCGAGTCATACGTAACCAGTACAAGCGTAACCACTACAAGGCGTCGTCCTGTCGACGAGCACTATGGATTTTACTCTCTCACCGGACATCGAAGCGCTTCGCCAGCGTGTCCAACAATTCATTGATGAGGTCGTAATCCCGCGGGAAAGCGAGGATCTGTGGACACAACCGGAACGGCTCGATGAAATCCGGCGCGAACTGCAAGCGCAGGCTAAGGCGACCGGGCTGTACCTGCCGCATCTCCCCACGGCACTTGGGGGGCTAGGCCTCAACTGGCGTGACACCGCCGTGGTGTTCGAGGAAGCCGGCCGAAGTCTGTTAGGACCTCGAGCGCTTAATGCGGCGGCACCGGATGATGGCAATATGCGTACCTTGGCTCACTGGGGCACGCCGGCGCAACATCGCCGTTGGCTGACGCCACTCTTGGCGGGCGACATCCGCTCTTGTTTCGCTATGACCGAACCGGCCCCCGGTGCCGGATCTGATCCCAGCGCACTGCTGACTGTTGCCAGCAAAGTGCCTGGCGGGTGGCGCATCAATGGACGAAAATGGTTCATCACCGGGGCGGAAGGCGCCGCCGTTGCGATTGTGCTTGCCCGGACCCAAAACGGCGCCACTATGTTTTTAGTGGATACCAAAAACCCAGGCTTTCGCCTCGGCCGCGCTATGAAAACCATCGATTCGTTTTCGGTCGGTGGCCACAGTGAGTTAGCGTTCGTCGACTGTGAAGTCGCCGATGACGACGTACTAGGTGAGGTCGATCGCGGTTTTCATCATGCGCAGTATCGATTAGCCCCAGCCCGGGTGACCCACTGCATGCGTTTTCTAGGCGCTGCCGTGCGCGCCGTCGAAATCGCGCAGCGCTATGTCACCCAACGACACTCCTTTGGACGGCTGCTGTCGGATCATCAGGCGGTACAGACCCAGCTCGCGGATTGCCACATTGAAATCAGAGCGGCAAGACTTATGGTGGCGCATACCGCCTGGGAACTGGACCACTTAGAACCGACTGCCGTGAAACACGGTTCCTCGATGACCAAGGTGTTTGTGTCCGAGACCGTCCATCGAGTCATTGACCGTTGTGTGCAACTGTGCGGCGGCTGGGGCACCACCGACGAATCGATGCTCGCTCACTTGTACGCCGATGTGCGTCCATTTCGCATCTACGACGGCCCAAGCGAAGTGCACCGCAGCTCGATCGCTAAGCGCGTACTCCATCGCTCGATGCGCCCATGATCAGACGCCCAAGATGCGCACCGAGCTTCGCATGAGCGAAGCGGAGGCCGATGCCGCGGTGCGCGACGCACTACCCGCCGCCCTCGCGCAGGTCTTTGGCCGACCGGTGGCGATCGCTCGGGTCTGGCGCTTAGGCGGTGGGGCGTCAAAACAAGCCTGGGCCATCGACCCCGATCCGGCCACTGACATACCCCCCCTGCTGTTGCGTCGCTTAGGGGGTGGTTTTCTGCACGACCACACCCTATCGCTCGGCGATGAACTGGCGGTGATTCGAGCGGCGGTGGCCTCCCGCGTACCCGCACCACCGACCTTCGGATCACTCCTTAAGGTCGCTGGCCGGGACGCCTTTCTGATGCAGCGCATGCCCGGCGAGGGCGTCGGCCGTCGCATCGTCCAGCGCGATGAATTCGGCACCGCGCGCGCACGCCTGCCCACCCAGATGGCTCAGGCACTCGCGTCTATCCATCAGATCAAGCCCTCTGCCGTCCCCGAGCTGCCCTTGCCACCGCTGAAGGACGCGGTCGCGCCCCGCATCGTCACCAAGCTGGAGCAAAAGCTCGATGAAGCTCCCGATCCGCACCCCGCCATCGAGGTGGGCCTTGCTTGGCTTAGACGGCACATGGCAGCGAGTGGTGCGACAGCGGCGGCCCCGCCGGTGCTGGTGCACGGAGACTTTCGCATCGGCAATCTCTTGGTCGATAACCACGGGCTGGTGGTGGTGCTCGACTGGGAGTTTGCTCACTGGGGTCACCCGCTGGAGGACTTGGCGTGGCCTCTGGTGCGTGCCTGGCGGTTTGGTCGCGATCAACTCAGACTGGGCGGCGTTGGCTCAGCAACTGAATTCTTAGCGGCTTACAATCAAGCCACCGGCCACCAATTCACTCAAAAAGAACTCGCTTGGTGGGAACTGGCAGGCAACGTCCGCTGGGCGATCACCTGCCTGATGCAAGCAAAACGCCACTTAAGTGGAGCGGAACCCAACGTTGAACTCGCGGTGCTGGGCCGTCTGTGCAGCGAAGTGGAACTAGAGATCCTAGAATTAGTGACGGAGGCAACCCATGCAGGACAGACCTAACGCTGCGGAGCTCGCCGCCGCGATCGCGCATTTTCTGCGTGAGGAAATCCTACCGTCACTCGATGACAGTCGCCTGCAATTTCGAACGCGGGTCGCACTCAATGCGCTCGGCATGCTGGAACGCGAAGCGCGAAGCGGCGGCCAGGAGCTTAGTTTCGAAGCCACCACCTTGCAGGCGCACTTACGTTGTGAGACACCGACCGGTGATCTGACCCAAGTCGTCTCCGCACTCAACCGTGAGCTGGCTCTGCGTCTGCGCACAGGCACAGAACCCGCAGGGACACTCCCTGTCTTACAGGATCTCATCCGCCGCAAGCTATCCATTGCAAACCCTAAAGCAATCGCGGGACGAGAAAACACTCACACCGTAAATCTTAACTCCAACACTTAAGCTCATAAAGGCATTGAGGATCTATGACCGTCCTACCCACCTTTCCTTCCGCAGATCATCAGCTGCATACACCCGCGCAGAGCCGAACCACTGCGATGGTAAGACAGGGGACTAGAGACCCTTGTGTCGCTTAGCATTTGACCCTACCATCCCATTAAACGCAGACCACCCACACGTAATCACCCCGATCGAGAACACCATGACCAATTCATATCCCACCTTTCAATACACCGTCGCCGGTGGTTATCAAATCAATCTGGCCGACATTGGCGCCGGCCCGGTCGTGGTGTTTATTCATGGCAGCGGGCCTGGCGCCTCGGGTAGCTCCAATTTTCGGCTCAATGCAGCAGCCTTTCAGGCGGCGGGCTATCGGGTCATCCTCCCGGACCTGATCGGTTACGGCGCTTCCTCGAAGCCTGAAGGCATTGATTACACGCTTGACCTGTTTACCAACACCTTGCTAGACGCCTTACGCCAACACGGCATCACGCACGCCTCATTCGTTGGCAACTCCTTAGGCGGCGGCATCGCCTTGCAAATTGCATTGGATCACCCTGATTGGGTAAAAAACCTCATCTTGATGGCCCCGGGCTGTGTCGAGGACATTAAGACCTATATGGCGATGCCAGGCATCTCTAAAATGATGTCCAACTTCGGCACACCCGCTTTTACCATTGAAGAACAACGGCGCTTAATTACCCATCTAGTGTTTGATCCACACTTCGTCACCGATGAACTAGTGGCCGAACGTTACGCGGTAGCACGCACCCAGACCAAAGACATGCTGATCCGGATGCGCACCCCGAACCTCCAGCC
>CAIOZU010000050.1 GCA_903862885.1 uncultured Pseudomonadota bacterium
CGATGGCTCCCGCCATGGTCAGACGGCCATGTGCTTCGACATGCTCTAGCATCGCCAACGCGTGTTTCGGTAATTGCGTGCTGACACGTTTTTCGCGGTCTAGCTTTGCCGTGAGCAAGGGCGATATGCGCTGAATACTCGTTAGAAAAAACAGGATCCATGGATACCAGTCGGGCTTGCCGTGTCTGAGCGATTGTTGTGTTTTTTGTCGGGCTTGATAATAGTTTTTCGCGTCTCGTTCGAAAATGCTTTCGAGCGGGATGAGGCTGACATGGCTGTAGCCTGCTTGCAGTAGCAGTAAGGTCGTGAGTAGGTGACTCAGTCGTCCATTGCCTTGCTGGAATGGACTGATATCCAGAAACACAATAATGAACAGCGCGATCAGCAGTAAGGGATGCAGCTGTTTGCGCTCACGTTCGGTGGCGATCCAGCTGAATAGTTGAGTCATTAGTCGTGGTGCTTCAAACGCGCTCGCACTCTCAAAAGAGATGCCGTATTGCTGGCCTTCTTGTTCGGATGGCATCGCTTGAGTAGCTGATATTTTGTATTTGCCGCGATGCCAATGGTCCTTGTCGCTGTGCGCATACAGGGAGCGGTGCAGTTCTTTGAGGTGGTAGCCCGTGATACCGAGCGTGGCCCATTGAGCGTTAATTAAAGTGAGTGCGTCTGCGTAGCCTGCAGCCGCTTGTTCGTCGCGATGGTTGAGTGCGCGTAAGGCTATTCGTGGCAGGAGTTGATTGACGGCTTGCGCGGTTAACGGCAGGCCTTCCAGGCGCTGGGAAGCCGCGACCGCCTCGGTTAAGGCGACGCTTCGTAGCCTTTTTAGGCGGTCCGGTGCCAGTGGACTACGTGCAGTCCACGCGCCTTTGAATTCATCAATGGCGGAGATGAGCGACAGGATCTCTGCGCTTATCAGCAGCGGATGGTTCTGGATAATATTCATCGTGCACCCAAAAATACACCCAATTAGACCCAAATAAACGTGTAAATGTGCTCAGGATTAAGGCTGCGGATCTGTTTTTTGATCAAAAACACAAAAGCTCAGGGGTTTGTCCGGGTAAAAGCCTCCTAATTTTTTGCGCCGGAAGTCGTGTCAGGGGCGTTTTTTTGCCCGTTGGTTGGTCATCCGCGGCTTAGATATTGGCGCTGTATGGCATTGAATTGGGGGGCAAGACGGGGCTTGGGTGGTTCTCGGCCGCGTCGGTGCGGTTGCGTGGGCTTCTCGTGGGGCATCCGCTTCTCTAAAAACGGCCTGAGGGGGTCGAGCGTCTAAGGCTAAGATGGCGTTCTGGGAAGGTTGCATGAGTTGAAGGGTTGTATGGCTGCCAGTGTGATTTACAAAGTTCAGTTTGTGCGTGAAGGCAAGGTCTGGGAGATCTACGCCAAGAAAGTCAGTCATGGCGGATTTTTTGGCTTTGTTGAAGTCGAAGACTTTGTGTTTGGCGAGCGCTCCACGGTGGTGGTCGATCCGTCTGAAGAACGCGTTAAAACGGAGTTCGAGGGTATTAAACGCACGTGGATTCCACTGCATGCGGTCTTGCGTATTGATGAAGTCAAAAAAACGGGCATCAGTAAAATCACTGCCTATGAAGGGGGCAATGTCATGCCCTTCCCGATGCCTTTTACGCCTAGCAGCCCAGATACCAGTGGGCGTTCTAAGTAATCCATCGGAGTCTGCGGCAGGGCCGCGTCTGATGCGGTAAAATAATCACCCAGCCGGCTCGCCGGCCGCCGCGAGTGACCGATGCTGCTGTTGCCAGGGGCTTCCGCCCTCTCAAAATTTCGCCTCGATAAATATTTGGCCGCATTGCGTGCGCTGGATGAGCGGGTGCAGTCGCTGGACGCGAGGCATTATCACTTTGTCGATGTGCATCGGCCGCTCACAGCGGATGAGCAGCGGGTGCTTAAGCGACTCTTGGAATCACAGGCGGATGCGGATTGGGAAAATCCTGACAGCCAGATCGTCGTTATACCGAGACCGGGGACTATTTCGCCATGGTCTAGCAAAGCCACCGATATTGCCCATAACTGTGGCTTAGCTGCGGTGCGTCGCATCGAGCGGGGTACCTGCTTCAAGCTGACTTCAGCAGCGTCGCTCGATCCGGCGACGCGGCGTCGTTTGGCGGCTGTATTGCATGATCGGATGACCGAGGCGGTGATTTTTGATTTGGCATCTGCTGCCCAGCTCTTTGTGACTGAAGCGCCACGTGAGTTGACTATTATTCCTTTAGCCGCGAGCGGGCGGCAGGCGCTTGAGGCGGCCAATGTCGGTCTTGGGCTTGCCTTGTCGCCGGATGAAATCGATTATTTGCAGGGCGCTTTTGTTCGCCTGGATCGTGACCCTACCGATGTGGAGTTGATGATGTTTGCTCAGGCAAATTCTGAGCACTGTCGGCATAAGATTTTCAATGCGAGCTGGGTCATTGATGGCAAGACCATGCCTAAGACGCTCTTTGGCATGATTAAAAACACCTACGCCCAACATCCAGCGGGCGTGCTGTCGGCGTATCGAGATAATGCATCGGTGATTGAAGGTGCGTTGGCTGAGCGCTGGTCGGTGAATCCGACCTCGCGTCGCTACGAAGCCATGTATGAGCCGATTGATATTTTGATGAAAGTGGAGACCCACAATCACCCCACGGCGATTTCGCCATTCGCGGGCGCCTCCACAGGCTCGGGTGGCGAAATTCGCGATGAGGGCGCCACTGGCCGCGGCTCTAAGCCGAAGGCGGGCCTGGTCGGTTTTACGACCTCCAATCTGCGTATCCCAGGGTTCCTTCAGCCGTGGGAAGCCCCCGAAGCCAAATCGCCGCGCATCGCTTCCCCGTTGGAGATCATGACCGAAGGGCCATTGGGGGCGGCTGCGTTTAACAACGAATTTGGGCGTCCTGGCATCCTGGGCTATTTTCGCACCTACGAGCAGCGTGTGGCCGGTGATCCCGCCGGCGTCACCCGTGGATATCACAAGCCCATTATGTTGGCGGGTGGCTTAGGCAATATCCGGCGTAGCCAAGTGGACAAAATCGAGGTGATGCCCGGCGCGCAGCTGGTGGTATTGGGTGGACCTGCGATGTTGATCGGTCTAGGGGGCGGTGCTGCTTCGTCGGTCGGTAGTGGCGCGAGCACGGCGGATCTCGACTTTGCATCCGTCCAACGTGGCAACCCGGAAATCCAACGCCGAGCGCAGGAGGTCATCGATCGCTGTACCGCTTTGGGCGATGACAATCCCATTGTGCTGATTCATGACGTCGGCGCGGGCGGGCTCTCTAATGCGGTGCCTGAAGCGATCGCGCACAGTGCGCGCGGTGGGCGGGTGGATTTGCGTGCGATTCCTACTGACGAGCCTGGGCTCTCACCGTTAGAGCTCTGGTGTAACGAGGCGCAAGAGCGTTATGTGCTGTGTATCGCGCCGCTGCATCTTGAGCGCTTTATGGCGATTTGCGCACGCGAACGCTGCCCCGCTGCAGTGCTTGGCTGCATCACGGATGATGGCCGACTGCAGGTCTCCGATCCGATTTACTCAGCGCCACCCGTCGATATGCCGATTGAGGTGTTGCTCGGTAAGGCGCCGAAGATGTCGCGGGAAGCGACACGTCGGCAGCGGCCAACCGAGGCGTTTGCCACAAAACATCTCAATCTGCGCGAGGCCGCCTATCGCTTGCTGCGTCTGCCCACCGTGGCGGATAAAAGTTTCTTGATTACCATTGGTGATCGTTCGGTGGGTGGAATGATTGCGCGCGACTCGTTGGTCGGCCCCTGGCAAGTGGCGGTCAGTGACTGTGCAGTGACCTTGGCCGGCTATACAACCCACGCCGGTGAGGCGATGTCCATCGGTGAGCGAACGCCGGTGGCGCTGCTCAGTGGCCCAGCTTCAGGTCGACTGGCGGTGGCTGAGGCGATCACTAATTTGGCAGCCGCTGATGTGGCGTCCTTGGGGGCGATTAAATTATCCGCGAACTGGATGGCGGCTTGTGGCGATGCCGTTGAAGACGCGGTCCTGTATGACACCGTTCATGCGATCGGTGAGGAGCTGTGTCCCGCGCTCGGTATAGCCATCCCGGTGGGCAAGGATTCGCTGTCCATGCGCTCTGGTTGGCAGCAGGCATCTGTTGAACGCAGCGTGTGGTCGCCGGTGTCCTTAATCGTCACTGCTTTCGCGCCCGTGGCGGATGCCCGTCGGACGCTCACGCCGCAATTACGTACGGATAGGGGGCCCACCGAATTGCTATTGATCGATCTGGGGGCAGGCCGCAATCGCTTAGGCGCTTCCTGCTTAACCCAGGTGTATGGCGCTTTAGGCGAGGAGCCTGCTGATCTGGATGACCCGCAGCGCTTGATCGGCTTTTTCAATGCCGTTCGCGAGGCCGCCAATGCGCAGTGGGTGCTCAGTTATCACGATCGATCGGATGGCGGTCTGTGGGTGACCCTCGTCGAGATGGGCTTTGCGGGACGTGTGGGTTTGGAGATTGATCTCGGCGAGACGGCGGATCCGGTGGCTTCGCTGTTTGCGGAAGAATTAGGGGCCGTGCTCCAAGTGAAAGTCGCTGATGTCCCCAAGGTGCGGTCGCTCTTGCAGCGCCACGGGCTGGATCGTCTGTGCCGATCGATTGGGACGTTGCGCGCGGATGGTCGCTTGGTGATCAAGGCCGGTGAGCAGGCGCTTCTGGATGAGTCCCTGAGTGAGCTCCGGGCGGTCTGGTCGGAAACCAGCTTTCAGATGCGGTTGCAGCGTGACGACCCTACCTGTGCGAAAGAAGAGTTCGCGAGCATCATCGAGCCTGACACGGGGCTTTATGCGCGCCTTAGTTTCGATGTGAATGAAGATGTCGCGGCGCCCTATATTCATCGCGGGGTGCGGCCACCGGTCGCTATTTTGCGTGAGCAGGGTGTGAACAGTCAGCTAGAAATGGCGGCGGCGTTCGCGCGCGCGGGCTTCGCCGCTGAAGACGTGCATATGACGGATATTTTGTCAGGCCGCGTGACCTTGTCTGATTTTCCAGTGCTCGTGGCGTGCGGTGGGTTCTCTTATGGTGATGTGTTAGGCGCGGGTGAGGGTTGGGCTAAGTCAATCTTATTTAATCCGCGCGCTCGCGATGAATTTGCTTGCTATTTTCAGCGCTCGGATACCCTGACGTTGGGCGTGTGTAATGGTTGCCAGATGTTGGCGGCTCTGGCCGAGCTCATTCCTGGAACCGCCCATTGGCCGCGCTTCCGGCGGAATCGCTCGGAACAGTTTGAGGCGCGTGTGTCGCTGGTAGAAGTCTTGGCGTCGCCTTCGCCTTTGTTTGCGGGCATGGTCGGATCGGTGTTACCCATTGTCGTTTCCCATGGCGAGGGACGTGCTGTCTTTGAGTCCCCTCAGGCGCTAACAGATCTCAGCAGCCATCAAGGCATGGCGCTTCGCTATGTTGATCATCAAGGACGCACCGCGCTCAGCTACCCCAGTAACCCCAATGGCTCGCCCTTAGGCATTGCGGCAGTCACCAGTGCAGAGGGTCGAGTGACATTGACAATGCCCCATCCTGAGCGTGCCTATCGGGCTGCGCAGAATTCATGGCGGCCTGATGAGTGGCAGGATGATGGCGGTTGGATGCGGCTGTTCCGTAACGCACGCATAGCGGTCGGTTAATGGTCACTCTGCATGCCTCTCCGCCCGTGTCTGCGGCTCCCGAGCCCACCGTTGCGACGTGTGATTTGCCGATTGGTGTGTTCGACTCGGGTGTCGGTGGGCTCACGGTGTTGCGCGCGTTGCGAGAAACGCTGCCGCACGAGTCCTTTATCTATTTGGGTGACACCGCGCGCCTGCCCTACGGCACTAAAAGTCCAGAGAGTGTGGTTCGTTATGCGACTCAGTGTGCAGCCACGCTGGTGGCTTCTGGCATCAAGGCTTTAGTGATTGCCTGCAACACGGCGGCGAGTGCGGCGCTGCCCGCTTTGCAGGCGCGCTATCCGCTGCTGCCGATCGTCGGGGTGGTTGAGCCAGGCGCTGCAGCCGCTCTCGCGGCGACGCGTTCGCAGCGCATTGCAGTGATTGCTACCGAAGGCACGGTGCGTGCCGGGGCCTATCGGCGTGCGATTGCGCGACTCAATCCGCAGGCGGTGGTCACCGAGACGCCTTGTCAGGTGTTTGTCGCACTGGCGGAGGAAGGTTGGACCCAAGGGCCGATCGTTGATCTCATCATTCGTCAGTATCTGCAGGGTGTTTTTTCTGAGGACCCCGCGCCGGACACGCTGTTGCTCGGCTGCACCCATTTCCCGGTGCTCAGCGCGGCGTTGCGCGCGGCACTGCCAGACCCGGTGGCGATTGTCGACTCCGCACAGACGACGGCGCTGGCCGTTGCCAGCCGACTTCAATTGGAGGATTTACTTAAGTCGCCATCGCGGCCCGCAGGAGTGGTGCAGTTTTTGGCGACAGACGGGGCCGCGCGTTTCGCACGGGTCGGCAGTATTTTTTTAGGTGCGCCGCTGCTTGAAGCGGCAGTCGCTGTGGTTGACGTGTAGCCGTTTGCGCTCACTCAAGATCGACAATTAATGCGTGTGCGGTGGCTTGGGCGCGCGGTCCGCGTGGCTTCGTACACTCATGGCTTCCTGTAGGCGACCACGACGAACATAGTTCTGGTAGAGCAGGTCCTTGGTGGCTTCGAGCAGCACGCCGGCGGTGACGTTGTTGAGGGTGGGCATATTGGGGCGCGGGTCTGTGTCATTGCTAAAAAGCACTTTGCGCAGCGTCTGGTAAGTGGCCGTATCGAGCGTTGCCAAGTCTCTTAATTCGCTCAGTTGATCAAACATCCGTAATTTGCCGTGCTCTCCCAGATCCGCAAAGGCACTTTGCGCCGTGCGTCGACACATAGAGGCAAAAGCGCTTAATAAACCCTGTGAAAAGCAATCCAGCGCCTCGCGAAACAGCGCTTCTGTTTCTTCCGGGAGATGGGTCAGACTGAGCTTCTCGTGTGGACGTTCCATGGGCTCGAAATGGCTATCGAGTTCTACTCGATTCCCGGTGTGCATTTTGACTTCGAATTTCAGGAAGATAGGCGCTGCACAGGAGTCGCAGCGATACACAATACCGATGTGACTGGGTTTGAGAGCAACCAGTTGATTGTAGTTAGGTACTGACACCGGAGTCAGGTGTGCGAGGGTTTCGCAGTGCGGGCACATCAAGGCAAAGTGATGCGCCTGATCGTGGTGCAGTTGCCCAGCTGAATCAATGTAAATGGCCATACGACTGCGCCTAGCGGGATGGCGGGTGCGTCCCGCTTCTTGCCTAAAGTCTGACGGTTATTGTCCCCATGGCCTCTGCGCGCGCTAACCCCCAACTGGGTGGGGGGTGAACCCTTCAAGTGCCTGATAAGGTGATGCGGCGCACAGAACCGATGGATGCCGTGTCTGCTGGCGGGTAGGCTGCCTAGGCGGTCAGCCGTTTATAGCGAATACGGTGTGGTTGGTCGGCGTCGTCACCTTTACGCCGTTTGAGATCGGCGGTGTATTCCTGGAAGTTGCCCTCGAACCAGATGACTTCACTGTTGCCTTCAAAAGCGAGGATATGCGTGGCGATTCGGTCTAAAAACCAACGATCATGAGAAATGACCACGGCGCACCCAGGGAAGGCAAGCAGCGCCTCTTCGAGGGCGCGAAGGGTTTCAATGTCCAGATCATTGGTGGGCTCATCAAGCAGCAGTACATTGCCACCTGACTTGAGTACTTTGGCCAGATGCACTCGGTTACGTTCTCCACCCGACAATTCGCCGATCAATTGCTGTTGTTGAGCGCCTTTAAAGTTAAAGCGCCCGCAGTATGACCGGGAAGGTGTTTCATAGTTTCCCACTTTGATGATGTCGAGCCCACCTGAAATTTCTGCCCAGACCGTTTTACTGTCGTCCAAGGTTTGTCGAGACTGATCCACGTAGGACAGTTGCACGGAAGGCCCTACTCGCAGCTCGCCCGAATCGGGTGTCTCTTGGCCGGTCAGCATTTTAAATAGGGTCGTTTTGCCAGCGCCGTTAGGTCCTATGATCCCGACAATGCCTCCGCGCGGTAAATGAAAGGACAAGCCATCGATCAGTACTCGATCACCAAAGCCTTTCTTCAGGTCTTTGACATCAATGACGAGTTCGCCTAAGCGATCTCCCGGTGGAATATAAATTTCATTGGTTTCGTTTCGCGACTGAAAGTCCTGCGATTGCAGCTCTTCAAAGCGAGCCAATCGGGCTTTGCTCTTGGCCTGACGGGCTTTGGGGTTCTTGCGAACCCATTCGAGTTCTTGGCTGAGCATTTTGCGCAGGCCTTCTTGCTGGCGCTCCTCAATCTCTAGCCGCTTCTCCTTCTGCTCTAGCCACGACGAGTAGTTGCCCTGCCATGGAATGCCGTGGCCTCGATCAAGCTCCAGAATCCAACCGGCCACGTTGTCTAAAAAGTAACGATCGTGTGTCACTGCAATCACGGTACTTTGGTATTCGTGCAGAAAGCGCTCAAGCCACGCGACCGACTCCGCATCAAGGTGGTTGGTCGGTTCGTCAAGCAGCAGCATGTCAGGCTTTGATAGTAGTAAGCGGCACAACGCGACGCGGCGTTTTTCACCGCCCGATAGGTGTTTGATAGAAGCGGTCCACTCCGGTAAGCGCAACGCGTCCGCTGCAACCTCCAGTGTCCGGTCAAGGTTGTGACCATCGACCGTGGTCAGAAACGCCTCTAAAGTTGCTTGTTCGGTTGCCAGCTTGTCGAAGTCAGCATTCTCATCGGAATAGGCGGCATACACGGCTTCTAGGCGCGTTAGGGCGGCTTTGATGGGGGCGACACCTTCCTCGACGATGTCACGAACCGTCTTGTCAGGATCGATATCCGGTTCTTGCTGCAAAAAGCCGATTTTGATACCCGGTTGGGCGCGCGCTTCGCCATCAATTTGCGTGTCGATGCCAGCCATGATGCGAAGCAGTGAGCTTTTGCCAGACCCGTTGAGGCCAAGGACGCCGATCTTGGCGCCGGGGAAAAAAGACAATGAAATGTCCTTCAAGATGGTCCGCTTAGGCGGTACCACTTTAGAGACTCGATTCATCGTGTAGATAAACTGTGCCACGTCATGATTCCTTTCGGCTCTGCCGATGCGAGTGGCCGATTATCCAGCAGCCGCCGCATCGGTGCCAGCACCCTCGGTGTGGAAGGCCTGCGGTGGTGTGGCCTGTGACCTGCTAGGCTTTCGCCTATGCGGGGAACATCAGCGACAGTTGTCGTCAGTGGAGAGGCCATCGGGCGCTATGGCTTTGGCGAGGGGCATCCGTTCGGTACCGATCGGCAAGACGCCTTTTTAGCGGTTTTGCGCTCTTCTGGGCTTGAGTCTCAGGTGTTGATGCGGGCCCCACGTCTCGCCACACGGGCGGAGCTGGAGAGCTTTCACACCCCGGCGTTTGTGGATTTCGTGGCGTCGCGCTCGGCGTCTGGCACCGGCTACTTAGATCGTGGCGATACCCCCGCCTTTGTCGGCGTGTATGAAGCCGCCAGCGCGGTCGTGGGGGCGGCCCTCGTCGCGTTGGAGGCCATCATGGGGGGTGAGGCGCAGCGTGGCTTCGTGCCGATTGCGGGCCTTCACCATGCAGGTCGGGGTCATGCCGCTGGATTTTGTGTATTCAATGACTGTGGCGTGGTGATCGAACAACTGCGGCAGCGCTACGGCGTGCGTCGGATTGCCTACATTGACATCGACGCGCACCATGGGGATGGTGTTTTTTATGCTTTTGAAGCGGATCCAGATCTGCGTTTTGCGGATCTGCACGAGGACGGTCGCTTTCTTTATCCAGGAACGGGCGCGGTCGAGGAGACAGGGCGGGGGCCTGCGTTAGGCACCAAGTTAAATATCCCTCTCGCCCCGGGGTCGGATGATGAGGTGTTTCGGCACGCATGGTCCCGGGTGGAGGACTATTTACAGGACAAGCCACCTGAGTTTCTGCTGCTGCAGTGTGGTGCGGACAGTGTGGGGGGTGATCCAATCACCCATCTACGCTTCACGGAAGAGGCGCACGCACTGGCTGCTGCGCGACTGGCTGTGCTTGCCGATCGGTACTGTCTGGGTCGTGTCTTAGCCTTGGGTGGTGGGGGCTATAGTCGGGAAAATATAGGCCGAGCATGGACGCGCGTGGTGAAAAGCTTCGTGGATCATGGGTCGGCGGTCTAGCGGGTGTATACGGATGTGTGTTTAGCGGCTTGAGTTCGCTAGAATCAGCAGTTCTGGCTCGATGGTCGGGCTGTCTATCACGGGATGTTTCTACTCATGTTTGATTCGAAAATGACGATCGCCGCCTACGATCCCGAGCTCTCGGCTGCTATGACGGCCGAGCGTCAACGCCAGGAAGATCATATTGAATTGATTGCGTCTGAGAATTACGCCAGTCCGCGAGTTCTTGAGGCTCAGGGATCCGTGCTCACCAATAAGTATGCTGAGGGTTATCCGGGTAAGCGCTATTACGGTGGTTGTGAGAATGTCGACGTCGCAGAGCAATTGGCCATCGATCGCCTCAAGGTGCTGTTTGGTGCGAGCTACGCCAATGTTCAGCCACATTCAGGTTCGCAAGCAAATGCGGCCGTGTATTTTGCATTGCTTAAAGCGGGCGAGACGATGCTTGGGATGAGCCTTGATCATGGTGGCCACTTAACGCATGGCTCCAAAGTGAATTTTTCAGGTAAGTTTTTTAATGCGATCAGTTATGGGATTCGCCAAGATACCGGTGAAATTGACTATGAGCAGGTGGAACGTCTGGCGTTGGAACATCGACCCAAGCTGATAGTGGCCGGTTTTTCAGCCTATTCTCGGGTGATTGATTGGGCGCGGTTCCGACAAATCGCAGACTCAGTGAATGCATACTTCATGGTTGATATGGCGCATGTGTCTGGCTTGTGTGCGGCTGGCGTCTATCCAAACCCACTGCCGCATGCTCACGTGGTGACTTCAACAACACATAAGACTCTACGCGGTCCGCGTGGCGGCATCATTTTGTCGAATGCCGGCGAAGAGTTGACCAAGAAGTTTAATTCGATGGTGTTTCCCGGCACTCAGGGCGGCCCGCTCATGCATGTGATCGCTGCCAAAGCGGTGGCCTTTAAAGAGGCATTGGAGCCTGAATTTAAGCTGTATCAGCAGCAGGTGGTCGCGAATGCCCGTGCGATGGCGGCGGCGTTTATGCAGCGCGGTGTCAATGTGGTCTCTGGTGGCACTGATAATCATTTGTTCTTGTTGGACTTGGTGGCTAAAAACGTGACGGGCAAGGATGCGGATGCGGCTTTAGGCGCTGCACACATCACGGTGAACAAGAACGCGGTTCCCAACGACCCCAGGCCGCCGATGATCACCAGTGGCTTGCGCATCGGCACGCCCGCCGTGACCACACGTGGCTTCAAGGAGGCTGAGGTGGTGCAGTTGGCTGGCTGGATTTGTGACTTGATTGATAGCTTAGCGGCGCGTGCTCACATGGGCAGTGCGGACGGTAAGGGGGGTGTGACCGCTGAGGATGCCGTTATTCGCCGTGTGCGCCTGGAAGTGGAGGCGATCTGTCGCCGCTTCCCCGTGTACGGCGCAGTGTGACGCGGCAGGCATTAAGGAGCGCTCGTGTACTGCCCTTTCTGCGGACACGTTGAAACGAAGGTCACTGACTCGCGTTTGGCCGCTGAGGGCGAGCAGATTCGCCGGCGTCGTGAGTGTTTATCGTGCGGCGAGCGTTTCACGACGTTTGAGTCTGCTGAATTGGTGATGCCGCAGATTGTCAAAGCCGATGGTACGCGTGAGCCTTTTGACCAAGCGAAGTTGCGCAGCGGCATGCAGAAAGCCTTGGAGAAAAGGCCGGTCGGCAATGAAGGCATCGATGCGGCGTTGGCGCATATCGGTCATAAACTTCGCAGTCTTGGTGAGCGTGAAGTGCCTTCTCGCCTGCTAGGTGAGTTGGTGATGGAGGAACTTCGCCACCTCGACGAGGTGGCCTATGTGCGCTTCGCCTCGGTATACCGTAGTTTTCAAGATGTCGCTGCCTTCCATGAGGAAATTCTCAAGCTGCAACAGGGTCGCGGTGCCAGCACGCTCAATCAGTTGTCGTTTTTGGAAGGCAGTGGCGACGCGAATCTCGTTAAGAAGAAACCTTGATGAACGTCTTTAGCGGGCTCGATCATGAGTATATGGCGCGCGCGCTGACGCTGGCGGCTCGCGGTCTGTATTCCACAGACCCTAATCCGCGAGTCGGGTGCGTGTTGGTGCGCAATGGGGAAATGGTGGGTGAAGGCTTTCACGCAAAGGCGGGTGATGCGCATGCGGAAGTGCAGGCGCTGAGTGTCGCCGGCGCGCGTGCGCGAGGTGCTACCGCTTATGTGACCTTGGAGCCTTGTTCACATCAGGGCCGTACCGGCCCCTGCACAGACGCGTTGATTGCGGCTGGTATTGCTCGTGTGGTGTATGCCAGTGCAGATCCTAATCCGCACGTATCTGGTGGTGGCGCTGCCCGTTTACAAGCGTCTGGCATCAGCGTCGCTACCGGTCTTTTAGCGGCGTCTTGCGAGGCGCTTAATGTCGGATTCTTTGCGCGACACCGGCGGGGTCTGCCCTGGGTGCGAGTCAAGTTGGCTGCCAGCTTAGATGGGCGTACAGCCTTGGCGAATGGGCAGAGCCGGTGGTTAACAGGGGAGGCCGCGCGTGCGGATGTGCACACGTGGCGAGCACGCTCCAGTGCCATTCTCACGGGCGCGGGCACCATTAAGCAGGATGATCCGCGGCTGACGGTGCGCGATGACTCATTAGCGTTGCTTGGTCGTCAGCCGTTGCGAGTGGTGCTGGATCGTGCATTGCAGGTGTCACCAGCCGCTCGCTTATTTCAGGAGCCAGGGCCTATTCTACTGATCACGGAAAGCCAAGATCACACAGCGATCAAAGCCATTGAGGTGTGTGGCGCTGAAGTGATGGTCTTGACGGCGGGCAGTGGGTTGCGTGCTGTATTGCATGAGCTCGCTCGTCGTGATTGCAATGAGGTATGGGTGGAAGCTGGTGCGAAACTGGCTGGTCTTTTTCTGCAAAGTGCTTTGGTCGATGAGTTTATTGTGTATCTTGCGCCGCACTTGCTCGGTCAAGATGCAAAGCCGCTGGCTGTCTTGCCGATGCTGGATGACTTGCAGCATCGTTGGCAATTTCGCTATCAGGATGTGCGCGCTATCGGAGCGGATCTGCGCTTGTCTCTTGTGCCCGTTCAGTCTGGAGAGTCTTGATGTTTACAGGCATCGTACAGGCGGTGGGTATGGTGGCGGCAATTACCCAGAACGGGGGTGATGTCACTCTATTCATTGAGGCGTCTGAGTTGGGTCTGGCGGATGCGGTAGTAGGTGACAGCATTGCCATCGCCGGTGTCTGCTTGACGGTCACGCGTCTTGAGCAGGGTGGCTTTTCTGCCGACGTGTCTAACGAGACGTTGGCCTGTACGACGCTGGGGCAGTTAGTAGAGGGGTCGCCGATTAACCTAGAAAAAGCCTTGCGAGCGGGGCAGCCGTTGGGAGGGCATTATGTCACGGGGCACGTGGATGGTTTGGCGGTGCTGCGATCAGCTCGTGACGATGGCCGGTCAACGCGATTGTTGTTCGAATTGCCAGCGCATCTGTCGCGCTATATGGCAACCAAAGGTTCGGTGACGATCGAGGGCGTGAGTTTAACGGTCAATGAAGTGGTTGCTCATACTTTTGGTGTCAACTTGATTCCACACACGCAAGCAGTCACGACGCTCGGCGCTTTGCAGGTGGGCGATTCTGTGAATGTAGAAATTGATATTATCGCGCGATACGTGGAGCGACTGATCAGCGCTCGCTAGTTGAGGCCAGCAACGCCTCATGACCATCCTGATGCTGTGTTTGGACGGATTCAGGTCGGCCCGGCGGACCGTATCAGCGCAAGATCCCGTTCAAGGCGCAAGGCGTCTTCGTGATCTTGGTAGTAGCCGCGTACCCAGTCCGTTTGTTGGTAGCCTAGCGCCTTATAGAAAGCTTGACCGGATGTGTTGTTAGCGCGCACCTCGAGACGGATGCGGAAGGTGCCCGCGGTACATGCTGTTTCTTCCAGCCAGTGCAGTAATTGGCGGCCAATACCTTGGCGCTGATAAATAGACTCAACCGCCAACAGATTGAGATGGGCGGCGTCATCGCCATATTGCATGATGGCGAAACCAGCGAGGCTGCCGCCCAAGCGCGCGGTCAACACCACATGATCCGCGTGTTGGCGAGCGCGCTCAATTCGCGATTCTGTCCATTGTGGTTGCAGACCGGCTTCAACGAGCCGCCGAGACATAGCAGCTAACAAGGCGGCGTCATGGCGGCGAGCGAGGGCGATGGTGGGGGTGGCCATGCGTCTATTGTCGGTGCTTAGGCGGGTGTCGTCGAGCCGCGCGATTGGCGGACGCTGTGGGTGCGACCCAGTGATCGCCGAGTGCGTGAGGAATCGGTAGCATAGGCCCTTCGGTAGGGGAGCGTTGACCATAACGGGGAGAGCTATGGCGGGATCGCGTGTGAGTGCATCGGGCGCTCGGCTGGTGTATCGCACCGGGACCGGTCGGTTGTGCCCGCATTGTCAGCAATCAATGGCGACCTGTCGCTGTGGTAAGCAGCCAAAGCCCGCCGCGGTGACCGCTGGGGTCACGACCGGCCCTGTGCGGGTGGGCCGCCAGACGCAAGGACGGGGCGGTAAGGGGGTGACCGTGATCAGCGGTCTTAATCTCGCTCAAGCGGCGCTTGAGGGTCTTGCAAAAGAGCTTAAAAGCCGCTGCGGCAGTGGGGGTCGGGTGGTGGGGGGAGTCATTGAAATTCAGGGAGAACATCGGGATACCCTGGTGGCCGAACTCGCCCGGCGCGGCGTGGTGGCCAAACGCGCTGGCGGCTGATCGAGGCGTCCCTGCTACACTGACGGACCCTCGATCATGGATCCGTTGCCGTCATGTCCAGCTTTGATTCGATTGACGATATTTTGGTGGATCTCGCCGCGGGCCGTATGGTCATCGTGGTGGATGATGAAGACCGCGAGAATGAGGGCGATCTCTTGATGGCAGCCAGCGCGGTTCGCCCTGAAGATATTAACTTCATGGCACGCTTTGGCCGTGGTCTGATTTGTCTCACTTTAACGCGCGAGCGTTGCCGAGAACTGCGCTTGCCATTGATGGTCTCGAGCACCCATGAGCAGCATCGGACCAATTTCACCATTTCGATTGAGGCGGCGGAGGGCGTCACGACTGGCATCTCGGCGCATGATCGCGCCCACACGGTGCGTACCGCCGTGCGAATCGATGCGCGTCCACAGGATCTGCGCCAGCCAGGACACATCTTTCCGTTGATGGCCCATCCAGGTGGCGTGTTAACGCGTGCGGGCCACACTGAGGCGGGCTGCGATCTTGCGCGACTCGCGGGACTTGAGCCGGCGGCGGTGATCGTCGAGGTGCTCAACGAAGATGGCACCATGGCGCGTCGCAAGGACCTAGAGGTGTTTGCCAAGACCCATGGACTGAAGATCGGCACGATTGCCGACTTGATTCGCTATCGATTGACCCGTGAGCGCTCAGTGGAGCGCATCGAAGACCGCATGGTCGATACTGAGTTCGGTGCGTTTAGATTGATGTGTTATGAAGATCACGTGAATCGCAATGTGCATTTGGCCTTGGTGCGTGGCACATTGAACGAGAGCAAGCCACCGTTGGTGCGCGTCCAGCTCGCCGAAACCTTGCGTGATTTAGTCGGTGTTAAAGCGCCGGAATTGGGGCGACCGATGCGTGATGCATTGCGACGCATCGCTGAAGAAGATAATGGTGTGCTGGTGCTCTTAAGAAGCGAAGAGCAGCCGATTGACTTGATCGAGAGCGTACGCGGTCTCGGCAAAGAGTCCCGTGAGCGCGGTCCGGTGCTCAGAACCTATGGCATCGGCGCGCAGATTTTGAAAGATTTGGGTGTATCGACGATGAGAGTCTTGTCAGCGCCTCGTCAGCTGCAGGGCTTGGCTGCGTTTGGATTAACGATCACTGAATATGTCGATGCAGCGATTGAGTAACTGTTGAGTGAGGAGATGTCAGTATGACGGCCATTAAAACAACTGAGGCGGACCTGTTGGCCCGCGACATTCGAGTCGCCATCGTGGCCGCCCGATTTAACCGTCTCGTGGTGGATCGACTGGTAGATGGCGTGATCGATGCGTTGGTGCGACACGGCGCGAATGACAAAAGTCTCGAGTTGGTTTGGGTGCCTGGTGCATTTGAAATGCCGTTAGCCGTGAAAAAACTGGCACAGAGCCGGCGTTTTGACGCCATTGTGGCGGTGGGTGCAGTGATCAAAGGAGAGACGGCGCATTTTGATTTTGTGGCGGGTGAGTGCACCTCCGGAATTGCTCGCGCCAGTCTGGAGAGTGGTGTGCCGGTAGGCTTCGGTGTTTTGACGTGCGAGAGTCTTGAGCAGGCGCTTGATCGGGCGGGCGGTAAGGCGGGCAATAAGGGCGCAGATGCGGCACTTGCGGCGCTCGAGATGGCTAATCTAATCAAACGATTGGAAGCGTAGCGTGGCCCGTGAAAACCAAGCCCGTGAGTTGTCTCGCGCTCGTCGAGCGACCCGCAAGGTATTGGTGCAAGCGCTCTATCAATTGCAGCTCGCAGAGCAGCCTTGGCAGGACATTTATCAACAGTACGTCGCCGATCCCGATTCGGCTGGCTCCGACCCTGAGTATCTTAAAGAACTGTTGATGTACATTGCGACGGAGCGCGAGGCCTTGAATGTGACGCTTGCACGCTACTCAGATATTTTGCCTGAGCGTCTTGATCCGATAGAGCATGGTATTTTGTGGATTGCTTTGTACGAACTACAGCAGCGCTTGGATGTGCCGTTTAGGGTGGCGATCAGCGAGGCAGTCGAGTTGACCAAGCGCTTTGGTGCGACCGATGGTCATAAGTTCGTCAACGGGGTTCTTGACCGGGCAGCGTCCGAGCTGCGTCCGGGCGAACGGGGCCAGTGAGTTTGCCGCCGTGGGCGAATTTGAATTGATCGATCGATTTTTTAAGCGCTTAGGCGCATCTCGGGATGATGTGATGCTCGGTGTGGGCGACGATGCGGCGCTGCTCGCCGTGCCGATTGATCATGAGCTCGTCGCGTGCGTGGATACGCTGGTGCAAGGCCGTCATTTCCCGAGCTCAACGCGTGCCGATGATATTGGCTGGCGCTCACTTGCTGTCAATTTATCTGATCTGGCTGCCATGGGGGCGGTACCCGCGTGGGCAACCCTTGCATTGACTGTACCGGCCGCCGATGAGGAGTGGCTCGAGGGTTTCGCCATGGGTTTTGATGCCATCGCGAAGGCCCATCACGTGTCGTTGGTTGGTGGTGATACCACGCGTGGGCCGCTCACTGTGACGGTGCAGGCCATGGGATTCGTACCGCAGGGCGCCGCACTGCGTCGCCGCGGCGCCACTGTCGGGGACTTGTTGTATATCACCGGCTGGCCGGGTGACGCCGCGGCTGGCCTCGCCTTGATCGAGGGGCGCCTGCCGGGACAGGGCGCCTATCGCGGTGCGCTTGAACATAAATTCAGGCGACCGGAGCCGCGAGTGGCTTTTGGGCAGCGGCTGCGTGGTGTGGCCAGTGCCTGCATGGATGTGTCGGATGGCTTGGGACAAGATCTCGGTCGTTTAGTCGCCGCCAGCGGCGTAGGCGCTGTGTTGCGGGCCTCTGAGTTGCCTCTGTCGCAGGCCTTGTTTGCCTTAGCGGGTGAGCAGGGCGCGCGCGACTTCGCGTTGGGCGGTGGCGATGACTATGAGTTGCTATTTACTGTGCCGCCTAGCCGGCGAGCCGGACTGGCGCGGGCCATGGCGACGGCCGGCGCACCGGCCTGTCACTGTATTGGTGAGATCACCGCGGGTCGTGGCGTCCGCCTAGTCAGTGACCGAGGAGACTTGCCGGTACCGCGCGGTTGGGATCCATTTTCCGGCTGACAGCGACACGTGGTCTGTGAAGCGGGATGCGCTTCACAGTCGATGAACCCCACCCTCTTTATGCTCTGTGCGCTTGTCACTGCGACTGCATGCTTCAGTCGATTACTCATTGCAGTCTCCATCCGAGTCCACCTGATTGAAAGGGGTTTCTTTGTCAGCGGAATATATCGCGCCTTCACGAATCGGTAAGTACGACCTCATTAAAGAGGTAGGGCGCGGTAGTGCCGGTGTCGTCTATCTGTCACACGATGCCTATGTGGGTCGTGATGTGGCCATTAAGGTCTACCACCACGCATCCAGTGCCGATACCGAGAAAAGTACGCTCGCGCGCAATATGTTTCTTTCCGAGGCGCAATTAGTCGGTCGCCTTCGTCACCCCAATTTGCTGCCTGTTTATGATGCCGGCCTTGAGGAGGGCCACTATTACGTCGTGACTGAGTTTGTGCACGGTGCCCGCACACTCGCCGCCTACTGCAAGCCGGATAATTTGCTTCGTCTAGAGGATGCGCTGGTGGCGATCTATCAGTGTGCCAAAGCGCTCGCGTATGCGCATTCGCAGGGCGTCATTCACCGTGATATCAAGCCATCTAATATTATGCTGACAGTCGATAATGATGTGCGCATCATCGATTTTGGGATCGCTCTCATTCAGGACTCACAGACACCGAATGTAGACGGCGTGGCTGGGAGCCCCTCCTACATGTCGCCTGAGCAGGTGCAGTCTCAGCCGCTGACGCCTAGTTCCGACTTGTACTCGTTGGGCGCTGTCATGTACGAGTTGCTCAGCGGCTTCAGGCCTCACCGTGGCGCTAATTTGATGAAGCTGCTACACCAAATTGTGTATGCGACACCGATTTCCTTGCATGAATTGCGCCAGGGCTTGCCGCAAGAACTGGATCAGTTGGTGATGACTTTGCTGCATAAGCAGCCGGCAGCACGATATGCGGATGGCCAGGCATTAGCTACCGCGCTGACCCGCGTGCATGATTCGCTTCGTGACCGGGCTCCTTCGATGGATGCAACCGAGCAGATTGCGTTACTGCGTCGTCTCGTCTTTTTTAATGATTTCTCGCACGCGGAAATCTCTGAGCTTTTACAAGCAGGGTACTGGCAGCAGTATTTGGCGGGTGAAGAAATTATTAAAGAAGGTGATACGGACGATCGCTTTTACGTCATCGTGAGCGGTCGGGTGTGTGTAGAGAGGCTCGGTAAAACGGTGGGCGTCTTGCCAGTCGGGGAGTGCTTTGGTGAGACGGGCTTTGTGCGGGGTGCGCGCAGGCTCGCGACTATCCGAGCCGAGGGCGCGGTGACCGTATTGAAGGTAAGTTCTACTTTGCTTGAGCAGGTCTCAGCGCCTTGTCAGTTGCGCTTTAACCGTGCGTTCTTGCGCTCGCTCATTGCTCGATTGCAGGGCAGTGAAGCGCCCTCAACAATGGTATTAACCGGCTAGTAACCACTGCCGCTTTGCGGCTCGCCGTCGCTAGCTATCCTTATTCCTTTCAATCATTGCGTAAGCGGAATGATTGTGGATCGACTCGAAGTTTTCAGATTCGACACTGTAAGCGCGAATGCGCGCATCTTGGTTCAAGCGAACGGCAATATCGCGCACCAGATCTTCGACAAACTTAGGGTTGTCGTAGGCGCGTTCGGTCACGAACTTTTCATCTGGGCGCTTCAAGATACCGTATACCTCGCATGAGGCTTCCTGTTCTGCGATATCGATCAGATCCTCAATCCATAAGGGCGCGTTAGTCTTCGCGTTGATGGTGACGTGTGAGCGCTGATTGTGTGCGCCGTAGTCGGATATTTTCTTCGAGCAGGGGCACAGGCTGGTCACCGGCACCACGACTTTGATCCACGTATGGATGTGGCCGGCTTCGATCTCGCCGCTCATGGTCACGCGGTAATCTAATAAGCTTTGCACGCCAGACACAGGGGCTTTTTTCATCACAAAATACGGAAAGGTCATTTCGATATGACCGGTCTTGGAGTCGAGTCGGCGCGTGACCTCTTTGAGCATGGCGCGAAACGAGTCCACGGAGATCTCACGTTCCTGCTCATGCAAGATTTCGACGAAACGCGACATGTGGGTGCCCTTGAAGTTATGAGGCAAGTACACATACATGTTGAAATTAGCAACGGTGTGCTGGTCATGACCGGTTCGGTCAGCAATACGCACTGGATGGACAATATCTTTTATGCCCACTTTATTGATCGCGAGTTGACGATGGTCTTCCCGACCTTGCACGTCCTCGATAGGAGTCGTCGAGCCGATGCTGTTTCCGAGAGTTTTATTTACGGGCATGTCCATACCAATCTTAAATACCAGATGTTATACGGCGGAGCAAGGTGCGCATCAGCCGGCTTGCCGGCTAAGGGGAGGCTGCTTCGCCGTCAACCACCAAGCACTAATGGCGCGTTCAATGCTAGCGCTGTCAAGACCCGCATCCACCAGATTATCCAGTCGTGAACCGTGCTCAATGAATCGGTCAGGAATACCTAATTGCAGCACGGATTTTTGCTGGCCGTTAGCCTGAAGTAATTCTAAAATACCATCGCCGGCGCCGCCCGCAATCACATTTTCCTCGATGGTCACGAAGTGACTATGGGTGTGGGCTAGATTGAGTATCAAGGCGTCGTCCAGCGGTTTTATAAAGCGCATATTCACAAGGGTTGCATCTAATTGGTCGGCGCTCGTTTGGGAAGCTTCTACCATGGTGCCGAAGGCCAAGATTGCAAGTCCCGATTGGCCTTGACGGCGAATTTCCGCACGGCCAATCGGTAAAGCGTGCATCTCTGCCTGCGGCAGCGTGCCAGGTCCTTGGCCGCGGGGATATCGAACCGCAGAGGGGCCGTTAAGCTGAGTTGCTGTGTACAGCATTTGACGGCACTCATCTTCATGCGAGGGGGCCATGAGGGTCATATTCGGCACGCATCGCAGATACGACAAATCGAATGCCCCCTGATGGGTGGCGCCGTCTCCGCCCACCAAACCGGCTCGGTCCAAGGCGAATATGACCGGCAGGTTCTGAATCGCGACGTCGTGAATCAGTTGGTCGTAGGCGCGTTGCATGAAAGTTGAATAAATGGCGACGACCGGACGCAGGCCTTCACAGGCCATGCCGGCGGCGAGGGTGACCGCATGCTGTTCAGCAATGCCGACATCAAAGTAACGGTCTGGAAATCGTTTTGAGTAGTCGACGAGCCCCGAGCCTTCGCGCATGGCGGGGGTGATGGCGACGATCCGCGGATCCCGTGTGGCCATATCGCATAACCACTCGCCAAACACCTGTGTGTAGGTGGGGCTGCTGGCTTTTTCTTTAAAAATCTCGCCTTTAGCCGGGTCAAAAGGTCCGGGCCCATGCCATTTGATCGGGTCCGCTTCGGCCGGCGCATAGCCTTTGCCTTTGCGGGTGATGACGTGCAGAAATTGTGGGCCTTTACGCCCGCGTATATTTTTAAGGGCGCGCGACAGGGCGACGACATCATGACCATCGAAGGGACCGATGTAATTAAAACCCATTTCCTCAAACATCGTGCCGGGTAGGACCATACCTTTCATGTGCTCTTCTGAACGGCGTGCTAGTTCCCACGCGGCGGGTATGCGTCTCAGGAATTTCTTACTGCCTTCGCGCAGACCCGCATAAATGCGCCCCGCCAGTACGCGCGCGAAATAATTAGACAGCGCGCCCACGTTCTCAGAAATAGACATGTCGTTGTCATTCAGGATGACCAGCAGATCCACTTCAAGGCTGCCTGCGTGATTGAGCGCTTCAAAGGCAAGACCGGCTGTCATGGCGCCGTCACCAATGATCGCGACGTGGCGGCGACGCGGGGTCTCTGAGGCGGGTCGTTGTTGCTCTGCCAGAGCCATGCCAAGGGCCGCAGAGATGGAGGTGCTGGAGTGACCTACCCCAAAGGCATCGTATTCGCTTTCTAAGCGACTGGGAAAAGGCGCTAAGCCGTCTTTTTGCTTGATGGTCTGGAGGCGAGCGCGGCGACCGGTGAGCAGTTTATGTGGGTACGCTTGGTGGCCTACGTCCCACACCAAACGATCGTCAGGGGTGTGGTAAACGTGATGTAAGGCGACGGTTAATTCGACCGTGCCCAAGCCCGCTGCAAAGTGGCCACCGCGCGTGCTTAAGGTATCGATCAGGAGTGCGCGCAGCTCATCCGCCACCGCAGGCAAGTCCTGTTCCGGCAGGGCCCTTAAGGCGGCCGGCGTCTCGATTCGATCGAGGTGTGGGTAACGTCGGTCAGCGTCAGGCATACGGGCAGTTTACCCGTAAAAACGGTAGTCGCGGTTGCCTCTGGCGACCTTTAAGAAGATCGCTCGACGATATAGCGCGCGAGCCAAGCCAGCATGCCGGCCGTCGGTCCTAGTGGTTGGATGGCCGCTTGCGCATCGGCATGCAGCGCGGTTACCCGTGCTCTGGCGGCGTCTAAGCCAACGGCCGCCGGATACGTGGGTTTGTGTCGCGCCTGATCGGCACCCACCGCTTTGCCTAGCAGGCTGGGGTCGCCTTCGACATCTAAAATATCGTCCACGATCTGAAAAGCGAGCCCTAAGTGGTCTGCGAAGCGATCGAGGGCCGCTTGGGTGGCCAACGGTGGGTTCGTGAGGCTAGCCGCCATCGCCATACCGGCGGCCAGCAAAGCGCCGGTCTTGCGGCGATGCATCTGTTCCACCTCAGCGGCCGACAATGGGCGACCGACTGCCGCTAAATCAATGGCTTGGCCTCCGGCCATGCCCAACGTGCCGCTGGCAACAGCCAATTGTTGGATCAGTTTAACGCGCGTGTTGGCCCCCGTCGGGGCTCCGGCCAAACTCTCAAAGGCTAAGACCTGTAGTGCATCGCCGGCAAGGATCGCGGTCGCTTCGTCGAACTGGCGATGGCAGGTGGGACGGCCACGGCGCAAATCGTCATTGTCCATGGCCGGCAAGTCGTCATGAATCAGCGAATACACATGGATCATTTCAACGGCCGCGGCGACGGCGTCTAGCGCATCGGGTGCGGCCCCTAACAGTTCGCCGGTGGCATAAATCAGGGCGGGGCGCACCCGTTTGCCGCCCCCTAAAGCGCTGTAGCGCATGGCGGCGTGTAGCCGTTCTGGGACGACATGCGCGGCCGGTAGACGGGCCGCAAGGCTCGCCTCCGCGCGAGCTTGATAGGCGGTCAGTTGGGCTTGTCGCGCGACCTCATCGGTCACGGCAGTTCATCCTCGTTCACGCTCTCGAACGGGGTCAATATTTCATTGCCCGCGGCATCGCGCGTTAATTGCTCTACTTTTTGTTCTGCGTGGGTCAAAGCCTCTTGGCAGGCGCGGGTCAGTGCCACGCCGCGCTCGAAGCTGGACAGGGCCTCTTCGAGGGGAATGTCCCCTTGTTCGAGGCGTTCGACCACCGCTTCGAGTTCTCCCATGGCTTTTTCAAAGTCGAAGGAGGTTGCCTGGACGGAGGGAGCAGCGGGGGAGTGGGGGGTGGGGGCACGGGCCATAGTGATAAAGTGTCCTGTACGTCGATAAATCACGCAAGCGGTCGCCCCTTAGGGCGTCAACGCAGTTTTCCGATCCGTCACTTTTTAGTCATTGACTCGCTTCATTCTGCCCGACTACAGTGCTCGTCCGGACCACCGTCCGAGCGCCATTGTAACGCGCTGAGTCGATCCCCTGATACGTAAGGAGATATTTTGTGAATCTAAAGGGCAGTAAAACTGAGACCAATCTGAAGGACGCTTTTGCTGGCGAATCTCAGGCGAACCGTCGTTATTTGTACTTCGCAGCGAAAGCCGATGTCGAAGGTTTCAATGATGTCTCCACTGTGTTTCGTTCGACCGCTGAAGGCGAAACCGGCCACGCCCACGGGCATCTGGAGTACCTAGAGGCGGTGGGCGATCCTGCCACGGGCCTACCCATCGGCCCGACCTCAGACAATCTGAAGGCGGCGATTGCCGGTGAAACCCATGAGTACACGGATATGTACCCGGGTATGGCCAAGACCGCTCGCGATGAGGGCTTCGCTGAGATTGCGGATTGGTTTGAGACGCTAGCAAAAGCGGAGCGCTCACACGCGAACCGCTTCCAGAAGGCGCTCGACAACCTGTAAGGCGCGTCCCATCCCGCAGCGCCACGGCGGTGTTGCGGGATTTTTTATAAATCGCATTGTGTGTTGACTATCGAATCGAAGAGAGCGCCCATGAGCGAATCCCCAGCGTCGGGCCCTCGCGAGGGCAACTTAGAGGCGCCTACGCGCCACCCCATTCCATGGAAAGGTCCTGATTTTTATCAAGAGAGCTCGCTCTTTAAAGAGTTGGAGCGTGTCTTCGATATTTGTCACGGCTGCAGACGTTGCTTCAATCTGTGCAACAGTTTCCCTACGTTGTTCGACGCGATTGATGCCACGTCCTCCGGTGAGCTGGATGAAGTGCCAAAGCCCGTGTATTGGCAGGTCGTTGATCAATGTTATTTGTGTGATATGTGTTACATGAGTAAGTGCCCTTATGTGCCGCCTCATGCGTGGAATGTCGATTTTCCTCATTTAATGCTGCGTGCTAAGGCAATTAAGTACGAGCAGCATGGCGTTTCGTTCAGAGATAAAGTGCTGTCATCGACCGATATGGTCGGGCGCCTAGCCGGGATTCCGGTGGTCGCTGAAGTGGTCAATGCGGTGAATGATAGTAAGTGGGGGCGTCAGCTATTGCAGGCGACCTTAGGCATACACGCGGATGCGGTGGTGCCTGACTACGCGAGCCGCAGCTTTCGGGCAACTGAAGCCAAGCGGATAAAACCCGTGCTGAGCGTGCAGGCGACCGCTGACACCACGGGTCAAGTGGCGCTGTTTGCGACATGTTATTGCAACCGCAATGAGCCATCGATCGATGCCGATTTGGCTGCTGTGTTTGAGCACAATGGTATCCCGGTGCGCTTAGCAGCCCAAGAGAAGTGCTGCGGGATGCCGAAGCTTGAGATGGGTGATCTCAAGGCGATTGAGGAGCTCAAGAACGTCAACATTCCGGCGCTGATTGCCATGATTGATCAGGGTTGTGATGTGGTGTCGCCCATTCCATCGTGCGTGCTGATGTTTAAGCAGGAGCTTCCTCTGCTTTTCCCCGATGATCCAATGGTGCAGAAAGTGCGTCAGCACATGTTTGATCCCTTCGAGTACTTGTGGCTCCGCCACAAGGGTGGCAAGCTCTCCACGCAATTCAAAAAAGAGCTCGGCAAGGTGGCTTATCAGGTGCCTTGTCACTTGCGTGTTCAGAATATTGGTCTTAAGACGCGCGACGTCTTGAAGTTAGTACCCAATACCACGCTGGAAGTGATTGAGCGCTGCTCAGGGCATAACGGGACTTATGCTTTGAAAAAAGAGTTTCACGAGCACTCAATGAAAATTGGAAAGCCTGTTTTCTCCAGAGTTGATCAGGCGGATGCGGATTATCATTCGAGTGATTGTCCGATGGCCGGCAATCATATTGGACAGGCGTTGGCGGCGCCTAAAGAGCCGACTCATCCGCTGAGTTTATTGCGCATGGCTTACGGGATTTGACAACTATGAGTGACTTTGCAGCCTCTGCGGCGCGCTTAGCGCCGAGTGATTTGATGAGTTTGGAGCAATACGCACGCACGCGGAATGCATTTCGCAGTGAAGTGATTGCTCATAAGCGCGCCCGCACCATCGCGGTCGGTCAGCACACCACGCTGATTTTTGAAGATCGATTGACGGTCCAGTATCAAATTCAGGAAATGCTACGCACCGAGCGAATTTTTGAGGCAGAGGGTATTCAGGATGAACTGGATTCCTATAATCCTCTGATTCCAGACGGCACCAATCTAAAAGCGACCTTTCTTATCGAGTACCCGGATGTCACGGAGCGTGCGGCAGCGCTTAAAGCGCTGAAAGGGATTGAGCGCCGCTGCTATGTGGCGGTGGGTGATCAGCGGGTCTATGCGATCGCGGATGAGGATTTGGAGCGCGAGAATGAGGAGAAAACCTCCGCCGTGCACTTTTTGCGCTTTGAATTATCCGCAGAAGCCCGGCATTGGTTTCAAGCCGGTGCTGCAGTGACCATCGGTATTGACCATGCCGCGTACACCCATGAAGCGATGTTGTCGGATGCATCACGTGTCGCTTTAGCGCTTGATCTCGCGCAGTGACCGGCCGGATGTCTGGCGGACGTCCATGCGTCTTGGCGAATGGTCGCCCGCGGCTGGGCGCTTTTGAGGTAATCTCGCGCCCGCTATGAGTCAGTCTTACACCTCTTCTGCCATTGAAGTGCTCTCCGGGCTGGACCCGGTGCGGCGCCGCCCTGGCATGTACACAGATACCAGTCGCCCCAACCACTTGGTGCATGAGGTGGTGGATAACAGTGTCGATGAGGCATTGATGGGGTACTGCAAGACGATCGATGTCACCCTCTTCAAGGATGGGTCGGTCGAGGTGGTAGACGACGGGCGAGGGATGCCGGTAGATATGCATCCCATCGAAAAGGTATCCGGCGTCGAGCTCATTTTGACTCGCTTGCACGCCGGCGGTAAGTTTTCCGACAAGACCTACAGTCAATCTGGCGGTCTGCACGGCGTCGGTGTGTCGGTGGTAAATGCCTTATCGAGTCGCTTGGAATGTCGCGTTAAACGCGATGGAAATGAATATTTAATCGGCTTTAAAGACGGTCACCTCGACAAAAAGCTGCAGGTCATCGGCAAGGTCGGGGCGCGCAACAGCGGCACCTCGGTGCGCTTTTGGCCGAATGAAAAGTACTTTGACTCCGATAAGGTGTCGCTTCCTAAGCTCAAGCATGTGTTGCGTGCGAAGGCGGTGTTGTGTGCCGGTCTGAAGGTAAGCTTGTCGCAGGAAGCGACCGGCGAGCGTGACGAGTGGTTTTATACTGGGGGACTCTCTAGCTACCTGCTAGAGCGACTGAATAAGTCGGATATGCTGCCTGAGGAGCCGATCACGGCAAGCCTAAAAGGCGGCAATGAGTCGGCCGAGTGGGCCTTTGCGTGGTTGATGGATGAGGGTGTTGAGATCGTCGGTGAGAGCTACGTCAACCTCATTCCAACGCCAGAGGGTGGCACCCATGTTAATGGTTTGCGAACCGGTATCTCCGATGCGGTCCGCGAGTTCTGTGAACTGCGGAACCTGGTGCCGCGCGGCATTAAGCTCGCGCCAGAGGACGTCTGGGACCATATCTGCTATGTGCTGTCAGTCAAAATGTCAGAACCTCAGTTTGCCGGTCAAACGAAGGAGCGTTTAGCCTCGCGCGAGTGCGCGGCTTTCGTCACGGGGCTGGTCAAAGATAACTTCGGCCTGTGGATGGCGCAGCATGCGGAAACAGGCGAGAAGATTGCTCAGCTCGCGATTCAAAATGCCCAGGCGCGGCTAAAAGCCGCGCAGAAAGTCATTCGTAAACGCGTGGTGGCCGGTCCCGCGCTGCCAGGCAAGCTGGCCGACTGTACCTCGCAGGACCCGCGGCGTACTGAGCTGTTCTTGGTCGAGGGTGACTCAGCCGGCGGGAGTGCCAAGCAGGCACGCGAGCGCGAATTCCAGGCGGTGATGCCGCTACGCGGCAAGATATTGAATACGTGGGAAGTGGATGCCGCCGGTGTGTTGGCCTCGCAAGAAGTGCACGACATTTCAGTGGCGATCGGTGTGGAGCCAGGCTCTCCTAAGCTAGACGACCTTCGTTATCACCGCATCTGTATTTTGGCGGATGCTGATTCCGATGGGCAGCACATTGCCACACTGCTGTGCGCCCTATTTGTGCGCCATTTTAGGCCTCTCGTGCTGGCCGGGCACGTGCACGTTGCTATGCCGCCGCTCTATCGTATTGATATCGGCCGTCAAGTGTTCTACGCGTTAGATGATGCAGAGCGCGCGGGCACGCTCGATCGTATTGCCGCTGAAGGTATTCGCGGAAAGGTGAGTGTGACCCGCTTTAAGGGCCTCGGTGAGATGAATCCCCTGCAATTACGCGAGACCACCATGGCGCCATCCACGCGGCGTCTGTTGCAACTGACCGTCGAGGCGGCTGACGGCACTGATCAGTTGCTTGATATGTTGCTTGCCAAAAAACGCGCGAGTGATCGTCGCGATTGGTTAGAGGCGAACGGGAATTTGGCTGAAGTGATCGTATGAAGGCGCAAGATTTAAATTTCGAAGGTATTGAAAGACGCGCGCTTAAAACCTTTACTGAGAAAGCGTATCTCGATTATTCGATGTACGTGATTTTGGATCGTGCCTTGCCGCAACTGGCTGATGGTCTAAAACCCGTGCAGCGTCGCATTATCTATGCCATGAGTGAGCTTGGTCTGCAGGCCACCGCGAAGCACAAAAAAAGCGCGCGCACCGTCGGCGATGTGATTGGTAAGTTTCACCCGCATGGTGACTCAGCTTGTTACGAAGCGCTTGTTCATATGGCGCAAGACTTCTCTTATCGTTATCCCATTGTGGATGGTCAGGGCAACTTTGGGTCGACGGATGACCCGAAGTCATTCGCTGCGATGCGTTATACCGAATCCAAGCTTCGGCCGTATGCGGATACCTTGCTGAGTGAGTTAGAGCAAGGCACGGTTGAGTGGGTGCCTAACTTTGATGGCTCCATGGATGAGCCCTCGCTGATGCCGGCGCGATTACCTAACGTGCTGCTGAATGGTGCTACCGGCATTGCGGTCGGTATGGCGACCGATATTCCGCCTCACAATATCAAAGAGATTGTGGCGGCATGCGTGCGCTTGCTCGATGAGCCGGATGTGTCGGTCAAGGATCTTTTAAAGCTCGTTCCCGGGCCTGATTTGCCCACGGGTGGTGAGATCATCACGCCGAAAGCAGAGCTTCGTGCGATCTATGAGACCGGTAACGGCACCTTCCGTGCGCGGGCGATCTACGAAGCGGGTGATGGCGAAGTCATCATCACCGCCTTACCGTATCAAGTGTCAGGCTCCAAAGTACAAGAGCAGGTCGCAGCACAGATCCGCGCCAAAAAGCTACCGATGGTAGAGAACGTGCGCGATGAGTCGGACCACGAAGAGCCGGTGCGTATTGTGCTCGAACTGAAGTCCAATCGTGTGGATGCCGAGCAGGTCATGGCGCATTTGTTTGCGACCACCGACTTGGAGCGCACCTATCGCGTCAATATCAATGTCATTGCATTGGATGGTCGGCCGAAGGTCATGGGGCTTCGCGATCTTCTGGTGGAATGGTTATCGTACCGTTCGCAGACAGTGACTCGTCGCTTGGAGCATCGCTTAGGCAAGCTCAACGCTCGGCTGCATATTTTAGATGGCTTGCTCATTGCGTATTTGAATTTAGATGAAGTCATTAAGATTGTACGCACGGAGGATGAGCCGAAAGCGGTTCTAATCAAGCGTTTCAAGCTATCTAATGAACAGGCTGAGGCCATTCTTGAGACCAAGCTGCGTCATTTGGCGCGTCTTGAGGAAATGAAAATCCGCGGCGAGCAGGCGGAGTTGGCGGCCGAGCGCAAAGGCATAGAAGCGATCTTGGCCAGTCCCGCCAAGCTTCGCAAGCTGGTGCGTGAAGAGTTAGTTGCCGATGGTGAAAAATATTCCGACAAACGGCGTACTAAGATCGTTGAGCGCGAGGCGGCGAAGGCCATTGATGAAACGGAACTGGTCGTTTCGGAGCCGGTGACGGTCGTGCTGTCCACGGTCGGTTTTGTCAGGCAAGCGAAGGGTCATGAGATTGATCCGCGCGCGTTGTCCTATAAGGCAGGCGATGGTTTTCAAGCGGTGGCGCGTGGCAAGAGCACCCAACTGGCCGTGTTCTTGGATTCAACGGGTCGCACGTACAGCCTGCCGGCGCATAGCTTGCCGTCGGCGCGCGGTCAGGGTGAGCCCTTGTCGGGCCGTGTGGATCCACCCAACGGAGCGACATTTGCCGGTGTGATGCTCGGTGAGCCTGCGGACCGTTGGGTACTGGCCAGCGACGCAGGCTATGGGTTTATCGTCAAACTGGAAGAGCTGTATGGGCGTAATAAGGCGGGCAAGGGCGTGCTTAGCATGCCAGCCCACGCCAAGGCGCTGCCTGCAGCGCGGGTGGTGGAGGAGAGCAGTGCACTGATAGTGGTGGCATCGGCGCAGGAGGGCGCAGAGGGACGCCTGTTGGCATTCCCGGTTGCCGACTTGCCCGAGCTTTCTAAGGGTAAGGGCAATAAGTTATTCAATATCCCAGCCGCGCAGGCGGAGCGCCGTCAAGAGTTGGTAGTCGCGGTCGCGGTGCTCGCGCCTAAGATGAAGCTGAAGGTGTATTGCGGCGATCGCGTGATGACGCTGACTTTCGCAGAAATCAGTGATTATCGCGGCGAACGCGCACAGCGTGGCGTGCTGTTGCCGAAAAATTATCGACGAGTGACGGAACTTGAGGTGGAGTTACCTGGCGGCTAGTAAGCTTTCTCATAGGCCGCCGGGCGCACAGAGGCGATGAGCGATTAAGTCCGTGAGGTCTGTCAATAGGCCCCAAGGTGCTGCCTAAGTCACGCGCAAGGGCATCGCCCTGGTCTGAGGCATCGCGTCAGGCGATGGCCAGGGTGATTCGTTCCCCCTTTATTTCAACGGCTTCAGGCGCGCGCACGAAGAACCCTTGAATAGACTGTACGCCGAGTTGCCAAAGGGCAGCCATGGTGCTTGCATTCTCGACCCGCTCGGCAATCGTTTGGGCGCTGATGCCGTGGGCGATTTTCACTAAGTACTTGACCTGCTCTTGATGCGCTTCATTGGTGGCCAGTGCTTGCATCAAAGAGCCATCAATCTTAATCACGTTTGGTTTTAGGTGATCGACCAGTTGCTGTGGATCTCGTCCGGATCCAAAGTGATCGATCGCCGTCTTGCAGCCGAGTAGGCGAAGGTCGGTAAAGAGCGTTTTGGTCTGTACCAGATACTGCTCTGCCAAGGTGTGGGTGACCTGAAAACATAAGCGATCGGGTTGAATCAGGTGGCCCTGTAGTGCGGACTTGATTCCACTGATCAAGGTCATGTCTTTGACAGAGCTAGGTGCTAAGCGAATGAACACCTCTTCGTTGTCATGATCCGCGCAAAATCCAAGGGCGGCTTCGATCACCCAGCGATCAATGAGAGTCATTAAATCGCTGCGTTCGGCTGCTGGAATGAACTCGCTGGGCAAGATATCTTTGCCATCCTCACCCAGCAGCCGGATCAGTAAGTCAGATTGTTGGCGTCCGCCACCTTGTAGGTTAGCAATCGGTTGGTGAGCTAGGCGAAATTTATTATCGCGCAATGCATTTTGAATGCGTGGCACCCATACTTTGTCAAAGCTTTGCAGGCGTGTGTCGCCTTCGAGATAGTCATTGAGACGCGCCTGTTTGCCACCGAGCTTCTGTGCCATGTTCAATGTATTGATGGCGGTCGATACCAGTTTTTTGAGATCTGGTTTCTGTGTCGGTGCCACGGTGATGCCTATGCTGACTGTGCCGGTCAGGGTTTGGGTACCGATTGAGAAGATGTGCTTGCTGACCTGCGCCACGACTTCATTGGCAAGCGCCATGACATCTGCAACGGTGCCCCGCTCGACTAACAGCATGATCGTGGAGCTGGTAAAGCGACCACCCAGATCGGCGTCGGTGGTTTGTGCTCGAACGATGCTGCCGACCCCGGCCATAAAGTCTTCTAAAGCCAGTGGGCCGATTTGGTTGACGATCGAGTCAAGCTGATCAGGGCAGATCGCCAATAAGTAACGGACGCCGGCTTTGATCGGCTGTTGGAGCCGATCATTGAGTTCATTGACGAAGTGATGTCGCAGCAGAAAATCAGTGGTCGGATCCAGACGTGCTGCCGCAGTGAGGCCCGCGACGCCTTCGGACACATCCAGCGTGATGCCAGTGATGCGTAAGCGGATGGCCGGTTTGTTCTCGACTGAGGTCTGCGCCAAACGAGCTTCGATCGGTAAGGAATGACCAGCCGCGGTCAGTACGGAGACTTTAAGTGCATGATCGTGCCATTGACCGGCAAGACACACCGCCAGCGCGCCTTGCAAGGTGGTATGTGATTCGCGCGCAAAAAAATCCAAAATAGAACGACCCTGTAGGTTGGTGTCGTCCGGATAATTGAGGAGACTGTGCCACGCACGGTTCGTATCCAGCACCTGTTGATCGTCAATATGGGCGATCGCGTCGCTGGAACTGGCAAGTTCCGCAGAGCTCGCTAGGAACATAGACAGCGCATCTTGGTGCTTACGGGCGGAACTCACCGTGCTGATCAGTGCACAGTCGCGGCGATAGGTACGCACCTCGCGCTCCCACACGCGACGCAGTCGACTCGGGTGCTCTAGCGACACCAGATCCTGCGCGCCTGCGCGAAGGACATCGGTCATACGCGCCTCATCTACCTGAGCGCTCACTACCATAACGGGGATGCGAGGTTGAAAACTGCCGCGCAGGGTTTTGATTTGCGCCAGTGAGACTAAGTCATCATCTAAAAACAGCACCACCACTTCCGCGTGACTGCGTTCGATCGCCTCCGACCACGAACTGCTATCGGCCAGCCAAGTACAGCGCACCGCGTGGCCTGCTTGGGTCAAGATCGCGGCAATGGTTTCGCTGTGGGCGCGATCGCGGGTGACGACTAAAGTAGCCACCGGTGCGTCAGCAGGGTTGGCGGTAGGGGACGTGTTAGACAAGCGCATAAAACCGTTAAAAATATGTGTTTTGGATCCTAACCCTCGGGTTGGGAGGGGGCCGTGATGGGGTCGACAGTTCCGGGTAGGCCGTTTTGGCTGGTTGAGTAAGCCATTGATCGGTATGATGCACCCCCTGATGAAGCAAAGTGCTCAGGCCGAGTTCGGCCGGGCGGAACCTGGAGCGTCGATGTATGGGGACCTACAGCACCAACGAGTTCAAATCTGGACTCAAAATCTTGTTAGATGGCGAGCCGTTTTCGATCGTTGAGAACGAGATGGTCAAGCCCGGTAAGGGTCAGGCGTTTAACCGAGTCAAGGTGCGTAATCTGCGTACCGGCCGAGTGGTTGAAAAAACCTGGAAGTCAGGTGATTCCGTTGAGTCGGCCGATGTGGTCGACGCGGATATGACTTACTTGTACACCGATGGCGATTTCTGGACGTTCATGTCGCCTGAAACCTTTGAGCAGGTCATGGCCGGTAAGGCCGCCATGGGCGATGCGGCGCAGTGGCTCAAAGATGGCGTGTCTTGCATTGTGACCTTGTGGAACGGGCAGCCCTTGACGGTGACACCGCCCGCCCATGTGGAATTAAAGATTGTCGGCACAGACCCAGGCGCGCGCGGCGATACCGTGAGTGGCGGACAGAAGCCGGCGACCCTTGAAACCGGTGCTGTGGTGCGGGTGCCGTTGTTTTTGGCGGAAGGCGAAGTAATTCGAGTGGATACGCGTCGCGGCGAATATATTTCACGCGCCAAGTAGTGTCGGCCAGCCTGAAGGCGGTCAGTCGCTCTGGCTGAGATCAAAGTCGGTCGCCGCGATCAGGCGTGCGGCGATCGCTTCAAGGCCTTCTGCATCGCTCGCCGTAAAGCGACCGATGCGCGGGCTGTCAAGATCGAGTACGCCGATTAAGCGATCGTTGGCGATCAACGGCACCACAATCTCTGATTGAGAATCCGCATCACAAGCAATGTGATCCGGAAATACGTGCACATCGGTAACGATCACGGTACGACGGCTTAGAGCAGCTTGGCCGCACACCCCACGACCTGCAGGGATGCGTACACAGGCGGGCTTTCCTTGAAACGGACCGACCACTAACTCGCCTGAGCGCCACAGATAAAAGCCTGCCCAGTTCAGCATCGGCAAGTGATGGAACAGCAGGGCTGAGCAGTTGGCTAAGTTCGCGATCATGTCGCGCTCACCGGCAAACAGCGCGTCTAAGGAGCTCAGTAGGCTGGGGTACAGGGATTGATCGTTCGTTGTCATCGATTGTGTGGTGTGCATCCTGTGGCCCTAAAAAGGTTTTCTCAGTCTAAGGTGAAGTGGATCACGTCAGAGAGCGCGCGTGCGCCGCTGGCCAATAGGACGACGCGATCAAAGCCCACCGCGACGCCAGCGCAATCGGGCAAGCCGGCCGCTAGCGCGCTTAAGAATTTTTCGTCGAGCGGAATGGGTGCTAGTCCCATGCTTTGACGACGCTGCTGGTCTTGTAGAAAGCGTGCGCGTTGCTCACGGGCGTCGGTTAACTCATGGAAGCCATTACACAGCTCGATCCCCTCGACATAAGCCTCGAAACGAGCTGCTCGCGGCGGACTCCCGGGCAGTAAGCGTGCGAGAGCGGCTTGCGAAGCGGGGTACTCAGTGACGAAGCTGATGCGTTCTTTTCCTAAGGTAGGACCGACCCGTAGTCCCATCAGCAGGTCGAGTAGCGTGTCTCGATCATCCGCATCCATATTGCGCGCGCCGGTGTGCTGAGTGGCCAGATCTCGCAAAGTGGCGGTCTCAGCGGTGAATGGATCGATGTGCAATACGCGCTGAAAAGCGGCTTGGTAGGTGACTATTTCTGTGGACTGAGGGACACATTCGCCTAACAACTCATGCAATAGCGCATCGACTTCATCAATTAAAGCGTGCTCGTTAAATCCCAGTCGGTACCACTCCAGCAAAGTGAACTCGGGTTGATGATGGCGGCCAGCGGGTTCTTGGCGGAACACTTTGCCCAACTGATAGATGTCGCCACTGCCAGCGGCCAAGAGTCGCTTCATTGCGTATTCCGGTGACGTCTGTAAATAAGCGGTCGGCTGGCCGGCCACTGGCAGCGTCTGGAAAGAGGCGATGTGCACATCGGTGACGGTGCTTCGCGCCAGTACCGGGGTATCTACCTCCAGTACGCCGCGCTGAGCAAAAAAGGCTCGGCTGCGGGCGAGCAGTGCGGCTCGTTGTACCAGCTGCGCACGCAGCGGGGTGGCCTGCGTCGTCACGCGCAACGCCACTGGCCTAAGGCGCGGCCCATGCGCACCGTGGCCCCTACCTGAAGACTGGGCGCAAAGCGGATCGTGTTGGGGGGTAGCAACAAGATCACGGTAGAACCCATATTAAAACGACCGAGCTCGGCGCCTTTTAAAAATTCCATAGCAGGTTCTGTGAGGGAAAAAGATCTGCTCTGTCGCGGTGAGCAGGGGGTTAGATCGCCTAAGCCCACGATCGATATGCTGCCCACGTTCAAGGCGCCGACGAAGATGACACTTAAAGGCCCTAGGGCGGTATTGAACTCAACGATCACGCGCTCATTTCGGGCGAATAGCTTTGGTACCGCGCGCGCGGTCGCGCCATTGACACTGAACAGTGCGCCAGGGACGTAGCGAACGCTGGTCAGCGTGCCACTGATGGGCATATGCACCCGATGATAATCGTAAGGCGCGAGATACAAGGTGGCGAAGCTGCCGTCCACATAGCGATGCGCGCTCTCCGGATCGGCTAATAATTCGGTCAAGCTATAACGAAACGATTTGGCAGCCAGTTTCGCTTGCAGCAGATGCTCGCCGCTCAGGGTGCCGAACTCGCTGACGGTTCCATCGCAGGGACTCACGAGGCTGTCGGGTGTTTTATCTAACGGCCGCGCCCCGGGCGCTAGGGCACGCGTAAAGAACTCATTAAATGTCGCAAAATGCTTGGTATCGGGGTGCAGCGCTTCGGCCATGTTGATGGGATAAAGCGCTTGAAATCCGCGGATCAGCCAACGCGTCAGGGTCGGCTGCCGGCGTCGCGTGAGCCAGTGGATCAGAGCGGTGATCCCATGTTGCGGCCATAGGTACTGTAAGCCGATAAACAAGCGACTGGCGAGGCTCATGGTGGAGGGTCTTTGGCAGTGACGATTTGCCGGTAATCGGTCTCGATGCTGCGTGCGGCCTGTGGGCTTGGAAACACGGCGAGCAGTGCGGCGCTGGGATCAATTAAAAACAGGGAGGCTGAGTGATCGACTGAGTAGGTGCCGTTGTCTGCTGGGCTGCGGGCGTACAGCGCGCCTAAGGCGTGGGTCAGTGTGGTGAGTGCCGCATCATTACCGGAGAGCCCGATAAATGCCGGATTAAAATGTTGGACGTAATTTTTTAAAATAGCCGGTATGTCACGGTCTGGATCCACGCTCACAAACACGACAGTGGGCTGTAAGGTGGCGGGTAGATCACGGAGTGCGCGCACCACTTGATTGAGTTCGATCAGGGTGGTGGGGCAGACATCAGGGCACTGGGTGTAGCCAAAAAAGACCAGACTGTAATGACCTTGCAGCTGATCGCGATGAAAGTCGCGACCCTCGGCATCATGCAAGGTAAACGTTGGCAACGGGCGATGTGTGGGATATAAAGCCGCGACCTCGAGCGTGAGGGCGGGTGTGTTCAGTAAGTGCTGTCTGACCCCTAGGCCCGCGGTCGCCGCCAACAAGGCGGCCGCTATCCATAGTGCGGTGCGTGCGAGGGGGGTCTGGGAGGTGGCCATGGGGCATTATCCCACGAGTCGAGGGGCGCTCTAGTGGATTAGACTGTGTCGATGCCACCGTCCTCACTACCGCCCGCTGAGACCGGCCTTGCCATTGCGTGGGCGGCTGCCCGACTGAAACGGGCGCGCTTAAGCTATGGTCATGGCACCGACAATCCGACCGATGAGGCGGCCGCCTTGGTATTTTATGCCGCCGGCTGGGCGCATGCCGACGCGCCGGCTGCCTACCAATGGACGCTCTCGGAGGGGGTGCGAGCGCGCATCGTGGCGTTGCTGGATCGCCGGATCAAAGAACGCATTCCCTCCGCCTATCTCACCGGGGTCACTTGGTTTGCGGGTCATGAGATGCGGGTAGATTCCAGAGTACTCGTGCCGCGTTCGCCGATTGCCGAGTTGATCGAGACGGCGTTTCGGCCTTTTATTGACCCGCATCGGGTGCGTCGCCTCTTGGATATTGGCACCGGTTCCGGCTGCATCGCGATTGCCTGTGCGCATGCTTTTCCAGAGGCCTTGGTGGATGCGGTAGATATTTCTCCGCAGGCACTTGAGGTGGCGGCTGCGAATGTGGCTGCGCATGCGCTGGAAAGTCGCGTGAGTGTGCAGTACTCCGATGTGTTCTCAGGCGTCGTTGGCCGTCAGTACGATATCATTGTCAGTAACCCGCCTTATGTGCCGACGGCTGAGGTCGCGGCTTTACCCCCTGAGTATGCGCATGAGCCGGCACTGGGGTTGGCCTCAGGGGCGGATGGACTGGATGCGGTTCGAGCGATTTTGGCGGATTGGCGTCAGTACCTGGCGCCGGGTGGTATTTTGGTGGTTGAGGTGGGTGATACGGCGGCTGTGGTGGAGCGGACTTGGCCGCAGTTGCCGTTCATCTGGCTCGAGTTCGAACGGGGTGGCGGTGGCGTGTTTTTACTGACGATGGAGTAGCTCGGATGTCCGGTAATACCTTCGGCACGCTGTTTACGGTCACCACGGCCGGTGAAAGCCATGGCCCGGCATTGACCGCCATCGTGGATGGTTGCCCACCGGGCCTTGCGCTCACGGAAGCGGATCTGATGGCGGATGTCGAGCGTCGGCGCTCAGGGACTTCGCATCACACCAGCCAGCGCCACGAGCCGGATCAAGTAAAAATTCTGTCCGGTGTCTTTGAAGGGCGAACCACGGGTGCGCCGATTGCTTTGTGGGTCGAGAACACCGATCAGCGATCACGCGATTACGACAAAATAAAAGATCGTTTTCGGCCGGGACATGCCGACTATACCTATCAGCAAAAATATGGCCTGCGAGATTATCGCGGGGGTGGACGATCGTCGGCGCGTGAAACGGTGATGCGGGTAGCGGCCGGTGCGATTGCCCGCAAGTATCTTGCTGAGCGGTTAGGGATTCGTATTTATGGTTATTTGTCGGCGCTTGGGTCTTTAGAGTTAGCGCCCATCGATCCCCCGAGTGCCTATCAAAACCCGTTCTTTTGTCCTGATCCCAGTCGTCTCGAGGAGCTCGATGCGTTTATGTGGCGCATTCGTGAGGCCGGCGACTCCATTGGTGCGCGGCTGACGGTGTGTGCGGAGGGGGTGCCCCCGGGCTTGGGTGAGCCAGTGTTTGATCGTCTCGATGCCGATCTAGCGCACGCCATGATGAGCATCAATGCGGTGAAAGGCGTTGAGATCGGTGATGGCTTTGGTTTCGTGGCAAAGCGGGGCAGTGAGATTCGGGATGAGCTCACCCCCAACGGTTTTACCGCTAATCATTCCGGCGGCGTGTTGGGAGGGATTTCTACGGGGCAGACGATTGTGGTGTCGCTCGCGATTAAAGCCACCTCCAGCATTCAGGTGCCGGGTCGTACCATTGATGTCGAGGGTAAGCCCATCGAGGTGGTGACCACTGGTCGGCATGATCCGTGCGTGGGGTTGCGCGCCACGCCCATTGCGGAAGCCATGTTAGCGCTCACCCTGATGGACCATTGGTTGCGACACCGCGGCCAGAATGCTGACGTGCGTTCGAGCACCCCAGATATCACCCGACCGCGTTCCGCGTGAAGCGCGGTGAGCTCGCGCTGGGTGCGGGTTATTTTACTTTTTTTGCGACGGTGGGCGTGTTTCAGCCGTACTGGCCGGCGCACTTATCTTCGTTGGGTTTTTCTGCCGCCACCATCGGCCTGGTGTTAGGGCTTTTCAATGCGGTGCGAGTCGCAAGCCCGTTGATCACGGCGGCGTGGGCCGATCGGATGGCGGATCGTCGGCCGTTGATGTGGGCGTTAGGGATGGGCATGTTGGGCTCGGCTGTGCTCATGCTCGGTGTCACGAGTGTGGGTTGGGTGGCACTGACGCTGTCGCTTTATAGCGTGGGCTTTAATGGTTTATTGCCGGTCTATGACGCGCAGGCCTTGGACTGGTTGGGTGATGCGCGGCATCACTACGGGCGGCTGCGAGTGTGGGGCTCGTTGGGCTTTGTGGTGGCTTCCGGTGCCACCGGGCTTTGGATCGAGCGGGTCGGCGTCTCGGTAGTGCCTTGGGCGTTGGTGATTGGTGTCTTTGCCACCGCCGTGGTCTTGATGCGCATGCCTAAGGTCCACGCCCCGATGCACAAGGCGGCGGGCTTGTCGTTGAGTGTCTGGCGCTGGTTAGCGGATCCTGGCTTGCAGCGGTTCTTGTGGATCTGTTTTTTCCAGATGGCGGGCTTCGGCGCCTATTACGGTTTTTATACGTTGTATCTGCAAGCGCATGGCTATCGAGCTGCGATGATTGGTGCGTATTGGGCTTTTGCGGTGGTGGCCGAGATGGGCATGTTTGTGGCGGGCCCTTGGGTGTTGGCGCGTGCGCCACTGCATCGGCTGTTGCAGATAGCGGTGTGGGGCAGTGCGCTGCGCTGGGCGCTGGTGGCTTTATATCCGGAGTACCCGCGGTTGATGTGGTGTGCGCAAACCTTGCATTTGGCGGGATTTGCGCTTTTCCATTCGGTGACGGTGTTATTGGCGCCGCAGTTACTGCCCACCGGTTTCGGTACCCGCGCACAGGCTCTGGTCTCCAGCGTGGGCTGGGGCGCTGGGGGTATCGTTGGGAGTGTGGTGGCCGGTGCGTTGTGGACGTGGGTGAGTCCTGACGCGGTTTTTGTCGGGGCGCTGGTGTTTGCGGTCGTGGCCGGTGCGCTGGCAATTCGCCCACTGCGTCGGTCGATGGTGACCTAGGGCTTCGCGCGTGGCGGCTTCTTGAGACTCGGTGTGTAAATCTGTGCGCGAGGTCGACGTTTCTGTGCGCTTGATTCACTAAGCTCAAGCCGTTAATTACATAAGTTCCTCTTATCATTCAGTCACTTAACTCTCGATTTGGGAGTGGCTTCTGGAAGGTTCAAGAGGATGTCTGACCGACCCACTGGCGCACCGGCGCTTCGGAAGTATCGATGACCATCAAATCTCGTGTCGCTTTGGCGTTACTGTGTGGTTCGCCGTTGATGGCAAACGCGGTGGGCTTAGGGGATATTCGCTTGAGCTCAGCGCTCAATCAGCCCTTTGTGGCTGATATTGATTTGTTGTCGGTCCCGCCCGATGAACTCAAGCAACTGCACGCCAGTCTATCGTCGCCTGAAACCTTTGCCAGTCACGGTGTCGATCGCCCCTCGTTTTTATCCTCGATGACTTTCAAAGTGACCACTGATCGTTCGGGTCATGCGGTGTTGCAAGTGCGTACGCCGGAAGTGGTCACCGAACCTTTTGTCACTTTGCTCATTGAGGTCAGTTGGCCGCAAGGCCGCTTGGTACGCGAATACACCGTACTACTCGACCCACCCGTGTTCGCCGATCATGCAACGACCGCGCCGCGGCTGCAGGCGCCCGTGATGGCCCCGATACCCGACGCCTCGAATCCAGCACCCGTCCCTGTGACGGAGTCGAAGGCCGGTGTCGCCCATGCCGCGGCTGCCAGCGTCAAGACCACACAAACCTTGCAACCGAAGGCCTCGCGGCCTACGGATCACCCAGTGACTGCGCGGAAAGCCCCTCCAGTCACCCCGGAGCCGGCAGCGCCTATGAAAGCGATGACCGCCAGCGGTCAGGTCTATGAAGTCACGCGGGGTGATTCCTTGTCAGGCATTGGTCGGCGGGTCGCCGGCGTCTCGCGGTCACAAATGAATCGTTGGATGGTGGCTACCTTTCGCTCTAACCCGACGGCTTTTGATGGCAACATCAATCGGCTGCGGAAAAACATGTCTTTAACGCTGCCCACTGAGACGGAGTGGCGTTCGATTGATGCGTCAGTTGCCGCCCGACAGGTGCACCAACAGGTGACGGATTGGGCGTCGGGCGTGACGCATACCGTGCCGAGTGCGTCGGCGGCGAGTAAAAATTTGGATGCCACGCGGCTGCGGCTGGTGCCATCGAAAGAGACGGCAGCCACCGACCCTCATGCGGTGACGCCGCAGGCGACTCTGCCCAGCGGACCGATGCCCGGTGCCTCTACAGCAACCCCTAAGAGCACGGATCCGAGTGTGGATCCGACGGTGGCTAGCAACGAGGTCTCTCGCTTGGCGGCTTTGCAGCAAGAAGTGATCGATGCGAAGCGCCAACTGGAATTAAAAACCACCGAACTCGCTGAGATGCAGCGTGGCACGGCGACCGAGGCGGCGCCGAGTGCGGTCACCCCTGCGGTGGCGGTGGCGCCGGTGATGGCAACACCGGCCGTGCAAGCAGGTCCTGTGGATTGGCTGCGTGATCATGCACTGGCACTCATCAGTGCCTTGCTGGCCCTGGGTGTGGCGTTGTGGGGATACACGCTCTGGCGGCGTAAGCGTGCGGATGCTCGTTTTCATGAAGCCATTGCCAGCCCAACGCTCGCGGCGTGGGGGACGGCTGAACCAACCGGCTTTGGCTCGATTCGCGCAGACCACGACGCGCGTAAGGATTTGAATGAGGGTGGCGCGGCGCGCCATCGAGCGGCGGCGACCGGTGTTTCCGTGACAGCCGCTGATCCGTTGGCGGAAGCGGATTTTCATATTGCGTATGGGTTATACGGTCAAGCGGCTGATCTGTTAAATCAAGCCTTGGTTCGTGAACCCCAGCAGCGATCATTTAAGCTGAAATTGCTGGAAGTGTATTACGTCGCCGGTAATGCCGACGAATTCTTAAGTCTCGCGCAGGCGTTGCGTGACAGTGCGGCGGACGCGGCCCCGGGTGAGTGGCAGAATATTCTGTTGATGGGCGCTAAGTTGCTGCCTGAGCATCCCTTGTTTGCCTCCGGCGTGGTGGCGCAGCGTGATACCTCGTTGGATTTTGATCTCGGTGCGGGTGAGGCGACACGGGTGGACGTCAATACCGCCCTGCGTCCGAGTCAAGCGCGTGCGGCTTTGCGTCTGGTCGAGGACAGTAAGCTCGAGGATACGCAGCCGCGTCTGCCTAAGTTAAAAGAAGGGTCTATCCCGCCCAGTATGGTGGAGTTGGGATTGGATCTGGATAAGTTACTGGCTGACTCGTCGGCGAGTGCGGATGCCACCATGCAGATTAAAATTGACGATGACGCACGCTTTAAGGTGCGTGATTTGGTTGATCAGGCAGCAGAGCGAGGCGCGCAGGACGCCGCCGGGCGTAATCCGGCGAGCATCGATCGCTCTCAATCGCCTGAGACAGCGCTTGGGTCTGATCGCACCATGGCGGTCGAGACGCTTAACTTAGATGATTTGGGCCTTGAGTCACCGATGCCTGAGGCCTTATCGGCAATGGCCACACAGCTTGAGTTAGCGCGTGCGTATTTAGCGATGGGTGATGCTGCTGGGGCGCGTGGGCTGGCTTTGGAGGTCGCGAAAGGGGGCAGTGCCGACGAGGTCGCAGCCGCTCAGCAATTTCTAAATTCCTTGTCTTAAGTTTACATTCGCGTGCGTCTCGCTGCGGGGATTCAGTACGCAGGCACGCGCTTCGCGGGGTGGCAGCGGCAACCCCATGCGATGACCGTGCAAAGCGTAGTAGAGACGGCGCTCACTCACATTGCGAATCATCCCATTGAGGTGGTGTGCGCAGGGCGCACCGATGCCGGAGTACACGCCACGGCACAAGTGATTCATTTTGACACCGAGGCGCATCGCGCCGATCGGGGTTGGTTGTTAGGAACCAATGCAGAGTTGCCCTCCGATGTGGCGCTGTCTTGGATCTCACCGGTGCCCCTGGCGTTCCATGCGCGATTCTCGGCGCGGGCGCGTTCGTATCGTTACCTGATTCTCAATCGTCCGCTGCGCGACCCGTTGTGGTTTGGGCGTGCCTGCTTATGGCGCCAGCCATTGGATGCCAAGCTCATGCACGATGCGCTGCAGTGTTTAGTCGGCACCCATGACTTCTCCGCCTTTCGCGCCTCGGAGTGTCAGTCGCCGACGGCGACGCGGTGCATCGAGCGGATATCGGTGCATCGGCATGGGCACTTTGTGGTCCTTGAGGTCACCGCCAACGCCTTTTTGCATCACATGGTGCGCAATATCGCGGGTTCAGCCTTGCGGGTGGGCGAGGGTGCGCGCTCGACCGAGTGGTTGGCGGAGGTGCTGGCCAGTCGGGATCGGCGCCAGGCCGGTCTGACCGCCCCAGCGGGCGGACTTTATTTCGTTGAAGTGCGTTATCCCAGTGACTTAGGCCTGCCGGTGCAGGCCTTGGCGCCACTTTCAGCTATGATCGGACCTTCTGACTAGCCAGCGGGTTCGGAATGACTTGGTTTCAAAAAATTATCCCCTCGCGGATCAAAACCGACCGGCGCACGCGCTCGGTCCCTGAGGGGCTGTGGATTAAGTGTGACCGTTGTGATGCGGTGCTGTATCGCGCGGAAGTCGAACGCAATCTACACGTCTGCCCGAAGTGCTCGCACCATATGCGCATCACGGCCCGTGAGCGCCTGACTCGCTTCTTTGATGTCCATTCAGCGGCTGAGTTGGCCAAAGAAGTGCAGGCTGAGGATCCGCTTAAATTTAGGGACAGCAAGCGCTATAAAGATCGTCTGCTAGCCGCCCAGAAAGCCACCGGCGAGAACGACGCGCTGATTGTCATGACCGGCGCGGTGTTGGGCATTGAGGTGGTCGCCTGTGCTTTTGATTTTCGTTTCATGGGCGGTTCGATGGGCTCGGTGGTGGGTGAGAAGTTCTCGCGCGCCGTGAGTCACTGTCTGCGCTATCGGTTGCCGCTGGTGTGCTTTTCAGCGAGTGGCGGTGCGCGCATGCAAGAAGGGCTATTTTCTTTAATGCAGATGGCCAAGACCAGTGGCGCCTTGGCGCGTTTAGCGCGTGAGCACTTGCCGTTTGTCTCGGTGTTGACTGATCCCACCACCGGTGGCGTATCGGCAAGCCTCGCCATGTTAGGCGACGTCAACATCGGCGAGCCGCAGGCGTTGATTGGCTTTGCGGGGCCTCGGGTGATTGAGCAAACGGTGCGTGAGACCTTGCCTGAGGGTTTCCAGCGCAGCGAGTTTTTGCTAGATCACGGGTCCTTGGATCTGATCATTGATCGCCGTGAGATGCGGCCACGAATCGCCAATATCTTGCGCTTAATGATGGGTTTACCGCCGCAGGCGGATTAATCAAGCGCGCTATGGCAACTCGAACGCTCGAGGAGTGGCTTGACTATCAGAGTCAAGTCCACCCGGCCACCATGGATTTCACCCTCGATCGCATCACGGCGGTTCTCGATCGTTTGGGTATTCGGCAGTTAAAGGCGCCGGTGATCACGGTCGGTGGCACCAATGGGAAAGGCTCGGTGACCGCGCTGCTGGAAGCGATTGTGCACGCCGCGGGTGGACAGGTCGGTCTGTATACAAGTCCCCATTTGCTTCGCTATCAGGAGCGTATTCGCCTCCACGGTAAAGAAGTGGAAGAGGCCGTTTTGGTGTCAGCCTTTGAGCGTATTGAGGCGGCACGAGGGGATATCACGCTCACGTATTTCGAGTATTCAACGGCGGCGGCGCTGCTGTGTTTCAGTGAAGCGCCGCTGGATTTAATCGTGCTCGAGGTGGGCTTAGGCGGTCGTTTTGATGCGGTCAATGCAATCGATGCGGATGTGGCGGTGGTGGTCTCGGTCAGTCTCGATCACTGCGATTATCTTGGCACCACGGTGGAAGCGATTGGGCGAGAGAAGGCGGGCATCTTTAGGCCTAAGCGGCCCGTCATTTTAGGCAGTGAGTCGATGCCAGCGAGTGTGCTGGCTTACGCCGCGGAGATGGCTGCGCCGGTGTATCGATTGGGTCATGAGTTCACGGTGGGCGTGAGCGCCACGGGTTTTTGCTTCACCCAGCAGGGTATGGATGCGCTGGATTTGCCTTTGCCTGCGCTGCAAGGGGCGGCGCAGATGGGCAATGCGGCGACGGCCATGGCTGCGCTCCAGAGGCTTGGGCTTTTGCCGCCCCCTACGGCTATTGCCTTAGGTCTTCGAGCGGTGTCGCTGCCCGGTCGTTATGAGGTACGCCCAGGCCCTGTTCGTTGGATTTTTGATGTGGCGCATAATCCAGGGGCTGCTCGCGTGTTGGTGGCGACGTTGCGCGCAGATCCGTGTGAAGGGCGGACGATTTGGGTGGCGGGCGTGTTGGCGGATAAAGACGCCGCGGCGGTGATGGGTGAGTTAATCGCGATCTTGCAGCCCACGGATGTGGTGTGTGCGGTGAGCTTGAGTGGGGAGCGGGGGAGAAGCGCAGTGGATCTGGCCACTGTCTGGCAGACCGTGTATCCGGCACCGATGGTGATGGCAGAGAGCGTACAGGCCGGTTGTGCCTTCGCAGCACAAGAAGCGGTGCCGGGCGATCGGGTCGTGGTCTTTGGATCTTTTCACACGGTGGGTCCGGCGCTCGACTGGCATCGTTTATACTCAACCCACATTTAAATCAGGCGCTATGGAACAACGGATTAAAGAACGACTGATCGGTGCGGTGGCGTTGGTGGCCGTGGTGGTGATTGTCGTGCCCGCCTTGCTGACGGGGCCTCGGCAATCCAGTGCGCCGCCACCGAGTGTGGAAGCGCAGGCACTGCGCACCGTGACGATTGATTTGGCGGCTGGTGAGCGTGGACCGATTGTGCGTCCCCCACCGGCACCGCCGCTGCAGCCGGTGGCTGAGCCCAATGAAGTCGACGTGCCCCTCGATGGGCCCACGTCGCCACCGGCGGCACCGCCGGTAGCGGCGGTGGCGGCGGCCCCAACGGCGCTCGCGCCCTCGGCGAAAGCGCCGGTCCCTACGCCCGTCGCGGTCGGCACCCCAAAGCAGGGCGCGTCAGTCACGCCGAAGCCGGTTGCTCGCGCGGCCGCGGGGACGTCGCCCACCGCTCTGCCTAAAGCAACCCCCGCGGCCCCGGCCACGGGTCATTGGGCCGTGCAGGTGGGTAGTTTCGCCAGCCGGGATCGAGCCAAGGCGTTGGCAAGTGTATTAAAAGCAAAAGGTTATAAGCCTTTGCTCACAGAAATCCACGGCCCTAATGGCGCGCTGATTTATAGGGTCCGCTTGGCGGCGGAGAAGGACCGCGCCCATGCAACGACCACGGCCGCGCGTCTCACTAAAGACGGTCACCTAGCCACCGTGGTGCCCCAATCCTAAGGCCTTGTGCCCGCGGCGGTTGCGTTCATCGGCGCACGTGGCCGCGATGGCGCGGTGTGTTTGCGATAAGATTGGGGTCTTGATCCCTGGAGTATCTTTAATGCAGAGGAATCCACATGCAAGGTGCTGACTATCTGATTGCTGCGGTGATTGCCATCTCGGTCATCATGGGTGCCTTACGGGGATTTGTGCGTGAGGTAGTCGCGCTGCTTACGTGGATCGTAGCGATCTGGATCGCTTGGCGCTTTTCCGCATTTTTATATCCTTATTTAGGTGGCGTGTTGGTGACCGTGGCGCAGAAAGCGTGGGTCGCGCGCGGCATCATGTTCTTGGCGATGATGATTCTGGGCACGCTGATTGGAGTTTTCTTGGCGCACATGACCCGCTCCGCCGCCGGCTTAAGTGGCGTTGATCGCTTACTGGGCTTTGTCTTTGGTCTGACGCGCGGCGTGATCATTGTGGGTTTTGCGGCGATGCTCGGTCAGACGCTGAAGTTGCAATATGAACCGTGGTGGACTCAGTCCCACTTAGCGCCTTATGCCGTGCACATTGCCCACTGGCTCGACGGCGTCGCCGGTGAGACACGGGATTTCGCGCGCGCCGCACTGACGGTCTCCTTGCCGCCGACACCAAGCAAACGAGTATAGTGTTATGTGTGGCATCGTTGGTATCGTCGGCAATTCCCCAGTTAATCAGAGAATTTACGACGGACTGACGGTTCTTCAGCACCGTGGTCAAGATGCGGCCGGCATCATGACCTGTGATGGTGACGAGATGTTTTTGCGTAAAGACTCTGGTCTTGTCAAAGATGTCTTCCAACAGCGGCACATGCTGCAGTTGCGTGGTCACGTCGGTATCGGCCATGTGCGTTACCCAACCGCCGGCTGTGACGCCGCCGCTGAAGCGCAGCCTTTTTATGTCAACGCCCCTTATGGGATTGGCATCGCACACAACGGTAATTTGATCAATGCGGCCGAGCTTGCCGAAGCGCTGTGGCGTGACGAAAGGCGCCACTTAAACACCAGTTCAGATTCCGAAGTGCTGCTCAATATTTTCGCTAGTGAGTTGCAGCGCCGCGGCGCGACCCACGTGACGGCCGATGAGATTTTTTCCGCACTGACCAATGTGTTCTCACGTGTCCGCGGTGGCTATGCGGTGGTCGCCTTGATCATAGGCCACGGCATGGTGGGTTTTAGAGACCCCAATGGCATCAGACCGTTGGTGCTGGGACGTTGTGTGAAGCCGCAAGGTATTGAATGGATGTTGGCGTCTGAGTCGGTAGCGCTCGATCTAGCCGGTTTTGAGCTTGTGCGCGATGTGGACCCAGGCGAGGCGATCTACGTGGATCTGTCGGGAGAGATGCACAGTGCGCGCTGTGCGCCACTGATGAAGCACACGCCTTGTGTGTTTGAGTATGTGTACTTCGCAAGACCCGATTCAATCATTGATAACATTTCAGTGCACAAAGCGCGTATGCGTATGGGCGACAAGCTCGCCGCCAAGATTAAGCGGCTGCGCCCGGTTTTGGACATCGACGTGGTGATACCGATCCCAGATACCAGTCGCACCAGTGCGATGCAGTTGGCCTTAGCTTTAGGGGTCGAGTATCGCGAGGGTTTTGTAAAGAACCGCTATATCGGTCGCACCTTTATCATGCCAGGCCAGGAAGAGCGCCAGAAGTCAGTGCGCTCAAAGCTGAACGCAATCCCTTTGGAATTCCGTGACCGCAATGTGTTGTTGGTGGATGACTCAATTGTTCGTGGAACGACGTCGGCACAGATCATCGAGTTGGCGCGTGAGGCAGGCGCACGTAAAGTCTACTTTGCATCAGCGGCACCACCGGTGCGTTTTCCGAATGTCTATGGCATCGATATGGCCGCGGTCACAGAGCTCGTGGCGGCGGGACGCACGGAGGAGCAGGTGGCCAAGGCCATTGGCGCCGATTGGCTGATTTATCAAGATCTCGAGGACTTGGTCAGTGCGGTACGGCATGATAAAGCGCGTGTCGAGTCATTTGATACGTCCTGCTTCTCTGGTCACTATGTGACCGGTGATGTCACCGCTGAGTACTTGCAGAATTTAGCGACTGAGCGCTCCGATGCGGCCAAGGCGCGCAAACGCGAAGTACTGGCAGTGCCTGAGCCGATCCCCTCGCGCCCTCGGGTCGTGCGCAGCGTCTAACGCAGATTCGTCTAGCATCGCGAGCGCTCATATGACTGTCTCTGAATTGGCGCATGGGGTGCCATTGTTAGCGGCCACGCCCGTCGCGTGGTATGGGGCCGCAGCAAACCAGTTAGATGTACTGCTGGTCGATCACGCTAACTGTGAAAAAAAAGCGGCCTCGACGGCCTTGGGTTTAATGTTCTCCTATGCCGATGACAGTAGTCTGGGGTTAGCGCTCGCGCGTCTTGCGCGTGAGGAGTTGCGCCACTATGAGCAGGTGGTTGCTTTGATGGGGCGACTGGGTGTCTCGTATGCGCGCTTAAGTCCGAGTCGATATGCCGGTGGGCTACGGACGCTGATGCGTAACCATGAGCCTGATCGACGACTCGATCTGTTGTTGGTGGGTGCGCTTATTGAGGCGCGCTCAGCGGAGCGCTTTCATGGCTTGTTGCCGCACTTGCCAGCTGAGATAGCAACGTTCTATCAGGGCCTAGCAGCTGCGGAGGCGCGTCACATGAATTTATACGAACGACTAGCGATCGATTATGCGACGCGTGAGGGGTTAGATTGGGTAGCGCGGCTGCAGGTACTCGCAGAATGTGAGGCGGACTTAATTACTCGACCGGATACTGAGTTTCGTTTTCATTCAGGACCACCGCCCTAACCAAAAGAACCCTTAGGTTTTGGGCAACGTGGCCGTTAAACAAACTGTCATATTTCCTCGGCAACGTACGATGGGCTAATTTAAAGATAGAGCTAATTTGGTGCGCCGTTCCTTACTCACTTGTGTGACTGCCTGGCTGGCGCTTCTGTTGATCAGTTGCGGTGGCGGGTCATCCGCCGCTTTACCTCCGCCCACCTACACGGTTGGTGGGCAGGTGGTGGGCTTGAGTGCCGGGGTAAGCGTGGTTCTCAGTGATAACGGTACCGATTCGCTGACCGTGAGTGCGAATGGCGCTTTTTCCTTCGCCCGACCCATCATCCAAGGCGGGTCGTATGCAGTCACGGTAAGTACGCAGCCGACGGGTCAGGTGTGCGCCATTGCCAATCCAAGCCAGCAGAATGTGCTCGCCACCGTTACCACTGTGGAGGTGACCTGTGCGCCACTCACGTATACCGTTGCCGGCCGGCTCACGGGTCTTAAGAGCGGTAATCAGCTGGTGCTTCTTAATAACGGCGGCGATGCGCTCACCTTGAGTGCTGATGGTGCGTTCATTTTTGCGAGCAAAATTTCCTACGGTGGAGACTATGCAGTGACCGTCGGTGCGCAGCCCACGGGTCAGTTCTGTGAGGTCACTCACGGAGCTGGGTCGAACGTCACTGGCGACACGAGTGGCATCACGGTTGTGTGCTCTCTGTTTTTTGATAATTTTAATCGACCTGATCAGATAGGACTCGGCGTAGCCCCCAACACTGTGTCGTGGCTCGTGTCTGGTCAAGGGGCTGCAACCGTCGCCATCGCCAATCACCAATTTGTGGATGGTAGTCCAGCACTCGGCAATCGAGTTGCGTACGCGCTGATGTCGTTGGGTGCGCAGCCCTCTCGTTTGGGTGGGCGTTTTAGTTTTTTACCATTTTCGGGGTCGGGTTCGGATCACTCAGCCGTGGCATTGATTTCTACGCTAGACACCGGCATCACTTTTGCTCACGCAGTGCACTTGGTTGTGGATCGCTATGATGCGGCGCTTAGTTACTACATATCGGGTGTTAGCCACCAGCCCGAGAGCTGTGCAGCCGGTCCGGTGGCCTTCTTTGCGAATCCTTTGCTCGCAGATGGCACGCCATACGATGTTGAGATAACCCTCAGTGGTTCGCATGTTGTGGTGGCACTGCCCCAAGGACAGATACTGGATTGCACCGATGCCCAGTTCGCTTTGCTCGGCGGGCCGCAGGCGATGTGGGAGGTGTACTCGCCGTCGGTGAGCAGCGACGCGGCGCCCGCGTGGAATTCAGCGATTGCTTACCCTTAAGGGGTTACGCGCGGTTCGCCGTCGATCCAGCGGACTTGTATGTCGCTAGGAGCAAGACCAGTGAGTCGTCTTTCGTGCATATGTGTAATGCATGCTTCGTAGGCGCGTGTGAACCGCTTGGCATCGAATAACACCGAGCTCTCGCGGCTTGATTTGAGCTGATGTCGCAGTGCCGATCGGTGCGCGCCATTTGCGCTTAGCTCGAGCAGTAGATCACGATACGCCTCTGGTGTGCTGGCAATGAGATCCGGTACGCCCGCAGCGCGAAGCAGGGAGCCAGATACCCGCGAAGCAAAACCTTCGCCGCTTAAGCCGACTAGCGGGCAACCAACCCATAAGGCGTCTGCTGCCGTGGTGTGTGAGCCATAAGGGAAGGTGTCCACAGCAATATCTGCGACCACGTAGCGCGCGAGATGATCGGCATGTGAGTTCACACGCGCGGCGAACACCAGACGCTCACTGGCAACTCCTTGTCTCTCTGCTTGAGCTCGCAGATTTTCAATGGCAACCGGGGAGGCGTTGAAGAGCCAGAGTACGCACAGTGGTCTCGCGCGTAGCACCTCCATCCACAGGGCGAACACGGTGGGTGTGATTTTCTGAATTTGGCAAAACGAGCACAGCACGACCGCTTTGTCAGGCAGTCCGTAGCTTGCGCGCGAAGCGGCGGTCGCGACTTGCCGCGATTGGTCGTTCGGTAAGTAACTATCTGGCAGACGAGCGATCCGCTCCGCATAATGGTGGGTACTGTGATTGGGCACCACATAGCTGTCAGCAATCAGGTAGTCGAGCATCTTGCCACCAAGAGTGCCTGGGTATCTTTAACGCAGTTGGGTGACGAGCGCTACCCTGACGTCTTCTGAGCGCTGGCTGCGCCCAGTTGGAGCCTGGTCACGTTGGATGCGCCGCCTTAACTTACGGGTCTTGGCCTGTGTTCCAGCTTAAATCCCGATTCGTCCCAGCGTAGGACGCTACCCGCTCGATCCCAGTCGCCGGTGACAATGCGGGTGCGATCTTTGCCATCTATGGATAGCGGGTGTACGCCAGGACGATGGGTATGCCCATGCACCAGGATAGGTACATCGGCATCCCGAAATAAGCGTTCGACGGCGCCTGAGTTCACGTCCATCAGTGGGATGGCTTGTGTGCTGGTGTGCGCGCGACTGGCAGCGCGTGCTTGTGCGGCGAGCCCCTGGCGTTGGGTGATACTGAGTGCGCGCAGTTGCCGCTGCCAGAGCGGATCGCGCACTAACGCGCGTAATCGCTGGTAAGGCACGTCGTCGATACACAGCGCATCACCATGGGTCAGAAGCACACGTTGGCCGTAGCGCTCGACAACGGTGGGGTCATCTAAGAGGGTGCATCCGGTTGTCTTGCAAAAGCCATCACCGAGTAAAAAATCTCGGTTGCCGTGCATTAGATACACGGGCACGCCTTGTTGGGTGAGTTCTGCAAGCGCGCTTTGAATCAGTGATTGGTGGGGATCAGGATCGTCATCGCCAATGGTCGCTTCGAACAGATCCCCCAGAATATAAAGCGCGTCCGCGCCGCGCACTTCACCGGCTAAAAACTCCAAAAATTGCTTGGCTATATCGGCCCGGCTAGCCTCTAGGTGCAAGTCGGAGACAAGCCAGGTCGGCATACGTTAGGGTGTTTCGTTCGGCGCAGTAGCCGGTGTTGCAGCCGGTGTAGCGACTGGTGTGGTGGCGTTTTGGGGAATGGGTTCACCACTGGCGTTGACGATCAGCACCTGCTTGATCGTGATGGGCTCTAAGGGGGTATCTTTGCCTAAGGCGCCGACCGTGCCGGTCGGCGTGCGGCTTAAGCGATCGACCACGTCCATCCCCTCAATCACGCGACCAAACACCGCGTAGCCCCAACGCAACGGGGTCGGGTCCAGTTCATCGTTGTCAGTCACGTTCACATAGAACTGCGCGTTGCCCGAGTGGGGCGCGTCGGAGCGCGCCAGTCCCACGTAGCCTCGCTTGTTAGATAGACCATTGCCGGATTCGTTAGCGATATTCGGTTGCGTGGTCTTGAGCGTACCCTTCCCATCAAAACCACCGCCTTGTACGACAAAGCCGGCGATCACTCGATGAAAAATCGTCCCGTTATAAAAGCCGCTGCGCACGTAGCTTAAAAAATTGGCCGTGGTCAGTGGTGCGCGCGACCCCTCGGTCACGAGGGTGAAATTGCCTAAATTGGTTTCAATGCGCACCCGGGTCAGGCCCGTGGTTGCAACCTCCGCGGCCGGTGCGGCATGGCTTTGTAGGCCGATGAGCACGCACGCGATCAGGGCTAGGGTCTGAGCCCGGACGCTACGGCTGGAAAGGCTTGAAAAGGGGGTACGGCGGGGTGGGGATAGCAACATGAGATCTCCGGGCAGATAGCGGGGCGTCGGGGCATTATACTCACCCGTCATGAACACCCCTGTAGTAACTCGTTTTGCCCCTAGCCCGTCAGGTGCCTTGCACCTAGGGAATATCCGGACCGCCCTGTTTAACTGGCTTTACGCCCGACAGCAGGGTGGGCGCTTTCTGGTGCGGATTGAGGATACTGACCAAGCGCGCTCCGATGAGGCGTCTGTGGCCGGGGTCTTGCGCGATTTGGCCTGGCTAGGCCTTGCCTGGGATGCCGGTCCTGATCGGGAGGATGGGCAGGGTCCGTACCGTCAGTCGGCGAGGGCTGCCCTCTATGCCAAGGCCTTCGCCCGTCTAGAGTCGCAAGGGGATGCTTACCCTTGTTACTGCACGACGCTGGAGCTTGAGGTGGCGCGGCGCACTGAACTGGCGGCAGGGCGAGCACCCCGGTATTTAGGCACGTGTGCCGCTTTAAATGCCGATGAGCGGGCTGCCAAGCTAGCGGCTGGCCGAGAGGCGAGCTTGCGCTTCCGAATGCCTGCGGGCGCCGTATTGGCGTTTGAGGATCTGGTGCGCGGCCCACAGCGCTTTTTGGCGGATGAACTGGGCGACTTTGTGATCCGGCGCAGTGATGGCAGCAGCTCCTTTTTGTTTTCTAACGCGGTGGATGATGCGGCTATGGGCGTGACCCACGTCTTTCGTGGTGAGGATCACGTCGCCAACACGCCAAGGCAGCGGGCGATTATGTCCGCCTTGGGCGTGGCACCCACGCAGTACGGGCACCTGCCTTTGCTGGTGGGCTCGGCGGGTGCGCCTTTGTCTAAGCGGGAGGGTAGCGCCAGTTTGCAGGCCTTAGTCCAAGAGGGCTTTTTCCCTGAGGCGATTTTGAATCAGTTGGCGCGTTTGGGGCATCACTACGCAGACGAGGCTTGGCTCGATGTGCCCGCACTGGTTGCGGGTTTCGAATTATCTGCCTTAGGCCGTGCCCCTGCGCGCTTTGATCGGGTGCAGTTGCTGCACTGGCAAAAAGAGGCGGTTCATCGTGCCGAGCCCGCCACCTTAGAGCGATGGGCGAAGGGTGCCGTACCGCCTCAGCAGGAAGCGGCTTTTGTGCGCGCGGTGCGCGCCAATCTGGTGCTTCCCGCGGATGCCGCTGAGTGGGGACCGATCGTATTTGGAGAACTGCCTTGCGCCAGTGACGAGATGCGCACGCTGTTGGTGTCTGCGGGAGGCGGCTTTTTCGAAGCGGCGCTGGCTGCTATTTCGCTTGATGAGGGGCACGTGTCCTACTCGTCTTTGGTGGCCCAGCTTAAAGCAAGTACCGGACGGACCGGCGCCGCACTCTTTAAGCCTCTGCGTGCCAGTTTGACCCATCGCCTGGATGGGCCAGAGATGGCGGCGCTGTTGTCCGTGATGCCGGCCGGCTTGGTGCGCGATCGCTTTGCGGCTGCACGCTCGCTCGCGGCGTCGTCGCTTTAGTTTTTAAGAGTGAATTCATGATCGAGATTTTTAATTCGATGACCGGTCAGAAAGCGCCGTTAAAGACGCTTGAGCCTGGGCACGTTCGCATGTATGTCTGTGGCATGACGGTGTACGACTTTTGTCATATCGGTCACGCGCGATCGCTGGTCGCCTTCGATGTGGTGCGTCGCTACCTCAAATATTCTGGCTACCGCGTAACGCACGTCCGTAACATCACTGACATTGATGACAAGATCATTGCGCGTGCAGCAGCCAATGGTGAGTCGATCGAGACACTAACGAAGCGCTTCATCGATGCGATGCATGAGGACTGCGAGCAGTTAGGCGTGGAGCGGCCCGAGCATGAGCCGCGTGCCACTGAGTATGTGGCTGGCATGGTGGCGATGATCGAAACGCTCATCGAGAAAGGGGTAGCTTATGCCTCTGATGGCGATGTGTTGTATGCGGTGGCAAAATTTCCGGGCTATGGCCGGTTATCTGGCAAAAAGCTGGCTGACTTGCGTGCCGGTGCGCGCGTCGAGGTCGACGCTTCCAAGCGAGACCCGCTGGATTTTGTGCTGTGGAAAGCAGCGAAACCGGGTGAGCCGAGTTGGGATTCGCCGTGGGGCAAGGGTCGGCCGGGCTGGCATATTGAGTGTTCGGTGATGTCGGTGGCGCTGCTTGGTGATCATTTTGATCTGCATGGCGGCGGCATGGATTTGAAATTCCCGCACCATGAAAATGAGATTGCGCAGACCTGTGCGGCCTGTGACAGCACCTTTGTAAACGTGTGGATGCACAATGGCTTTGTGAACGTCGATGCGGAGAAAATGTCTAAGTCGTTGGGCAATTTTTTCACCGTACGTGAAGTGCAAAAGCACTTGCGCCCCGAAGTGCTTCGTGCTTTTGTCCTGTCTAGTCAATACCGAGGCCCTATTAATTATTCCGATGACAATTTAAGACAAGCGGATGCGGGTCTTGAGCGCTTGTATGTGGCACTTCGTGGGATCGCCGCGGATGCGGTGATGGTGCCAACGGAGGCTACCGAACGTTTCAGAGTGGCCATGAATGATGACTTTAATACGCCCGAAGCGATGGCTGTGCTGCAGGCCTTAGCGCGGGATCTGAACATTGCTAAGAGCGCTTCAGATCAAGCAAAGGTCAGCGCGATCGCTGCTGAGTTGCGTGGGTTAGGCGCCGTATTGGGTCTTTTGGGTTGCGATGCAGATACGTGGCTTAAGACGAGACCGGAGAGCGCGGGCGTAACGCATGTCGTATCCGGCGGGGTTGCTCCTGAGGCCGCTGAGATTGAGGCATTGATTGAGGCGCGACGTGCTGCGCGTGCCGCCAAGGACTTTAAAGAGTCCGATCGCGTGCGCGATCTGCTGCTCGCGCGCGGCATTATCTTAGAGGATGGACCGGAAGGTACCCGCTGGCGCTACCGGTAGCGGCACGGTGTGTCGTCTATGCGCGTACTGCGCTCGGCCAATGCCTACGACGAGTAAGGGCGAATCCATCGCCCTTACTCGTGCGTCGTCTGGTCATTACTCTGTGAGGCCTTGACGCGCAAGCGCGCTCTCCAGTGTGCTCTTCATGAGCGTCGCAATGGTCATCGGACCGACACCGCCGGGGACCGGTGTGATCCACGAGGCGCGCTCGGCGGCTGGCGCAAACTCAACGTCACCAACGATTTTGCCATCTGGTAGACGGTTAATGCCTACATCGACGACCACCGCGCCCTCGCGCACCCAGTGTCCTGGAATCATGTGTGGCTTGCCGGTTGCTACCACCAAAATCTCCGCACGTCCGACGACGCCCTCAAGATCACGTGTCGCGCTGTGGCACACGGTAATGGTCGCGCCTGCCATCAAAAGCTCGAGCGCCATTGGGCGACCGACAATATTCGATTGTCCAACAATGACGGCATCCTTACCGCGGATGCTGATACCTGAACGCTCCAGCATGATCATCACGCCATAGGGCGTGCATGAGCGAAGCAGAGGCTTACGAAGCGCTAGACGACCGACGTTGTAGGGATGGAAACCATCGACGTCCTTCTTCGGATCAATGCGCTCAATGACCGCATGCGGATCAATGTGGGCGGGCAGTGGTGATTGCACCAGAATGCCATCGATGGTGGGATCTGCATTGAGGGTATCAATGAGCGCGACCAGTGCAGCTTCTGTGGTGGTGGCGGGTAAGTCATGCGCCACGGACACAAGCCCTGCTTCTTCGCACGATAGGCGTTTGTTGCGCACATAGATGGTGGAAGCGGGGTCTGAGCCCACAATCACGACGGCAAGGCCGGGTCGGCGATGGCCGCGCGCCGCCAAATGGTCGGTTGCCTTGCGAATATCAATTTTCAGTGCTTTGGCGATTAATTTGCCGTCTAACAGTTTTGCAGCCACGAAAAGCCCCCAGATCTCAGTTTAGGTGTGTAAACCAGTAATTCTCGCACGATTGAGGGGGTAAATTGCAGATGTGGTTTGACGGGGTGGGGTGCAGCCCGTAACATTGCGCTGCCTGTGCGATACGGACCGGGCGGGGCGTAGCGCAGTCTGGTAGCGCATCTGCTTTGGGAGCAGAGGGTCGTAGGTTCAAATCCTATCGCCCCGACCACCGTCGTAGCAGGGCCTTTAGGATGTTTGGTAGGTAGTAGACGCTTAATGCTGGGAGTTAAGCGTGAATGAGTCGGACCATTGAGCGCCCGTAGCTCAATCGGATAGAGCACCGGCCTTCTAAGCCGGCGGTTGCAGGTTCGATTCCTGCCGGGCGCGCCATCAATGAGATGGCCGGCAGATGAGGGCGATTTGAGGTTGATGTCGAGGTTGATGCGGAACGAGTGAGTTTGGTATCGACGACGAGACGTTGGTGGGCGTAGCTCAGCTGGTAGAGCCCCGGATTGTGATTCCGGCCGTCGTGGGTTCGAGTCCCATCGTCCACCCCACCCCAAATCGAAAATCGGTTTTTTGATGTGGGCACTGGTTTGCTCAGAGCCTTGGCTGCAGCTAAATGGTGTGCAGTGCTGAGTGATTTTGTTTTATAGTTTCGCGTCGTTCATTTGGGCCGTTAGCTCAGCTGGTAGAGCAGTTGACTCTTAATCAATTGGTCGTAGGTTCGATCCCTACACGGCCCACCAATTCTTGAAGTGCTGAATCGGAACTTCTCACGCGGCGACGCATTGGCGCGTCGTTGATCTGAAATTGGTGCCTAAAACGCACGCGGCGATTTTCATCACCGATTACGCGACTGCAGGTGAGACCTCGCGCGCAATGCGCTTGGCATTTTTAATTTCAGCAACACGAAGATCGTAGGCTGTCTGGAGATTCAGCCATGAACGAGCATCGCCA
>CAIOZU010000051.1 GCA_903862885.1 uncultured Pseudomonadota bacterium
CTGGTTCCCAAGCGAGGTCGCAAGAGACACAGGCCAGTAGCTCAATTGGCAGAGCGGCGGTCTCCAAAACCGCAGGTTGGGGGTTCGATTCCCTCCTGGCCTGCCACTTGCGGGTGGGTCTTTATTTTAGGACGTCATGACTGATCAGACTGACAATCAGAAGCGTGCGGGGCTAGATCAGCTCTGGTTAGCGGTGGCCGTCGTGCTGGTGGTGGCCGGCTTAGCGGCCTTTTACCTGTTGGGTTCCCAACAGGTGGCGGTGCGTGTGGCCTCCGTGATCGCAGGCTCCGTGCTCGGTGTGTTGGCGTTTTCACGGAGTTCTTGGGGTCTGGCTGCTTGGCAATTTGCGGTGAGCTCACGTGTGGAGCTCCGCAAAATGGTGTGGCCGACTTACGAGGACAGCCGTAAGACCACGTTGATCGTGTTTATTTTTGTTGTGGTTTTGGGATTCTTTTTCTGGGGCGTCGATGCATTGTTTGCATCGGTTACACGCCATCTGCTTGGAACAGGAACCTAACATGGCTTTGCGTTGGTACGTCGTTCACGCTTATTCGAACTTCGAGCACAAAGTGCTCGAAGCGCTCCAGGAACGCATCAAGATGCGCGGCCTAGAACACAAGTTTGGCGAAGTGCTGGTGCCGACTGAAGAAGTGGTTGAGATGCGCGATGGCCAAAAGCGTCGCAGTGATCGCAAGTTTTTTCCAGGCTATGTGCTGGTGCAGATGGAAATGGATGAGGAGACCTGGCATCTCGTGAAAGAAGTGCCAAAGGTCCTCGGGTTTATCGGTGGCACACCGGACAAGCCTGCGGCGATCACTGATCGCGAGGCCAACGTGATTCTGCGCCGCGTCGAAGAGGGGGCCGAGAAGCCGAAGCCGAAGGTGCTCTTTGAGCCGGGTGAAGTGGTGCGTGTAGTGGATGGTCCCTTTAATGACTTTAATGGGGTCGTTGAGTCGGTGAACTACGAAAAGAATCGCCTGCATGTCGCCGTCCAAATTTTGGGCCGTTCGACGCCGGTAGAACTGGAGTTTTCGCAGGTCGAAAAGAGCTGATTTCGCTGATCGCAGCCATGCGATTGGCACAACCGGGGAGCCGCGAGGCGTTTGTACCCACTGAGGTAAGTGATGGCTAAGAAAGTAACGGGCTATATCAAGCTCCAGATCCCCGCCGGGCAGGCAAATCCAAGCCCACCGGTTGGTCCTGCGCTCGGTCAGCAGGGCGTGAACATCATGGAATTCTGTAAGCAGTTCAATGCGCAGACTTCTTCGTTAGAGAAAGGCCTTGCGACGCCCGTCGTGATCACCGTCTATAGCGATCGCAGTTTCACCTTCATCATGAAGACGCCACCTGCGTCCGTGCTGATTCGTAAAGCGCTGGGCCTTCCGAAGGGCAGCAGTCGTCCGAACACTCAGAAGGTTGGCAAGATCAAGCTGCAGCAAATACAAGACATCGCCAAGCTCAAAATGCCGGACTTGACTGCGTCTAGTCTGGAAGCGGCGGTGAACACCATTGCGGGCAGTGCCCGTAGCATGGGCGTGGAAGTGGAAGGCTAATCATGAGCACACAAATTAAAGTGAATCTTCCAAAGCGTATCAAAGCCTGGGCCGACAAAGTTCAGCCCGGCAAGCAATACGATGTCGAAACAGCGATGACGCTTGTCAAGGAGCTCGCAAAAGCGAAGTTCGATGAGTCGGTCGATGTCGCCATCAACTTAGGTATTGATGCCAGTAAGTCCGACCAGCAGGTGCGTGGTTCTACGGTGTTGCCAAACGGCACAGGTAAGACGGTGCGAGTGGCCGTGTTCACCGGCGGCAAGAACCAGGATCTCGCGCGCGAAGCGGGCGCTGACATCGTTGGTCTTGAAGATCTTGCGGAAAAAGTAAAAGCCGGCGAGATGGATTTTGACGTGGTGATTGCAAGTCCCGACGCCATGCGTGTGGTCGGTGCACTGGGCCAAATCTTGGGTCCTCGCGGACTCATGCCTAACCCAAAAGTGGGCACGGTCACTGCTGATGTGGCGGGCGCTGTTCGCAATGCGAAGGCGGGCCAAGTTCGCTATCGCTGCGACAAAGCCGGCATTGTGCATTGCCAACTGGGACGCGCGAGCTTTGAGGCAGTGAAGTTGAAAGAGAATCTGCAGGCGCTGCTGGCCGATCTAAACAAGATGAAGCCCGCTTCTTCCAAGGGCATCTATATTCAGCGCGTGACCGTGTCCTCGACGATGGGACCTGGCATTGCTGTCGATCGCTCAACGGTCGACTGATTGGATTTGTTGATGATGACCGTCGGGGCGTGAGCTCCGGCAGCCATCCAAGACCGCAGGCGCGATCAGTGGGCTTAGGCCCAATGAGACCGCTCAATGAACGGCTGGTGAGGCGACTCGTCAGTGGCCTGCGCAGATGGTGTCACCCGAAGCAAGTGACGGTGTGTTTAACACTCCGCCACGCAAGGCCCGAAAGGGCTGGCTGAAGGTCACCGTCGATCGCGATTGCTTATTCCGTTGGGAGGGGCAGTCGTGTCGAGCACGTCCCGCGAGAGTGGGGCATGCAAAAGGGTGGACACGGGCGACTGGGAAACTGGAAGTTCGTGTCTGTAGGTAGATCTTCTGCGAGGCAGGAAATGTCACTCAATATAGAGCAGAAGAAGGCACTGGTAACCGAGGTCCACGAGATCGCCCTTAAAGCGCAATCCGTTGTGGCCGCCGAGTACCGTGGTCTGTCGGTCACGCAAGTCACCAACCTTCGTGCGCAAGCGCGTAAGTCCGGTGTCTATGTGCGTGTCGTTAAGAACACGCTCGCTCGTAAAGCGGTTGCTGGTACGTCCTTCGAGTGCATCGCTCCGCTACTCAAGGGTCCGTTGATTCTGGCGTTCTCAAATGAGGATCCAGGTTCTGCGGCGCGCGTCGTTAAGGCGTTCGCTAAAGACAACGACAAGCTGGTGACCACGTTGTTATCGCTCGGTGGGCAATTGTTGCCCGCTAAAGCGCTTGACCAAGTGGCCAGCCTGCCGACCCGCGATCAAGCGTTGTCGATGTTGCTCGGTGTCATGAAGGCACCGATCTCGAAGTTCGTGCGTACGCTTGCCGAGCCGCATTCCATGTTGGTCCGAACCGTTGGTGCGGTTAAGGATCAAAGGGTTGCTGCTGGCGCATGACGCACTTCGCTAGTTAATCGGGTTTTTATTCATCACTGAACGGTTTTTTTGGAGAGTATTGCAATGGCTGCAAATAAAGAAGAGATCCTGACTGCGATCTCGAACATGACGATCATCGAGATTGTTGATCTCGTCAAGATGATGGAAGAGAAGTTTGGCGTCAGTGCTGCGGCACCCGTCGCTGCTGCTGCTGCCGGTCCGGCCGCCGCCGCCGCGCCTGTTGAGGAGCAGACCGAGTTCACTGTGACTCTTAAAGAGTACCCAGCGGACAAGAAGGTCACGGTCATTAAGGTTGTCCGCGAGGCCACGGGTCTCGGCCTTAAGGAAGCCAAGGATCTGGTCGAGGGCGCTCCTTCGGTCGTCAAAGAAGGCGTCAATAAAGCAGATGCCGAGAAGATTAAGAAGTCTCTCGAAGACGCTGGCGCCAAGGTTGAGGTCAAGTAAGGCACTCATGCGCGGGTTAATAGCCGCGTCTGAGGTCTTAAAGACCGGTGGCATAAGCTCCGGGCCCGCCCGTCGTGCGTACGACGGGTGGGTCGCGGCGTTTTTGGGGTTTTTTTGTTTTACGGCATTCGCGTTAGCGGATTCCACCACACGCGCACCAGTAGGGCGCGTGAACAGCAGAGGGTGAGCCCATGGCCTATTCGTTCACCGAGAAAAAGCGTATCCGTAAGGATTTTGGTAAGCGTCAGAGCATTCTCGACGTACCCTATCTCCTTGCTATTCAGCTGGACTCGTATCGCAAGTTTCTTCAGTCTGACGCGGCCGAGGATAAGCGCAGCGATGTGGGACTCCACTCAGCTTTCAAAAGCGTATTTCCGATAACAAGCTATAGCGGTAACGCGACGCTTGAATATCTGTCGTATCGGCTCGGCGAGCCGGTATTTGATGTGAAGGAATGCCAAATGCGCGGTCTGACGTACGCAGCGCCGCTGCGCGTCAAAGTGCAGCTGAAGGTGTACGAAAAAGAGCCTTCAGGCGTGCGCAAATTAAAGCGTGATATCGCCGAACAGGAAGTGTACTTAGGCGAACTGCCTCTCATGACGGATAACGGGACGTTCATCGTGAACGGGACCGAGCGTGTGATCGTGTCGCAGCTGCACCGTAGCCCCGGCGTGTTTTTCGATCACGATAAAGGAAAGACCCATTCATCAGGCAAGCTGTTGTTCCAGGCGCGGATCATTCCGTACCGTGGCTCATGGCTGGATTTCGAATTTGATCCTAAGGACTGCGTGTTTGCGCGCATTGACCGCCGCCGTAAGTTGCCGGTCACCATCGTGCTGCGTGCGCTCGGTTATACCGAAGAGCAGATGTTGGATATGTTCTTCGAGAAGAACAGGTTCAACCTCACCAAGCAGGGTGCTTCGCTTGAGCTGACTCCTTCGCGGCTGCGTGGCGAGACGGCTGCCTTTGAGATTCGCATTGGTAACCAAATTGTCGTTGAAGAGGGTCGCCGTATCACGGCGCGCCACGTGCGACAGCTTGAAGACGCGGGTGTGAAGCATCTGCCAGTGCCTACCGAATATTTGGCCGGTAAAGTGCTATCCCATGATGTGTTCTCTAAGGACACTGGCGAAGTGCTGGCTAAAGTGAACGAGATCCTGACGGTCGCGTCGGTGCTCAAGCTCATTGAGTCCGGTATCGAGCGCATCGATACGCTGTACGTGAATGACTTGGATCGCGGTCCTTATATCTCGGATACCTTGCGTATCGATCCTTCCCGCACCCGCCTGGAGGCGCTGGTTGAGATTTATCGGATGATGCGTCCAGGCGAGCCGCCAACCAAAGACGCCGCTGAAAACCTGTTTCACAACCTGTTCTTCAATCCTGAGCGATATGACTTGTCGGCGGTCGGCCGCATGAAGTTTAACCGTCGTGTCGGCCGCGAAGCGGTCACCGGTTCGGGCGTCGTGTATGACGGCGCGTATTTCTCTCGACGTACGGATGAGTTCGGTAAGTCGCTGTATGGCGCGCAGGGCGAAACGTCTGACATCATTGATGTCCTAAAGACGCTCGTCGACATTCGTAATGGCAATGGCATCGTTGATGACATTGACCATCTCGGTAACCGTCGCGTTCGATCGGTCGGTGAGATGGCGGAGAATGCGTTCCGTATCGGCTTGGTGCGTGTCGAACGTGCAGTTAAGGAGCGGTTAACGCTTGCGGAGAGTGAGCCTCTCATGCCGCAGGAAATGATCAATGCGAAGCCGGTAGCGGCTGCGGTGAAGGAGTTCTTCGGCTCCTCACAGCTCAGTCAGTTTATGGACCAAAACAATCCGCTCTCAGAGATCACGCACAAGCGGCGTGTCTCGGCCTTGGGGCCTGGCGGCTTGACGCGCGAACGCGCAGGCTTTGAAGTACGTGACGTGCACCCGACCCACTACGGCCGCGTGTGTCCTATTGAAACGCCTGAAGGTCCAAACATTGGGTTAATCAACTCATTGTCCGTGTATGCACGGACCAATGATTATGGTTTCCTCGAGACCCCCTACCGTAAGGTGGTGGGTGGAAAAGTCAGTGAGAAGATCGATTATCTGTCGGCTATTGAGGAGAGCCAATACGTTATCGCCCAGGCGAACGCAGAGCTCGACAAGAATGGCGGCTTCACTGATGACCTCGTGTCATGTCGGCACCAGAATGAGTTCATGTTGATGCCGAGTGCGCGCATTAACTATATGGACGTTTCGCCGAAGCAAATCGTGTCGGTTGCGGCCTCGATGATTCCGTTTCTTGAGCACGACGATGCCAACCGAGCCTTGATGGGTTCGAACATGCAGCGTCAGGCTGTCCCGACCTTGCGAGCGGATACCCCATTGGTTGGCACTGGCATGGAACGTGCGGTGGCGATCGACTCGGGCGTCACCGTCGTGGCGCGCCGCGGTGGCGTGGTCGACTCAGTCGATGCGTCTCGTATCGTGGTTCGGGTCAATGACAATGAAACACATGCCGGCGAGGCCGGTGTGGATATCTATACCCTGACGAAGTATCAACGTTCTAACCAGAACACCTGCATCAATCAGCGTCCCCTCGTCCAAGTGGGTGACAAGATGAGCCGCGGTGACGTGCTCGCCGATGGTCCCTCAACGGATCTTGGCGAGTTGGCATTGGGCCAGAATATGCTGGTCGCGTTTATGCCTTGGAATGGCTATAACTTCGAGGACTCGATCCTCATTTCAGAGCGAGTGGTGCAAGAAGATCGCTTTACGACCATTCATATTGAGGAGTTGGCTTGCGTCGCTCGCGACACCAAGCTCGGGCCAGAGGAACTCACGGCTGATATTCCTAATGTGGGTGATGCAGCGCTCGGCAAGCTCGATGAGGCGGGTATCGTCTATATCGGCGCCGAAGTGAAAGCGGGTGATATTCTGGTCGGTAAGGTCACGCCTAAGGGCGAGACCCAGCTGACACCAGAAGAGAAACTGCTGCGAGCCATCTTCGGTGAAAAAGCCAGCGACGTAAAAGATACGGGCCTGCGCGTGCCACCGGGCATGGACGGCACGGTGATTGACGTCCGTGTGTTCACACGCGATGGCGTCGATAAAGACGGTCGCGCACTCTCGATTGAGAAATCAGAAATTGAGCGGGTCCGTAAGGATCTCAATGACCAGCGCCGCATTCTTGAAGACGATCTGTTCGCACGTGTGCGTGCGATGTTGATCGGCAAGCTGGCACAGGGCGGCCCGAAGAAGCTGAAGTCAGGTACGGCGGTTACTGAGGCCTACCTGGATGATTTGACTCGTGAGCAGTGGTTTGAGATCCGCCTGCAGGATGACGAGGCCAACGGTCAGCTTGAGCAGGTCGCCGAGCGCTTGGCGTCTCAGCAGAAGGACTTCGAGAAGCGCTTTGAAGTGAAGAAGGGCAAGATCACCGCGGGTGACGACTTGGCTCCGGGCGTACTGAAGATGGTTAAGGTGTACTTAGCCGTCAAGCGCCGTATTCAGCCAGGCGACAAGATGGCGGGCCGTCACGGTAACAAGGGCGTTATCTCGACCATCGTGCCGGTGGAAGATATGCCGTATATGGCCGATGGTACCCCCGTCGATGTGGTGTTGAACCCACTCGGCGTGCCGAGCCGTATGAATATCGGTCAGGTATTAGAAACCCATTTGGGTTGGGCTGCTCGCGGGCTTGGACTCAAGATCGGCAAGATGGTGGAGCAGCACGCTGCCATCACTGAGCTGCGTGGTTTCTTGGACAAGGTGTACAACAAGTCGGGTGGTCAGACGGCTGACATTGCCTCCTTGACCGATCCTGAGGTCGCAGAACTCGCCAAGAACCTGCAGAAGGGTGTGCCGATGGCGACACCTGTTTTTGACGGCGCGACCGAAGACGAGATCAAGCGCTTGTTGGCCTTGGCGGATCTGCCGACCACAGGTCAAACCATGTTGACTGACGGCCGTACCGGCGAGCTCTTCGAGCGTCCGGTGACTGTTGGCTACATGTATATGCTGAAACTTAACCATCTTGTCGATGACAAGATGCACGCACGTTCAACGGGCCCGTACTCGCTTGTGACTCAGCAGCCGCTGGGTGGTAAGGCGCAGTTCGGCGGTCAGCGATTCGGCGAGATGGAAGTGTGGGCGCTCGAGGCCTATGGCGCTTCCTACACCTTGCAGGAAATGCTCACTGTTAAGTCCGACGACGTTAATGGCCGTACGAAGATGTACAAAAACATCGTCGATGGCAATCACCAGATGGACGCAGGTATGCCTGAGTCTTTCAACGTGCTCGTCAAGGAAATTCGATCGCTGGCGATCAACATGGAACTGGAGGAAGGGGGTTAAGCCCCCACTCTGGTTTCAGTTCGGCACAGATAGACAGCAATTGACGACACGGTAGGAGTGGACATGAAAGATCTTCTCAAGCTATTTAAGCAGCAGGTTTCGGTCGAGAACTTCGACGCGATCCGGATCGGTCTCGCATCGCCCGAAATGATCAAATCTTGGTCATTTGGTGAAGTGAAGAAGCCCGAGACGATTAACTACCGCACGTTCAAGCCTGAGCGTGATGGATTGTTTTGCGCCAAGATTTTCGGACCGGTGAAGGACTATGAGTGCTTGTGCGGTAAGTACAAGCGTCTCAAGCACCGTGGCGTGATTTGTGAGAAGTGCGGCGTAGAAGTCACCCAGAGCAAGGTGCGTCGCGAGCGCATGGGTCATATTGAACTGGCAAGCCCCGTTGCCCATATTTGGTTCCTGAAGTCGCTGCCTTCGCGCATTGGCTTGCTGCTGGACATGACGCTGCGCGAAATCGAGCGCGTTTTGTACTTTGAAGCATTCGTGGTCATCGATCCAGGTATGACCGATTCCCTCGAGCGCGGTCAGTTGCTGACGGATGAGACGTATCTAGAGGCCATTGAAGAACATGGCGATGAGTTTGATGCGCGCATGGGTGCCGAGGCCGTTTACGAGCTGTTGAAGTCCTTGGACTTGGCTGCCGAGATTGTGCAAGTTCGCGAGGACATGCAGAACACGGCCTCTGAGACCAAATTAAAGCGCCTGTCGAAGCGCCTTAAGCTCATTGAAGCCTTTATCGAGTCCGGTAACCGTCCTGAGTGGATGGTGCTCACCAACTTGCCCGTGCTGCCACCGGATCTGCGTCCTCTCGTTCCCTTAGATGGCGGACGTTTTGCGACCTCAGATTTGAACGATCTGTATCGCCGCGTGATCAACCGCAATAATCGCTTGCGTCGGTTGCTTGAGCTCAGCGCGCCAGACATCATCGTGCGTAACGAGAAGCGCATGTTGCAGGAGGCGGTCGACGCGCTCCTAGACAACGGCCGTCGCGGTCGTGCGATCACGGGCACCAACAAGCGTCCGCTGAAGTCGCTGGCCGACATGATCAAGGGCAAGCAGGGTCGTTTCCGCCAGAACTTGCTCGGCAAGCGCGTGGATTACTCCGGCCGCTCGGTGATCGTGGTGGGACCGACGTTGCGTCTTCATCAGTGCGGGTTGCCAAAGAAAATGGCGCTTGAGTTATTCAAGCCCTTTATTTTCTCCAAGCTCCAGCTGCGTGGTGAAGCCACGACGATTAAAGCCGCCAAGAGAATGGTCGAGCGCGAAGGGCCAGAGGTGTGGGATATCCTTGAGGAAGTGATTCGTGAGCATCCGGTGCTCCTGAACCGCGCACCCACCTTGCATCGCTTAGGCATTCAAGCCTTCGAGCCAGTACTTATTGAGGGCAAGGCGATCCAGTTGCATCCGTTGGTCTGTACGGCGTTTAACGCCGACTTCGACGGTGACCAGATGGCGGTGCACGTGCCGCTGTCGATCGAAGCGCAGCTCGAGGCGCGCGCTTTGATGTTGTCGACGAATAATATTCTGTCGCCGGCGAATGGCGAGCCCATCATCGTTCCTTCGCAGGACGTGGTGTTGGGCTTGTATTACATGACTCGAGATCGCATTGGCGCGATGGGCGAGGGCATGGCTTTCTCCGATATTGCTGAAGTGCACCGCGCGTATGAAAACCGTGTGGCCAGCCTGCATGCAAAGATTAAGGTACGGATCACTGAGTGGAACCGCCAGTTGGATGGTACGGATATCGAGCGTCAGCGGACCATCGACACGACGGTTGGCCGGGCGCTGCTGAGCGAAATTCTGCCGAAGGGCTTGTCGTTTGATGTCATTAACCGTGACATGACGAAGAAAATTATTTCGGCGACGATTAACGAGTGCTACCGAATCTTAGGCTTGAAGCACACGGTCGTGTTTGCTGACCAATTGATGTACACCGGTTTTGCATATGCAACCCGTTCTGGTATGTCGATTGGTGTTGATGACATGGTCGTGCCTGAGCAGAAGGAAAAGATTCTGGTCGGCGCTGAGCGCGAGGTGAAAGAGATCCAGGAGCAGTATGCGTCTGGCTTGGTCACCGACGGCGAACGCTATAACAAGGTCGTCGACATTTGGTCGCGAACCAACGATCAAGTGGCGAAGGCCATGATGGAAAAGTTGGGTACCGATGAGGTGGTTGATCGCAAGGGCGTCAAACAGCGTCAAAAATCGTTCAATTCGATCTTTATGATGGCCGATTCGGGTGCGCGCGGTAGCGCCGCCCAGATTCGTCAGCTCGCGGGTATGCGCGGCTTGATGGCGAAGCCTGACGGCTCGATCATTGAAACGCCTATCACGGCGAACTTCCGTGAGGGATTGAACGTTCTGCAGTACTTTATTTCGACCCACGGTGCCCGTAAGGGCCTGGCGGATACCGCACTGAAGACTGCGAACTCTGGGTATCTGACCCGCCGCTTGGTCGACGTCTCACAGGATCTGGTGATCACGCAGACAGACTGCGGCACGGTAGATGGTCTGTTGATGACCCCGATCGTTGAAGGTGGCGATGTGGTTGAGGGCTTGGGCGAGCGCGTCTTAGGTCGGGTGGTTGCAACGGACTTGTTGCGTCCAGGCACGGAAGACGTGTTGATTGCGGCTGGCACCTTGCTCGACGAGAAGTTAGTCACCGAAATCGAGATGGCCGGCGTCGACTTGATTATGGTTCGCTCGCCGATCAGCTGTGCGTTGCGTTATGGCGTCTGCGCTCAGTGTTATGGTCGTGACTTGGCTCGCGGTCGTCGGATTGGTATTGGCGAGGCAGTGGGCGTGATTGCGGCCCAGTCGATCGGTGAACCGGGCACGCAGCTCACGATGCGTACCTTCCACATCGGTGGTGCGGCATCGCGAGCAGCGGCAGCCAGCAGTGTCGAAGTGAAGAGCAAGGGCGTTATTCGTTTCCACAATATCAAGGCAGTCCGCCATGAGAAGGGCCATCTTGTGATGACCTCTCGGTCAGGCGAATTGGGTGTCGTGGACGAGTTCGGTCGTGAGCGTGAGCGTTATAAAATCCCGTACGGCGCTATTGTGTCCGTCAATGAAGGTGATAGCGCAACACCGGGTCAGGCGATCGCGCAATGGGATCCGCATACCCACCCGGTGGTCACCGAAGTGGCCGGCTACATCAAGTTCCAAGAGTTTGTGGACGGCGTGACCGTGACCACTCAGTTGGACGAGATCACCGGTCTGTCATCGACGGTGGTGCTTGATCCTAAGCAGCGCAGCTCCAGTGGCCGCGATTTGCGACCGGTGGTGAAGCTCGTGAATGCCAAGGGTAAGGAAATTACCTTTGCGAATACGGATATTCCAGCCATCTATGCATTGCCGGCGGGCGCACTGGTGAGCTTGGAAGACGGCGCTAAAGTGTCGGTGGGCGACGTGATCGCGCGTATTCCACAAGAGTCGTCGAAGACTCGTGATATCACGGGCGGTCTGCCGCGCGTGGCCGATCTGTTCGAGGCCAGAAAGCCTAAGGATCCAGCGATCTTGGCTGAGCGCTCAGGTACCGTGTCATTTGGTAAGGAGACCAAGGGCAAGCGTCGTTTGGTGATTACAACAGAGACGGGCGATAATTATGAAGAGCTGATTCCGAAGTGGCGTCATCTCAATGTGTTTGAGGGCGAACAGGTTGCTAAGGGCGAAATGATCGCGGACGGCGAGCCTAACCCGCATGACATCCTGCGACTGCAGGGTGTGGTGCCTTTGGCCAACTACTTGGTGCGCGAGATTCAGGACGTGTATCGCCTGCAGGGTGTGAAGATTAACGATAAGCACATCGAGGTGATTATTCGCCAGATGCTGCGTAAGGCTGAGATCACCGAGGCGGGCGAGTCGGGCATGTTGCGTGGTGAGCAGCTAGATCGCGTCCGAGTCATGGAGGTCAATAGCCGCGTCGAGGCCGAGGGCAAGACAGGGGCGAAATTTGATCCTCTGCTGCTCGGTATCACTAAGGCGTCGTTGGCTACCGAGTCCTTTATCTCGGCGGCATCCTTCCAAGAGACGACGCGAGTGCTCACGGAAGCGGCCGTCCGGGGTCTGAAGGACGATCTGCGGGGCCTCAAGGAAAACGTCATCGTCGGTCGGCTCATTCCGGCCGGTACGGGCTTTGCCTACCATGCGGCGCGGCGACGGGCCCCAGACGATGAGGCGACCCGAGAGGCGAGCTTTATGGATATGAGCGGCGGGTTGGCGGAGGCTGAGGACGGTGGTGGTGCCGAGGTGGCCGCCGCCGAATAAGGCACTCACAGGCCCAGATCAGAGCCCCAAACAGGGGTTTTGGCTGGGCCTGACATTGACACACTGGGACTGCGCCCTTAAACTTCGCAGTCCTCTGGCCAGGCCCCAAAATCGGGTCCAGGCAGATTAAATCTGAACTCGGGCCGCCGTTGGGCGGCCCGCTTTATCTCTGGCCTAAAAAGCTGGACTGGGTAGCGAGTTTTCATGGCAACGACGAATCAATTGATCCGCGACGGTCGCAATGATCCGGCCTTCAAGTCGAAGGTACCGGCATTGGGTGCGAGCCCTCAAAAACGCGGTGTATGTACCCGCGTTTACACGACCACGCCAAAGAAGCCCAACTCGGCACTTCGTAAGGTGTGTCGCGTGCGCTTAACGAATGGCTATGAAGTCACCAGTTACATCGGTGGTGAGGGTCACAATTTGCAGGAGCACTCGGTGGTCCTGATTCGTGGTGGTCGTGTGAAGGATCTGCCAGGTGTTCGCTACCATACGGTACGCGGGACCCTCGACTGCGCAGGCGTTGCTGATCGCAAGCAGAGCCGTTCCAAGTACGGCGCCAAGCGCGCCAAGAAATAAGTAAATAGGTAGCGATTCATGTCAAGACGCGCACAAGCCCCCACTCGAACCATTCTTCCGGATCCTAAATTCGGCAGCGATATGCTGGCGAAGTTCATGAACATGGTCATGGAGAGCGGTAAAAAGTCGGTTGCTGAGTCCATCCTGTACGGCGCGATTGAGCGCATTGCGGAGCGGACCAATCGTCCGTCCGACCAAGCCCTGCAGGTGCTGCAGACGGCGTTGGATAACGTAAAGCCAGCGGTTGAGGTGAAATCTCGCCGAGTGGGTGGTGCTACCTACCAAGTACCTGTAGAAGTGCGTGCGTCACGACGCCAAACGCTGGCGATGCGTTGGGTGATTGAGGCTGCGCGTTCACGCAGTGAGAAGTCGATGGCCATGCGCTTGGCTCATGAGCTTCTCGAAGCCTCTGAGAACCGAGGCGCTGCTGTTCGTAAGCGCGAAGACACTCATCGTATGGCTGAAGCGAATAAGGCGTTCTCCCACTTCCGTTGGTAGGTCGTGGAAGTCAGCTAAGTGGCACGCGCGACTCCAATCGAGCGGTATCGGAATATTGGCATATCGGCGCATATCGACGCCGGCAAGACCACCACCACTGAGCGAATCCTGTTCTACACGGGCGTTTCGCATAGAATTGGTGAAGTCCATGATGGCGCTGCTGTCATGGATTACATGGAGCAAGAGCAAGAGCGCGGCATTACCATCACGGCCGCTGCGACCACCTGTTTCTGGAAGGGGATGGATAAAACCTTTCCCGAGTACCGTATCAATATCATTGATACGCCAGGGCACGTCGATTTCACCATTGAAGTAGAAAGATCCCTCCGAGTGCTCGACTCCGCTGTCGCGGTGTACTGCGCCGTCTCAGGCGTGCAGCCGCAATCCGAGACCGTCTGGCGCCAAATGAATAAATACGGCGTGCCGCGTATTGCCTTCGTTAACAAGATGGATCGCGTGGGCGCTAATTTTCTGCGCTGTGTTGATCAGATCAAGACGCGGCTCAAGGGCAACCCGGTAGCCATCCAGCTGCCGATAGGGAGCGAAGAGAATTTTGCTGGGGTCGTTGATTTGGTCATGATGAAAGAGATTTGGTGGGACGACACCACGCAAGGCACGCGCTTTGAATATCGCGATATCCCCTCTAGCATGCTCGCCGAGTGCCAAGAATGGCGCGGCAAGCTCATCGAGGCAGCCGCAGAAGCGAATGAAACGCTGCTCAATAAATACTTGGAAGGCTCTGAGCTGACGCTAGAAGACATTAAGGCCGGTCTTCGTGAGCGGGCGATTCGCAATGAAATCGTTCTGGTGACTTGCGGGTCTGCCTTTAAGAACAAAGGTGTTCAAGCGGTTCTCGATGCGGTCGTTGAGTACATGCCCTCGCCCGTCGAGGTTCCTGCCATGAAGGGGCAGAGTGAGGCCGGTGAGCCGATGACTCGTTTGGCTTCTGACAGCGAGCCTTTTTCGGCACTTGCATTTAAGATTTTGAATGATCCATTTGTCGGTAATTTAACGTTCTTTCGCGTGTATTCCGGCGTTTTGAACTCTGGCGATCAGGTGTATGTACCTGCTCGCGCGCGCACTGAACGCATTGGTCGTCTATTGCAGATGCATGCCAGTGAGCGCACGGAACTCAAGGAAGTCCGCGCCGGTGATATCGCCGCGGCAGTCGGTCTAAAAGACGTGACGACGGGCGATACCTTATCGGACATCCATAAGGTCATCGTGTTGGAGAAAATGGAATTCCCGGAGCCCGTTATTTCAGTGGCGGTGGAGCCGAGAACGCAAGCCGATCAAGAGAAAATGGGCTTCGCGCTGCAGAGATTGGCGAAAGAAGATCCCTCTTTCCGAGTGCACACCGACCAGGAATCCGGGCAGACGATCATTTCTGGTATGGGTGAGCTGCACCTCGAAATCATCGTCGATCGAATGAAGCGCGAATTTAAGGTGGAAGCGAATGTCGGGAAGCCACAAGTGGCCTATCGAGAGACCATTAAAAGCGCGGTTGATCAGGAAGGAAAGTTTATCCGTCAGTCGGGTGGCCGTGGACAATATGGCCATGTGTGGCTCAAATTAGAGCCCCTGCCGACCGGATCGGGTTACGAATTCGTTAACGGCGTAGTGGGTGGTGTGATTCCCCGAGAATATATTCCCGCGGTCGATAAAGGCATTCAGGAGGCCATGGAGGGTGGTGTGATCGCCGGTTATCCGGTGGTGGATATTCGAATCACGCTGTTTGATGGTTCCTTCCATGATGTGGATTCCAATGAGATGGCCTTTAAAATCGCCGGCTCCATTGGCTTTAAGGAGGGCTTTATGAAAGCAAAGCCTGTGCTCCTTGAGCCGATCATGAAAGTCGAGGTAGTAACCCCGGAAGACTATTACGGTGACGTCATTGGTGATTTAAACCGTCGCCGCGGTCAAATTATTGGAATGGACGAGTCAATTTCTGGCAAGGTAGTGACCGCTGATGTGCCGCTCTCTGAGATGTTTGGTTATGCGACATCCGTGCGATCGATGAGTCAGGGTCGAGCGACTTTCACCATGGAGTTCGGCAAATATATGGAAGTGCCGAATAATGTGGCTGAGGTGATTTTGCGAAAAGCCAGCTGATTAAGTTGAGTCTTATGGCTTCGGGTGAGGCTATAAGAGTTTTTGGTTTTATTCATTTATTTATTTTGTTAAGGAACGAGCCGTGTCAAAGGAAAAATTCCAGCGTACGAAGCCGCACGTAAACGTGGGGACTATTGGTCACGTAGATCATGGTAAGACGACGCTGACAGCGGCGTTAACCAAGGTGATGGCCGAGAA
>CAIOZU010000052.1 GCA_903862885.1 uncultured Pseudomonadota bacterium
CAACGATGTGTTGGGTCGCTTGGTTGAAGTGGTGGGCGGCATGCCGTTTGAGCAGTTCTTACAGACCCGCATCTTCAATCCGCTCAAAATGACGCACACCGGATTTTATTTGACGGAAGCGGACTTACCGCTGGTCGTCAACGTCTATAAGCACGACGCCGATGGTCACCTGATTGCCAGCAGCAACCCCTTTGCGAAGGCGACTACTAGCCATGATCGATGGCCATCCGGTGGTGGTGGGCTGATCTCAACCGCTGGTGATTACATTCGCTTCGCGCAGATGCTAGCGAACGGCGGCACCTTCGAGGGCAAGCGCTACTTGTCGCCAGTCACGATTAAGCTCATGACCAGCAATCAAGTGCCCGCCGATGCTATGTTTAAGTACTGGGGAGCTGACTCTGTGGGCTTAGGCTATGGCTTGGGTGTGTCGGTCATCTTGGATGCCGCAAGCTCGCCACAGGCGGACTTTGTGGGCGATTACTCGTGGGGTGGCTACTTGGATACCCACTGGATCGCGAGCCCAGCCACAGGCGTGGTCGCAGTCTTACTGACGCAGCTCGACCCGAGCGGGGAAACGGCGCCCGCACGCACCGATGTCGATTTTCATAACCTGTTGTTTGCAGCGCTTGAGGATATCAACCCCACTAAGCACTAAGCCTCAAGAAGCGCGCCTTTAGGGGTGACCCCAAAGGCGCGTGAGCTTACGCAGGGTCTTGCGTCATATCCAAATGCAAAGCCGTCCCCGTATAGGGATGGGCATTAGCAACCGCCTCATTAAGCTCGACGCCAAGGCCAGGCTCAGTCGGCGGGATGATATAGCCCGCCTCCCAGCGAATCGGCTTCATTAGAATCTCTGAATGAAAGCCTTGCCACTGTTCAATGCTTTCTTGGATCAAGAAGTTAGGCGTACACGCCGCCAACTGTATGTTGGCAGCGCCTACAATCGGGCCGCAGTACAAGTGTGGTGCGATCTGCACGTGACTCACTTCGGCCATACTGGCGATCTTCTTGGCTTCCAGAAGCCCGCCCACGCGCCCTAGGTTCATTTGCAGGATCGCCGCCGACCCTTCTTTTAACAGACGCGCGAATTCATATTTCGTAGTCAGACGCTCACCGCACGCGATGGGAATGGTGGTGCCCCGCGCCACTTTCGCCATCTCCTCTGGCGCATCCGGAGGCACTGGCTCCTCAAACCACAAGGGATCATAGGGCTCTAAGCGCCGCGCTAAGCGGATCGCCCCAGCTGCCGTCATCTGCCCATGGGTCCCAAACAACAGATCCGCTTTGCTGCCCACGGTTTCTCTGAGCATGCGTACAAAGCGCTCGGACAGATCCAGCTCCTGCAAGGACAACTGCCTGCCATCAAAGGCCGTATAAGGCCCTGCCGGATCAAATTTAATGGCAGTGAAGCCTTGCTTCACAAGCTCTGCCGCCCGGATGCATGACAGCTCTGGGTCCTGATAGACGTTGACCTTGTCTTCTGGGCGAGCATAAATGTAAGTGTACGAGCGAAGACGCTCATGCACCTTGCCACCCAATAGGTTGTACACCGGCTGGCCAGCCTCTTTGCCGATGATGTCCCAGCACGCCATTTCAAGCGCACTCATAATCCCCATCATGCTGACATCAGGGCGCTGTGTGAAGCCTGCTGAGTACACCCGTCGCCACATCTTTTCAATGTGATGCGGATCTTGTCCCGCCATGTAGCGGTGAAACACGTCCTCGCACATCTTAGCCACCAGATGCGGCTCAAAGGGCACGCTATAGGCTTCACCGACGCCCGATACATTACCGTCGGTTGTGATCTTCACAAATACGAAGTAACGACCGCCATTGCCGGGAGGTGGGTTACCGACCACAAAGGTTTTAATGTCTTTGAGTTTCATACCGTCACTTCAGGTTGCGTAGTAGCCATTGATGGCTTTGAATTCTAAATATTCGAGCAGGCCATACTTGCCCCACTCCCGACCGTTACCGGATTGTTTATAGCCGCCAAAAGGCGAGCAATAATCCTGTCCATTGCCGTTAAGATAGACACTGCCGGCGCGAAGCCGCCGAGCGACACCACGCGCCTTCTCCAGATTCCCGCTTTGCACATAGGCCGCGAGTCCATAAGGGGTGTCATTGGCAATCGCAATGGCATCTTCCTCATCCTTAAACGGAATAATGGATAACACCGGGCCAAAAATTTCCTCTCGGGCGATCGTCATGTGATTATTTACGCCTGCGAAGATGGTGGGCTTCACGAAATAGCCTGTCTCAAGACCGGCGGGCTTACCAAGACCACCTAACACCACTTCGGCACCCTCTTCGATGCCAACCTTGATGCAGCCCTGAATTTTATCAAACTGCATTTTGGACGACACCGGACCGAGTTGCTTACCGGGCTTGGTGGGATCGCCCACCTCAACCTTCGCACCGACCTTGACGGCAATCGCCACCGCCTGATCATAAACCGAGGCCTCAACCAGCATGCGAGTGGGCGCGTTGCAGGACTGCCCCGTATTATTAAAGCAATGCAGCACGCCGCGCGTCACCGCCGCCTCTAGATCCGCATCCGCGAAAATAATATTGGCGGATTTTCCGCCGAGCTCTTGCGCGACCCGCTTGACCGTATCGGCCGCCGCTTTTGCAACCAAAATGCCTGCTTTGGTCGAACCGGTGAACGAGACCGCATCCACATCGGGATGCGCCGCGATCGCATGCCCGACGATCGGACCGGCACCGTGCACCATATTAAAGACACCCGGTGGATAGCCGGCCTCATCAATAAACTCAGCAAACAACTGCGCCGACAAAGGGCTCTGCTCGGAAGGCTTTAACACCACCGTGCAGCCCGCCACCAACGCCGGTATCACTTTGGCAGCGATCTGGTTCATGGGCCAGTTCCAGGGCGTGATCATGCCACACACCCCCACCGCCTCACGCACCACGGCGCCCTTAGGGCCACTGCGCGTTTCCCAGTCCAAAGCGAGGGCAGCCTCAATGGTCGCTGTGATATGCCCCGGACCACACTCCGCTTGCGAATCATGCGAGAGCGTATAAGGCGCCCCCATTTCGGTGGTGATCGCGGTCACCATCTCGCCATAACGGCGCGTAAAAACAACCGACAGTTTTTTTGCATACTCGATGCGTGCCGCGAGCGACAACGCCGAAAATGCAGGAAAGGCCTGCTTGGCCGCCGCTACCGCCAGATCCACATCGTCCTCGCTGCCCATTAAGATCTCAGCCACTTGCGCCTCAGTAGCTGGATTGATGACCGAAAATCGACCCAAATCTCGCACGGGGGCCACAAAGCGGCCTGCGATATAATGCTGCAACGTCGTCACTGTAAACTCTCCATCCGCTCAATCGTAAAAATCGAAAAATTAAATCTTAATGCCCGTGGCCCGCTCCTGATCCGCGATCAGTCGCTTCGCAGCCCAGAAGTAATGCGCCGCCGCCCAAAAGCCCACCGGCGCCAAACAAAGGAGCGCCAAGCGAAGCGACTCCGCATTATTAATCCCCTCCGGCGCGAACCAGTTGCTTAACGTGCCCACCAGCATCGGGGCGATGATCAAATTACCTAAGTTCGCCACAAATAAAGTGGCCGCACAGAACATCGCCCGCATGCGCGGCTCAGCCAAATTATTCAATAGCCCAAAACAGGGGCCAATGTAAAAATAGATCGCAGGAATAAATACCCAAAAGAGCGCCTTAGCGACCCACAGGGTGTGTGTCCAATAAATACCAACCGAGGCGAAGGTGGCAAGACCCACCACAATGCCCATGAACCAAACGATGCGCCTCGGATCGTAAAACATCGGCCGTGCCAGTAACCACGCCGTGAGAACCGTGGCGACACTGCCGCCATACAGGTGAATGGCGCCGGTCACATCCCCCGCCTGTCCCGCATCTAAGTGATACGTGCGCTGCAGAAACATCGGTGTCCAATAAATCAGGCCCCAGCCCCACAGCGCGGTGAGCGCACTGGCCACCATCACATGCACCGCTGAGCGCTGAGCCCACAGAAATTTAAAACAGTTGGGCAAGGACGGAGCGGGCGCATCGGCGGTGGCATCTAACTGACCCCGCTTGGGTTCACGCACAGTGAGAAACACCAACAGACCCACCAGCACACCAGGCGCTCCCAACACCACAAAGACCGAACGCCAGCCATGCTCCACGGCGATAGCGCCGGCGAACTGATAAGAGAGCCAAGCGCCAATCGGGGCGCCTAAGGAGAAAATCGTAAGCGCCATGGGCCGTCTAAAGGCCGGAAAATAGTCTGAGAGAATGGAATTAGCACCCGGCGTACCCGCCGCCTCCCCCACCCCGACACCGATGCGGGTCGTGGCAAACTGCCAGCGGGTCACCGCCATGCCACAAAAAATCGTCATGGCTGACCACAGCACCAGAGAGGCCGCCACAATATTTCGGCGATTGGAGCGATCCAGCACATAGGAGATCGGGAAGCCCAAACACACATAAAAAATGGCGAGCGGTAGGGCAGTTAAAAAGGCCACCCCGGCATCGGTGAGGTGCAACTCGGCCCGAATGGATTCGAGCACGGTGGACACCACGTAGCGATCGGCGATGCTTAAGGTGTACACCAACATCATCATGATCAACACATACCAACGCCGCACGGCCGAGGTGGTGTTCTCAACGTCACCGGTCTGAAGCGATTCTGACTTAACGGTCATCGGCTGGCCCTTTCTAACTGAAGGATCGTGTGTGCGACCGAACCCCAACCATGGGATCCGCTGAATCATCTTAGCGTCCGCCCGCTTGGCCTGACACCCCAAAACCCCACCCGGCCGAAGGCCTCATCGGCGCCTTCGAAGTGTCCCGAACTGGCCGGCTTCCCGCACCGAACAAATTTTGCTTTTGATGCAAAAAAATTGACTTGCGAGGAGTTTTTACCCCCCGCTAGCGTAGCAGAGTTTACTATTGGGGCCCGGGCAGGTCCCGCTGATTGACCCCTAATAAAACCCATCCGTCCCGCGGGGGCGGATCTCACCGGCCGAGGCCTTTTATGAGCAAAACACGCATTGGATTCATTGGACTGGGCAACGTAGGCGGAAGCCTCGCCAGCAACCTCTTAAAGCACGGGGTGGATCTGATGGTCCGGGACCTGAATGAGGACTTGGTCGCCAAATTTGTAGCCTTAGGCGCCAAAGCCGCTAAATCGCCAAAGGACATGGCCGAACAGGTGGATATCGTCATTACCTGCCTGCCTTCCCCCGCGGCCACAGCGGCGGTTATGGAAAGCCCAGACGGCATCCTAGCGGGCTTGAGTGCCGGCAAGATTTGGCTGGAAATGAGC